>NZ_JBSFWB010000002.1:0-667701 GCF_053592635.1 Streptomyces sp. NPDC002623 | reverse complement strand
CCACGGCAATCTCGTCCGGAGTCATACACCCTCAACGTCACACCAAGCCCCAAGGACACGCACCACTCCAGCCGACCTGACCAGGCACTACTAGGCTCCCGGACATGACTGACGAACATGTGCAGAGTTTCCGGGTCGGAGACGTCGAGATCCTCCGGGTCGTCGAGTGGCACGGCCCCTTCATACCCGCCGCCGGCCTCGTTCCCGGCTGCGATCCCGAGGAGTGGAAGGAGCACCGGGAGCTGCTCGCCCCCGACCACTGGGATCCCGACAGCGATCGGGTCAGGTCGGCGCTGCAGACCTGGATCGTGCGCAGCGCCGGCCGGACGATCCTCGTGGACACCGGGGTCGGCGACGGGCGGGAGCGGCCCGGCTATCCGCACTTCCACCGGCGGCAGAGCGACCTGCCGGGACGGCTCGCCCGGGCCGGGGTGCGCCCGCAGGACGTCGACGTGGTGGTCAACACCCACCTCCACGCGGATCACGTCGGCTGGAACACCCTCGACGTCGAGGGGGAGTGGGCGCCGACGTTCCCCCGGGCCCGCTACCTCCTCCCGGCCGCCGACGACGCCTACTTCGGGCCGGCGGGCGGCTACGGCGGCGGCGTCAGGGAGGACGACCGTCTCGTCTACGAGGACAGCGTGGCGCCCGTCCACCGTGCCGGGCAGGCCGTGCTCTGGGACGGGCACCATCGCGTCGACGAGTACCTGACCCTGGAGTCGGTCCCCGGCCACACGCCGGGCTCGGCCGTCCTGCGGGTCGCCTCGCGCGGCGAACGGGCGGTGTTCGTGGGGGACTTGCTGCACAACCCGGTGCAGGTGCTGCGGCCGGAGTGCAGCAGCTGCTTCTGCCTCGACCCCGGCCAGGCGGCCGCCAGTCGTCGGCGGATCCTCGAACGAGCCGCGAGTGAACGGGAGTTGGTGATACCGGCACACTTCGCCGGGCCGGGCGTGGTGGCGGTGCGACGGCTGGAGACGGGACGGTTCGCCCCGGTCCGGTGAGGTCGACGGTGATCGTGGTAGTCATGGGGGCATGAGCAACGACGGGGATCCCGGAGGCGCCAAAAGCCGGATAGTGGACGGGCGTTACCGGCTGCTCGAACGCATCGGCTCCGGCGGGATGGGCACCGTCTGGCGGGCCCGGGACGAGCTCATCGGGCGTGAAGTCGCCGTCAAGCAGCCCCGGTTGTCGGGCGACCCCGAGGACGACTCCTATCGCCGGGCCGCCCACCGCCTGCACCGGGAGGCCCGGGCCGCCGCCCGCGTCGACCACCCGTGCGCCGTCTCCATCCACGACGTGGTGGTGGAGGAGGGGGCCGACGCGGACGGCGGACTCCCCTGGATCGTCATGGAGTTGGTCCGCGGCGAGTCCCTGCACGAGGTGCTGCGGCGCGGCCCCCTCGACCCGGCCGAGGCCGCCCGCATCGGCCTCGCCGTCCTGGGCGCCCTGCGCGCCGCGCACGCCGTCGGCATCGTCCACCGGGACGTGAAGCCCGCCAACGTGCTGCTCGGCCCCCATGGCCGGGTCGTCCTCACCGACTTCGGCATCGCGCACATCCAGGGCGAGGAATCCCTCACCGCGAGCGGCGAGTTCGTCGGCTCGCTGGAGTTCATCGCCCCCGAGCGGATGTCCGGGCGCGGCGCGGGCCCCGCGTCCGACCTGTGGTCCCTCGGCGTCCTGCTGTACGCGGCCGTCGAGGGCTGGTCCCCGTTCCGCCGGACGACCCTGGAGTCCACGCTCGCCGCGATCCTCGCCGCGGACCCGCCGGAGCCGAAACAGGCCGGCCCGCTCGGCCCCCTGCTCGTACGGCTCCTGCAGCGCGACCCGGAACGGCGTCCGGACCCGGCGGAGGCGGCCGCGGAGCTGGAGGCGGTCGCCGAGGGGGCGGAGGGGGTGGCCGACGGGGCGGAGGGGGTCGCCGAGGGGATGGCGGAGGGGACGGACCGGGCTCAGGGCGCTGCGGAGGCCGAGCCTCAGGACGTGCGGGTCCTTCGAGAGTTCGGGGAGGACGTGGGGACGGTGCGGGTGGGGGTCGCGCCGCCCGTCGACCACCTCGAACCGGAGCCCCCGCCCACCCGCGACTCCCGCATCCGGCGCCCCTTCCACCGCCGCCCCATGGCCCTGGCACTGGCCCTGGCGCTGGTCGTCGGGCTGCTCGCGGGCGGTGACTGGCTGGGGGCGTCCCTGTTCGAGACGGGGTCGCGGTCGTCGCCGTGGGTCGTCCACCGTGAGGCCGGCATGGACGCGTCACTGACCCTCCCGAGCCTGTACCAGGAGTCCGCCCGCCAGGGCGGCGCCGATCAGCAGCCCCGGCTGGTGATCTACTCGGCGGGCTCCGTCGACGTACGCCTCACCCTCTGGGACCGGGCGCCCGGCACCCCGTCGGCCCGGGCGGTCGAGGCGCACGAGACCTGGAAGGGCTACGCCCAGGACGCGCGCACCCAGACCACCCGCACCACCTTCCACGGCTTCGAGGCCGCGCTCGCCGACACCACCTACGGTCTGGACGTCACCCCGACCCGTGTCGTGCAGATGTTCGTCCTGACCGCCGACAGCCGCATGTACGAGCTGCGCGTCGACATGCCCAAGGGGACGCCGGACGAGAAGCAGGGCACGGCGGTGTTCGAGGAGGCGCGCGACCGTCTGGAGATCGCGGTCGGCTGAATCGCGCGGCAGGCACCGGGCTCGACGCCCTGATCAGCAGGTTTGTTGCCAGTGAACGCTGGCGTCGTGTGTGCGGTCGGTGAATCCCTATTACCGGCGGGTACCCAAAGTCTTCCCCACGTCATACCCTGCGCCTCATGACGGACTCGCAGGCCCCGGAAAAGACGCAGGAAGCGACGTCGGAGACGACGCCGGCCAAGGCTGGGACGAACCCTCTCGCCCCCACCCCCGCCGGCGTCCGCACCGCCGCCGACGTGGTGACGCCGGAGCTGGTCGCCCAGCTCACCAAGGGCGTGACGGGCTCCGGCCGGACGGCCAACCACACGCCGTTCACCGGCGAGAAGCTCGCCGACCTGCCCGAGTCCACCCCCGAGGACGTGCTCAAGGCCTTCGAGTCGGCCCGCGCCGCCCAGGCGGTGTGGGAGCAGACGCCCGTCCGGGAGCGTGCCGCCGTCCTGCTCCGCTTCCACGACCTGGTGCTGGCCCGCCAGGCCGAGGTGCTCGACCTCATCCAGCTGGAGACCGGCAAGGCGCGACTGCACGCCCACGAGGAGGTGCAGGCCGTCGCGGTCGCCGCCCGCCACTACGGTCGCAAGGCCCCGTCCTACCTGCGCCCCAAGCGGCACGCGGGCGCGATGCCGACCCTGACGAAGGTCACCGAACTGCGCCACGCGCGCGGTGTCGTGGGACAGATCGCCCCCTGGAACTATCCGCTGGAGCTGTCGGTCGGCGACGCGCTGCCGGCGTTCGTCGCGGGCAACGCCGTCGTGATGAAGCCGGACACGGAGACCTGCCTGACCGCCCTGTGGGCCCGCGATCTGCTCGTCGAGGCCGGTCTGCCCGCCGACGTCTTCCAGATCGTCCTCGGCGAGGGTCCGGTCGTCGGCCCGGAGGTCGTCCGGCACGCCGACTACGTCTCCTTCACCGGCTCCACCCGCACCGGCCGTGAGGTCGCCCAGGGCGCCGCCGCCCGGCTCGTCGGCGTCTCCCTCGAACTCGGCGGCAAGAACGCCATGCTGGTCCTCCAGGACGCCGACATCGAGCGGGCGGCCGAGGGTGCGGTCCGCGCCTGCTTCTCCTCCGCCGGTCAACTGTGCATCTCCATCGAGCGGCTGTACGTCCACGAGTCGATCGCGGACGCCTTCGTCGAGCGTTTCGCCGCCCGCACCAAGGCCATGCGTCTCGGCACCTCCCTGGCCTACGGCGCCGACATGGGCTCCCTGGTCGGCGAGCGCCAGCTGGAGACGGTGACCCGGCATGTGGAGGAGGCCGTCGCCAAGGGCGCGAAGGTCGTCGCCGGCGGTGTCGCCCGCCCGGACGTCGGCCCCTACTTCTTCGAGCCGACCATCCTCGACGGCGTGACGGAGCCCATGTCCGTCTGCACCGAGGAGACCTTCGGCCCGGTCGTCTCGATCTACCGCTTCAAGACCGACGACGAGGCGGTCGAGCACGCCAACTCCACGCCGTACGGCCTGAACTCGTCGGTCTGGACGAAGGACGGCCGGCGCGGCCGGGACATCGCCGCCCGGCTGCGCACCGGCACCGTGAACGTCAACGAGGGCTACGCCCCGGCCTACGGCAGCGTCCAGTCCCCGATGGGCGGCATGAAGGACTCCGGCCTGGGCCGCCGCCACGGCTCCGAGGGCATCCTCAAGTACACGGAGGCCCAGACGGTCGCCCAGCAGCGCCTGCTGCCGATGGCGCCCTCCCTGGGGATGACGGACGAGAAGTACGCCCAGTTCATGAGCACCAGTCTCCGGGTGATGAAGGCACTCAGGCTGCGGTAGGGCTTTTAAGGGGCGCGGGGAACTGCGCGACCAGCCACGACGAACGTGCACGGACACTCAACGAGGAGCCAACGTGCCCCAGGACACCTACGATTACGACGTAATCGTCGTCGGCTCCGGCTTCGGCGGCTCGGTGACGGCCCTGCGCCTCACCGAGAAGGGCTACGACGTCGGCGTCCTGGAGGCGGGCCGCCGCTTCACCAGGGACACGCTCCCCAAGAACTCCTGGGACCTGAGGAACTACCTCTGGGCCCCCAGGCTCGGCATGTACGGAATCCAGCGCATCCACCTCCTGGGCAACGTCATGGTCCTGGCGGGCGCGGGCGTCGGCGGCGGCTCCCTCAACTACGCCAACACCCTCTACGTACCGCCGAAACCCTTCTTCGACGACCCCCAGTGGCGTGACATCACCGACTGGCAGGACGAGCTGAAGCCGTACTACGACCAGGCCCGCCGCATGCTGGGCGTCCGGCTCAATCCGACGACCACCCCCTCCGACGTGCACCTGAAGGCGGCGGCCGAGCGGATGGGCGTCGGCGACACCTTCCACATGGCGCCGGTCGGCGTGTTCTTCGGCGACGGCGAGGACGCCGACGGCAGCGCGCAGGCGAAGCCGGGCGAGCAGGTCGCCGACCCCTACTTCGGCGGCGCGGGCCCGGACCGCAAGGCCTGCACCGAGTGCGGCGAGTGCATGACCGGCTGCCGGCACGGCGCGAAGAACACCCTGAACGAGAACTATCTGTACCTCGCCGAGCAGGCGGGCGCGGTCGTGCACCCCCTCACCACGGTCGTGTCGATCACGGACGACTCGCAGGGCGGCTACGCGATCGCCACCCTCCCCACCGACGCGCGCAAGAAGGGCGCGGGCCGGACCTTCAAGGCCCGCCGGGTCGTCCTCGCGGCCGGCACCTACGGCACCCAGACGCTGCTGCACCGCATGAAGGCGGGAGGCCAACTCCCGCACCTCTCGGAGCGGTTGGGCGAGCTGACCCGTACCAACTCGGAGGCCCTGGTCGGCGCGCAGACCGACGACCGCCGCTACCGCAAGGCGACGGGCGCGGCGAAGGTGGACTTCACCCGCGGCGTCGCCATCACCTCGTCCATCCACCCGGACGACAACACCCACATCGAGCCGGTCCGCTACGGCAAGGGCTCCAACTCGATGGGCGGGCTGTCGATCCTCCAGGTGCCGTACGCGGAGGGCTCGTCGAGGGTCGCGGGCTGGCTGGCGAGCGCGGCCCGCCACCCGCTGCTCGTGCTGCGCTCGCTCTCCAACCGCCGCTGGTCGGAGCGGACCATCATCGGCCTGGTGATGCAGTCCCTGGACAACTCGCTGACGACGTACCTGAAGCCGACGGGCGTCGGTAAAGGCCTGTTGACGGCACGCCAGGGGCACGGCGCGCCCAACCCCAAACAGATCAGGGCCGCTTCGGAGGCGGCCTCCGCGATCGCCGCCGACATCAACGGCTTCGCCGGGTCCAATGTGGGCGAGCTGATGGGCACCCCGCTCACCGCCCACTTCCTCGGCGGCTGTCCGATCGGCGACTCGCGCGAGACGGGCGTCATCGACCCCTACCACCGCCTCTACGGCCATCCCGGCATCTCGGTCGTCGACGGCGCCGCGGTCTCGGCGAACCTGGGTGTGAATCCGTCGCTCACCATCACCGCGCAGGCCGAGCGCGCGATGTCGTACTGGCCCAACAAGGGCGCGGCGGATCCGCGTCCGGCGCAGGGCGCGGCATACGAACGCCTGAAGGCGGTGGAGCCGGCCCGCCCGGCGGTGCCGGCGGACGCGTTCGGCGCACTGCGCCTGCCCTTCCTGGGCATCCCCGCGGTACCGCCCAAGAAGTAGCGGCCGGAGATATCTGGAAAGAGCGAAGGGACCTGCGCCCCCCTCCGAGCGCAGGTCCCTTCGCTGGTCCGGTGGTGCGTTACGCGTGCGCGCCGGCCTTGCGGCGACGCGCGACGAACAGCGCGCCCGCACCGGCGACGACGGCGACGCCGCCGACCAGCCCGATCATCGGGAGCGCGGAGTCGGAGCCGGTCGAGGCGAGGCTGCCGCTGATCGGCTTGGCGCCGCCTTGGGGCTTGTCGCCGTCGGTGGGCTTGTCGCCGTTCGGCGTGGCGTCGTCGACGTCGTCCGCGCTGCTGCCGGCGGCGAGGATGTCGACGTCGTAGAAGTCACCGTTGCCGTAGCAGTCGGAGCCCTCGCCCGCGTAGATCGCCTCGCTCAGCGCGAACGAGGAGCCCGCCGGCGCGGAGGCCGCGACCTTCACCCGCAGGTCGAGGCTGGCGGAGGAGCCCTTCTCCAGCGAGTCGAGCAGCCCGACGAAGGAGCCCGTGACGTTGACCGTCTTGCCGTTCTCGTCCTCGTAGGAGTCCTGGTAGGAGTCGGTCCACTTGCCGTCCTCCTTGACCTGGATGACGGCGAGTCCCTCGGACAGCCAGGCGTCCGTCTCGTCGCCGTACTCCAGCATGGAGTCGATGTAGACGTTCTTCAGATCACGGTCGGAGTCGTTGTCGACCACGATCTTGAAGGCGTGCCAGCCCGAACCGGCGACGATCTTGTTCGGCAGGCCCTCGAGCTGCGCGGTGAGCTTCTCGTCCAGCTCGAAGGACTCGCAGTCCTGGAACGGGTCGAACGGCTCCTCGCTCGCGCCGGCCTTGCTCGAGTCGGACGCGGACGGCGACGTGGTGCCGGTGGGCGTGCCGGTCGCGGCCAGGTCGTCCGAACCGGACGGCGAGGAGGACGAGGAGGTCGAGGCGGTGTCGGTCGGGGTGCCGGTCGCGCTCTGGCTGTCGGACGCGGACGGAGTGGAGGCAGCCGTCTCCGTCGAGGACGACGTCGCGCTCGGGGAGGACGTGTCGTCCCCCTCCGCGAAGGCGGCGGGCGCGGACAGCAGTGCGAGCGGCGCGATGACGGCCGTCGCGGCCATGGTGACGATCGTGCGGCGGAGCTTCATGAAGACCTCGGTGGATCTGGTGGGGGAGGCCTTCCTCATATGGGGGTGTGGGAGTGGCCCGTGTTTCGCTAGGTGTGACCGGCGAAGGCTGTGAACGGTTGTCCTCTATTCACAGGTTCTTTATGTGGCGCGCGTCACAGGCCGGGTGCCGCATGAAGAAACCGGGCATGACGAAGGGCCCCGCGGGACGGAAACCGCGAGGCCCTTCTTTATCGTCAGCACCGGCGTCAGGGCAGCGCCGGTGCCTGGGAGCGGCGCCGGGGGGTTGCGCCGCTGGTCTGGACCTTTGGCAATGAGGTCTGACAACGTCTGGCAAGGTCTGACAGAGGGGGAGGGCAACGCAAGACGGTTGCCCGAGGGGGGACTTGAGCCTGTTCGGGGCTTTCTACGCATCGTGCTGGATGAGCGCGGCCCCCGCAACCGTTTGACCCAGCCCTTGTGCATTTTTGCATTTCCGCCGGTCGGCCCCGGGCGTCCCCGGGGCCGACCGTTCTCTTGGGTGACCGGGCTGCTGTCCCCTGCCGTCCGGTCACTTCCTGGAGCGAGGTCCCACGACGCACGGCACGATCCGTGCGCCTCATCGCTCCAGCGAGCCACGCGTGGTTCTTCCGGGCCCGCACCTGGCTGGAACGGACACCAGGACCAACGAGGCCGTTCGCGGGGCGGTCACGCGCCGTACGGGTGAGAAGGGGCCCGAACTCAGATGCGACCCCGGCACAGTTCGAGCAGCGTCATCGCCAGGGAGGTCCCGGGCCTGCCGAGCGCGTCCCGGTAGTGGCCGAGGACCTCCATCTCGCGGGAGAGGTTCACGCGCCGGCCGCCGGAGGTGATCCGCGCCTCCTGGATGACGGCGGAGACGGCCATCCGCTCCTGGATCAGACCGATGATCCGGTCGTCGAGCGCGTCGATGCGCTCACGGGCGCCGGTGATCACGTCCGCGGCCTCGGGGGTACGGGCGCCGGTCACGTCGGTGGCGGTCATGGGGGCTCCTGTGGTGAGTACGAGGTGGATACGGGATGCCCCGGACCGGCCCGGGAAAACGACAGACGCCCCGGGCCTTGTCGGCCCGGGGCGCCTGGGAAGTCGCTTGTCAGTTGCTCAAGCAGCACGACCATGGCAGCCGGTGGGCCGGTTGCCATAGGTAAAGACGAAGGACGTGAGCTTGCGCATGGAGGCAGTATGCCACGGCTCCCTGGGCATGGACCGGGGAGGCCGGGGGCCGGGCTCCGGGGAGTCAGGGAGTCCGGGGAGTCCGGGGGCGGAGCCTTCGGCACCGGGACCGTCCGGACGTCCGGCTCGGTAGAATCGGCGGTACACACAGACCCCCGCCCCACCGCCGGAAGGCTCCCGTGTCATCAGCGACTCCTACTGCCGCCGCCCCCGACACCGTCCTGGTCGTCGACTTCGGCGCGCAGTATGCCCAGCTCATCGCCCGTCGAGTCCGCGAGGCGCGGGTCTACAGCGAGATCGTGCCGAGCACCATGCCGGTCCAGGAGATGCTCGCCAAGAACCCGGCGGCGATCATCCTCTCCGGCGGCCCCTCGTCCGTGTACGAGGAGGGCGCCCCCCGCCTCGACCGCGAGATCTTCGAAGCCGGCGTCCCCGTCTTCGGCATGTGCTACGGCTTCCAGCTGATGGCGCAGACGCTCGGCGGCACCGTCGACAACACCGGCGCCCGTGAGTACGGCCGCACCGATCTCCATGTGTCGAGGACGTCGTCCACCCTCTTCGAGGGCACCCCCGCCGAGCAGGCCGTGTGGATGTCGCACGGCGACGCCTGCTCCGCCGCCCCCGAGGGCTTCACCGTCAGCGCCGCCACGGACGTCGTCCCGGTCGCCGCCTTCGAGAACGACGAGAAGAAGCTCTACGGCGTCCAGTACCACCCCGAGGTCATGCACTCCACGCACGGCCAGCAGGTCCTGGAGCACTTCCTCTACCGCGGCGCGGGCCTCACCCCGTCCTGGACGACCGGCAACGTCATCGAGGAGCAGGTCGCCGCGATCCGCGAGCAGGTCGGCGACAAGCGCGCCATCTGCGGCCTCTCCGGCGGCGTGGACTCGGCGGTCGCCGCGGCCCTCGTGCAGAAGGCCATCGGCTCCCAGCTGACCTGCGTGTACGTCGACCACGGTCTGATGCGCAAGGGCGAGACCGAGCAGGTCGAGAAGGACTTCGTGGCCGCGACCGGCGTCCAGCTCGTCGTCGTCGACGCGGAGGAGCGCTTCCTCAGCGCGCTCGCCGGGGTCTCCGACCCCGAGGAGAAGCGGAAGATCATCGGCCGCGAGTTCATCCGCGTCTTCGAGCAGGCCCAGGCGGAGATCGTCGCGGACGCGGGTCCGGCGGTGGAGTTCCTGGTCCAGGGCACGCTGTACCCGGACGTCGTCGAGTCCGGCGGCGGCACCGGCACCGCGAACATCAAGTCCCACCACAATGTGGGCGGCCTGCCGGAGGACCTCGAGTTCCAGCTCATCGAGCCGCTGCGCAAGCTGTTCAAGGACGAGGTGCGGATGGTCGGCCAGGAGCTCGGGCTCCCGGAGGAGATCGTCCAGCGCCAGCCGTTCCCGGGCCCCGGCCTGGGCATCCGGATCGTCGGCGAGGTGACGAAGGAGCGGCTGGACCTGCTGCGCGACGCCGACGCCATCGCCCGCGAGGAGCTGACGGCAGCCGGTCTCGACCGTGAGATCTGGCAGTGCCCGGTGGTCCTCCTGGCGGACGTCCGCAGCGTCGGCGTCCAGGGCGACGGCCGCACCTACGGCCACCCGATCGTCCTGCGCCCGGTGTCCAGCGAGGACGCCATGACGGCCGACTGGTCGCGCCTGCCGTACGACGTCCTGGCGAAGATCTCGACCCGGATCACCAACGAGGTCGCCGACGTCAACCGCGTCGTCGTCGACGTGACCTCGAAGCCGCCGGGCACGATCGAGTGGGAGTAGTAGCCCTGCCGGCCCTTACTTGCGCTTGATCGTGCGCAGCGGGGCACCGGGCTTCCAGACCTGCACGACGAGATACGTCTCGTCCTCGACGTAGGTCCGCACGACCTCCGTCAGCTCGGTGCGGAAGAGGTGGAACGGCTCCGGCGGTTCCACCTCTTCGCGGTACCCGGCCTTCGTCCCGCTGTCCTCGACCTCGATCGCCCGCCCCGCGATCCGTACATCGCCCCCACCCATGGACTGGCCCTCACCGGGGTTCGCCTGGAGCGCGAACCGCGGGTCCCGGCGCAGGTCGAGGGCCTTGAGCGAGTCCGGCATCATGCCGAGCCACAGCTCACCGCGGAGGAAGCGGACCTCGATGCCGGTGGTGCGGGGGGAGCCGTCCTTGCGGAGGGTGGCGAGGACATGGTGGGTGAAGGCGCCGAAGCGGTCCTCGGCGGTCGACGCGAGTTCGGGTTCGGCTGCGGCGAACGCCGCCCAGTTCGATGCCATACACCGAGTCTGAACCCGATACCCGACATCTTCTGTCAGGTATCGAGGTGTTCACGCCGTGTACGGCACCGGTCGGACGAACCGCTCGCGCCCCGACTCGTCCCGGGCCTGCGCACAGCCCGCCGCCGTGAGCCGTTGGGCCAGCTTCGCGCGCCGGCTCGCGTTCACCTGGAGCGCGCCCAGCATGAACAGCGGCATCAGCACGGCGAGCGGGAGCAGGACGACGTACTGGCCGGTCAGCAGGGCCAACAGCAGGAACAGCACCGCGGAGCCGCCGCCGATGGCCAGCAGCTGCGTACGGTTGGCGGCCGCGCCGAGGGCGTCGTAGCGGATGAGCCCCGTGGTCAGATCGACGTCCGCCTTCGCCTCGGGGACCGGTGTGAGCGAGCCCAGGTACATGCCCGGCACGGGGCGTCCGGGGCCCGGGTCGGGGAAGGCCGCCGAGTTCGCCGCGGCCCGCTGCCGCGCCCACGGCTCCGGGTCGCGGACCAGGCGGACATGGACGATCCGCTGCTTGCCGACGAGGCGCACACTCTCGTACCGGAAGCCGTAGCACTCGGCGATATAGGCCAGCGCGCCGAACGTCTCCCACTCCGCGAAGGGGTGGACGAGCTCGATGTCGTTGCGCGTCGTGATCTGGCGCATGAGGGACGTGACATGACGGTCTGCGAGGGACAAGACGTGCTCCGAACGTGACGGAAATCGTCATCTTTGCATAACGGCTCTGCCCTTTTGCACTGACCGACGGTAACTTCCGCGTCGTAAACCCACCCAGTGCTGGAGGACCGATGCACGGGCCCACACCGCCTGCCCCGCTGCCCACCGACCGGCTGCAGTTCGCCATGCCGCCGATGCACGACTCGGTGGAGGACGAGCGCCGGCACCGCAAGGAACGGCTGGCGGGGGCGGTGCGGCTCTTCGGACGGCTCGGCTTCGAGGACGGCGTCTCCGGACACATCACCGCCCGCGACCCGGAGTTCGACGACTGCTTCTGGGTCAACCCGTTCGGGATGCCCTTCAAGCACGTCACGGTGAGCGACCTGGTGCTGGCCAACGCCGACGGTCAGGTCGTCGAGGGCCGCTACCACGTCAACCAGGCCGCCTTCACCGTGCACGCCCAGGTCCACGCCGCCCGCCCGGACGTCGTCGCCGTCGCCCACTGCCACTCGGTGCACGGCCGTGCCCTTGCCGCGCTCGGCGAGCTGCTGGACCCCATCACCCAGGAGAGCTGCGCGTTCTACGAGGACCACGCCCTCTACGACGCCTACACCGGCGTGGCCGTCGACGCGGAGGAGGGGCGGCGCATCGCGACCGCGCTCGGCTCCCGCAAGGCGCTCGTCCTGCGCAACCACGGGCTGCTCACGGTCGGCGACTCCGTGGACGCGGCCGCCTGGTGGTTCGTGTCGATGGAACGCTCCAGCCAGGTCCAGCTGACCGCGCGGGCGGCGGGCCGGCCGATCCTGATCGAACACCGGGCGGCCACGGCGACCCGCGAACAGCTCGGCGGCGACCTCGTGGCGTGGATCAACTACCAGCCGCTGTGGCAGGACATCAGCCGCAGCGAGCCGGACCTGTTGAGCTAGGCGCTCCGCTGGAGTGCCGCGATGTGCCGCGATGTGACGTCGTTTTGCTGCGGCGCCGTCGTGGCTGGTCGCGCAGTTCCCCGCGCCCCTTCGGGGCGCTGCCGACTTCGCCCGACCCGCTCAGAAGCCGCGGAGGACGACCGCCTTCGTGCGGGCGAACTCCTCGTCCGTGAGGACCCCGTCCCGGTGCAGCCCGCCCAACTCGCGCAGCCGGCGCAGCAGTACGTCGTGGTGGTCGGCCGGGGCCGGGACGGACGCGGTCAGCCGACGTCTGCGGGCCGCGTCCTCGTGCCCGTCCGCGGGTTCGTCCTCGGCACGCGTGCGTGTCGAGGGATGCGGGATGCGGGCCGTGACCGCGGTCGCCATCAGCGCGGTGAGCAGATCGCGGCTCACGTTGCCCCACAGGTCCAGGGCGTACGGGTCCTTCTCCGCGGGCAGTTTCGAGAACACCGTCTCGCGGGTCACGAAGCGCAGGAAGCCGTCCTCGTGGCCGGAGTTGGGCAGCCACTCGACCTGCACGACGTCGCGGACGTCGATCACCCGTGGCCCGGTCGCCCGCTTCACCCGGTCCGAGGTGTCGGCCCAGTCGATCCGCACCTGGATGCCGTCGAAGGAGACGATGCCGTCGGAGGAGCGCACGGACACCGGGACCGGCGGACCCGGCAGGAGGTAGGCCTTGGTCGGCTCGCCCGGGATCTGGTCCAGCAGCAGCGCGTGCCGGATCTCCTCGGCCAGGTACTCCGCGACCCCGGAGCGGTCGATGTCCACGGTGAGCCGGTAGGGGTCGGCCGCGTCGGGCAGCCGGCCGCCGGTAGCCTGCAACAGCGGATCGGCCCCCTCGCGCAGCCGCATCCGCAGCCTGCCGCGCCTGCGTTCGGGCTCGTAGACGATCCCGGCGACCGCCTTCAGGGGCACGGCGATCTCCCCGTACGTCTGCCGCAACAGCGGCACGGAGCGGTGCAGCCCCGGCGTGATCCTGACCGTTGTGCCGTCGAAGGCCCAGGTCCCGTCACGCTGGATGATCTCGGCCATACGGAAATTCTTGCAGCCGGGTCAACACTGCCCACGCGGCTTCACCCGCGCTGACCAGACCTGGCGGAAACGGAGGGTGTGGCGTAGGGCACAATTCGCAGTCATCGCAGGGGAGTTGTTCACAGGGTGGTGGCAGGGGTCCGCACGGGGTCCCCAAAAGGCCGCCATCCGATCGGGTAGCGGGGAAGGCAGGCGTCGGACGTGGCGGTTCAGGAGGCGAGACAGGGCGTGAATCCCGGCCCGGGAGCGGGTGCGCACGACGGTGGCTGTGCGTGCGGGGACTGCCCGCACGGGGCTCGCGAGGGGCATCGGCGCGCGGTGGCCGCGTTCTTGGTGAAACGGGAGGAGTTCGCCGCCGGACAGGGTTTGCCGGCCGCCGTCGCGCACTCGGCCTCCGCCTCGCGCCAGTGGGTCTCCGAGGAACTGGCGCAGTCCGCGGAGCTCGTCGCCGAACGCGGCCGCGCCGAGGGCGAGGCCTGGCTGACCCGGCTCTGGCTCCGCACGGCGGTCACCGTGTGGGCGGCGGTCGTCGTGCTGTTGCTGGTCCAGTCGCTGACCGCCATCGGCGCGGGCTGGACCAGCGCCCGCACCGCCGGACTCCTCGCCGCGCTCGTCGTCGCCGGCGCGCTGACCGCCGCCTCCTGGTTCCATCGGGCGCGCGGCGGTGCGCTCGCGCCCGTGATCGGCGAGGACAACCGCCTCTCCACCTCCCGTGCGGTCGCCGCCGCCTGGGTGCTGCTCGTGGCCTATGCGGTGCTGGTCCTGGTGGGCCGGCTCGCCGCCGCCTCCGGCCACGCCGAACGCGATGCGCTGATCGCCGGGCTCGACCTGGCCCGGGGCGCCGGCGTGGTGACCGTGCTCGCCGTGGTCTGCGGGATCGCGGTGCTGGTACGCCGGGTGGTCGGCCTGCGGGTCCTCGCCCAGCGGCTCCAGAAGGTCCGCGCCCACCGGCCCCGGGCCGCCGACCTGCTCACCGACGACGCCGGCCGCGGCACCTTCGCCGACATCCAGTACGTCGTGATCGGCGCCGTCGCCCTCGCCTTCGCGGCGGTCCGGCTGGCCCGCCGGCCCGACCAGCTGCCCGACCTGCCCTGGGGTCTGGCGGTGGTGGTCCTGGTCTCCGCCGCGACCTACCTCGCCGGCAAGTACGCCGAGGGAGGCCGCCCCGTCATCCTCTCCGTCGTCCGCTCCCGCGAGGCCGGCGACCTGGACGCCCCGATCCGCACCGGCGACGACATCGAGATCCGCGGCGCAGGCTTCGTCCCGCCCGGCGCGCAGACCGCCGACCGCCTGTCCCGGATGGTCGTCCGCATCGGCCCGGTCCACGTCCATGTCCCCCTCGTCCCGGTCACGGGCGGCTTCAGCAACCCCACCGACGCAGTTCTCACCGTCCCCGTCCCGGCGGACGTGGAACCGGGCCGCCTGGACGTCCAGGTCGTCACCGCGGCAGGAGCGGAGACGAACCGCTACGCGATCGACGTGACGGAGTGATCCAGGCGGTGACCCCGTCGGTGGCCTCAACGGTGATCTCGGCGGTCGGCGCGGCGGTGTGAATCGGTGCGGCTGAGTGAATCCGTGGGGCGCAGAAGCCGTGTCAACAGTTGAGCGCACCCCCCATTTCGTACGTATGGTCTGTTGAGGGGTCCCATCACTGCGGGCGAGAGGCGGCTACGGGCGATGACTCACGGCATGCGGACGGACACCTACCCCCCCTATCTCGACGGTGGCGGCGACTGGCGGGACACCGCCGCCCGGTACGCCCTCCTTCCCCTGCGCATCTTCCTCGGCGTCACCTTCATCTACGCGGGCCTCGACAAACTCACCGACAGCGCCTTCCTGAAGGACAGCGGGGCCGGCTCGATCGGCGAGACCATGCGCGCCGTCCGTGACTCCTCGGCCATCCCGGCCCTGGTCGACATGGCCCTGAACAACCCCGTCGCCTTCGGCTACGCCATGGCCTTCGGCGAACTCGCCGTCGGCATCGGCGCCCTGCTGGGCGTCCTCACCCGGATCGCCGCGCTCGGCGGCGCGCTGATCTCGCTCAGCCTGTGGCTGACGGTGAGCTGGGCCTCGGATCCCTACTACTACGGCAACGACCTCCCCTACCTCATGGCCTGGCTGCCCTTCATCCTCGCCGGCGCTCCCGTCCTCTCCCTCGACGCGGTCTGGCGCTCCAGGCGCCGGCAGCGCGCGGGCGGCGGAGGCCTGAGCTAGCTGCACCGCCAGGTGCGGCCAGGTGCCGCCAGTACCGCCAGTACCGCCCTCCTGGTACCCCTTGGTCCCCTGTAGTCCCTGGGCCGGCCTTGTACCCGTACCGCCTGGGGCCGCCGCCCTGTACCGCCCCGGGGCCGCTCGGCACGCGATCGTGGCCCGCTCCGGCGCCCTGACCCTTCGGTCGGGGCGCCGTGTTCGTGCGGGCGGGAGGCGGGCAGTGGCCCGGCCGTGCCCGGCATCGCCGTCAGGGCGTCGTGCTCGTGCCGGTCTCCGGCGGAGCGGTCCGGCGGGAGGGGCCGCGTCGTCTGCGGATGCTCCCGGCCACCACGCCCGTCGCGCCCGCCAGGAAGAGGCCGGCCATGACGACCGGGATCACCACGAACCACGGCGTCTCCCAGGCGCCGCCTGCGTCACCCACGTAGATGACGCCGGCGAGGGTGATGAAGACGCCGGCGACCAGCCTGCCGGGCCGGAACTCATGACGCAGCACGGGCCACCTCCGCCTGTCCCACGCCGACCTGGAGGTCGAGGTCGAGGGTCCCCGCGTCCGCCTTGCCGGAGACCGGCTGCAGGGTCACCTCCTTGTGCTTGCCCGGCTCCACGTCCACGTCCTTCTCGTCGTCGCCGGGCAGCTGGACGTCTCCCAGCCCCACGTCGATCCTCAGTTTCACGATCACGTCCGGCGGCACGATCACCCGCAGCCGGCCCGCTCCCACCTCGGCATTGGTGCTCACCGTCTGCCCCTTGGCCAGGTCCAGCCGGGACAGGTCCAGGGTGCCCTCGCCGGTGCCCAGGTCGTAGGCCGCCCGCACCTCCGCCACCGCGGTGGGCCGCCAGGTGGTGTTCGTCCAGTGTGTGCCGATGTCCTTCGGCAGAGCGGCCGTGCAGGCCAGCAGGCCCGCCGTGACGATCGCCAGGAACACCGACCCCGCGCCCGTCCGCCCCAGGAACGAGCTGATCGCGATGCCTCCGCCCAGCACGATGAGCGCGGCTGCCAGGCCGGCCTGCAGGCTGGTGCCGAGCGGATGGTCGTCCCAGGTGAGCCGGGTGACCAGGCCGCCCGCCAGCACGGCGAGCAGAAAGACCCAGCCGCCGATCCAGCGGGGGCCGCGCGGTCCGGTGTACGTCTCGCGCGCGGTGCGTATGTCGTCGGGGCGGCGCTGGTGGCCGTCGAGGTCGACTCTGACGGTCGCGGTGATGTTCCGGCCGTGGGCGTCCCAGGGGCCCCACAGATAGCCGGTGCCGCCGTCGTGCGTGCCGTCCTTGACGATGGGGTCGCGCCACCAGGAGAGGTAGGCGGCGGGCACCGGCGGCGCCTGGGCCTCCGGCGGTGCGTCGGCCACGGCCTGGGCGGCCAGCGGGTCGGGGTCGGAGGAGTCCCGCTGCCGGGACCAGTACCCGGCGCCCGCGAGGAGCAGGGAGAGAACCACGGCGAAGGTCAGCACGCTGCCGTTGTTCAGCATCGACAGGAACACCCCGCAGCCGACCAGCGCGAACAGCACAGCCGCGAGAGCCTGGCCGTCCACCCGTCCGGTCAGGAGCTTGCGCACCTCGTTCTGCCCGTCGTCGGCGTACGGGACGAAGAGCCAGGCGAAGCCGTAGAAGATGAGGCCGATGCCGCCGGTCGCGGAGAGCACGGCGAGCGTGATCCGGAAGATCACCGGGTCCATGTCGCAGTGCCGCCCGAGCCCCGCGCACACGCCGGCGAGCATCTTGTGCTCGCGGTCCCGCCGGAATCCGGGCGGGGGGCCGGTCGCTTCGGCGCCTTCCGGAGTGCCGGGTGCGCCAGGTGCTCCCGATTCCGCTCCCGCTCCCGATCCCGCTTCCGCTCCGGATCCCGATGCCGCCGCCCCTGGTGCCTCGGGCCCTCCCGCTGAACTCGCTCCTCTCTGTGAACCGCTACCGGTCTCTGAACCGCTACCGGCTGCCGCCGCGGCCGCAGCCTGGGCGGCGATCGTGGCGGCTGTCGCGGCCTCGGTGGCCGCCTCGACCACGGTCCGCGCCTCCGTTTCCTCGGACGGGCCGTGTCCTTCGCGGACTCCTTGCTCGCCGGGCCCTCCGTGTTCTCCGTGCGCGCGAGGCTTTTCACCGGCCGTGCCCGGAACGCCGGGGGACGGGGCGGCCGCGTCGGGCGCGGTGCCCCCGTCGGGCTCGGCGTCCGCGGCGTGCTGGTGATCTGTCATGAGTCCATGGTGGCGGGCGAGCCGCCCTCGCGGCAGTCGGAACGACCCTGGTCGGACCCTGATATCGGCCCTGATCCGGGGCAGGGGAGGCGTTCGACGTGCGGCGGCCCGGAAGATCAGGGGCGTCTCGGGGACGAACCCTGATGCCCGGGCCGACCGCCCGTGTGACCATCGTTGGCATGCCGGAAGCCGCAACAGCGCCACTCGTCGAACCGCGGCCGCCGCGCAAGCTCTACCGCAGCAGCGACGGACGCTGGCTGGGTGGCGTGGCGCGGGGGCTCGCCGGGCATCTCGGGCTGCCCGTCGTGTGGGTGCGGCTCGTCTTCGCCGGCCTGTTCATGGCGGACGGCCTCGGCGCCCTGCTCTACGCGGCCTTCTGGTTCTTCGTGCCGCTCGGGGTCGGCGGTGTCGGCGACCAGAAACCCCCGGCGCTGGTCGCCACCGAGACCGCGTCCGACGGCCGCCGCAGGCTCGTCGCCCGCAAACCCGACAAGGGGCAGATCGTCGCCCTGCTCCTCATGGTCGTCGTCGCCATGGTCTTCGTCGGCAATGTGAACCTGGGCACCGGCGCCAAGGCGTATCTGCTGCCCGCCGTCCTCGTCGGCGCGGGCGTCGCCCTCGTCTGGAGACAGGCGGACAACGCGCGCCGGGCCCGCTGGGTCGAGGTCGGCCGCAGACGCCGTACGCTCACGCTCCTGCGCGCGGGCGCCGGCGTCCTGCTGGTCACGGCCGGCGTCTCCGGCATCTTCGTCCTGCAGGGCTCGGCCGCCCACCTCGGCTCGGTCCTCCAGGCGGCCCTCGCGGTCCTCGTCGGCATCACGCTCCTCGCCGGTCCCTACCTGGTCCGTATGACCCAGGACCTCTCCGAGGAGCGCCTGATGCGCATCCGCGCCCAGGAGCGAGCGGAGGTCGCCGCCCATGTCCACGACTCGGTGCTGCACACCCTGACCCTGATCCAGCGCAACGCGGAGAACGCCGGCGAGGTGCGCCGCCTCGCCCGCGCCCAGGAGCGCGACCTGCGCACCTGGCTCTACAAACCCGAGGGCACCGGAAAGGAGGAGGCCGACGAGCCGACCACGGTCGCCGACGCGGTGCGCCGCAACGCCGCCGAGGTCGAGGACAAGCACGGCGTCCCCATCGAGGTCGTGGTCGTCGGGGACTGTCCGCTCGACGAACGGGTCGGCGCACAGATGCAGGCCGCGCGCGAGGCGATGGTGAACGCGGCCAAGTACGGTGGCGAGGGCGGCGCCGTGCAGGTCTACGCCGAAGTCGAGGGCAGGGCGGTCTTCGTGTCCGTCCGGGACCGTGGACCCGGCTTCGACCTCGACTCGATACCCGCCGACCGCATGGGCGTCAGAGAATCGATCATCGGCCGCATGGAGCGCCACGGGGGCACCGCGCGACTGCGGGCCGTCCCGGACGGCGGCACGGAGGTCGAGCTGGAGATGGAGAGGGCGGAGAACACGTCATGAGCGACCCGACCGATACGACCGGTACGAACGGCACGACCGGGACAGGGGGAGCGGCGGAGGCGGCCGAGCCGGCGAAGGCCTCCGGCGACACCACGAGCGGGCGCCATGTGCGCGTGGTCCTCGTCGACGACCACCGCATGTTCCGTACCGGCGTGCAGGCCGAGATCGGCCAGACCGAGCAGACCGGCGTCGAGGTCGTCGGTGAGGCGGCGGACGTCGACCAGGCGGTCACGGTCATCACCGCGACCCGGCCCGAGGTGGTCCTCCTGGACGTCCACCTGCCGGGCGGCGGCGGGGTCGAAGTGCTGCGCCGCTGCGCCCCGTTGATGGCCGACGCCGAGCAGCCGGTGCGCTTCCTCGCCCTGTCCGTGTCGGACGCGGCGGAGGACGTCATCGGGGTGATCCGCGGCGGAGCCCGGGGCTACGTCACCAAGACGATCACCGGTACGGACCTGGTGAACTCCGTGTTCCGGGTCCAGGAGGGCGACGCCGTCTTCTCCCCTCGCCTGGCCGGGTTCGTGCTGGACGCCTTCGCCTCGACCGACGCCCCGCCGGTCGACGAGGACCTCGACCGGCTCACCCAGCGTGAGCGCGAGGTGCTGCGGCTCATCGCCCGCGGTTATGCCTACAAGGAGATCGCCAAGCAGCTCTTCATCTCCGTCAAGACGGTCGAGTCCCATGTCTCGGCGGTGCTGCGCAAGCTCCAGCTGTCCAACCGGCACGAGCTCACACGGTGGGCGACGGCGCGGCGACTGGTGTGACGTCGGCCGGAGCGGGTGGGTGCGCCCACCGGGTCGCTCGTCGGCTCACACCACCCGTGTGGCCCCCGCGAAGGGCATCTCGTCGATCGGCGCCACGCGCACCGGGGCCGACGGGTTCGGTGCGTGGATCATCTGGCCGTCGCCGATGTAGAGGCCGACGTGGGTGATGCCGGAGTAGAAGAACACCAGGTCGCCCGGGAGGAGTTCGGAGCGGGAGACGCGCTGCCCGGCGCCGATCTGGGCGTATGTGGTGCGGGGCAGGGAGACGCCGGCGGAGCGGTACGAGGCCAGGACGAGGCCCGAGCAGTCGAAGGCGTTCGGTCCGGTCGCGCCCCACACATACGGGCTGCCGAGCTTGGAGTAGGCGTAGGAAACGGCGGCGGCCGCACGGGAGTTGGGGGCTCCTACGGTGGCGGAGCCGGGCGCCTGGAGGTCGGCGCGGCCGCCCGTGGAGCTGCGTGAGGCGCGGTCGCCGGCGCCTCCGGCTGTTCCCCCGCTCGTCCCCTCGGCGATTCGGGCCCGCTCCGCCGCCGACAGCTGGGACAGCAGGCGGCGGGCCGCGTCCAGCTTGCCGGTGATGGTCTCCTTCTGCGTCTTCAGCTCGGCCTGACGCGCCTTGAGGGAGGTCAGTTCGACGCGCGCGGCGCCGCGCAGCTGCTCGATCTCCCGCAGCTGTCTGCGGACCCGGGCGACGGCGGCCGACTGGCGGTCGCCGGCCCGCTCGGCGAAGGCGGCGCCGTCGAGATAGCCGTCGGGGTCGTCGGAGAGCGCCAGTTGCACGGCGGGGTCGAGTCCGGTGCTGCGGTACTGTGCCGCCGCCATCGAACCCAGGGCCTCCCGTGCCGAGTTGAGCTTCTCCTCCTTGCGCGCCGCCTCGTCCCGGATCGTCTCCAGCCGCTGCTCGGCCGCGGTCGCCTTCTCCTGCGCGCCGTTGTACTTCTCGGTGGCTGCCTCCGCCTCCTGGTACAGCTTGGCCACCTTCGTCTTGACCTCGGCCTGAGTCAGGTTCGGCTCGGCCTGTCCGGTCCCGTCGAAGGCCGTCGCCGTCGCCGCGCCCGCGAGGGCGAGGGTGAACGCCGTACGGGCCGTCTGGCCGCCGAGCGAGCGTTGTCGGGGCCTGCGGTGCGCTGCCACGTGGGACTGCACGTCCTTTCGTACGACCGCCTCGTCCGTTCGGACAGCCGCCGGGTGACCTGGGGGGCCGTCGTGGGGAGCGGACGGACGGCCCGGGAAGCGGCTGACGCGTCCGGCGACGGCCCGCACGGGGGAGCGGGGCCGCCGCCGGACCTTCTCGGCGGTGGTGGCCGACTGCCGCCCCTGGCCCGGGCGGCGGTGGGGAGCCGGTCACCTGGGGGAGGACGCTAGGCCCGGTGGTGTCGGTCGGGTAACGCGATGTGCGGAAGTGACTCGAGCGGACTGCCGGGTGACCACACCTGTCCGAAATCCCGGACCGTGGCCGTCGGTTCACGCGGTGCGCTGACCGAAACGGCGTTTTCGGGACGCGTCGGGGCGGCAGACTGCTATGGGACGCATATATGCAAGTCCGGTCGGGCGGGGAGGGCCGGTGTCGGGCGGCCCACGCGCGGCTGACTAGCATCCGGCCTCATGGACGTACTCATCCATCTTTTCGTCGGCCTGCACATCATCGGCATCGCCGCGCTGCTGGGCGGCTTCCTCACGCAGCTGAAGGCGCTGGGCCAGGGCACGGCCCGCTTCGTCCCCGCGATGCTCCACGGCGCGGCCACGATGCTGGTCACCGGCGTGATCCTGGTCGGCCTCAACCAGGCGGACGACCAGCACGTCAACAACATCAAGATCGGCGTGAAGCTGGCCCTGCTGATCGTGATCCTCGGCCTCGTCTATGTGAAGCGGGACGACGAGACGGTGGAGAAGCCGCTGTTCGGCCTGGTCGGACTGCTGACCGTGGCGAACGTCTTCATCGCGGTGCTCTGGACCTGAGCGCGCCGCCGGCCATGGTCACGGCCGCCGCGGCGACGGCCAGCCAGGCCGCCACCGCGACCCACAGCAGCACCTCCCCGGGCCCCTCGAGCGACGGGACGTCGACCTCGGCGGCCACGGACAGGGTCGCCGCGGCCGACATCCCCATCGGGAACACCGTCGCCCAGCGGCGCACGTCGTAGCGGGGCCGCGGCCATCGCAGCTCGGCGACGAGCAGGACGGCGTACCAGGCCAGGGCGAGCACGAGCAGCGCGACGGTCACCGTGCGCAGGACGTCGGTGTCGTCGTCGTTCCACAGGTAGAGGCCCCCGTCCTCGGCCGTGAGGAGATTCGCCCCCGCGAGCGCCGAGACGGCGAGCGCGCCGCCGGCCACCCACTGGTCCCCGGCCCCCTCGGCCACCTGCCGCAGGTCGAACAGGGCCAGGGCGACGCCGTAGAGCACGAGCCCGAGCCAGAACAGCACGAGCGCGGTGTGTGCGAGCCAGGCCGCCGCCTCCGCCTTCGCCAGGACCGCGCCCAGCAGCGCGAGCCCCTGTGTGGCCACGCAGGCCAGGAACACCGCCCCGGGCATCCGCCGCCTCCACCGCCGTACGACGGTCGCCAGCAGCACGGGCCACAGCGCCGCCGACAGCGCGAGCAGCGCCTCGGCCAGGGTCTGCCGGCCGAGCACGCACACGCGCGTGCCGAGCACGGCCGTCGCCGCCACGGCGGTCAGCGCCCCCGGCGTCCCCGCCTCCGCCAGCCACCGCTCACGCTCCCGCAGCAGCCGCACCACGAAGTCCGCCGCCAGCGCCACCCAGGCGGCGCCCGCGAGCGCCAGGGCGATGCGGGACAGCGTCTCGTAGTCCGCCAGATGCAGGCCGATGGAGAGGATCCCGGTCGCCATCACAGCGGCTCCGGCGGCCGGCTGCCGCCGCGCCCACCAGAGGCCGAAGGGGGAGCGGGGGGCGGGGGACGGGCGAGCGGGGGAGCCGGACATGCGGCCGATGCTAAGGAGCGCGGTGCGCCGTGGGCGCGGGGCTCGCGCGCGGGCGGGCGGAATTACGCGCGGGTGCAGGGCGCGGGGGAGGGGCGCGGGGGAGAGGCGGGCAGCCCACGCGCGCGTGCCCGAGAACAGACGCTCACGCGCGCGTACCCCCGCACGAGGCCCACGCGCGTGTGCCTGTTCTCAGGCCGGGCGGACCACGCTGGGGAGGATCGTCTCGCCGTCGTAGCGGACCGACTCCTCGCGCACGTAGGCGCCCGGCTTCGGGGCGTGGATCATCATGCCTTTGCCGATGTAGACGCCGGCGTGGCTGACGTCGTCGTAGAAGAAGATCAGATCGCCGGGCCGGGCGTCGGCCAGGGAGACCTTGGTGCCGGCCTTCGCCTGGTCGTGGGTGGCGCGCGGGAGGGTGACGCCGGCGGCCTTCCAGACGGCCTGGGTGAGACCGGAGCAGTCGTAGGAGTCGGGGCCCGCCGCACCCCAGACGTACGGCTTGCCGATCTGCGCGCGGGCGAAGGCGATCGCCTTCGCGGCCTTGGTGGCGTACGGGGAGTCCGCGGCGGGCGAGGCGGAGGCGGAGGCGGAGGCGGAGGTGGAGGTGGAGGCGGACGGGGAACCCGTGTTCGACGAGTCGCCGCCGCTCTCCTGCTGGGCGGCGGCCTGCGCCGCGGCCTGGTCCGCTGCCTGCTGTTGAGCGAGCTCCGCCGCTTGTTGTTGAGCGAGCTCCGCCGCCTGCTGCTGGGCCAGCTCCGCCGCCTTGCGCGCGGCCTCGTCCTGCTTCTGCTTCTCGATCGCCGCGAGGCGCGCGTTCTCCTGGGCCGTCAGCCGGGACAGCAGCACGCGCGCGTCGCTCAGCTTCTTCTGGACGGTGGCCTTGGCGGTCTTCAGCCCGTCCGGCGAGTCGGCGAGCGTCGCGAGGCTCTCGGCGGCCTCCTGGCGCTTCGTCGTCGCCGACTGCTCGGTGACGTAGTCGGCGACCGTGCCCTTCTGACGGTCGGTCACCCGGTTCGTCGGCTGGTTCTGGTCGACTGGCTCCTGCGGGGTGTCCGCTTGCGGGAACGTCGCCGTGTCGGGCGCGGCGGCGCGCTTCCCGTTCGTCTTCTCGCTGGCGAAGTTGTACTTCTCGGTCGCCGACTCCGCCTGGCGGTAGAGGTTTTCGACCTTCTTCTCGATCTCCTCCAGGCTCGGCTTGCCGTCCTCCTGCGGAGCGGGAGCGGCGTTCGCCGTCTGGGAGAGCAGGGCCACGGAGGTGAGGGCGGCGGTGGCGAGGGCGGGCGTGCGTATGCCCGCCACGCGCGTGCCCGCGGAGCGCGACTTGCGGTGCTGCGACGCCAAGGGAGGCGACTCCTTTGGTTCGGTGGGTCCCCGGCTCCGGACGCCGCACAGGGGTGCAACCGGACTCGGCGGAGGTTGTGCGGCCCGGCGAGGTTTCGCCGGCGGGGATCCGTGTGGCCTGGCGAAACGGTAGCCAACTCGTGCTGCTCCTGTGAAGGTTGATGGGTGATATGCCCGATACATTTCCGTGACCTTTCGTGATGCCCGCATGTGGGATCACGTGTGGTGACGGTGTTGCGCCGGAGGGTGAGAGCGGAGATGTTTCCGGGGCGGCGGCCGCTTGTCAGTGGTGCCCCCTAGACTCGGAGAGCGATGAGCAGCCTCTTTGACGACAGCTTCCTGGCGGACCTCCAGGGCCCCCGTGCCCACGAGGAGGAGCCCCCGCCACCGCCCGAGGACGATCACGGACCGGAGTCGGTCCCGGACGATCTGTTCGGCGGGAAGTTCGACGTGCCCCCGGACCGCGACGCCCACTACCGCGGCGGCGCCCCCCGCCCGGTCCTGGACGCGGCCGCACTCCTGGAGGGGCTCAACGACAACCAGCGCGCGGCCGTCGCCCACGCCGGCACCCCGCTGCTCATCGTGGCCGGCGCCGGCTCCGGCAAGACGCGCGTGCTCACCCACCGCATTGCCCACCTGCTCGCCGAGCGCAACGTGCACCCGGGCCAGATCCTCGCGATCACCTTCACCAACAAGGCCGCGGGCGAGATGAAGGAGCGCGTCGAGCACCTCGTCGGCCCGCGCGCGAACGCGATGTGGGTGATGACGTTCCACAGCGCGTGCGTGCGCATCCTGCGCCGGGAGAGCAAACGGCTCGGCTTCACGTCGTCGTTCTCGATCTACGACGCCGCCGACTCCAAGCGCCTGATGGCCCTGGTCTGCCGGGATCTGGACCTCGACCCCAAGCGCTACCCGCCCAAGTCCTTCAGCGCCAAGATCAGCAACCTCAAGAACGAGCTGATCGACGAGGAGGACTTCGCCGCGCAGGCCGCCGACGGATTCGAGAAGACGCTCGCCCAGGCCTACGCGATGTACCAGTCCCGGCTGCGCGAGGCCAACGCCCTCGACTTCGACGACCTGATCATGACGACGGTCAACCTGCTGCGCGCCTTCCCGGACGTCGCCGAGCACTACCGCCGCCGCTTCCGGCACGTCCTGGTCGACGAGTACCAGGACACCAACCACGCCCAGTACACCCTCGTCCGCGAACTGGTCGGCACCTCCGAGCACCCCGTCGACGTACCGCCGAACGAGTACGACGTGCCGCCCGCCGAACTCTGCGTCGTCGGTGACGCCGACCAGTCGATCTACGCCTTCCGCGGCGCGACGATCCGCAACATCCTCCAGTTCGAGGAGGACTACCCGAACGCGACGACGATCCTGCTGGAGCAGAACTACCGCTCCACGCAGACGATCCTGTCCGCGGCCAACGCGGTCATCGAGCGCAACGAGTCCCGCCGCCCGAAGAACCTGTGGACCAACGCGGGCGCGGGCGCGCGCATCACCGGCTATGTCGCCGACACCGAGCACGACGAGGCGCAGTTCGTCGCCGACGAGATAGACCGACTGACGGACGCGGGCGACGCGAAGGCGGGCGACGTCGCCGTCTTCTACCGCACCAACGCCCAGTCCCGGGTCTTCGAAGAGATCTTCATCCGGGTGGGCCTGCCCTACAAGGTCGTCGGCGGCGTCCGCTTTTATGAGCGCAAGGAGGTCCGGGACGTCCTGGCCTACCTGCGTGTGCTGGCCAACCCGGAGGACTCGGTGCCGCTGCGCCGGATCCTCAACGTGCCCAAGCGCGGCATCGGCGACCGCGCCGAGGCGATGATCGACGCCCTCTCCCAGCGGGAGAAGATCAGCTTCCCGCAGGCGCTGAAGCGCGTCGACGAGGCGTACGGCATGGCCTCGCGGTCCACGAACGCCGTGAAGCGGTTCAACGCGCTGATGGACGACCTCCGCACGATCGTCGAGTCGGGCGCCGGTCCGGCGACGGTCCTGGAGGCCGTGCTCGAACGCACCGGCTACCTCGCCGAGTTGCAGTCCTCCACCGACCCGCAGGACGAGACCCGCATCGAGAATCTTCAGGAACTCGCCGCCGTGGCCCTGGAGTTCGAGCAGGAGTCCGGGGAGACCGGGGAGACCGAAGGGGAGGGCGAGGCCGCGGCCGCGGCGCCCGTCGGGCTGGCCGCCTTCCTGGAGCGGGTCGCGCTCGTCGCCGACTCCGACCAGATCCCCGACGACGAGGAGGACGGCTCGGGCGTCATCACCCTGATGACCCTGCACACCGCCAAGGGCCTCGAGTTCCCCGTCGTCTTCCTCACCGGCATGGAGGACGGCGTCTTCCCGCACATGCGCGCCCTCGGCCAGGCCAAGGAACTGGAGGAGGAGCGCCGCCTCGCCTACGTCGGCATCACACGCGCGCGTGAGCGGCTCTACCTCACCCGGTCCGCGCTGCGCAGCGCCTGGGGGCAGCCCTCGTACAACCCGCCGTCCCGGTTCCTCGAGGAGATCCCGTCGACGCATGTGGACTGGAAGCGGACGGGAGCCACCGCGCCCGTGTCCTCCGGCCCGGTGTCCGGGGTGGCGGCGTCGCTGTCCTCGTCCCGCTCGCGTTCCTCGGCCGCGGGCGCGTCCGGCTTCGCGACGCGCCGGGGCGCGGCGGACAAGCCGGTGGTCGCGCTGACCGTCGGCGACCGCGTCACGCACGACCAGTTCGGGCTCGGCACGGTCGTCGGAGTGAAGGGCACGGGCGCGAACGCGGAGGCCACGGTCGACTTCGGCGACACCAAGCCGAAGCGGCTGCTGCTGCGGTACGCGCCGGTGGAGAAGCTGTAGCCGCACACGGCTGAGCCCCCGCCAGGACTTCGGTACAAGCGGGGGCCCGGAGCAAGGCCGTCGGGTCTACGTCGGGTTGAGGCCGTGGCTGCGCAGCCACGGCAGCGGGTCTATGGGGGAACCGCCGGCCGGCCGGACCTCGAAGTGCAGGTGCGGACCGGTGGAGTTGCCGGAGTTGCCGGAGTACGCGATGGGATCGCCGGCCTTGACCGTCGTACCGGAGGCGACGCGGTAGGTGGAGAGGTGGCAGTACCAGGTCTCCGTGCCGTCCTTCGCCGTCACGATCATCATGTTGCCGTAGGCGCTGTTCCACTGTGTGCGTACGGTGCCGTCGGTCGCCGCCATCACGGTGGTGCCGTAGGAGACCGGGAAGTCGATGCCGGTGTGCTGGGACATCCAGTTGATGCCGGCCTGGCCGTAGTAGGCGCTGAGGCCGTGCTTCGCGACCGGAAGGGCGTACTTGGGGCGCAGCCGCTCCTTGCGGGCCGCCTCCGCCGCCGCCTTCTTCTTCTCGGCTTCCTGCTGCGTCTTGAGGTCGATACGTTCCTGCGTACGGCTGGCCCGGTCGGCGAAGTCGTCGGCCCCGGCGGAGAGGGTCTCCAGCTGGCTGTCCAGCTTGTTGTTCGCGGCGGACGGTTTCACCGGCTGCGCGTCCGAGGCGGACGCGGTCGTGTCCCTATCGCCGTCGCCGCCGGTCAGCGTGCCGACGGAGGCGGCGGCGATCCCGGCGACCCCCATCACACAGGCCGAGGGCACCGCCACGGTCAGCAGCGCGGAGCGCTTCGCGGGCATCCGGCGCCGGGAACGGTTCGCGTTGCGGGTGGCCGCCCGCCCGACCGGTGCGGGGGCGGCGTCCTCCTGCTCGTCGAGGAGCGGGAGCGGGGTGCCGTCGGACGACTCGTCCTCGGCCGGGGCGGAGTCGTCGTACCCGGCGTGTTCGAAGGTGGCGGTGGCCTGCTGGTCGAACGGGACCTCGGCCGGCTGCTCGTACTCGTCGGAGGCCTGCGCGGACTGAGCGGCCTGCGCGGACTCGCCGCCGTCGGAATTCCACTGCGTCGCGTCGTACGCGCCGGTGTCGAAGGCCTGCGTGCCCCATTCCCAGTGCTGGGTCTGGTCGGCCGGGCTGCCGGACTGGTCGGGCTGCAGCCAGGCACTCGCGTCCCACTGTCCGCTGCCGTCGGGCGCCGTCGCCTGCTGCGGGACGGCGGACAGGTGCTGGTGCTGGCCGGTGGACCAGGCGGTCGCGTCGTACGCGCCCGAGTCGTAGACCGCGTGGTGCTGGGCGGCATACGCGTCGTAGTTCAGGGTCTGGTGGCTGCCCGTGTCCGGGGCCTGGTGGCTCTGGTGGTCCTGATGACCGTCGGTGCTCCACTGCGCACCGCTGTCGTACGTGCCGGTCGCCTGGTTCGTGCCGTCGCCGGGGAGCTCGCCGAAGAGGGGGTCGGCCGCCTGGAAGTGTCCGGTGGCGTGCGCGCCGGCGTCGTAGGAACCGGTCTCGTAGCCGGGGTACGTGGTGAAGCCGTCGTACTGGGCTTCCTGGGTGCCGTACGACGCGTAGTGCGCCGCAGCGGGATCGGAAGCCGGGGCCGGGGTGGTCATGATCCCCGACGGGTGACGGTCGTTCACCAACTTCTCTTTCGCCGACGACAGGGGCTGCCAGAGCAGTGCGGCGACTGTACCCGGCAGTACGCGGGCACGACAATCTTCTGCAGGTTTCGCGCCCGCAGGAAAGGGGCATTCGGCGGTGTTTCGGGGGACGGCGGGCGCGGGTTTGGCCGTATGTTCGAATGGCGTTCGAGGCGGGAGGGGTGCCGGGCGGGTCTCGGGGCTTCGTCGGGCCGCGGTTCGGGGCGTCGTCAGGCCACGGTGAGGCCGTCGGACCGGGGGCCGGTGCGGGTGCCGCCGGACGCTCCTGCGGACGCTGTCGCCGACCCCGGGTGCGCGGCGTCGAGAGCCTGCCGGATGCCGGTCGCCACGGCCGGGTGCACGGGCAGCGCGAGGTGGCCGATCCCGGTCACCCGGACGTTCTGCGCCAGCAGGTCGGGATGGTCGACGCAGGCGGTCTCCAGCGGGTCCATCAGATGGTCGAGGTCGCTCCAGAAGCTGACGAAGTGCGTACGGCAGCCCGGCGCGGGCCGGGAGAGCTCCTCGATGACCTGTGAGCCGGGGCGCATCTGGCGCACGATCGGGTGCGCGTTCGCCAGCGGCGCCACCCGGGTGCCGGAGTGCGGGGTGCCCAGCGTGACCAGCGTCCGGACGCGCACGTCACCGCCCAGTCGCTGCACGTAGTAACGGGCGATGAGGCCGCCCAGGCTGTGCCCGACCACATCGACCTGCGGACTGCCGGTGCGCTCGCATATCTCCTCTATGTGCCGGCCGAGCAGCTCGGCCGCGGTCCGGATGTCGCAGGTCAGAGGGGAGTAGTTGAGCGACTCCACCCGATGCCTGCCGTGCTGGGCGAGGTTGCGGCGCAGCAGGACGAACACGGAACGGTTGTCGATGAAGCCGTGCAGCAGCACGACCGGGGGCGGGGCGGCCTGCGTGGGCAGCTGTGCGGGCCCCTCGCCGGTCGGTCCGGGGAGTGCGGGCCGGGCCGCGCCACGGCGCTCCTGGGCGATGCCGGAGGGATAGAGGAGCAGATGGCCCGCGAGGATCGCGAGGTCCAGGGCGGTCGCCTTGAGGAGGGTCAGGGAGAGACCGGCCAGCCTGCTCGGAAGGCTGGGCATGTTCGTGAGGCTCGTGATGCTCGTGATGTTCGGGAGGCCCGACAGGCTCGGCATGTCCGCCAGCAGACGCCGGTACAGCGGGAGAAAGGGCTGCAGTGCCCAGGTGACCTTCATGGGCCGACCTCCTGTCGGCACGCTGAGGACTTCTCTGTCCCCCGTGTGCCCTCGTGGAAGTCGCTTTCGAGGAGGTCGAGCGGGCACGACAGGGTGTGGAGCGGGTGCGGCCTGTGGTGCGGGGTGTGTACGGCTTGTGTGACACCCGTTGCACCGATGACGCGACGAGGATCCCTGTCCGGTGTGGCGACGAGGCTCCCCGTTGTCGTGCCTTACCTGCCCTACGTGACCATCGTGCCTGCCGATGCGCCGTACCGCCACGCAGCGCGGCCTGCTGCGTGGCGGTACGGCGACCTCGTCGCGGCTCCCGGTGCGGCTGTTGCCCGGTGGCGCGGGCGAACAGTGCGCGATGAACGTGTCCCTGCGTGTGATTTCCCCCTCGGCCGGCACGGTGAAACTGCCGGTTGCGGGATGCTGGGGATAACGTTCGTTCACTCGGTCGCGTCATGGAGGCAGTGATGGGTGTGGCAGCCGGTCCGATCCGCGTGGTGGTGGCCAAGCCGGGGCTCGACGGCCACGATCGCGGGGCCAAGGTGATCGCGCGGGCGCTGCGCGACGCCGGTATGGAGGTCATCTACACCGGTCTCCACCAGACGCCCGAGCAGATCGTGGACACCGCGATCCAGGAGGACGCCGACGCGATCGGACTGTCCATCCTGTCCGGGGCCCACAACACGCTCTTCGCCGCGGTGATCGAGCTGTTGAAGGAGCGGGAGGCGGAGGACATCCTGGTCTTCGGCGGCGGGATCATCCCCGAGGCCGACATCGCGCCTCTGAAGGAGAAGGGGGTCGCCGAGATCTTCACTCCGGGGGCGACCACCGCGTCGATCGTGGAGTGGGTCCGGGCCCACGTCCAGCAGCCTGCGGGAGCCTGAGCGAACCCCGGTTCGGCCCTGAGTGAAGGCGCTGTGTCATGCCCCCAGCTCCTGCGCCATCACCGCCCGCAACCGCAGGGTTCTCCCCAGTCGTTGGAACGCCTCCGCCCAGTAGCCGCCCGCTCCCGGTGACGCGTCCTCCGGTTCGTCCGGCACGGCCAGGAGGGCGTCCAGGCGGGCCGCCTCCGAGGGGTCCAGACAGCGTTCGGCCAGGCCCATCACTCCGCTGAAGCTCCAGGGGTAGCTGCCCGCGTCCCGTGCGATGTTGAGCGCGTCGACCACGGACCGGCCCAGCGGTTCCGCCCACGGTACGGCGCAGACGCCGAGCAGTTGGAACGCCTCCGACAGGCCGTGCGTCGCGATGAAACCGGCGACCCAGTCGGCCCGCTCGGGCACCGGCAGCGTGCCCAGCAGCTTCGCCCGCTCGGCGAGGGACACCGCGCCCGGCCCGCCCGCGCCGGGTGCCGACGGCACGCCGAGCAGCGCCCGCGACCAGCCGGGGTCCCGCTGCCGTACGGCGGCTCGGCACCATGCCCCGTGCAACTCGCCCAGCCAGTCGTCGGCCACCGGCAACGCCACGATCTGCTCCGGCGTACGGCCGCCCAGTCGCGTCGGCCAGGTGGCGAGCGGGGCCGCCTCCATCAGCTGGCCGAACCACCAGGACCGCTCGCCGCGGCCGGTCGGCGCCTTGGGCGACACGCCGTCACGCTCCATGGCCGGGTCGCACTCGTGCGGCGCCTCCACGACGAGCGTCGGCGTGGCCCCGGTGTGGTCGACGGCCACGCACGTGCCGGCCCGGACCGCCATGCGCGCGGCGAGGGCGGAGCCCGGCAGGGCCGACAGCAGCTCCGCGGCCGTCGCCCGCACATTGCGGCTGCGGTCGGTCAGCGCCTGCTCCAGGAACGGCTCGTCCCGTGCGCCGAGGCCGGTGCGCAGCGAGTCGAGGAACATCAGCCGGTCCTCGGCCCGCTCCGTAGACCAGGTGGCCATGAGCAGCTCACGGGCCGCGTCGGGGTCGCGGGAGCGGATCGACGCCAGCAGGGCGACACGCTCGGCGAACAGGCCCTCCTGCCACAGCGTCTCGACACGCCGGGCCTCCGCCGGGCCCGGCAGGGGGGCGCCGCCGCCCGGCGCGCCGCGCAGGGCGAACCGCCAGTCCGGGTTCAGCCGGGCCAGCCACAGCGCCCGCGACCCCGCGAAGCGCAGTGCCGCCGGGCGCAGGTCCGTACGCGCGCGTGCCGCGTCGAGCAGCGCGGGGAGGGCCTCGGGGGGAGCGGCGAACCCGCGGGCGTTCACCGCCGTCAGCCACTGGGGCAGCAGCTCCATGAGATCCGGTGCCGTGCTTCTGCGGCCGCCCGAGCCGGTGCCGGGGCGGTCGGCCAGGAGCAGGGCGAGCCTGCGGGCCGCCGCGGCCGGCAGCGCCGGGCGGGGGTCCTCGGGGGCCGGCTCCGGGCGGGGAGCCGCCCGGCCCGGGCGCAGGCCGGCCCGTCGGCGGACGGTCTCGGCGGCCGCGGCGTCCAGCAGCGCCGCCGGCGCGTCCCGGCCGGGGGCCGCTCCCGGGGGCGTACGGCGGTCGGTGCCGAGGAGGGCCGCGGTGACCAGGTCCTCCCAGGCGGGTGGTGGGGGGAGATGCGAGGCGGCGGTCATGAGGCTCCCTTCTGGTGCGGGTGCGGGTGCGGGTGCGGGTGCGTCTGCGGGTGCTGTCGCTGTCGCTGTCGCTGTCGCTGTTGCTGTTGTTGCTGCTGTCGCTGGCGTCGTCGCCGGTGTCGTTCTTCCTGGTCCAGCCGTGTTCAGCGCAGGCGCACCGCCTCTCCCGGGCCCGTGGGCCAGGCCGTCAGGGGGGTGAAGCCACGGTGGCCGCACTCGCCGAAGACCCTGACGGGGGCCCCGCCCGACAGAGCTGCCAGGCGCCACAGACCGGGGTGGGAGACCGCCGTGGGGGTGAGCGGCAGGGCCGTGTCGCCGTCGGCGTCCGCCAGTTGCCAGGAGTCGCCGTCCGGGGTCGGTACGACGCCGTCCAGGGTCACCGGGACGGCGTCCTGCCAGGGGTCGTGGCGCAGGGTCTCGCCGTAGCGCGCGGTCGCCTCGGTCGTCGTCGAGCCCGGGGGCCGGGTCCCGGTGAGGGTGGGCGGCGCGAACTGCTCGCCGAGCGACGCCCGTTGCTGTCCGGTGCCGGGATGCGCGGACAGCTCGGCGTCCAGGGCGAGGCCGACGGGCAGCGAGAGCTCCGGAGCGCGGCCCGCGGCGCCGTAGGAGAGGAGGAGCGCGGTACGGCCCGAGGTCGTGCCGTAGAGCCAGATACGGCGCGTCGTCAGTTTCGGGTCCTGCGTGTCGTACTGGGCGAGGACCAGCCACTGATCCCGTACCGGCGGGCCGGCCGGGGACGAGGGCAGGCCCACGCGGGTGCGGACCGTCGCCGCCAGGGCCTCCGGCAGCCGCTCACGGTGCAGCCAGCCCTGGTCGAGGAGATGGAGCAGCGCGCACTCCTCCAGCAGCCGCACCGGCCAGCCCGGGCCGGACGCCGGGATCGCCCCCAACTCCCGCACCCGCGCGGCGAGTCCGGGTGCCTGCGCGTCGACCATGCGGGCCGCCGTCTCCTCCCACAGGCCGTACCCCGCCTGTTCGGCCGCGGCCAGGCCGGAGCGCAGGAGGTCGGCGAGCCGCTCCTCGAGTTCCGTCGCCCCAGCCGTGATCCGCTCGGCGCGGCGCTCCGCCCTGCGGCGCGCCCCCTCCGGATCGGCGAGCCCGGACGTGGAACCCGCCGGGTCCGCCGCCCGTTCCTCCTGGGCGCCTCTGCGCCCCGCGATCCACTGCTCGGCCCAGTCCGGCACCTGCCCCGCCGGTACCGATCCCTCCCCGTCCGACCAGAGCAGCAACAGCCCGAGCGCGTGCTTGCACGGGAACTTGCGGCTCGGACAACTGCAGTCGTACGCCGGTCCGGAGACGGCGGACGGCGTGTCGGCGACGTCGACGACCGTCCGGTACGGAGTGCTGCCGCTGCCCTTGCACAGGCCCCACACCGCCCCCTCCCGCGAGCTGCCCGTCCCCGACCACGGCCCGGCCGTGCCGAGTTTGCTCCCCGCTTTGCGTGACGCGGAGTCAGGCGCCAGTGCCAGCACCTGATCCGCGGTCCAGCGCACCCCCTGCTGAGTCATGTCATCGAAGGTAGACCCCACCACTGACAATCGGTCCGCCGCACCTCCCGCGAGCATCCGAAGAGCCTGGCCGCCAGGACGTTTTCGCAGGTCAGATCGCGTTGTCAGTGGCGTGGTGCACGGTGGACACCAGATCCGAACCGGCCGAGCTGGAGGGGGCCTCAGCCATGTCTGTGTCCGTAGATCCGACGTCCGTGGAATCGACCGGCAGCCAGTCGTCGGAGGCATTGCGTCCGCACGCCGAGGACGCTTTCGCGAGCGAACTCGCCGCGCTGGCAGCACAGGACGACCGGCCGCGCCCGGCCCGCTGGAAGCTGTCGCCGTGGGCCGTCGCCACCTACCTCCTCGGCGGCGCCCTGCCGGACGGCACGGTGATCTCGCCGAAGTACGTGGGCCCGCGCCGGATCGTCGAGGTCGCCATCTCCACCCTCGCCACCGACCGCGCCCTGCTGCTCCTCGGCGTGCCCGGCACCGCCAAGACCTGGGTCTCCGAGCACCTGGCCGCGGCCGTCAGCGGCGACTCGACGCTGCTGGTGCAGGGCACCGCGGGCACCCCCGAGGAGGCGATCCGCTACGGCTGGAACTACGCGCAGCTGCTCGCGCACGGGCCGAGCAGGGACGCGCTGGTGCCCAGTCCGGTCATGCGCGCCATGGCCGACGGAATGACCGTCAGGGTCGAGGAATTGACTCGCGTTCCGGCCGACGTACAGGACACACTCATCACGATCCTGTCGGAGAAGACGCTCCCGGTACCGGAGTTGGGGCAGGAAGTACAGGCGGTCCGTGGCTTCAACCTGATTGCCACGGCCAACGACCGCGACCGCGGGGTCAACGAGCTGTCCAGCGCCCTGCGCCGCCGTTTCAACACGGTGGTGCTGCCGCTGCCGGACAGTGTCGAGGCCGAGGTCGACATCGTCGCACGGCGCGTGGGCCAGATCGGGCGCTCCCTCGATCTGCCGACCGCACCCGACGGTATCGACGAGATCCGCCGCGTGGTGACCGTCTTCCGCGAACTGCGCGACGGGATCACCTCCGACGGCCGGACCAAAGTGAAATCACCGAGTGGCACCTTGTCGACGGCCGAAGCCATCTCCGTCGTCACGGGCGGGCTTGCCCTGTCCGCGCACTTCGGCGACGGAGTGCTGCGCCCTGGGGACGTCGCCGCGGGTGTCCTCGGCGCCGTCGTCCGCGACCCGGCCGCCGACCGGGTCGTGTGGCAGGAGTACTTGGAGGCGGTCGTGCGCGAACGCGCCGGCTGGACGGATTTCTATCGCGCCTGCAGGGAGGTGAGCGAGTGAACGTCAGCAAGGAAAGCAACGGGATCGACCAGAACCAGATGACCTGGGCGTATGCCCACGGAGTGCGGAGGGCGGCAGTGAACAGGGTGGCTGTGAACGACGACACGAAGTGGCCCCGCAGGCGCGGGTGGACGGGATGACGAGCGCCGACGGAGGCGGTGACCGGGCCGCGGATGCGGGCCGGCCGCTGCTCCTCGGGGTGCGTCATCACGGGCCGGGTTCGGCCCGGGCGGTGCGGGCGGCCCTGGCGGCCGCCCGCCCGCGGACCGTCCTGATCGAGGGGCCGCCCGAGGCCGACGCGCTGATCCCGCTCGCCGCCGACGCCGGAATGCGACCGCCGGTCGCCCTGCTCGCCCACGCCGTCGACGAACCCGGCCGGTCCGCCTTCTGGCCCATGGCCGCGTTCTCCCCGGAGTGGGTCGCCCTGCGCTGGGCCCTGGAACACGACGTCCCCGCCCGCTTCATCGACCTCCCGGCCACCCACACGCTGGCAGCGGAGAGCGCGGAGGCGGAGCAGGCGGACCGGGGAGACGGGGGAGACGGGGGTGACGGGGGCGACGGGCTGCGGGGGGATCCCCTTGCGGCGCTTGCCGAGGTCGCCGGGTACGACGATGTCGAGCGGTGGTGGGAGGACGTCGTCGAGCATCGGACCTCGGGGGATCCGTTCGCCCCGTTCGCCGCGCTCGAAGAGGCCATGGGCGCGCTGCGCGAGACGTACGACGGTGACCGGCGGGACCTCGTGCGGGAGGCGTACATGCGCGGCCAAGTGCGGGTCGCGCAACGGGAGTTCGGGGCGGACGGGGTGGCCGTGGTGTGCGGGGCGTGGCATGTGCCCGCACTGCGCCGGAAGACCGCCGTCGCCGCGGACCGGGAGCTGCTCAAGGGGCTGCCCAAGGTCAAGGCCGACCTGACCTGGGTGCCGTGGACCCATCGCAGGCTCGCACGGGCCGGGGGGTACGGCGCCGGCATCGACTCGCCGGGCTGGTACGCCCATCTGTTCGGCGCGCCGGACCGGCCGGTCGAGCGGTGGCTGACGAATGTGGCCGTGCTGCTCCGCGAGGAGGACCGGATCGTCTCCCCGGCGCATGTCATCGAGGCGGTGCGGCTCGCCGAGACGCTCGCCGCGGTGCGCGGCCGGCCGCTGCCCGGTCTGGGCGAGACGACCGACGCCGTGCGCGCGGTGCTGTGCGAGGGCTCGGACGTTCCGCTGGCGCTGGTGCGGGACCGGCTGGTGGTCGGGGATGTGCTGGGCGAGGTGCCGGCCGGCGCGCCCGCGGTGCCGTTGCAGCGCGACCTCGACCGGTCGCAGCGTCGGCTGCGGCTGAAACCGGAGGCGGAGGACCGCGAGCTGTCGCTCGACCTGCGCAAGGAGACCGACGCCGAGCGCAGCAGGCTGCTGCACCGGCTGCGGCTGCTGCACGTCGCCTGGGGCGAGCCGGCCGCCTCGCACGGGGACACGGGGACGTTCCGGGAGAGATGGCGGTTGCGGTGGGAGCCGGAGCTGTCCGTGCGGGTCGCCGAGGCCGGGGTGTGGGGGACCACCGTGCTCGCCGCGGCCACCGCGAAGGCGGAGGCGGACGCCGTCGCCGCACGCGCCCTCGCCGAGGTGACCGCGCTCGCCGAGCGCTGCCTCCTGGCCGGGCTGCCGGACGCGCTGCCGACGGTGATGCGGGTCCTCGCCGACCGGGCGGCCCTCGACACGGACGTCGGCCACCTCGCCCAGGCCCTGCCCGCCCTGGTCCGCTCGCTGCGCTACGGAGACGTGCGCGGCACCGACACCGGCGCGCTGGCGGAGGTGGCCGCGGGCCTCGCCGAACGGATCTTCGTCGGCCTCCCGGCGGCCTGCGCCTCGCTGGACGCGGACGCGGCGGACGAGATGCGCCGCCATGTGGACGCGGTGCACGGGGCGGTGGCGATGCTCGGGGACGGCCCGCGCATCCGCTGGCGTGCCGTGCTGCGGGTGCTCGCCGGGCGGGACCGCGTGCCGGGCGTCGTCCGGGGCCGTGCCGTGCGCCTCCTCCTGGACGAAGGGGAGCTGGACCCGGCGGAGGCGGCGCGGCTGATGGGGCTCGCCCTGTCGCCGGGGACGCCGCCGGGCGACGCGGCCGCCTGGATCGAGGGCTTCGCCGGCGGCGGTTCCGGGGGCGGACTGCTCCTCGTGCACGACGAACGGCTGCTCGGGCTGGTCGACGGGTGGCTCACGTCGGTGCCGGCGGAGGCGTTCACCGACGTGCTGCCACTGCTGCGGCGGACCTTCTCGGCGTACGAGCCGGGGGCGCGCAGAACGCTCGGCGAGCTGATCCGGCGGGGGAAGAGGACGAGCGCGGTGGAGACCGGGACGCCGGGGTTCGCACCCGGGCTCGACGAGGCGCGCGCGGACGCCGTCCTGCCGATGGTGCGGCTGCTGCTGGGACTGGACGGGGACAGGCACAGGGAGACGGTGGTCGGCGGATGACGGGGACCGAGATCGAGACGGGGACAGAGACCGGGACAGAGACCGCGACAGAGACAGGGGCTGAGGCAGGGACAGAGAGGGAGCGGGAGCGGCTGCGGCGCTGGCGGCTCGTGCTCGGCGGCGGCGGCGACGGCGATGCGGCGGACGGGACCGGCCACGGGCTCTCCGGGCGGGACGCCGCGATGGACCGGGCGCTCACCGCGCTCTACGGATCGCGAGACGGGGCGCGAGACGGTGCGCGGGCGGGACGGGAGCGTTCGGCGGGGCTCGGGGCGTCGGCGCCGTCCGTGGCGCGCTGGCTCGGGGACATCCGGACGTACTTCCCCTCCTCCGTGGTGCAGGTCATGCAGCGTGACGCCATCGACCGGCTCGGGCTGTCCGCGCTGCTGCTGGAGCCCGAGATGCTGGAGGCGGTGGAGGCCGACGTGCACCTCGTCGGCACGCTGCTCTCCCTCAACAAGGCGATGCCGGAGACGACGAAGGAGACGGCGCGGGCCGTCGTGCGCAAGGTCGTCGACGACCTGGAGAAGCGGCTCGCCACCCGTACCCGGGCCGCGCTGACCGGGGCGCTGGACCGCGGCGCGCGCGTCAGCCGGCCGCGCCACCGCGACATCGACTGGAACCGCACGATCGCCGCCAACCTCAAGCACTACCAGCCCGAGTACGGGACGGTCGTGCCGGAGCGGCTCGTCGGGTACGGGCGGGCCTCGCAGTCGGTGAAGAAGGAGGTGATCCTCTGCATCGACCAGTCCGGGTCGATGGCGGCCTCGGTCGTGTACGCGTCGGTGTTCGGGGCGGTGCTGGCGTCGATGCGGTCGATCAGCACCCGGCTCGTCGTCTTCGACACGGCGGTCGCCGACCTCACCGACCTGCTCGACGATCCGGTGGACGTGTTGTTCGGCACCCAGCTCGGCGGCGGCACGGACATCAACCGGGCGCTCGCCTACTGCCAGTCACAGATCACCCGGCCGGCGGAGACGGTGGTGGTCCTCGTGAGCGATCTGTACGAGGGAGGCATCCGGCACGAGATGCTCAGACGGGTCGCGGCCATGAAGGCGTCGGGGGTGCAGTTCGTCGCGCTGCTCGCGCTGTCGGACGAGGGAGCGCCGGCCTACGACCGGGAGCACGCGGCCGCGCTCGCCGAGCTGGGCGCGCCGGCGTTCGCCTGCACACCCGATCTGTTCCCGGAGGTCATGGCGGCGGCGATCGAGAAACGGGGCCTCACCGGGGTGATCCCGGCCCCGTGAGGACCTTCACCTTCGGCACCCGGTGCCAGTGATCGCGGCATCATGTGACAGGTATCACCGCTCAGGTGTGACCCTCGATTTAGGGGCCCCCTTAAAGCAGCGATAACCTGCGAGACGGACATGCCGCGCGCTCGGACACCGTGTGCGCCACCCCTGTGACAGCGGACGTCACGTTGCCCTTCGCGGCACGCCCACGCATCCAACGAACCGCGAGATCACTGATAGGGACGGAAGCGCGTGGACCTGTTCGAGTACCAGGCGAGGGACCTCTTCGCCAAGCACGATGTACCGGTGCTGGCCGGTGAAGTCATCGACACGCCTGAGGCGGCCCGCGCAGCCACCGAGCGTCTTGGTGGCAAGTCCGTCGTCAAGGCCCAGGTGAAGGTCGGCGGCCGTGGCAAGGCCGGTGGCGTGAAGCTTGCCGCCACCCCGGACGAGGCCGTCGCCCGTGCGACGGACATCCTCGGCATGGACATCAAGGGCCACACGGTCCACAAGGTGATGATCGCCGAGACGGCCCCGGAGATCCTGGAGGAGTACTACGTCTCCTTCCTCCTCGACCGTGCCAACCGCACCTTCCTCTCCATCGCGTCCGTCGAGGGCGGCATGGAGATCGAGGAGGTGGCGGAGACCCGCCCCGAGGCCGTCGCCAAGACGCCGATCGACGCCAACGTCGGCGTGACCCCCGAGGTCGCCCGCCAGATCGTCGAGGCCGCGAACTTCCCGGCCGAGGTCGCCGACAAGGTCGAGAACGTCCTCGTCACCCTGTGGAAGACCTTCATCGAGGAGGACGCCCTCCTCGTCGAGGTCAACCCGCTGGCCAAGGTCGCCTCCGGCGAGGTCATCGCCCTCGACGGCAAGGTCTCCCTCGACGAGAACGCCGAGTTCCGTCAGCCGGACCACGAGGCTCTCCAGGACAAGGACTCCGCGAACCCGCTGGAGGCCGCCGCCAAGGAGAAGAACCTCAACTACGTCAAGCTCGACGGCGAGGTCGGCATCATCGGCAACGGCGCGGGTCTCGTCATGAGCACCCTGGACGTCGTCGCGTACGCCGGTGAGAACCACGGCGGCGTGAAGCCGGCCAACTTCCTCGACATCGGCGGCGGCGCGTCCGCCCAGGTGATGGCGAACGGCCTGGAGATCATCCTCGGCGACCCGGACGTCAAGTCCGTGTTCGTCAACGTCTTCGGCGGCATCACCGCCTGTGACGAGGTCGCCAACGGCATCGTCCAGGCCCTGGAGCTTCTCAAGTCCAAGGGCGAGGAAGTCACCAAGCCGCTGGTCGTCCGACTGGACGGCAACAACGCCGAGCTGGGTCGCAAGATCCTCTCCGACGCCAACCACCCGCTGGTCCAGCGCGTGGACACCATGGACGGCGCGGCCGACAAGGCCGCCGAGCTCGCGGCTGCGAAGTAAGGAAGAGGGACTCAGACAGCCATGGCTATCTTCCTCAACAAGGACAGCAAGGTCATCGTCCAGGGCATGACCGGCTCCACGGGCATGAAGCACACCAAGCTCATGCTCGCCGACGGCACCAACATCGTCGGTGGCGTGAACCCGCGCAAGGCGGGCACGTCCGTCGACGTCGACGGCACCGAGATCCCGGTCTTCGGCACGGTCGCCGAGGCGATCGAGAAGACGGGCGCGAACGTGTCCGTCCTCTTCGTGCCGCCGGCCTTCGCCAAGGCCGCCGTGGTCGAGGCGATCGACGCCGAGATCCCGCTCGCGGTCGTCATCACCGAGGGCATCGCCGTCCACGACTCGGCCGCGTTCTACGCGTACGCCGTGTCGCAGGGCAACAAGACCCGGATCATCGGCCCGAACTGCCCCGGTCTCATCACCCCGGGTCAGTCGAACGCCGGCATCATCCCGGGCGACATCACCAAGCCGGGTCGCATCGGCCTGGTCTCGAAGTCCGGCACGCTCACGTACCAGATGATGTACGAGCTGCGTGACATCGGCTTCTCGTCGGCCGTCGGCATCGGTGGCGACCCGATCATCGGCACCACGCACATCGACGCGCTCGCCGCGTTCGAGGCCGACCCCGACACCGACCTCATCGTGATGATCGGTGAGATCGGCGGCGACGCCGAGGAGCGGGCCGCGGCCTTCATCGCGGAGAACGTGAAGAAGCCGGTCGTCGGTTACGTCGCGGGCTTCACCGCGCCCGAGGGCAAGACCATGGGCCACGCCGGCGCCATCGTCTCCGGCTCCTCCGGCACGGCCGCCGCGAAGAAGGAGGCCCTCGAGGCCGCCGGCGTCAAGGTCGGCAAGACGCCGACCGAGACGGCGAAGCTGGCCCGCGAGATCCTCGCGGCCGGCTGACCTTCCGGCCGGGTTTCCCAGCCGGTTCATTCAGCCGGTTTCTCAGCCGAACACCGTTGGGCCCGACCCCGCAGCGCGCGGGGGCGGGCCCAACGGTGTTTTCGCCGGTCAGCCGGTCAGCCGGTCAGCCGGTCAGTCAGCCGGTCAGCCGGTCGACCAGTTAGTCGGTCGGCTGGTGGGCCGGTCGGCGTCAGCGGCCTTCCGGGAGCAGGCGTTCGGGGCCGGGCTGGGCCTCGGCCCGCAGCTTCGCGCGCAGGTTCAGCTCCGCGTCCGAGAGCGCGCCCGGGGCCGTTCGGGGCGGGACTCCCTGCACGGTCTCGCCGGGCGGCACCGGGGGCTCGTACCGGGTGGGGGCCGTGCGCGCGGTCAGCGCCGTCGCGCCGATGATCGCGATCGTGAACGCGATCGCCGCCCTGGTCCAGAAGCGGGCCCGCCGTTCGCTGCCCAACCGCACGGTGGGCGACTTGGCCGCACGCAGCCGCTCGGCGGACGCCACCTCCGCCAGCCGTCGGTGGAGCTCCACCGGGTCCGCCAGGTCGGGGAGCCGCGCGGCGATCACCTTGCGCGCGTGCAGCAGCCGGTTCGCCGCCGCCGGTGTGCTCGCCTCCGTCTCGGCCGCGGTCTCCGGCAGGTCGAGGCCGACACCGTCATAGAGGAGGAGGGTGCGGCGCTGCGGCGCGGGGAGGGTCAGGAACACATCGAGCAGCGCGCGGTCGGAGGCGTCCGCCGGGGGCGGCTCCGGGTGGCGGTAGCGGGGGCGGAACCGGTGCCAGGGGGAGAGGGCGAACTCGTACGCGGTCGCCCGCACCCAGCCCGCCGGGTCGCGGTCGACGGCCACCTCGGGCCAGCGCTGCCAGGCCAGTTGGAAGGCCCACTCGACCGATTCGCGCGCCAGTTCGCGGCGACCGGAGAGCAGATAGGTCTGCCGGACCAGGGCGGGGGCGCAGAAGGCGTAGAGGGCGTCGAAGGCCTGAGCGGGGGTCAGAGAAGCGCCGGGAGGCGGGGGCGAGGGGGCGCCGACCCCGGGCACGAGAGGCGCGGGGGATGCGGGGGATGCGGGGGCTGCGAGAGGCGCGAGGGGCGCGAGAGGCGCGACGGGTTGCAGTTCGAGGGTGGAGGTGAGGGTGGAGGTGAGGGCCGGGTCGAGGAGAGGCGCCGACGCCGTGCCCGACGGTCTCGGCCTCCGGTCCTTCCTGCCCTTCGCGTCCGGGCCTGCCGTCACCTGGGGTCGAGGCGCTGTCTCCTGGGTGTTCGTCACCTTGTCCGCCTTGTTCAGCGATGCCAGCAGTTTCGCGTACGCCTCCCGCTTGGGGCCGCTCGGTGTCGTGCGGCCGGACTCCCACGCGCGCACCGTCTCCCGGGCGACGCCCACCTGCTCGGCGACCTGAGCCTGCGTCAACGAGGCCGCCTCGCGCAGGCGTCGGCGTTCCTTGGGGGACGGGAGCGGGGGGACAGGGCGCTGCTGCGTCACAGGATGTCCCTTCGCGCGAAAAAGTACATAAGCGTATATTGAGCGACACAGCGGAAGTTCGCCTGTTACGACGGGAAAGCGCGTGTCGTTGGGACCATGACCGTCGTGATCCAGATGACCGCTCGCCGACTGTCGCTGTCGCCCCTGCTCGCCCGGATGCGCGACCGCTCGCCCGGACTCGCCGCCGGCTTCCTGGGCGGGGTGCTCGCGGCCGGGCTGGGGCTCGGTGCGTTCGCCGTGCTCGTGATGGTGCTGTGGATCAGCTCCCCGTATCCGGACAGCGGGCCCGGCGGCGCGCTGCACGTCGCCGCCGCGCTCTGGCTGCTGGCCCATGGCGCGGAACTGGTCCGCGTCGACACGCTGTCCGGGGTCCCGGCCCCGGTCGGCGTCACTCCGCTGCTGCTGCTCGTGCTGCCCGTGTGGCTGGTGCGGCGCGCCGCGCGGGACGCGGTGGACGGGGGCGTCGTCGTCGAGGCGGACGGCACCGGCGAGTACGGGACGCTCGTGAGCGCTCGTACGGCCTGGGCGGGCGTCGTGCTCGGCTACCTCGCCGTCGGCTCGGGCATCGCCTGCTACGCCGCCGGCGGTGTGCTGCGGCCCTCGTGGGTGTGGACGGCGGTGTCGGTGCCCGCGGTCGCCGTGCTGGCGGCCGGGGCGGGGGCCTGGTCGGCCCACGGCCGTCCGCGCGGGCCGGTGGACAGGGCACTGCAGGTGCTGCCGCGCGGGATGCGGCGGCTGCTCCTCGAGGAGGACGGGCGCGCGCGGCTCGGGGTCGCCGGGCGGGCGGCGGGGGCCGGGGCAGCGGTGCTCGTCGGGGGTGGGGCGTTGCTGGTGGCGGCCTCGTCGGTGTGGCACGCGGATGCGGCTCGGCAGGCGTTTCTGCAGCTCACGGAGGGGTGGTCGGGGCGGTTCGCGGTGCTGTTGCTGTGCGTGGCGCTGGTGCCCAACGCGGCGGTGTGGGGTGCGGCGTACGCGCTCGGTCCGGGGTACGTCCTCGGGGCCGGGCAGGTCATGGCACCTCTGTCCGCCGACCCCGCGCCGCTGCTGCCGCCGTTTCCGCTGCTGGCGGCGGTGCCGGAGGCGGGAGGCGGGACGGCGTTGAACTGGGCGGCGGGGGTGGTGCCGCTGGTCGCCGGGGTGACGGTGGGCGTGTTCGTGGCCCGGGCGGCAGACGTGGCGGACGCGGCGGGGCGTTGGTCGCGGCGGCGGACCGTGGAGGCCGTCGCGGCGGCGGGGGCGGTGTGCGGGGCGCTGATGGGAGCGCTCGCGGGGTTGGCCGGCGGCCCGCTGGGAGTGGCCGCGTTGGCTCGGTTCGGGCCGGTGTGGTGGCAGGTGGGGGGCGCGGTGCTGCTGTGGACCGTGGGGGTGGGGATGCCGGTGGCTGTGGGGGTACGGGGATGGCGGGGGCGTGGGCAGCGGGAGAGAGGGCGGGAGCGGGGCGCTCGCGGGGCAGGTGGGGCTTGGAAGGGATGGAGAGACTGGTGGGGCTGGTGGAGGCGTGGGGCGAAGGAGGAACGGGGGGTGCCGGCGGTGGCGATGAGGGCGGAGTCCGCGTCCGGATCGGAGTCGGAGCTGTACGACTTCGCTCCCCTTGAGCCCTTCGCCGCGGAGCCCCCGCCCTCGCCAGGGCCCCCGTCCGTGTCCGCGCCCACATCCGTGTCCGTACCCGCCCCCGCGCCCGTGCCTTCGCCCGTAGTACCCGCAGAGCCCGTGCCTTCGCCCGTAGTACCCGCAGAGCCCGTGCCCTCGCCCGAAGTACCCGCAGCGCCCCTCGTGCACGCAGCGCCCCTCGTACCCGCAGCGCCCGGTGCCGTCGAGCCCGACCCCGTGGACCCGGACCCGGTGTGGCGCGGGGACGTCGGTCGGGAGGCTCGGTGGGCCGCCCTGCGGGAGGCGGGGGAGGACGGGCCGGAGGGGCGGTGACCTGAAGGAATCAGGCGTTCGCGCCCAGGATTCCCTTCAGCTCCTTCGGCAGCAGGTCGCTGCACGACTGCTTCGCCTCGTTCGTCAGGGCGTCGTTCGTGCAGGTGTAGTAGTCGCTGTAGACCAGCTGCGCGGTGAAGCTCGCGGCGACCAGGGCCAGGGCCAGGGACGCGGTGACCAGGCCGCTGACGGCGGCGGTCCGCTGGGGACGGGCGCCGGTCTCGGGGGTGGGCGGGATGTCCGGGTCGGGGGTGCGGGGCTTGGCGCGCAGGGCGCTGATGCCCCAGTTCAGGGCCAGTGCGCCGAGCAGCAGGGCCACGTACGGCCAGCCGAAGAGGGCGAAGAAGAAGGCCCACATACCGCAGAGCAGGGCGTAGCGCGCGCGGCGCTGGGCGGGGTCCGTGGGGTCCCAGCGTTTGCCGGGGTCGGTGTTGCCGGGGCCGCCGCCGCCCTCGGGGCTGCCGCCGCCGGGTCGCTCGCCGAAGCCGCCGGGGGAGCGGCCGGGCTGCTGGTTGCTCCAGTGGCCGCCCCACGGGGAACGCCCGCTCTCGGGGGCGCCGCCCGCCGGGCGCCGGGGCTGCCAGGGGCGGTCCGGGGCGCCCTCCGGCGGCGGGGCGAAGGGGTTGTCGTCCTCGGGGGGTGTGCTGTCGCCCGACGGGGCGTCGGGGGGAGAGGCTGGGCGCTCCCGCAGCAGCACGGCGCCGCGCTCCCCTCCCTGCGGTGACTGCGGGGGGAGCGTGAGGAGTCGCAGACTGCGGTCCGGCATCAAATGAGCGTCTTCCCCTAGGAGGTACGACTGTCTGGAGTGAGCTGTCACTTCGGAAACGCACCGCACTACCACCGCGTTCCCGATCCGGCTCGTCGCAGACGCTACCTTCCGGCCACGCCCCCGTCCCGTGGGGGCTGCCTCGTGTGCCGGTATCGTTGCTGACGGTCGGCTGCTTCGTAGGCTTCCCCGTATCCGGGGGCGCGATGCATTCGTATGAACGTACAAGTGGCGAACGTGCGAGTGGCAACGTGTCAACAGGTGAACGGGTGAACGGGTCATCTGTGAGTGACGCGGGGCGGGCCGGCATTGCACACACGTTTCCCCGAGAAAGGGCCCCCGCCGTGGCCGCCAAGCCCGTGGCCAAGCGCCTCGTCGTGCTGGTCTCCGGATCCGGTACGAACCTGCAGGCACTCCTGGACGCCGTCGGAGCCGCCGGCGTCGAGGCCTACGGAGCCGAGATCGTGGCCGTCGGGGCCGATCGCGACGGCATCGAGGGGCTGGCCCGTGCCGAACGGGCCGGGATTCCCACCTTCGTGCGCCGCGTCAAGGACTACGGGAGCCGGGAGGAGTGGGACGCCGCTCTTGCCGAGGCCGTGGCCGAGCACGAGCCCGACCTCGTCGTGTCCGCCGGGTTCATGAAGATCGTGGGGAAGCGGTTCCTGGCGCGGTTCGGGGGGCGGGTCGTCAACACGCATCCCGCGCTGCTGCCCAGTTTTCCCGGGACCCACGGCGTGCGTGACGCGCTCGCGTACGGCGCGCGGGTCACCGGCTGCACCGTCCACTTCGTCGACGACGGCGTCGACACCGGGCCGATCATCGCCCAGGGCGTGGTCGAGATCCGGGACGAGGACGACGAGAGCGCTCTGCACGAGCGCATCAAGGAAGTCGAGCGAAGGCTGCTCGTCGAGGTCGTGGGGCGGCTCGCCCGCAACGGCTATCGCATTGAGGGACGAAAGGTAGTTATCCAGTGACCGCCGACAGCACTGTCACGGCCGAGAGCAGCAAGCGGGGCATCCGTCGCGCGCTCGTCAGCGTCTACGACAAGACCGGTCTGGAAGAGCTCGCGCGCGGGCTGCACGAGGCGGGCGTGGAGCTCGTCTCCACCGGGTCCACCGCCTCCCGCATCGCCGCCGCCGGCGTCCCCGTCACCAAGGTCGAGGAGCTCACCGGCTTCCCCGAGTGCCTGGACGGCCGGGTCAAGACCCTGCACCCCAAGGTGCACGCCGGCATCCTCGCCGACCTGCGCCTGGAGAGCCACCGCGAGCAGCTCGCCGAGCTGGGCGTCGAGCCGTTCGACCTGGTCGTCGTCAACCTCTACCCGTTCCGCGAGACCGTCGCCTCGGGCGCCTCGCCCGACGAGTGCGTCGAGCAGATCGACATCGGCGGGCCGTCCATGGTGCGTGCCGCCGCCAAGAACCACCCGTCGGTGGCCGTCGTCACCAGCCCGGCGCGGTACGCCGACGTCCTCGCGGCCGTGCAGGACGGCGGGTTCGACCTCGCCGCCCGCAAGCGGCTCGCCGCCGAGGCCTTCCAGCACACCGCCGCCTACGACGTGGCCGTGGCCTCCTGGTTCGCCTCCTCCTACGCGCCCGTGGACCAGTCGCGGTTCCCCGACTTCCTCGGCGCCACCTGGGAGCGCAGGAGCACCCTGCGCTACGGCGAGAACCCGCACCAGCCCGCCGCGCTCTACGTGGACGGCAGTGGCGCCGGTCTCGCCGAGGCCGAGCAGCTGCACGGCAAGGAGATGTCGTACAACAACTACACGGACACGGACGCCGCGCACCGTGCCGCGTACGACCACGCCGAGCCGGCCGTCGCGATCATCAAGCACGCCAACCCGTGCGGGATCGCCGTCGGCGCGGATGTCGCCGAGGCGCATCGCAAGGCACACGCGTGTGACCCGCTGTCGGCGTTCGGCGGCGTCATCGCCGTCAACCGGCCGGTCAGCAAGGAGATGGCGGAGCAGGTCGCGGAGATCTTCACCGAGGTCATCGTCGCGCCCGACTACGAGGAGGGGGCCCTGGAGGCCCTCGCCAAGAAGAAGAACATCCGGGTGCTGAAGGCGCCGCAGGGCCCGTCCGGCCCGGTCGAGCTCAAGCCCGTCGGCGGCGGCGCGCTGCTCCAGGTCGCCGACCGGCTGCAGGCCGACGGCGACGACGCGGCCCACTGGACCCTCGCGGCCGGGGAGGCGCTGAGCCCCGAGGAGCTGAGCGAGCTGTCCTTCGCCTGGAAGGCGTGCCGGGCCGTGAAGTCCAACGCCATCCTGCTCGCCAAGGACGGCGCCTCGGTCGGCGTCGGCATGGGGCAGGTCAACCGGGTCGACTCGGCGAAGCTGGCCGTCGAGCGGGCGGGCGAGGAACGGGCACGCGGTTCGTACGCCGCGTCCGACGCGTTCTTCCCGTTCCCGGACGGGCTGGAGGTGCTGCTCGACGCGGGAGTCAAGGCCGTGGTGCAGCCCGGCGGCTCGGTCCGTGACGAACTGGTCGTCGAGGCCGCGAAGAAGGCGGGCGTGACGATGTACTTCACGGGGACGCGGCACTTCTTCCACTGAGCCGCACAGGGCGAGGGGGGCGGTCCGGCACAGCGCCGGGCCGCCCCCCTCGTCACGGGCATCACGTCAGGAAGGCTCCGCAGGCGCTCGCGACGACCCACTGGTGCGAGGTGATCGCGTCGTTCACGTTGACGCCGTTGGTGAACGCGTTGTCGGTCAGGTTGTCGGCGTACAGCTCGCCCGGCTTCAGGCAGGCGTGGCCGCCGCCGTAGTTGATGTCCTGGTAGAACGCGACGACGTCCCGGCCACCGGTGTAGCCGCGGTTCATGACGGACGTGGCCTTGTCGTTGGAGGCGCCCCAGTAGGTGCTGTTCCCCGGCGTGCCGATGAGCTGGGCGCCCTGACAGTCCAGGTCCTGCCAGGCGTACACGTTGCCGTTGCGCGGACCCCACTTGCTGTCGCAGCCGGGGCCGGCGACGGTGGACCCGGCCGCCTGAGCGGTCGCGGTGGGCACGACGACGCCCAGCGCGGTGAGCGCGACGAGCGCTGCCGTGACGGTGAACTTGCGCATGGTGTTTCCCCTCGTAGGTGGTGGTGCCTTGCGGGTGGTGCGTGGGCGGCGCCCGTCCGGGGCGCGGTGGTCAGCCGCGCTCCGGAACGACGTGCACCGCCCGGTCGTAGGCCTGCCGACCGAGACGTCGATAGGTGTCGACGTCCTTGCCGTACCGGTCGCGCAGGCGGTCCTGGTAGTACGTCTCCCGGGCCGTGGCCACGGCCCGCAGGGAGGTCTCGCGGGCGCAGGTCGCGTCCGCGACGGCGGTCCTGCGCTCGGCGGCGAACGCCTCGTCGGCGCGGGCCGCGCCCAGCCGGGCGGTGGCGGTGCGGACGGCGTCCCGGGCCGCCTGGGGGTCCTTGTAGGGCTGCCCCGCGGTCTTCATGCACCGGGACCAGGCCCCCACCGCAGCCGTGAGCTCACGGTCCTTCATGAGCTGTCCGCCGTAGAGCGAGTTGAGGCCCGTGGCGACCTTGCCGGTGCGGAACCATTCGGCCGGATCGCCGTAGAGCTCGCGTTCGGCCTCCCCCGTGCAGCCGCCGAGGCGTTTGCGGATCTCCCCGCCGCCCGGCAGCGCAGCGGTGAGCACGCGGGTGCCGGCGCCGCCGTCCAGCGCCTCGTCGAAGGCGGCGCGGCGGGCGGCGGACAGGCCCTGCCGGTACGCGGCGATGGGATTGTCGGTGTGCAGCCGCTCCTGCTCCGCGTCGATCCGGCCGCCGTAGCCGTACGTCCGCGCCCAGGCCACGTCGTCCTGCACGTACCGCACCGGTCTGCTCTCGCGCAGGGTCAGGGTGCGGTCCTCCCAGTACGTGAAGCCGTGACGCTTCATGCACCGGGAGGTCAGCCGCGCTTGCGCGTCGCTGATCCGCAGCTCCTGCTGCCAGGTCAGCGGCGCGGGCCGGGCTGCCCGTTCGGCGTCCGAACCGGTGCCGCATCCGGTCGCGACGGCCCCCGTCACCGCCGCGACCGCACACAGCGAAGCGAGAACACGCTTCATGGGACGTACCCCCGTTTCCCCTGTGGTTTCCCGGACGCCGCCCGTATCCCGTGCGGCACTCACACCATCGGGCACGCGACGGGGGAGGGGTACCTCGGAACTCTCAGGGTCACTTCCGGCCCGGGGGCGTGTACTCCTTGAGGTAGTGGGCGACCCGGTCCGCGTAGGCGCGGTACTCCGAGGGGACGCCGTCCGCCTTGTTCACGACGTCCCACGAGGTGCGGTAGGCGGCGGCGACCAGGACGCGCCGGTCGCCCTTGAGGTCGGCGTCCAGCCGCGGGGCGATCCAGCACAGGTAGCGGCCCATGGCCGGGACGGACTCGGCCGGCGGGAAGGGAGGCGAGGGGACGGCCTCCCCGGGGGTGCCGTCGGCGTTCATCCACCAGCGCAGCACGCTCGGGGTCCAGCGGGCGATCCCGTACTCGTTCTTGTCGGGGTCGGCGAGGTCCGGGTCGAAGTCGCTCTCCACCTTCAGCATCGCGGCGATCAGGGAGGGGGTGACGGAGTCGTGGTCGCAGTCGTGCGCCGTCTCGACGATGAGCAGCCGGTACGCGGCCGGCACGCCCTTGTCGGTGCGCAGATCCGCCGCGCCGTACTGCGCGGCGGCGCTCGCCGTCCCGCTCCCACCGCCCTTGCCGTCGCCCGAGTCGAGGAGGCCGCCGGCCCACACGCTGACGCCGTAGCCCAGGGCGACGGTCACCAGGACGCCGGCCAGGACCGTCGTGCGGCGGGACGGCCGACCGGTGAGCAGCCGGGGCCGGCGGCCGCTGGGCGCGGTGGCGGTGGCGGTGGCGGTCTCCACCCGGCGCAGCAAGGCCTCCGTGCCGACGCGGTCGGCGTGCGTGCGGGCCAGACAGGCGTGGACGATCTCCCGCCAGGCGTCCGGGAGTTCGGGGGACAGCCGCAGTTCGGCGGTGCCGCGCGCGTACGCGACCGCCGCGTCACGGCGGGCCGTCGGCGTGCCGCCGGGCAGCGGGAAGGAGCCGGTGAGGACCAGATGGGCGAGGACGCCGAAGGCCCAGACGTCGGCGGAGGGGCGGATCCGGCGGCCGCGTTCGCCGATCTCGGCCCACAACAGCTCGGGCGGGGTGTAGTCGGGGGTGGAGAAGGCCGGTGTGTAGGCGTGGGTGCCCTCCAGCTCGGCGGCCATGTTGAAGTCGGCGAGCCGCGCCGAACCGTCCTTCATCAGCAGGACGTTGGCCGGCTTCAGATCGCCGTGCACCCAGCCCGCCCGGTGCAACTGGGCCAGCCCCGCGCAGATCTCGGCGAGCAGGGCGGGACCTGCGGCGGGCGCCGGGTCGCGGTTCAGCAGCGCCGCCAGCGAGTCGTCGGCCTTCTCCAGCACCAGCACGGTGGCGCCGTCGAGTTCGGGGCGGGACGGGTCGTCCACGGTGAGGGTCTCGTAGAGGCGGACCAGGCGCGGGCTGCTCAGCCGGCTCAGCAACTCCACCTCGCGCTCGGCCAGTTCGCGCAGATGGGCGAGTTGGCGGGGGGTGTGGGTGCCGGTGGGCAGGAACTTGAGCGCGGCGGACTCCGGCAGCGCCGCGGTCGGAACATCGTTGTCACCCACCGGGCCGCAGGCGCGTCGCTGCGCCGCGTACACGCTGCCGAACGCCCCGGTCGCGATCGGCTCCCGCACCTCCCACCGGCCGACCCGGTAGCCCGTGGGCACCCGGACCGCGTACGGCTCGGTCACCGCACCGCCGCCCGGTCGGTCGACAGCAGGACGAGGTCGTCCTCGCGCACCAGGTCGAAGCGGAGCGCCAGCGACACCAGGGACTCCTTCTTGCCGTTGAGCCGCGGGCCCGGGTCCGCCGTGTCGGGGCCGGGCTTGAGGCGCAGCTTCACGGCCAGGTAGTCGATGTTCCACTGCACGGAGGTGCGGGAGGCGGCGGGCCAGCCGGGACGCAGCCGGGCGACGACCTGGTCGACGGTGGGCAGCGGGGCGTGCGGCGCGCCGCGCAGCCGGGGCTCGCACAGGGCGGCCAGCACCGCGAAGTAGCGCTTGGTGCGGTCCAGGGAGAACGCGGGCGCGGTGGTCGCGCCGTCCAGGCCCGACGACGTGCCCAGGTAGTCGTGGCGCGGGGCCCACACCTCGAACGTGAGCAGGTCGCCCGCCGCGGGCAGCACGATCCGGGCGAACTCGAAGGGGACGGGCGCGTCCAGACGCGCGGGCCCGACCTTGATGTGCTCGCCGGCGCCTTCCGGGTTCTCCACGACGTACGTCTGCTCGCGGCTGAAGTTGCTGAGTATCCAGAACGCGCCCTGCGCGGTGATCTCGCCGGCCCGCCGGGAGACGCCCTCGTGCGGGATCGCCAGGTCGTTGTCGTGCGCCGACCGTCCGAAGGCCAGCCGCTCACCGGGGGCGAGCCGAAGCCGCCCGGGCTCGTGCGCTCCCGGAGGTACGACGATGATGCTGTACACGGTGTGTCACCCCGTCCCCACCTGCTTCTACGGCATCAGGGTGGGCGACGGGACAGGGCCGTGTCACGACGTGACACGGCCCTGGTGAGGAATGGCGAGAAGAAGCCGTTCCGGTGATCTTTCCCTGTTCTTTCCCTTGATCTTTTCCGACCGATCCCGACCGGCTCGGCTCCTTGGAGACGCATCAGGGTCTGGCTCCGGCCGTGCGCGCGGTCAGTACCGCGGACGGTTGAACCAGGCTCCGCCGCTGATCATCGCGGAGAGGATGATGCCGCCGATGGCGAGCGAGATGACACCGCCGAAGGTGGCCGAACCGCCCCCGCCCTGCACGATGTTGGCCAGGCTGCCCAGGATCATCAGCGAGGAGTACACGAGCGTGGTGATCCGGATGCCGCTGCGACCCGTCTTGAACTTCACGCCCAGGAAGATCGACAGGCTGCCCAGCCCCAGCATCAGCAGCGCGATCGCGATGATGACGCCCGTCGCCGTGCTGCTCTCGTCGCCGGAGCCGAACGCGTTGGACGTGTCCTGCAGGGCGCCGGCCGCGATGCCGATGATCACGCCGGCCAGGAACTGGAAGCCGGCGATGATGAACAGCAGCACCCGAGCGGTCTTGACCAGGCCGGGCATCTCCTGGGGGACGCCGTAGCCGTACCCCTGGGGGACCGGCGGGGCCTGCGGATAGCCGTAGCCGGGCTGACCCTGGGGAGCGGTGGGGTAGCCGTAGCCGGGCTGCTGGGGCGGCGGAGCCTGCGGCGGGTAGCCCGGCGGCTGGCCCTGCGGCGGACCCTGCGGCGGGCCGTAGGGGTTGTTCGGGTCGCCGAAACTCATGGCGGTCCTTCCTCCGTGTGCACTCGAGTGCGGGGACGCGCGGTCTGGCTCGGAGGAAAGTTCTACAGATGCGGTTCGTCCCCCCGGTACTGCCCGCGGCACTGTGGCGTCAATCGTTCTGCAATGGCCGGTTTGTTGTCCAGCCGCATTCCGCGGCATTCCCCATGTGTTGTGCAAGTGCAACATCATTGATCGCTTCGTCGATCAGATCCGCACACGTCAGCCTGGGCGCGCGCGTCACCTGGACAGGTCGTGCGGGGTCACCCGGATTGGAACCCGGGGGCCGTCATCCGGGAGGATGGGCACATGACCGCCCAGATTCTCGATGGCAAGGCAACCGCAGCCGAGATCAAGTCCGAGCTGGCCGCCCGCGTGGCGGTGCTGAAGACGAAGGGCGTGACGCCCGGACTCGGCACGATCCTCGTCGGCACCGACCCCGGCAGCCAGAAGTACGTCGCCGGCAAGCACCGTGACTGCGCCGAGGTCGGCATCGCGTCCATCCAGCGCGAGCTGCCCGGCACGGCCACCCAGGAGGAGATCGAGGCGGTCGTCCGGGAGCTGAACGACGACCCCGCCTGCACCGGCTACATCGTCCAGCTCCCGCTGCCCAAGGGCATCGACGAGAACCGGATCCTGGAGCTCATGGACCCGGCCAAGGACGCCGACGGCCTGCACCCGATGAACCTCGGCCGACTGGTCCTCAACGAGCCCGCGCCGCTGCCCTGCACCCCCAACGGCGTGCTCACGCTGCTGCGCCGGTACGGCGTCGAGATCAAGGGCGCCGAGGTCGTCGTCGTCGGCCGCGGGGTCACCATCGGCCGTCCGATGCCGCTGCTGCTGACCCGGCGCACCGAGAACGCCACCGTGACCCAGTGCCACACCGGCACCCGGGACCTCTCGGCGCACCTGAAGCGGGCGGACGTCATCGTCGCCGCCGCGGGCTCCGCCCATCTGGTCCGGGCCGAGGACGTCAAGCCGGGCGCGGCCGTCCTCGACGTCGGCGTCTCGCGGGGCGCGGAGGGCAAGATCGTGGGCGACGTCCACCCGGACGTCCGCGAGGTGGCCGGCTGGATCTCCCCGAACCCCGGCGGCGTCGGCCCGATGACCCGTGCCCAACTGCTCGTCAACGTGGTCGAGGCGGCGGAGCGCAGTGTCGCCTGAGAACACCCCCGCAGCGGGCGACGGCAACGAGGCGCCGGACGCCGACGGCGTGCCGCGCCGCACCACCCGGCGCTTCCCGAAGTTCACCCGGGACACCGCGCGCCCCGAAGGCGCCGGCCGGGCCGCGCCCGGTGACGCGCTGGCCGCCCGGCAGTGGCCGATCATCGCCGTCCTGGGCATCGTCGCGGTCGGTCTGCTGGTGACCGCGCTCGACGTGTTCCGGATCGGCACCATCCTGATCGGCGTCGGGCTGCTGCTCGGCGCGGTCCTGCGCTGGCTGCTGCCCGGCGTCGGCATGCTCGCCGTGCGCTCCCGCTTCACCGACATCGCGACCTACGGCGTGCTCGGCACGGCGATCGTCCTGCTCGCGCTGATGGCACAGCCCAACCCGTGGCTGCAGATCCCGTTCCTGAAGGACACCCTGCACTTCACCGTGAGCAGCTGACCCCGGAACCGGATGCAGCGCCGAACGCAGGCGTGCGGCGGCCCGTCCTCATCCCCCGAGAAGGACGGGCCGCCGACGTGCTCCACGCTCCTCCATCGTGAACGCCCTGTTCAACAGCTGTCCGGACGCTGTGGCACGGAAGTGACCGTTCCGCTACGGTGTGCGCGCCCCGCCACAGCCGTCCGCGCCGCGGGAACCGTCCGGCCGCCCGGCGTCGTCCCCCCAACGGATCGAAGGGGAGGCGGGCGGGATGGGCGCCTGGCAGCCGCTGCCGGACGGGCTGCCGTCGGAGGTACGGCACTTCGTGGAACAGTTGCGGCAGCTCAAGGACGGTACGGGACTCAGCCTCGCCGCGCTCGGCGCGCGCACCGCGTACAGCAAGTCCTCCTGGCAGCGGTATCTCAACGGCGTCCAGCCGCCGCCCCGGCAGGCCGTCGCCGCGCTGTGCAGGGTCGCGGGGCTGGCCGGCGCGGAGGCCGAACGGCACGTCGTGCGCTGGGAGCTGGCGGTCGAGGCCTGGCCGCGACCGGCGGCGGCGAGTCCGGCCGACGCGTACGAGGACGATCCGACGGTCCCGTGGTGGGACCGGCTGGAGGAACCCGCGCCGCAGCCGCCGCCCCGGCCGGCCGGACGCCTTCTCCTCTACGCGGTCCTGCTGTTGCTCGCCCTGCTGCTCACGGCCGTCGGCGGAGCGCTCGCCTTCGGCTGACACACATCGGGTCTAACCTGGACAATGGCGGACTTGGTGGAGGGAGGGGACTCGATGCCACGCTGGAGGGATCTGCCGGACGAACTCGACCCGCAGGTAAGGGAGTTCGCCGAGCAGTTGCGAAGAGTCGTGGACCGCACGGGACTGAGCGTCGCGGCGGTGGCCGACCGCACGGGCTACAGCAAGACGTCCTGGGAGCGTTACCTCAACGGCCGGCTGCTCGCGCCCAAGGGGGCGATCGTCGCGCTGGCGGAGGTCACCGGCACGCCTCCCATCCATCTGACCACCATGTGGGAGCTGGCCGAACGGGCCTGGAGCCGCTCGGAGCTGCGGCACGACCGGACCATGGAGGCCGTCCGGATCGCCCAGGCGCGCGCCGCCCTGGGGGAGTTCGGGCCGCCGCCGCCCGAGACGCCCGAGACGCGGGAACCGCAGGAGCCGCCCGGGACGCCCGAAGCCGCGCCGTCCTCCCCGGCGAGCGCGCCCGCCTCCGCCGCCGGTTCCCGCGCCGGGCTGTTCCTCATCGGGGTCGTGGGTGTGGTGATCGTCGTCGTGGGCGCGTTCCTCCTGACCGAGGGCGGGGACCCGAAGCAGGCGGTGGGCGCCGCCAAGTCGCCGTCGCCGTCCGCCAGTCCGGCCCCCGTGCTGCCCTCCGGGGTGCTGTGCACCGGCGCGGACTGCACGGGGCGGGACGCGGAGGAGATGGGGTGCAGCGGCGACCTCGTGGCGACGGCGAAGACCGCGACGGTCGGGACGACCCTGGTCGAGGTCCGCTACAGCCGGACCTGCGGGGCGGCCTGGGGCAGGATCACGCAGGCCGCGCAGGGGGACTCGGTCGGGGTGACCGTCGGCTCGGTCCGCGAGACCGGGAGCATCACCGCGGCCGGCGACACGATCGCGTACACCCCGATGGTGGCGGTGAAGGACGCGGCGGAGGCGAGGGCCTGCGCGGTGCTGGCGTCGGGGCAGCAGGGGTGCACGGGGTGACCCGCTGAAGGGCGGCCCGGGAGGCGGCTCGGGAAAGCGGCTCGAAAAAAACCGGCGGTCGTAGGAATACCCCCCTCCGCTCCGGGAACGCGAACCGTACCCCCACGGGAGTCCGGTCACGACCCGGTGCCCCCACCACGGCGGCCGTCGGTCATTCCTCTCCCGGACCGGCGGCCGCCGGTCCGTGCCGCCGTATGCGCCGCCGGTCTGTGGGCCGGGCCACACAACCCCGCGCATCCGGGATCCCGGATGCGCGATAGCCTGACCGCTGGATGGATCTCTTGATACCAAGAGATCGATCATTTGTACGTCCCACCCGGGGCAGGGACGCCCCACCGACAGCTGTCATACGGAGAACGCCATGACCCGCACTCCCGTGAACGTCACCGTCACCGGCGCGGCCGGCCAGATCGGTTACGCCCTGCTCTTCCGCATCGCCTCCGGCCAGCTGCTCGGCGCGGACGTGCCGGTCAAGCTGCGCCTGCTGGAGATCACCCCGGCGCTCAAGGCCGCCGAGGGCACCGCCATGGAGCTCGACGACTGCGCGTTCCCGCTGCTCCAGGGCATCGACATCAGCGACGACCCGAACGTCGCCTTCGACGGCGCCAACGTCGCCCTCCTCGTCGGCGCCCGCCCGCGTACCAAGGGCATGGAGCGCGGTGACCTCCTGGAGGCCAACGGCGGCATCTTCAAGCCGCAGGGCAAGGCCATCAACGACCACGCCGCGGACGACATCAAGGTCCTCGTCGTCGGCAACCCGGCCAACACCAACGCGCTGATCGCCCAGGCCGCCGCGCCGGACGTACCGGCCGAGCGCTTCACCGCGATGACCCGCCTCGACCACAACCGCGCGCTGACCCAGCTCGCGAAGAAGACGGGCTCGACGGTCGCCGACATCAAGCGCCTCACCATCTGGGGCAACCACTCCGCGACGCAGTACCCGGACATCTTCCACGCGACGATCGCCGGCAAGAACGCCGCCGAGGTCGTGAACGACGAGAAGTGGCTGGCCGAGGAGTTCATCCCGACCGTCGCCAAGCGCGGCGCGGCCATCATCGAGGCGCGTGGCGCGTCCTCCGCCGCCTCCGCCGCCAACGCGGCCATCGACCACGTCCACACGTGGGTCAACGGCACCGCGGACGGCGACTGGGCCTCCATGGGCATCCCGTCGGACGGCTCCTACGGCGTCCCGGAGGGCCTGATCTCCTCCTTCCCGGTCACCGCCAAGGACGGCCGGTACGAGATCGTCCAGGGCCTGGACGTCAACGAGTTCTCCCGCGCCCGTATCGACGCCTCCGTCGCCGAGCTGGCGGAGGAGCGCGAGGCGGTCCGCGCGCTCGGCCTCATCTGAGCCGTGTTCATCGAGCAGTGACCAGGTGATCCCCGGGCGGCGCGGCTGCCCGGGGATCACTGCGTCCGCGGTTCGGCGACCCGCTCCGCCAGGTCCAGGAACATGCTCACCGTCGACGACCGCAACCGGCTCAGGTCCTGGAACCGCGGCGAGCTCAGCGCCCGGTCGAAGGGGACCGCGACCACCTGGTTCACGCTGACGCCGACGCGGCTGGCCAGGGCCGCCGGCACCCGCCGCGCGGACGGCCCGTCGACCTCGGTGACGACGACGACCGCCTCGGCGGCCAACTGCCAGCGACGGGCCGCGCGCAGCCGCTCCAGCACCTGCCGGGCCGCGGTGAGGAACCAGTCGGCGGTGCCGCAGCACAGGATCAGCCGGTCGGTGAGGTCCAGGACGGCGTCGGCCGCGTCGTCGAGCCGCTGCGGGGCCCAGTCGGTGAGGACGAACGAGTAGTAGGGCTCGGTCCGGGCCAGTACGTGCTCGTAGGCCTGGGCGTGCACAAGGTTCGGGTTGGCGTGCCCGGGCGGGTGCGCGGCCACCTCCAGGCCGGACGGCAGCCGGGTGGTGAGGGCGCGGACCTCGGCGTACGACGGGTCGGCGGGCAGGCCCGCGAGGTCGCGCACGGTGGCCGGGTTGCGGGCCGTGAGGAAACGGTCCAGGGCGCCTTCGTGGGGCGCGCCGTCGACGGCGAGGACGGGCTCGCCCCGGACGACGGCGAGCAGGGAGCCCAGCACCATCGTCGTGGTGGCCCGCCCGCTGTAGTGGTAGGCGCCGACCACCGTGAGCCGCCGGCCGTGCCGCAGCGGTGTCCGCAGCCGGGCCAGCCGGGCCTCGGCCTCGCGGCGGGCGGTTCCGAAGCGGGGCACGCGCAGCGCCGGCTCACCGCCGCCGGGCACGGCCGCGGACGGCGGCAGGGCCAGCGGAACGCGCTCCGTGGGCAGCGCATTGACCGTGGACGCCGGCGGGACGGTGCGAGAGACCCGGGACTGGGCGATGTACCGGGCCAGGACGTCGGCGACCTCGCCCGCGGTGGGCCGCCGGGCCGGGTCCGGGTCGAGGCAGCGCAGGACGCGCTGCCGCAGCTGCCGCCAGGTGTCGCCCTGCCACAGGTGCATGCCCTCCGGGCTGCCCGGCAGCTCCCGGCCCGCCTTGCTGCTGACGAGCTGGAGCAGTTCGCCCAGCGCGCGCACATTGTCCTCGGGGGTGGGCGGCGGCCCGGCGCCCGCGTACCGGCCGTCCACCGAGCAGTCGGACAGGTCGGCGAGAACCACCGAGCGGCGCAGCACCAGGACGTTCTCGGCGTTGAGGTCCGCGGGCACGATCCCGTGCAGATGGCACAGGGCCAGGGCGCTCGCGAGGTGCCAGCCCACGACCAGCGCGGTGATCTTGTCGAAGGGGGCGCGGCTCTCCGTGTGGGCCGCGTTGAAGATCTCCGCCAGCCGGGGCGGGTCCGACGCGCCGCTGCCGCTGAAGGGGACCACCGCCAGCCACGGCGGGTCGTCCCGGACCCCGGCGGCGAGCAGCGCCGGGGCGTACTGACCGCCCAGCCGGCGCAACGCCTCCGCCTCGGCGAGGGGCTCCTCGCCGGCCGGGAGGTCGGGGCGCGGGGTCCGCACCAGGGCCTGGACGCGGTGCTCGTCGAGGCCGTCGTACTCGACCGTGCGCCGCAGCCGGCGGCGGCTCAGCAGCCGGTACGGGCCGAGGCGGCGGGGATCGTCGGGGGTGAGCGGCCCCCAGCCGTCCTGGACGCCGTCGCCGAAGTCGGTTTCCCTGCCGAGACCCAGCGCCTCGCGTTCGAAGGACACGCCGAAGCGGGTGAGCAGCCGCCGTTCGACGCTGGTGAACGGTCGGTGCGCGCCGGGGAGGTGGGCCGGGCCGTCCGGGTGGGCGAGCCAGGCCGGGAAGTCGGGGGAGCGGCCCGCGAGTTGCTCCAGATGCCGGCCGATGCTGCGGCTGGTGCGCAGCAGTTCGGCCTGGGGGACGGCGTCGAGGAGGATCAGCCGGGACGCGTCGCTGAAGTCGAACACCAGGTGTTTCGCCGGCAGCGGGCCCGCCACCGGCGCGGGGTGCGGCCGCATCAGGCCGCCGAGGAACACCTCGGCGAGATGGGAGGTCCGCGCCCGCCAGGGCACGGCCGTCTGGACGAGCCGCATGACCGGCACCGTGAGCGGCGACACGGCCGCCAGATGCGCGGCGAGGCGGTAGGCCTCCGGGGTCGCCGCGTCCCGGAAGTGCTGGGCGTCCCCGCGGCCGGGGCCCGGGGCCGCGGCGCCGTGGCGGGCGGGCCGGGCCAGCAGGGGCAGGGACACCGTGGCGCCGGGCGAGGCGAGGAGATGGGCCCACTTGCGCAGGGAGGCGGCCGTCGGCTCCAGGACCGGCACCGGCACGCCGTCGAAGACGGCGAGGTCGGGCGGCAGGACCGGGTCGGTGATCTCCCAGGAGGTGTTGGCGCCGCCGATCCGCCGCGTCGAGGCCTGCCAGCGCTCCGCGTGGATGCCGGACCCCTCCCACAGCTCGGGCGGCAGGGTGTGGAGCACCGCGGTGGGCCCGCGGGAGGCCCACCGGGTCAGCAGCCGGTGCAGCGCGCCGCTGCGCCAGGAGGCGCCCATGCCGTCGGTGACGACGAGCACGAGCGTCTGCCCCGAGGGGTCGTCGACCGCGCTGAGCGGCACGGGGGTGCTGTCGTGCCGGAACGGGCGGGCGTGCAGCCGGGGCTCGTGTGCGGAGCGGGCGTCGAGGCCCATGACCCGGCTGCCGGCAAAAGCGCCCAGCCGTTCGAGGAGGGTGCGCAGTTCGGCGCCGAGGCGATGCCACAGCAGCATCGACAGACCGTCGTCGACGAGCAGCACGAGATGCAGCCAGCGCTCCTGCACCGGGCGCTGCACCACGTCCGGCAGCCGGGTCTCGGCGAGTTCGGCGGCCGTGCGCTCCTCGTCGATCTCCAGCCGGTGCGGGCTGGCGCGCCGGCGGCGCAACGGCCGCAGGGCGCGGCCCAGTTCGAGTTCCCCGGTCAGGGCCTTGTCCTCGGGGACCCGTACGGGCATCGCCCGTCCCGGATCGGGGCGGTGCGGCAGCCGGATGTCGGGTATGGAGGCCGGGGTCTGGCGGGCCGACCCGTACAGGGAGGCCGTGGTGGTGAGGTCGGGCAGATCGGGGTCGCCGGGCTCCGGGGCGGGCCGGGCGGGGGCGGGCCGGTCCGGTTCGGCGACCGGGGGTTCCACGGCCGTCGGGGGCTCGACGGGCACCAGCCGGCGCAGCGGCGCGTCCGCTCCGACGGGCACCCGCCGGGCGAGCCACAGCACGTCGAGGACCTGGTCGGCGTCCAGTTCCCGCCCGCAGGCCCGCAGGACCCGCAGCGCCTCCGCGAGCCGCTCCCCGCCTCCCGGTCCCGGTCCCGCGCCCGACGACCCCGGTGCCCCCGCCCCCGTCCCGCTGCTCATGGCGTCACAGCGCCCCGGTGAGCTGGTGCAGTACGGCGTCCAGGAGGCCTTCCGCGTCGAGGTCGACGCCGCCGGTGCGCAGGAAGACGGCGTTGAGGAGCTGGTCGGTGGCGAGTTCGCCGGGGGCGCGGCGGCGCAGGAACGCGTCGATCAGATCGTCGGCGTCGCGCAGCGCCTCCTCGCCGAGGTGGGCGGTGACGATGGCCCGCAGCCGCGCCTCGTCGGGCACCGGCAGGTCCAGGCGGACGCAGCGGCGCAGGAAGGCGGGCGGGAAGTCGCGTTCGCCGTTGCTGGTGATGACCACGACCGGGAACTCGGCGCACTGGACGCGTCCCTGACGCACCGTCACTGTGCCGCGGTGGTCGGCGGTCTGCACCTCGACGTGCGCCATGTCCTCGGGGAGCCGGGTCAGTTCGGGGATGTCGAAGTAGCCCTCCTCGAAGACGGTGAGCAGGTCGTTGGGCAGATCGACGTCCCCCTTGTCCATCTCGTCGACGAGCAGGGCGCGCGGGGTGGCGGCCGGGACCAGCGCGGTGCCGAGCGGGCCGAGCCGGACGAACGTGCCGATGGACGGCTCCCGTTCGCCCCGGTCGCGGCTGAGCGTGGTCTCCCGCAGCCGCCCGATCGCGTCGTACTGGTACAGCGCCTCGCGTACGGCCGAGCGGCTGTTGATGGACCAGCGCAGCAGCTCGCCCAGGCGCAGTTCGTGGGCGACGGCCCGGGCGAGCGACGACTTGCCGGTGCCGGCCGGGCCGGTCACCAGCAGCGGCCGGCGCAGATGCAGGGCCGCGTTGACGACGTCGGCGTGCTCGCGCTCGATCAGATAGGGCAGTTCGGGCCGGACCGCCGGCGTGGGGCTGAAGCGTCGCCACGGCGGGGCGGAGGGCAGGTCGACGGCCCGCGGGACGCCGTCGCCGCGGAAGAGGCGCCAGTCGGCCTCGGAGGCGGAGGTCATGGGCTCTCCTGGGGTTCGGTCAGGTGCAGCCGGGGCACCGTGCGGTCGGCGTCCGCCCAGGCGAGGACCGGGCGGCCGGGGTACTCCGGAGCGGTCTTCCCCTTGGCCTTGGCCCGGTAGACGCGGACTCCGTCAGGAAGTTCACGGGTGGCGACCTGCGCCATGTGCTCGGTGACGTGCGAGGCGGTGTCCCGCCCTCGGTCCCACATCACCACCGGTATGCCCACGGCGAGGCAGATCTCGACGATGGCGTCGCGAGGCCCCGCCGGCACGTCGACCGACACGCGGACCGTGTCGAGCCTGCCCATCAGCTCGTAGTAGATCTGGTGCGGATCCTGGGCGGGGTCCGACACGACCAACGTCTCCCCGGAGTCGAGTTGCCGCCACCGCTCACGCCAGTCGGGGAGAAAACGCTCGTGCCTGCGCAGGAGTTCCGGACAGTGCACCACCAGCGGGAACTCCACCCCGAGCACTCCGGGCACCAACTCGCCCGGCGCCTGGGCCGCCCACTCGTCCACCGGGAGGTTGAGATCGGCACGGTCCACCAGGACCTCCACGAGCGGCCGCCCGCCGTCGGTCGCCGAGGGTGCGAGGGACTCCAGGACGCGCAGCAGCTCACGCGCCGCCTCCGACCCCGAGTAGCTGGCCGAACTGTCGGTCGACACCTGCCGCGGCCCGGTGCCCTCGTCGCACCACACGCGCAGCCGGTGACGGCCCCGCTCGGCCCGCGTCACCCGGGCCAGCACCCGCACCCGCCGGTTCCCGCCGCGCACGGCCCGGGACCACTCCTGGGCGTCGGAGCGCCGCTCGCGCAGCGCCGCCGACGGAATGCCGAGCCGCGCGGCCACCCGGTCCGACCAGATGCGCAGCTCCGCCTGCCGGTGCGGCGGGCACAGCGCGGCGATGTACTCGACGACCCGCAGCAGCGCCGGGACGCGCGGCCCGCCGTCGTCGGAGTGGCCGTCCCCGGGCAGGGTCTCCAGGCGATCGAGGACAGCGTCCAGGGTCGCGCCGTCGGACGGCACCGCGACCCGCTTCGTGGCCTCGCGCACCGCTTCGGGGAACCGGGCGAGCACCGGCTGTCCGATCGTGGGCAGCAGCTGGTGCAGCCTGTGGTGCTCGCGCGGCGAGAGCAGCCGCGGGGTGTCCGAGAGCCGCCCGGCGACCAGCGCCCGGTCGGCCGCCCTGGGGTCCCGGGGCCGCAGGATCTCGGCGAGGGCGGCCAGTGCGCGCGGGTGGGTGAGCAGGAAGGCCGCGAACTCCTCGACGGTGGGCGGCGTCACGGGGCTCCCGGTCCCCACACCGCACGCGTGGGCGATCTGCCGCGCGGTGTCGCCGAGCGTGTACGCCGACGGCAGCGCGTTCGCGATCACCGCCACCAGCATGCCGTGGGCCGGCTCGTCCGCCGCGACGGCCCCGGCGGCCCCGCGGTCGTCGGCGTCGTGGGCGCCGCGGACCTCGTCGAGGGCGTCCAGGGACCGGAGTTCGGCCTCCACGCGCTGCCAGGGGATGCCCCAACTGCGCCGGACCACGCCCTGTGAGCCGTGCCCGGCCGACGGCATGAAGTGCGCGGCGACCAGACCCACGACGGCCCCGTCCTCCTCGCACCACAGCGGACCGCCGCTGTAGCCGGGCCCCACGGCCATCCCGGTGCTCTTGCCGTCGAGGTAGCCGATGGGGCCCTCCAGCGCGGCGACGGTCAGATCGGCGAAGGTCGAGCCGCTCCCGCTGCAGTGCCAGGCCCGCACCTTCTGGCCGGGAGCCATCTCCGTACGGGGTTCGGGGGCGGGCAGTTCGCCTGGCGGCGAGTTCAGCCGCAGCACGGCGAGATCGCCGAGCCATCCGCGGGCGCCGTCCCGCACGACGCCGCCGTCCTGCGTGCGGGGTGCGATCCAGTGCACGAGGTGCGCGGGGTACCCCTTCCGCGGTCCGTCCAGCGTGACGAACATCAGGCTGCGTTCGGGACTCGGCGCCTGCTGCTCGAAGGGCCGTCTGCCCAGCGCGTCGTTGACGACATGGGCGCAGGTCAGCACGGTGTCGGAGCCGAGGATCAGGCCCGCGCCCGCCGTCCTGCCGTCGAGGGCCCCGCACACGGACGCGATGACGGGCCTCGCCCCGCCCCCGTCGGCCGACCCGGCCGCCTTGAACCAGCCCACGCGTCACTCCGCGCCGGGCGTCGGATTCGCCTGATGCACCGGATTCCAGGAGGCGGTCACCGTCAGATGCGCCTGCCCGCTCCCGCCCACGATCCCCAGCTTCAGATCCTGCCCGACCTGCACCCCGAAGGTGACGCTGAACTCCGCGGGCGGATCCGGCACGGCCCGCACGGAGTCGTGCACCTCCTGAAGCAGCGGTCCGAGCGGCCTCAGCGCCTGCCGCAGCGCCCCCGCCGCGAAACTGGCGACGGCGGCCCCACCACTGGCCACGGGGACGACCGTGCCCATGCTCTCGGGCAGATCGTCGTAGCCGCCGCCGTGGTCGCCGCCCGGCGCAGGGCCGAGGACGAATCTGACGGGCGTTCCGTCGTCCAACTCGACTGACTCCACTGGCCCATTGTGATCGACGTGACGAACGCGGACCAGACCCCGGGCCGTTTCAGGGACCCGCGTGCACCTGGCAGGTCGACAGCCGCTTCTCGAACCAGTGGGAGGCGTGGACGTGGTCGACGTACGCCGGGATCTCGCGGTAGCCGGACGCCCGGTACATCGCCTGCGCCTCGGTGAGCGTGGCGTGGGTGTCCAGCCGGACGACGTCCAGGCCGCGCCGCGCCGCCGCGTCCTCCAGATGTGCGAGGAGCCGGCGCGCGAGGCCGAGCCGACGGGCGTCCCGGTGCACCCACACGTGCTTGATCTCGCCGACCCCCGGCTCCAGCCGGCGCAGCGCCCCGCAGCCCACGGCGCGCCCCTCCTCGTACGCCACGAAGAACGCGCCCGCCTCCCCGGCGACCTCGTCCGGGCCGACCAGGTCGGACTTGTCGAAGCCCTCGGGGAAGCGGACGTCCAGGTCGGCGGCGTAGGCGTCGAGGCAGGCGCGGGCGTCCGGCGCGTGGCCGTCGACCGGCTCGACGGTGATGCCGGCCAGCCGCAGCAGACGCCGGGCGGCGGCACTTGAGTCCGTCGCACCGGCGGTGGGGCTCTCGTTGTCCTTCATCCGGGATCCTCGTATTTCGGCAGCGGATCGTCCGGAACGGAATCTAGCGTCTCAGATCAGCTTGGTGATCCTGTGTCAGACGTGGTGTCTGGCAGCGGGATGTCCCATCGTGGAGGGGTGGCATGGGTGTGCAGGTGGAATCCTGCGCCCAGTGCTGCTCCTCGTGGCCGGTGACCGGCTGTGGTGGGGATGCTGATCGTGGTCACGTTCTGGTGCCGGTGGGCTGCGCGGGGCAGCTGGTGCCGGTCCGTTGGTGCGTGTCCCTCCGGACGCTTGCTCGCCGGGCCCGTGAGCCTGGTGGGGGAGGGTGCCCTGCGTCGCCTGGGCGCGGGGCGTGTGGAACGGGGCCGGGTGGGTCCGGTCTTCGAGCGGTCCGTCCGGCTGGTCTCGACGGTGTTCGGGGTGATGACCGCCGTGGTTTCGAGTATGTCGACCACGGTGCGGACCACCGTCCGCCCGGTGGTGCGGTCGGTGACGGTCTTGGCCTGGTGGGTCAGACCGCGGGCGGCGATGCGCTGCCACGCCCCGTGGTCGCGGTCGCCCTGCCAGCCACAGTCGCCGTTGGGGCACAGGGCCCATTTCCAGCCTGCGGTGGTGGGGCGGTCGGGGGCCTTGCGGTGGCGCAGCGGGGTCAGGCACCGGGGGCAGTGGCGGGAGGTGTTGCGCGGCGGGACGGTGACGACGGCTATCCCGACTTCAGCAGCGAGGTGCCGTACATGTTCGGCGATCTGGCCGCGCACGGTCTGGGACAGGCGGGTGTTCATGGTGCGGCCCATGCTTTTGGCTTCCATGGACCGCAGGTCTTCCAGATACATGACGGTGGCTCCGGCGGCGATGGCCTGGTCGACCGCCCAGCGGGCGGCGGCCCACGCCAGGGCGCCGCTCAGGTTCGTGCGGCGTGCGCTGACGCGGCGGATCTCCTCGCGCAGGACCTCGTGCTTGGCGTGCAGCGGGTGTCCGGTGGTGTCGGTGTCACCGGTGTGGTCGCCGATGAGCCGTTGACACTGGTCGGCCTTGGTGTGCAGGTGCTCGGACAGGCGGCGCAGGCGGTGCTGTTTGGCCAGCACCCCCGCGGTACGGAACTGGGCTCCCGCACCCAGCGCGGTGATCCGGCCGTCGTCGTGGAGACGGGCGGCCCCGGCGGACAGCAGGGTGTTCAGGCCCCAGTCCACGCCCAGTGCCACCTGGTGACCGACACGGTGGGCCTTGGGAACGGCATGGGTGTGGGCGAGATCGACACGCACCCGGCCGCCGGTCATGCGCAGGGCGGGAAGGTGCAGGACGGCGTTGGCGGGGATCGTCGGCGGCAGAGTGATCGGGCAGGCCACCCACGTCCAGTCCGCGTAGGAGCGCGGGTCGGGCCGAGTGGGCAGTTGCAGCCGCAGCAGCGCCCGGCGCGGGTCGGTCTCGCAGCGTTCGATGGTGGCCTGCTGTCCGTCACAGGCGGACAGCAGCAGCATCCGCGCCGCCCGGGGCGCCTCCTCCAACTCGAACACATCAGCCGGCAGGCGGCCGTGCTCACGCTCGAACGCGACGATCTGCCGGGTCCGCGAACGGATCACAGCCGACGGGAGACACCGGCCGCCGGGAATGGCGTCCCGCACCGCGTCCCACTCCTCACCGCTACGCCGGGACGGATCGGCAGGCCACGCGGCGAGGACTCCGGCCGTGAGATCGGCCCGCCACTTCGCCGACCGCAGCGCACGCCCCGCCTGCTCCTGGGCCATCCGTACAATCCGGTCATTGACCCTGACCGGACCGGGGGCAGCGACGGTCCAGCCCAGACGCCGCAACGCCATCCACGCGTTCGACGGCAGCTTCCGCCCACCCGCGTCCTCACCACAAGCGAGGACGTCGACGTCGGCGGCATTCCAGTGCCCGGCCAGCAGTCCGGCGGACATACCGGACACCAGCTCAGCCGCCCAGCCCACCCGCTGCTCCAGCATCGCGGCCGACAGCACCTCACCCGACTTCTCCACCACACCCGCCCGCAGCAGACCACGGGCACAGGCAGTCCGGGCCGCCTCATTCGCACCCAGCGGCAGCCTCCGGCTCACCAGTACCCCCCTTTCTCCAGCCCGTGGTGCTGTCATCGGATCAACGACACCCCTGCGAAAAGGTCACGCATTCGATCCACGCACTCACATACGATGCAGGTGCCATCACCACGGATGCCAAAGGAAACCCGTGAGCCTGCTGCCATGAACGAGAACACCGAACCGGCGCCGCTCCTGGAACCGCCCGTCGCCGGCAGCGAGGCCGACACCCTGATCGGCTCCCTGGAACGCCAGCGCAGAACCCTGGCCTGGAAGTGCGAGGGGCTGGACGCGGCCGGTATGAACACCCGGCTCGCCCCCTCGACGATGACCCTGGGCGGTCTGCTCAAGCACCTGGCCCTCGTCGAGGACGAGTACCTCACCGGGCGGTTGCTGGGAAAGCCGCTCGGCGCGCCCTGGGACGCCGTCGACTGGGACGCCGAGCCCGACTGGGAGTGGCGCTCCGCCGCCTCCGACACACCCGAGGAGCTCTTCGCGCTCTGGGAGTCCGCCGTCGCCCGCTCCCGGGCCCATGTCCGCCGGGACCTCGCCGAGGGCGGCCTCGACACGCAGGCCCGCCGCGAGTGGCCCGACGGGCGGGCGCCCAGTCTGCGGCGCATGCTGGTCGACCTGATCGAGGAGTACTCCCGCCACGTCGGCCACGCCGACCTCGTCCGGGAGTCCGTCGACGGCCGCGTGGGGGAGGACCCGCCGCGATGAGCGACGCCGTCCGGCCCGACGCGCTCGAGGTCGTCCCCGCCGACGAGGCCTCCTGGGACGACATCCGGGCCGTCTTCGGCACTGCCGACTACCCCGGCCGCTGCCAGTGCCAGCGCTACCGGGTCCTCGACCACGACTGGCGCGCCGCCACCCCCGAGGAGCGCGCCGCCCGCCTCCGCGAGCAGACCGGCTGCGACGACCCCGGCGCCCGGTCCACCGCCGGACTCCTCGCCTACCTCGACGGCGAGCCCGTCGGCTGGGCCGCGGTGGCGCCCCGGACCGACTTCCCCCGTCTGCTGCGCACCCGCGTGCCGTGGACGGGCCGCACGGAGGACCGGGCCGACGCCGACGTCTGGGCGGTGACCTGCCTCCTCACCCGCCGGGGCTTCCGCGGCCGGGGCATCACCTACGGCCTGGCCCGCGCCACCGTCCCCCACGCCCGCGACCGCGGCGCCCGCGCCCTGGAGGCCTACCCGATGCTCACCGTGCCCGGCGTCGAGATCACCTGGGGCGAACTCCACGTCGGCGCCCGTCAGGTCTTCGCCGAGGCGGGGTTCAGGGAGGTGAGCCGGCCGACCCTGCGGCGGGCGGTGATGCGGGTGGACTTCTACGAGTAGCCGCCCGGCGGGATGCGGCGGGCGACCATCACCCGGTTCCAGCTGTTGATGGCGATGATCAGGGCGATCAGGTGGGCGAGCCGGGCGTCCGGGAAGTGCCGGGCAGCGGCGGCGTAGACCTCGTCCGGCACAAAGCGGTCCGTGAGGACCGTCACCGCCTCCGTCAGCGCGAGCGCAGCCCGCTCGCGCTCGTCGTAGACGTCGTCCCCCGCCTCCTCCCACGCGCTCAGCAGATCGAGCTGCTTCTCGCGCACCCCGTGCTCACGCGCGATCGTGAGATGCATGTCCACGCAGAACGCGCAGTGGTTGAGCTGCGAGGCGCGGATCACGACCAGTTCGGCGAGCGCGGGATCGCCCACGCCCCGCTTCGCGGCGGCGCTGAGCGCGGACATGGCCGCGCCGACCTCGCGGTCCAGCAGGTTCGTCCGGCTCACGCGTGCCCGCCCGGACGGTAGTGCCCCGGCACCAGCCGGCAGGTCACGCCGAACCGGTTCCACGCGTTGATCACCGTGATCGCGGCGATCAGCTGCGCCAGCTCGGGCTCCTCGAAGTGCTTCGCCGCCCGCTCGTACACCGCGTCGGGCACGAACCCTTCGGTCAGCACGGTCACCGCCTCCGTCAGCGCCAGCGCCGCGAGCTCCTTCTCCGTGTAGAAGTGCTCCGACTCCTCCCACGCGCTGAGCTGGATGATCCGCTCGACGCTCTCGCCCGCCGCCAGCGCGTCCTTGCTGTGCATGTCGACGCAGAGCGCGCAGCGGTTGATCTGCGAGGCGCGGACCTTCACCAGCTCCAGCAGCTTCGGGTCCAGTCCCCTACGGGCGGCGGCGTCCAGTCTGAGCATCGCCTTCAGCACCTCGGGCGCATGCTCGGACCAGTTGAGCCGGGGGGTGTGCTCGGGCGCGTACCCCTCCGTTGTCGTGGCGGTCGTCGTGGTGGCGGTCGTTGTCGTGACGGTGTCTTCCTGTGTGGTCATGTCCTCGACCCTAGGAGCGAGGCAGCCCAGCGGTATGGTCCATTTCCATGGCGAGATCCTGGGCCACTTTGGGCGTCGACCTTCATCTGGAGCCGACCGGACCGCAGCTGCGCCGGGGCCTGACCGACGCCCTGCGCGAAGCGGTCCGAGGCGGCCGGCTGGCCCCCGGCACCCGCCTGCCCTCCTCCCGCTCCCTCGCCGCCGATCTGGGCATCGCCCGCAACACGGTCGCCGACGCCTACGCCGACCTCGTCGCCGAGGGCTGGCTCACCGCCCGCCAGGGCTCGGGCACCAGGGTGGCGGGCCGGACGGTCGTCCCGCCGACCGGCGCGGCGGCCCGACCCCCCGAACGCCGGCGGCCCCTCTACGACCTGCGTCCCGGCAGCCCCGACCTCGCCTCCTTCCCGCGTGCCGAGTGGCTCAGGGCGGCCCGCCGCGCGCTCACCGCCGCCCCCTCCGAGGCCTTCGGCTACGGCGATCCCCGCGGCCGCGTCGAACTGCGCACCGCGCTCGCCGGCTACCTCTCCCGGGCCCGCGGGGTGCGCGCCGACCCCGAACGCGTCGTCGTGTGCGCCGGGTTCGCGCACGGCCTGCGGCTGCTCGCCACCGTCCTGCGGGCGCGCGGGGCGCGCACGATCGCCGTCGAGTCGTACGGCCTGGACGAGCACTGGCGGCTGCTGGCCTCGACCGGGCTGACCACGGTCCCGCTGCCGTTCGACGAACTCGGCACGGAACCGGGTGGGTTGACCGGTCCCGGGGCCGTCCTGCTCACCCCCGCCCACCAGTTCCCGATGGGTGTGCCGCTGCATCACGACCGTCGGGCGGCCGTCGTGGACTGGGCCCGGCGCACCGGCGGGCTGGTCCTGGAGGACGACTACGACGGCGAGTTCCGCTACGACCGCCAGCCCGTCGGCGCTCTCCAGGGACTGGACCCCGACCATGTGGTCCACCTCGGCACGGCGAGCAAGTCGCTGGCCCCCGGGCTGCGCCTGGGCTGGATGGTGCTGCCGCCGGACGTGGTGGAGGACGTGGTGCAGGCCAAGGGCGGGGTGGACACCTCCGGGGTCCTGGACCAGCTGACGCTGGCCGAGTTCATCGTGTCGGGCGCGTACGACCGCCATGTCCGGGCGGCGCGCACGCGCTACCGCAGGCGACGGGACGCGCTGGTCGCCGCCCTGGCCGCCCGCGCCCCGGCGATCCGCGTCACCGGCATCGCCGCGGGCCTGCACGCCGTCCTGCGGCTCCCGCCCGGCACGGAGGGGGCGGTGGTCCGGGCGGCCGCCTACCAGGGCCTGGCGGTCGACGGCCTCGTGCCCCGCTACCGTCACCCCGACGCGGTCGCCGAGCCGCTCGACGCGCTGGTCGTGGGGTACGGGACCCCGCCCGACCACGCGTGGTCCGGCGCGCTGGACGCACTGTGCGCCGCATTGCCTTTCGGTGCGGACGGCGCCGGAATTCCTTTTCCCGGATGACGTCACAGGATCGCCGGATCACAAGATAGAGTCGCCCCATGACCAACAACAATTCGGTGTCCCGTGTGGCCCTCAAGAAGATAACCCCCGATGTCTCCGCCGCGATGGGCTCCCTGCACGGCGCCGCCGTTTCCGCAGCGCAGGACGCCAAGGTCGAGCCGGAACTGCTGGAGCTGATCAGGATCCGCGCCTCGCAGCTCAACGGCTGCGCGTTCTGCCTCGACATGCACACGAAGGACGCCCGCGCCCAGGGCGAGACCGAGCAGCGCATCTACGCGCTGAACGCCTGGCGGGAGACCCCCTTCTTCACCGAACGGGAGCGCGCCGCACTGGCGTTGACGGAGTCGGTGACCCTGGTGCACGACGGGCAGGTCCCGGACGCGGTGTACGCCGAGGCCGCGGAGGTCTTCGACGAGGCGCAGGTGGCGGCGCTGATCTGGGCGGCCACGGTCATCAACGCGTACAACCGGATCGCGATCGCCACGCGCATGGTGCCGGGTGCTTATCAGCCCGCACAGAAATAACCCGGAAAACAGCTCAGGAGCAACGCAGAATGCGGGCATCGGCAACATTCGCCGATGCCCGTTGTTTTATCTGCTCTCTGCTCTCTGCTCTCTGCTTTCCGGCCCTTTGTTTTTCTTATTTCAATGATGCGGAAGCGGCTCCATCAGCGTGTCCAGCCACTGCCGCCATTCCGCGGCGTGCACCGCCGTCCCCGCGTTCATCGGGTGGCCCGTCCACTCCCGCACGGGGCGGATTCCGTGCAGCGCGTTCACCAGCCAGACCTCGCGGCCGTCCAGCTCGGCCAGGGTCCGTTCGGGGTGGGTGACCCGGATGCCGAGGCGGCGGGCGCGTTCCTGGATCAGGCCGGCCGTGACCCCGGCGAGGACCGGCAGCCGGGGCGAGGGCAGGCACAGCGTGTCGTCCTCCCACCACAGGACGCTGGCGGTGGCCGACTCCAGCACCGCACCGGAGGGCGTGGTCAGCACCGCCTCCGTCGCGCCCTCCTCCGCCGCCCGGCGGCGCACCGCCGCCAGCGCGTCCAGGTCGGGCCCCTTGCGGCGCGGCTCGGTCCGCGGATCCGGCCGGCCCACGGCCCAGACCCGGATGTCCGGCTGCAGCGGCGGGGAGTGCCGGAGCAGCAGCCTCAACTCCCGGGCATCGGCGGCGAGTTCCACGCGGGGGAACCACTCGCCGGTACGGGGCAGCGCGGCCGTCGTGTCCTGCCAGAACTCCAGGAGCCGGCGCAGCGGCGGCCCGTCGCACTCGGCGCAGGCCCGCAGGAACCGTTCCCGGTGCCGTTCGAGGCCGCGCACCCGGCCGTCGCGCACCAGCCACGAGTCCGCGACCAGCAACCGCCCACCCACCTCGGCGTCGGCGCCGGGCGTCAGCCCGCCGGCCGGCGTCCACCGCAACAAGCCTTCCAAGACCGCCGGTTGTGCCACCTGAACCGCTCCTTTCAGTACTTGCGGCCCGCCACCGCCGGAGCCCCGCCCCGGGGCCCGTACGGCGCGTGCTCCAGCCACGACCCGCACGAGGGCAGCACGGGCGCGAGGGCCGCCGCCGCCCGCTGCCGGAGCCGTACGCTCCGCCGCTGCGGCCGCAGATGCTCCAGCGCGATCCCTGCGGCGGCGCTGTTGTACAGCCCCGCCGCACGGCGCACTTCGGCGAATCCCTCGACCGCCTGGTAGGTCCCGGCCGCGATCGCCTCCGCCGCCGCTGCCGCGTCGGCGATCCCGCTGTTCATGCCGCGCGCCCCGAACGGCGGGAAGAGGTGCGCGGCCTCGCCCACGAGGAGCACCCGCCGGTGCGGATCGGTGAACGAAGCGGCCACCTTGCGCAGGAAGCGGTACGTCGACACCCACAGGATCCGGTCCTCGTACCCGTCGCCGACGACCGCGGGGAGCCAGCGCCGTACGGCCTCCTCGGTGCCGTACGCCTCCCGGGTGTCGTCGTCGTGGCACTGCAGGTCGACCTGGAAGCCCCCGGTGAACGGCACGCGCATCACACTGCGCCCGCCGACCCCCGGATGCTCGTAGTGGAAGACCCGCTCCAGCGGCAGTTCGGCGCCCGGGACGTCGGCCACGTCCACGACGACGTGGAAGCCCTCGCCGTGCACGCCCTCCATGTCGATGCCCAGCTCGCGGCGGACGGCCGAGCGGGCGCCGTCGGCCGCGACGACATGTCCGGCCCGCCACTCCCGCCCGTCCTCGCAGGACAGCGTCACCCCGTCCGCGGCGGCGCGGACGCCCGCGACGCGCGCGTCCCACTCGAACTCGACCCCGGTCCGCTCGCAGGCGGCGCGCAGGAACCGCTCGGTGTCCACCTGCCGCAGGCTGGTGAAGGGCGGGGCGCCGGTCGGCGGCGGGAAGGTGCGGGAGTACACCTCGCGGCCCCGGTACAGGGTCCGTCGGGTGTGCCAGGTCCGCCCGTACGACGTGATCTCGCCGGCCAGCCCCGGACACATCCCGTCGAGCAGACCGAGGGTCTCGCGGTGCACGAACAGGGCGCGGCTGCCCGGCCGTTCGCGGTCCTTGGGGTCCGCCTCCAGGAGCGTGACGTCCAGCCCGTGCCCGCGCAGCGCGAGCGCCGCCGACAGGCCGACGGGGCCCGCGCCCACCACGACGACCGGGTTCACACGCGCACGCTCTCCGGCGTCCCGGTCAGCATGCGGGTGATCTCCACCCGCTTCACCTTCCAGGTCGCCGTCATCGGCAGCTCCTCGAACCGCCACTGCCGGGGCTCGGCCATCGCGGGCAGATCGGCCGTGGCCTCCCGCCAGCGCTCCGGGTCGAGCGGCTGCTCGCCCCGCACGCACACCACCGGCACCGGCTCGCGGTCGACGCCGGGCACGATGACGACCTCGCGGAGCTCCTCCAGACGCTCCATCAGCGCGTCCTCGACCTCCAGATTGCTGTGCACGCTGTCGATCTGGTCGATCTCACGGTCGATGAGATGCAGCGAGCCCAGCCGGCTCATGTACCCCATGTCGCCCATCTGCCACCAGCCGCCGTCGAGTTGACGGTCGTACTGCGCCTGCGCGCCGAGGTAGGTGAGGATGCGGCCCCGGGTGCGGGCCTCGATCCGCCCGGGCGTGCCGGGCGCGACCGTCCTGCCCTCCGGATCGGCGATCCGCACCCGGGTGAAGCCGGGGATGCCGATCCCGACCCGCCGCCCGTCCGCCCGCGCGGCGCTGCGCCGCGTGAACCACTGGAACGCGACCGGACCGGTCTCGCTCTGCCCGTACAGCTGGACGAGCCAGGGCGCCCGGCGCTTCGACGCGCCCAGCAGCCGTCGCACGGTACGCGGGTGGATCGCGTCGAACGTGGAGCCGTACGACTTCACCCGGGACAGCGGAGCGCCGGGCGCGTCCGCCAACTCCTCCCACAGGACGAAGGTGTTGGGGTGCGTCTCGACGATGCCGGGGCGGTGGCGGACCAGCAGCGGGCCGACGGCCGCCGGCTCCGGGTCGGTGATCAGCACGAGCGGGCTGCCGAAGTGCAGCAGCACGCCGAGCAGGTGGTAGAAGCGCGAGTGCACGAACGACATGTGCAGCGCGGCCGTCTCACCGCGGGTGGGCCAGCCCATCGCCTTCTGCGGCACGAGCCGGTTCCACATGGTGTTGGGGCAGTGCACGGCCAGCTTGGGCAGACCGGTGGTGCCCGAGCTGTGGGTGATCAGGGCGGGGTCGCGCGGATGCAGCCGTACGGGCGCGGCCGGTTCGGCGCCGGCGTACTTCTCCAGGGACTCGGCCCCGGGCGCGTCGTCCACGGAGAGCGTCCGGCGCACGGACCTCTCGACCCCGGCGAGCGGGCCCGCCAGCTTGGCCCGGTCGGTGATCAGCCAGGGCTGCCGCAGCCGTTCGAGCAGCTGCCCGACGACCGGGCCCGCGAGGCCGGGGGAGAGGAGCACGGGAACCGCGCCGATCCGGGAGAGCGCGCAGGTCAGCAGCACGATGTCGACGTTGTCCGTCTTGTGGACGACCACCTGCTCCGAGGGTCGCACCCCGGCCGCCCACAGCCGCCCCGACAGGTCCTCGACCACCTCGGCCAGAGTCGAGTAGTCGAGGTCGACCCCGAGGTGGGGGTGAGTGTCCAGCGGCCGGTCCAGGGTGACGAAGACGGCGCCGTGGCGCTCGGCCGCCCGCCGGAACAGCGGGCCCAGGTAGAACCCGCGGTCGGCGAGCAGGGGTTGCTGCGACATGTGGCTGTTCCTCTCAGACACGGTCACCACGCGCCCTGACGGACGAGGTGGCGGCGGAGCTTTCCGGTGGCGGTGCGGGGCAGGGAGGTCACGAAGCTGACGCTTCTGGGCACTTTGAAGGCGGCGAGGCGCTCGCGCGCCAGGGCGACGAGATCCACTTCGAGGCCGTCCGCGCTGAACCGGCCGTCCGGGCCGGCCTGGCCGACGGGGACGACGAAGGCGCGCAGCCGGCTGAAGCCGCGTCCGTCCGTGACGGCCGCGACCGCGACCTCCCGCACCGCCGGATGGGTGCGCAGCACGGCCTCCACCTCCAGCGGGGAGACGGTGATCCCGCCGACCATCTCCATGTCGTCGGTGCGGCCCAGATGCCGGAAGGCGCCGTCCGGCTCGCGGCGCGCCCGGTCGTGGGTGGCCAGCCAGCCGCCGACCAGGGTGCGCTCGGTCTCCTCGGGCCGGTTCAGATAGCCGGGCGTCACCGTCGGTCCGCGCACCCACAGCTCGCCCTCGGCGCCGTCGGGCACGGGCCGTCCGGCACGGTCGCGCAGCTCCACCTCGAAGCCGGGCACGGGCCGTCCGACGGTGCCGTCGTGGTTGTGGTCCAGGCTGTTGGCGCAGAAGGCGTGACCGGCCTCGGTGGAGCCGATCTGCTCCAGCACGGGCGCGCCGAGCAGGTCGCTGACCTGGCCGCCGAGGCCGTCCGGCAGGCCCTCGCCGGCCGACACCGCGGCGCGCACCGAGGCGAAACAGGCCGCGTGTCCGCTGCCCCGGTCGGCGACCAGCGCCGCGTACGCCGACGGCACGGAGTAGAGCAGGGTCACCCGGTGCCGGGCGACGAGCTCGTCCACGGCGGCGGGGTTCGGACGCCGGTCCACCAGGACGGCGCTGGAGCCGGAGAAGAGCGGGAAGACGAACGCGTTGCCGAAGCCGTAGGCGAAGTACAGCTTCGACACCGACAGGGTGACGTCCTCCTCGGTGATCCCGAGCAGCCGCCGGCCGATCAGGTCGTGGTACGCCTTCGGGTCGCCGTGCGTGTGCACGACCCCCTTGGGGCGACCCGTGGTTCCGGAGGTGTACTGCACGTACAGGGGCGTGTGCGCGTCGACCGGATGGGCGGCGGCGGGCTCGGCGGCGGGGGCGAGCGCGAGGAACTGGTCGGCGCCCAGCCGCGCCCGGTCGGCGAAACGGTCCTCCAGCCCCGGCCCGGTGACGCACAGCACGGCCTCGGTGTCCTCGGCCATGAACGCGTGCTCGGCCGCGGGCAGTTCGGGATTGACCAGTACCGCCACCGCCCCGAGCCGGGCGACGCCGAGGAAGGCCGCGACCCACGCCATCCCGTCGGGCAGCGCGAGCAGCACCCGGTCCCCGGCCCGCACCCCGTGCCCCGCGAGCACCCCGGCCGCCCGCGCCCCCAAGTCGTGCACCTCACCGTGCGTCCAGAACTGATGCCCCTGATGAAACGCGGCCCGACCGGTCCAACCGCGCCGCTCGACGAGGTCGGCGAGATACGCGGCGAGGTTGCCGGGGGTGTCGGTGTCGGAGCCGGTGCGGGGCCGAGGCGCGGTCGTCGTGGGCTGGGGGGTCGTCATCGGGGGGCCTTCTTCGGGGTGGCCGGGGTGGGAGTCCGACGGCCGGTCGGCGTCGGCTCGGGGGCGTCCGGCCGGGCCCCGCGGCCCACGGACCGTGCCTCGTCGGCGAGTTCGCCGCCCGCGCCGGTGCCGCCCGGGCCGCCGCGCGGCCGGCCGGCGCCCACCCGGGCCGTCTCCTCGTGCGCCGGCGGCAGCGCCGCGGTGTGCTCCCGCAGGGCGCGCATCTGGGCGGCCGTCTTCAGCAGCATCTCGTCGTACTCGGCGACCGGGTCGGAGTCCAGGACGATCGCGCCGCCGGCGCCCAGCTGCATCAGGCCGTCGGCCATGACGGCCGTGCGGATGACGATGTTGAGGTCCGCGCCGCCGCTGCAGCCCAGGTAGCCGAGGGCCCCCGAGTACACGCCGCGCGCCTCGGTCTCCAGCTCGTCGATGATCTCCATCGTGCGCAGCTTCGGCGCCCCGGTCATCGACCCGCCGGGGAAGCAGGCCCGCACACAGTCCACCGCGTCCGTGCCCTCGCGCAGCCGTCCCTCGACCGTCGAGACCAGCTGGTGGACGGTGGCGTATGTCTCGGCGGCCATGAGCCGGGTGACGCGTACCGTCCCGGTGCGGCTGACCCGGCCCAGGTCGTTGCGGAGCAGGTCGACGATCATCAGGTTCTCGGCGCGCGTCTTGGCGTCCGCCGCCAGCGAGTCCCGCAGCCGGTCGTCCTCCAGCGGATCCGCGCCGCGCGGCGCGGTGCCCTTGATCGGCTTGGCCTCGGCGACGCCGTCCCGGGTGATCCGCAGGAACCGCTCCGGCGAGGAGCCGGCCACGTCCAGGTCGCCGAATCTCAGGAACGCGGAGTACGGGGCCGGGTTGACGCGGCGCAGCACCCGGTAGAAGTCGTACGCGTCGTCCGGAGCGGGTAGCCGCGCGGCGTTGGTCAGACAGATCTCATAGCTGGTGCCCGCCGCCAGCTCCCGCTGACTGGCCGCGATGTCCGCGAGGTAGGCGGCCCGGTCCCGCACCAGCCACGGCTCGACGGCGCCGAGGTCGACCGCGCCCGGCGCCGGCAGCGGCGGCCGCGCCAGGTCGCTCTCCGCGGGCAGCGAGGTGAGCCCGGCCAGCGTGCTCTCCAGCCAGTCGGCGGCCTCCCGGGCGGCCTGCGCGGTGTCCTCGGCCAGGCAGACCGCGTAGGTGAAGCCCTCCTGGTGGTCCACCGCGATCAGCCGGTCGGCGAACAGCCAGGCGGCGTCCGGGGTGGCGGCGCGGTGCCGGTTCGGCGAGCCGCAGTCGGCCTTCGTCTCGTAGCCGAAGTAGCCGACATAGCCGCCGGTGAAGTCGAAGGGCAGTCCGGCGGCGTCGACCTGACGGTTCGCCAACTGCCGCTTGAGATAGTCGAAGACGCTCGCCCGGACCTTGCGCGTCGGCCGGCCGGCCCGCTCGATCTCGCAGCGCCCGGCCTCGACGTCGTACCGGACGAACTCGGCGAGCGGCCCGCTGTCGTCACCGAAGAACGAGAACCGGGACAGCCCCTCCTCGACCCGCGAGCTGTCCAGCCAGAACGCCCGCGGCGAGCCGGCGTACAGCCGGGTGAAGGCGGCCTCCGCGTCGATCGCCTCGGCGATGCGACGGGTGTGCAGCCGGTACGCGGGACGGTCGGCGCGGCGCGGGCGGGGGACGGTCACCGTGGGGATCGGCATCGCGGCCGCCGCCGGGGTGACCGCAGTGTTCTTCGTCCGCGGCTTGTGGGCCCGCTCGGCCGTCAGGTTCCGGAAGTTCACCAGCATCCGGTGGCCGTACTCGGTGAGCACCGACTCCGGGTGGAACTGCACGCCCCACAGCGGCCGTTCGCGGTGCCGCAGCCCCATCAGGACGCCGTCCTCGGCCCAGGCCGTGGCCTCCAGGGAGGCGGGCAGCGGCTCGCGCACGGCCAGCGAGTGGTAGCGGACGGCGGTGAAGTTCTGCGGCAGCCCCTGGAACAGGTCCCGTCCGTCGTGCCTGACGGCCGACAGATGCCCGTGCCGGGGCTCCGGGGCGGACTCCACGCGGGCGCCTTCCCCGTGCGCGATGCCCTGGTGACCGAGGCAGACGCCGAGCACCGGTATCGGGGACTCGGCGAGCACTCTGGCGCTGATGCCGAAATCACGAGCCTTCGCCGGGTGCCCGGGGCCCGGCGACACCACCACGTTGTCGAAACGCGCAAGATCGGGAACGGCGCCCGCGGGGGCGTCATTGACGATCACCACCGGTTCCTCGCCGTTGACCTCGGCGATCAGCTGGAACAGGTTGTACGTGTACGAGTCGTAATTGTCGATGAGCAGGGTCTTCACCCGCCCACCTCCCTAGGGTCGTTCTCTGGTCTACGCGGTCCGTCGTTTATGCCGTCCGCGGAGCGCCTGGAGCGGTGGATACAGCCATTTCTTGAAGAAACGCTGAAGGCGGGGCATGAGAATCCAGGTGACAAGTGCCGTCACGCACAGGCAGAGCAGCAGCGTGCGAATGAACGGATTGAGCCCGCCGAGATATGGAAGCACGATAATGTTGAACAGGAGCACCGGTGGAAAAACGGCGCTCATATTCACGAACCATAACTTCCATTTCGACGGCGGGGCCGGTGCCTTCGGCATGGCGGTCTGTGAGTCGAACCACGTCTTGGAGCCCCGCACGCTCCTGCGGTCCGTCTGCTGGGCGAAGCCCTGCGTCTGGGCGTCCCACTGCTGCCGGGTGGACGAGTCCTCCCAGGCCCGGGCCGTTCCTTCGCTGGCGAAGCGATAGACGACATGCCAATCCGCCTCTCCATCGGCAAGCACGCCACCCCCGAGGAAGCCGGGCTGCTGCGCGCTCGCGCCCAGCATGGCCCACCCCCAGGAGTGAAAGTCGGCCTCACGGCCCGGCATCACGCGATAAGCAGCGGTGACGGTGACGGGATTACTGGTCACGCCATCGAGTACGGAAAGCGGGCGGCCCGCGTTCACAGGTTCTTCAAACTTCTACAACTGTCCAGCACGTGACTCTTTGATGCTTTTTCGGTGGGTTTGGCGTCTTCTGTCGAGTGATACGAATGACAACTTTCGAGTAATTCGGGGAAGCGCTTGCAAGCGAAGTCGAGGAACGAGCACGATCGGCCTCCCGAAGACGGGAACGGGGAGAACGAAGGAGAGATTTTCATGTCCAGGTACGACTGGAATATGACCCACGACGGAATCGACCGGGCCCGTTCCGAGATCGAATCCGCGCGGAAAGAAGTGACCGCCCACCCGATCTATCAGCGCATCGAGAGCCGCGAGGACATGGCGGTCTTCCTGACGCACCACGTGTTCGCGGTCTGGGACTTCATGTCCCTGCTGAAGTCGCTGCAGCGGGACCTCACCTGCGTCGACGTCCCCTGGGTGCCGCGCGGCTCGGCCGTGAGCCGACGGCTCATCAACGACATCGTGCTCGTCGAGGAGAGCGACGCCCTGGGCGGCGGCTTCACCAGCCACTTCGAGCTGTACCGCGCCGGCATGGACGAGGCGGGCGCCGACACCACCCGGATCGACACCTTCCTCGCGCTGATCGGCGAGGGCCACGATCTGCCTTCGGCGCTGCGGGTCGCCCAAGTGCCCGCCGCCGCAGCCGAGTTCGTCGGCACGACCTTCGCGATCATCGCCGACCGCCCGCTGCACGCCCGGGCCGCCGCCTTCGCCTTCTCCCGCGAGGACCTCATCCCGGACATGTTCGACCAGGTCATCAAGAAGGAGGGCACCGACCGCTTCCCGCTCTTCTGCGACTACCTCGCCCGCCATATCGAGGTCGACGGCGAGGAGCACACCCCCATGGCCATGCAGATGGTCGCCGACCTCTGCGGCGAGGACGAGACCCGCTGGCGCGAGGCCGTCGAGACGGCCAACCTCGCCCTGGAAGCGAGGGTGCGCCTGTGGGACGGCATCACCGAGGCGATGGGCTGAGCCACACCGAAGGGTCGCTCCCGACCCGCGTGTTCGGCGCAGGCGCCGGAGCAGGCGCAGGTGTCAGCGTCGGCGGCGGCACCGGTTCCGATGCCTCGCCGAAGCGGGCCGACACCAGCGGCCCTGTCACGGTTGCGGCGCCCCGGCGGTGTCGGCCGATCGAGCCCTGTGCTCCGCCGGTGGGGCGGCGACACGGCGGCGATCGCCTGTCTTGGGCCCATGGGCCAGCACGTGGTCATGGCCCGGCGGGCGGTCACGGTCCGGTGGGCGGTCATGGCTCGGCGGGTGGTCATGGCTCGGCGGGCGGTCGCGGTCCGGCGGGCGGTCGCGGTTCGATGGGCGGTCGCGGTCCGGCGCGTGGTCGCGGTCCGGCGGGCGGTCGCGGTTCGATGGGCGGTCGCGGTCCGGCGCGTGGTCGCGGTTCGATGGGCGGTCGCGGTCCGGTGGGCGGTCACGGCTCGGCGCGTGGTCGCGGTCCGGCGGGGAGTCATGGCCCGACGGGCGTCTCCCGGGAAGGTGCAGGCGTCGGTTCTGGGGCCTCGCCGAAGCGGGCCAGTGCCAGTGCTCCCGCGACCGCGACGGCGAAGCCGAGGACCGCCAGCCAGGCGAGGCCCTCGCGGGTTCGGTCGCCCAGCCAGATCACACCCACCAGGGCCGGGCCGATCGTCTCGCCGATCACCATCCCCGCCGTGGCCGTCGTCACCGAGCCCCGTTGCAGAGCCGAGGTCAGGAGCAGGAAGGCGGCTCCGCCGCCCAGGAGCAGGGCGTAGGTCGCCGGGTTGGTCAGGAGGTCCGAGGGAGCGAGGGAGTCGATCAATCGCACCGCGACCTCCACCACCCCGAACCCGAACCCGGCGCCCAGCCCCAGCACCAGCGCCCGCCCCCGCCCGGCGAGCCGCCCACCGGCCAGGCCCAGCAGCAGCACCGCGCCCGCCGCGCCGAGCATCACCCACGGCAACGCCTCCGGCCCGCTCTCCTCACCCTCCGTGCCCGAGGCCAGCCCCAGCATCGCCAGCCCCGCGCACACCACCCCCACCGCCAGCCACTCGGTCCGGCTCAGCCGCACCCGCAGCAGCCGCGCCGCGACCACCGCCGTCACCGCCAGGCTCGACGCGAGGGCCGCGCCCACCGCGTAGATCGGCAGCGACCGCAGCGCGGCGATCTGGAACAGGAAGCCGAGGCCGTCCAGTCCGAGCCCCGCCAGATACCGCCACTGCCGTACCGCCCGCAGCAGCAGCGCCGCCTCCCCGCCGCTCGAGCCCTCGTCGACGGCGACCGCCCGCGCCGCCATCGCCTGCAGAACCGTCGCCGTGCCGAAGCAGACCGCAGCGCCGAGGGCGCACATCATTCCAAAGAGCACGAAAGGACTGTAGGGGAGCGGCTCGTGGACGGACCACGGGCGGGCCGCCTACGCGTCTTCTCCTCCCCATGTCTAGGCTGACGGCCGGAAATCGCCGTAGCGGCGATCAAACAGCTGGGGCAACGGGGAGACGGGGACATGGCGGACACGACGGCACCACGCAGGCGACTTCGCTCGGGCACGGTCGTACTCGGCGGCATGGGGATACTTGCGGCGGCGCTCACCGCCTGCTCCTCCGACCCCGACAAGCGCTGCGTCGACCGCGACAGCTACAACGCGGCCAAGGGCTACAAGGTCGTCGCCGACAAGAACTGCAAGTCCGCCAAGACCTCGACGACGACCTCGGCGAAGGTCACCACGGACAACGCCTGGTACTACGGGGGCAAGAAGAAGGGCTCCTGGGTCGACGGCGGCTCCTTCACCAAGTCCGGCAGCGGGTCGAGCAGTTCGACCAGCAGCACCGGGGGCAGCAGCAGCGGCGGCAGCGGCGTGGACCGCGGCGGCCTCGGCAGCGACAGCGGCAGCGGCAGCGGCAGCCACAAGGGCAGCTCCGGCGGCTGAGCCGGCCGGGGACCGATCGAGGACCGACCCAGGACCGACGAGGACCGCACCGTGCGACGCCACACCATCGAGCCCCGCCCCGGCTGGCAGCAGACCGTCGAGGAGCAGGGGCTCGTCTATCCCCTCACCCGCCACCCCGACGGCGGACTGCGCCCCTACTGGGACGAGAGCGCCTACTACGTCTTCACCCTCGACGAGGTCGAGGCGCTGGAGGAGACCGTCGAGGAACTGCACGCCATGTGTCTGACGGCGGCCGCCCACCTCGTCGAGTCCGACCGCCTCGCCGACCTCGGCATCACCGACCCGCGCGTCGCGGCGGCGGTCGCCGAGGCCTGGCGCCGACGCGCCGAACTCCCCTCCGTCTACGGCCGTTTCGACCTCCACTACGACGGCAGCGGCCCGGCGAAGCTCCTGGAGTACAACGCCGACACCCCCACCTCCCTCGTGGAGGCGGCCTCACCCCAGTGGTTCTGGATGGAGGACCGTTTCCCCGGCGCCGACCAGTGGAACTCCCTCCACGAACGCCTGGTCGCCGCCTGGAAGGACCAGGCCGGTCTCCTCCCGCCCGGCAACCCCCTCTACTTCGCGCACTCCTCCGCCGACGAACTCGGCGAGGACCTCATGACGGTCGCCTACCTCAAGGAGACCGCCGAGCAGGCCGGCCTGGACACCGACTGGATCTCCATGGAGGAGATCGGCTGGGACCCGCTGTCCGGCCGCTTCGTCGACCGGCAACTCCGCTTCATCCGCAGCTGCTTCAAGCTCTACCCCTGGGAGTGGCTGACCACCGACCGCTTCGCCGGCCACGTCCTGGACACCCTCGACAACGGCGGCGGCACCGGCGCGACCATGTGGATAGAGCCGGCCTGGAAGATGCTGCTCAGCAACAAGGCGCTGCTCGCCGTCCTGTGGGAGCTGTACCCCGGCCACCCCAACCTCCTGCCCGCATACCTGGACGGCCCCCGCGAACTGGCGACCACCACCGGCTACGTCGCCAAACCCCTGCTCGGCCGCGAGGGCGCCGGCGTCACGATCCACGAACCCGGCGCCGAGCCCGCCCTGCGCACCGACGAACCCTGCTGCTACCAGCAGTTGGCGCCGCTGCCCGCCTTCGACGGCAACCATGTCGTCCTCGGCGCCTGGGTGGTGCGGGACGAGTCGGCGGGCCTCGGCATCCGCGAGTCCTCCGGCCTGATCACGGACGAGTACGCCCGCTTCCTGCCCCACGTGATCCTCTAGCCGGATCTGCGCAGGTCGCTCGCATGGTGGACGTCGCCCGGTGTCACGCGCGCGTGGCCGGTAGGCTGGCGAGCGGGCCGTGACTGGCGCGCTGGGATGGGACGGACCATCGGGGAGCGGCCTGAGAGTGACACAGTGCCGTGCGCCTGGGCCGAGCCGTGAACCCGTGACCGCTGTCCAGCACCCACGCCACCCGGAGGCCGACGAATGTCCGAGCAGCAGCCCCTCTCCACCGAGTCCACCGCCTTCCGCGCCGCCCTCGACGTGATCCGCGCCGTCGAGCCGCGCGTGGCCGACGCCATCGGCCAGGAGGTCCACGACCAGCGCGAGATGCTCAAGCTGATCGCCTCCGAGAACTACGCCTCCCCGGCCACCCTCCTCGCGATGGGCAACTGGTTCAGCGACAAGTACGCCGAGGGCACGGTCGGCCGCCGCTTCTACGCAGGCTGTCGCAACGTCGACACCGTCGAGTCCCTCGCCGCCGAGCACGCCCGCGAGCTGTTCGGCGCCCGCCACGCCTACGTCCAGCCGCACTCCGGCATCGACGCCAACCTGGTCGCCTTCTGGGCCGTCCTCGCGGACCGGGTCGAGGTCCCGTTCCTGGCGAAGACCGGCGCCCGCCAGGTCAACGACCTCTCCGAGGCGGACTGGGCCGAGCTGCGCCGGGCCTTCGGGAACCAGCGGATGCTCGGCATGTCCCTGGACGCCGGCGGCCACCTCACCCATGGCTTCCGCCCGAACATCTCCGGAAAGATGTTCGACCAGCGGTCGTACGGCACGGACTCGGCGACGGGCCTGATCGACTACGAGGCGCTGCGCACGTCGGCGCGCGAGTTCAAGCCGCTGATCATCGTGGCGGGCTACTCCGCATACCCCCGCCTGGTGAACTTCCGGATCATGCGCGAGATCGCCGACGAGGTCGGCGCGACCCTCATGGTCGACATGGCCCACTTCGCGGGCCTGGTCGCGGGCAAGGTCCTGACCGGCGACTTCGACCCGGTCCCGCACGCCCAGATCGTGACGACCACCACCCACAAGTCCCTGCGCGGCCCGCGCGGCGGCATGGTCCTGTGCGACGACTCCCTCAAGGACCAGGTCGACCGCGGCTGCCCGATGGTCCTCGGCGGCCCGCTCCCGCACGTCATGGCCGCCAAGGCCGTCGCCCTCGCCGAGGCCCGGCAGCCCTCCTTCCAGGACTACGCCCAGCGCATCGTCGACAACTCCCGCGCGCTCGCCGAGGGCCTGATGAGCCGGGGCGCCACCCTCGTCACCGGCGGCACCGACAACCACCTCAACCTGATCGACGTGGCCTCCTCCTACGGCCTCACCGGCCGCCAGGCCGAGACCGCGCTGCTCGACTCGGGCATCGTCACCAACCGCAACGCCATCCCCGCCGACCCGAACGGCGCCTGGTACACCTCCGGCATCCGCATCGGCACCCCGGCGCTCACCACGCGGGGCCTGGGCACGGCGGAGATGGACGAGGTGGCGGCCCTGATCGACCGCGTCCTCACGGCCGCCGAGCCGGGCACGACGAAGTCGGGCGCCGCGTCGAAGGCCTCCCACGTCCTGGACGAGAAGATCGCCGACGAGATCTCCCGGAGGGCGACGGACCTGGTGGCGGGCTTCCCCCTGTACCCGGAGATCGACCTCGGCTGAGATGTTCTCAGGGGCGCGGGGCCGCATCTATTTGCGGCTCCGCCGCGATGGGGGTCCCCCCGCTCGAGCGCAGCCGAGAGTGGGGGAGCGACAAGCCCCCACCGGCCCGCAGCTTCCCGCGTACCGAAACCACCCCACACCTCTGAGACAATGAAAAACATGGCCTCTGACCGACCCCGCGTGCTCTCCGGAATCCAGCCGACGGCTGGCTCGTTCCACCTCGGCAACTACCTCGGCGCCGTCCGCCAGTGGGTAGCCCTGCAGGAGACCCACGACGCGTTCTACATGGTCGTCGACCTGCACGCGATCACGATGCCGCAGGACCCGAAGGAGCTCACGGCCAACACCCGCATGGCCGCCGCCCAGCTCCTCGCCGCCGGTCTCGACCCCGAGCGCTGCACGCTGTTCGTCCAGAGCCATGTCCCCGAGCACGCGCAGCTCGCATGGGTCATGAACTGCCTCACCGGCTTCGGCGAGGCGAGCCGGATGACCCAGTTCAAGGACAAGTCCGCCAGGCAGGGCGCCGAGAGCGCGAGCGTCGGCCTGTTCACGTACCCGATCCTCCAGGTCGCGGACATCCTGCTCTACCAGGCCCACGAGGTCCCGGTCGGCGAGGACCAGCGCCAGCACATCGAGCTGACCCGCGACCTCGCGGAGCGCTTCAACGGCCGCTTCGGCGAGACGTTCACGATCCCGAAGCCGTACATCCTCAAGGAGACGGCGAAGATCTACGACCTTCAGGACCCGTCGATCAAGATGAGCAAGTCGGCGTCCACGCCGAAGGGCCTCGTCAACCTGCTCGACGAGCCGAGGGTCACCGCGAAGAAGGTCAAGAGCGCGGTCACGGACACCGACACGGTCGTCCGCTTCGACGCCGAGAACAAGCCCGGCGTGAGCAACCTGCTCACGATCTACTCCACGCTGACCGGCAAGAGCATCCCGGAGCTGGAGCAGGAGTACGAGGGCAAGCTCTACGGCGCGCTCAAGACGGACCTCGCCGAGGTCGTCGCCGACTTCGTGACGCCGTTCCGGGACCGCACCCAGCAGTACCTGGACGACCCGGAGACGCTCGACTCGATCCTCGCCAAGGGCGCGGAGAAGGCCCGTGCGGTCGCCGCCGAGACGCTGTCCCAGGCGTACCAGCGGGTGGGCTTCCTGCCCGCGAAGCACTGACCAGCCGAGCACCGACCTGCCGAGCACCGGCCCACCGAGCACCGACCCGCGAAGCACTGAGCGGCGCTCGGAAGCACCCGGGGCGCACCGCACACACGTTCCTCTGGGCAGAGCGCTGCACATCACTTCCCCTGCGCCTGCCCAGAGCACAGCCGTGGCCGTACAGTCGATAGCCGTACGACTGAGTACGAACCCGGCACGACAGCCTGGCGCCACACCCCGCCATGACGACATGACGACAGGAGAAGACGTGGGGACCGTAACGATCGGCGTGTCGATCGCGGTCCCGGAGCCTCACGGCAGCCTGCTCCAGGAGCGGCGCGCGGGCTTCGGCGACGCCGCGGCTCACGGCATCCCCACCCACGTCACGCTGCTGCCGCCGACCGAGGTCGAGGCGGGCGGGCTCACGGCCGTCGAGGCGCACTTGAGCGAGGTCGCCGCGGCCGGGCGGCCCTTCCCGATGCGGCTGTCCGGCACGGGCACCTTCCGGCCCCTGTCGCCGGTGGTCTATCTGAAGGTCGTCGAGGGCGCCGAATCCTGCGCCTGGCTCCAGCAGCTGGTGCGGGACGCGTCCGGGCCGCTCACCCGCGAGCTCCAGTTCCCCTACCACCCGCACGTCACCGTCGCGCACGGCATCGACGAGGCGGCGATGGACCGCGCCTTCGAGGAGCTCGCCCACTACGAGGCCGAATGGTCCTGCACGGGCTTCGCCCTCGCCGAGCAGGGCTCCGACGGCGTCTGGCGCAAACTCCGCGAGTACGCCTTCGGCAGCGCGGTCGTACCCCCGCAGCCGGCCCACGCCGACCGCGGTTCCCTCCCCACCCGCTGAAACGCTCCGCTGGGTGTGCCGTCGTTCTGCTGCGGCGCCGTCGTGGCTGGTCGCGCAGTTCCCCGCGCCCCTTCAGGGCGCTGCTGGGCGCTGCCCTAGATCGGCAGGCGTCGGAACAGCGCTCGTGGTGTGTGCCGTAGCACCGTCATCGCCACGCGCAGGATCCCCGGCACCCACACCGTCTCCGAGCGTCGCCGCAGCCCCAGTTCGACGGCCGTGGCGACCGCCGCGGGGGTCGTGCTCAGCGGCTCCTCGGCCCGCCCGGCGGTCGTCGTCCGGACGAACCCGGGGCGTACGACCATGACATGGACGCCCGTGCCGTGCAGCGCGTCGCCCAGGCCCTGGGCGAAGGCGTCGAGGCCGGCCTTGCTGGAGCCGTAGATGAAGTCCGAGCGGCGGGCCCGCTCGCCGGCGACGGAGGACAGGACGACCAGCGAGCCGCGACCCTGGGTCTGCAGGGCCCGCCCGCAGATCAGCCCCGCCGACACCGCGCCCGTGTAGTTGGTCTGCGCGACGCGCACCGCGGCCGCCGGATCGCGCTCGTCGTTCGCCTGGTCGCCGAGGACGCCGAAGGCGAGCAGCACAGCATCGACGTCGCCCTCGGCGAAGACCTTGCCCAGGACCGCCTCGTGGGACGCGGTGTCCAGCGCGTCGAAGGGCACGGTGTGCACGTCCGCCCCCAGCACGCGCAGCTCCGCGGCCGCCGTCTCCAGGGCGGCCGACGGGCGCCCCGCCAGCCACACCGTGCGGGCGCGGCGGGCGATCAGCCGGCGCACGGTGGCCAGCGCGATCTCTGACGTGCCGCCGAGGACGAGCAGGGACTGGGGGAGGCCGAAGGCGTCAGACATGGAACCGAACGTATCGCCCATATGCGGGCTATCGGTTATGAAACGTCCCGTGCTGCCTGCTCGCTCCCCGAAATGGGGGTACCAGGACATCGGGTGTCCCCGAGAAGGGCAGAGTCGGATCATGGACTGGCTGAAAAAGCTTCCCGGAATCGGGCCGTTGGTCACGCGGCTCACCGCCACCCACGCGTGGCGGTCGTACGAGCGCCTGGACCGGGTGAAGTGGACGCGGCTCGCCGCCGCGATGACGTTCATCAGCTTCATCGCGCTCTTCCCGCTGCTGACCGTCGCCGCCGCCATCGCCGCCGCCACGCTGAGCACGTCCCAGCAGCAGGAGCTCCAGGACAAGATCACCGATCAGGTGCCCGGCATCTCCGACCAGCTGGACATCAACGGCCTCGTCCAGAACGCCGGCGCCATCGGCCTCATCGCCGGCGCGGTGCTGCTGTTCACCGGCATCGGCTGGGTCGGCCAGATGCGGGACTGTCTGCGCGCGGTGTGGGAGCTGCCGGACAGCGACGAGAACCCGCTCCTGCGCAAGGCCAAGGACGCGGGCGTCCTCGTCGGGCTGGGCGGCGCGGTCCTGCTCACCCTCGCCATCTCCACCGTCGCCTCGGCCCTGGTCGGCTGGATCACCGACCAACTCGGCATCGACAAGGCGGGTTGGGGCAGCCTGCTGCTGCGCGTCGCCGCGTTCTCCGTCGCCGTCCTCGCCGACTTCCTGCTCCTGCTGTACGTCCTGACGCTGCTGCCGGGCGTCGAACCGACCCGCCGCCGGCTGGTCGTCGCCGCGCTCCTCGGCGCCGTCGGCTTCGAGCTGCTGAAGCTGCTGCTCAGCGGCTATATGCAGGGCGTGGCCGCGAAGAGCATGTACGGCGCGTTCGGTGTGCCCATCGCCCTGCTGCTGTGGATCAACTTCACCTCGAAGCTGGTCCTGTACTGCGCGGCCTGGACGGCGACCGGCAGTGCACCCGACGACCCCCAGGACATCGACGTCAGCGACGACGTCGTACCAGGTCCGGCAGCGGCCAGCGGCGGTTGACCAGGAACGCGCCGCCCGCCAGCAGCACCAGCAGGCCGCCGGCGATCGCCAGCGCGATCCACATGCCCCCGGAGCCGTTCTCCGCCACCGCGCCCGCCACCGGCTTCGACGACACGTTCCCCGCGCCGCCGGCCTCCCCGGCCGCCTCGGGGGAGGCGTTCGCGCCGGGCTGGGCGCTGGCCTGCGTCGTGCCCTGCGGCGCGACCAGCTCCCCCACCGGCGTCACCTTGCCGGCCGCCTGGAAGCCCCAGTCGAGCAGGGCCGCGGACTCCTTGTAGACCTCGTTGTGGTCCGTCTTCGACGGGTTCATGACCGTGACGAGCAGCACCCGGCCGTTGCGTTCGGCGACCCCGGTGAAGGTGGCGCCCGCGTTGGTGGTGTTGCCGTTCTTGACGCCCGCGATGCCCGGGTACTGGGTCATGTCGTAGTCGCCGCTGAGCAGCCGGTTGGTGTTCTGGATCTCGAAGGTCCCGCGGGTCGTCTTGCCCTTCTTGTTCTTCGTCGTCGCGCCCGGGAACTTGGCCGAGACGGTCGAGCAGTACTCCCGGAAGTCCTTCTTCTGCAGACCCGAGCGGGCGAACAGCGTCAGGTCGTACGCCGAGGACACCTGGCCGGGGGCGTCGTACCCGTCGGGGGAGATGACGTTCGTGTCGAGGGCCTGGAGCTCCTCGGCGTGCTCGTTCATCTCCTTCACCGTGGCGCGGACGCCGCCGTTCATCGCCGACAGGACGTGCACGGCGTCGTTGCCCGACCGCAGGAAGACGCCGAGCCACAGGTCGTGGACCGTATACGTCTCGCCCTCCTTTATGCCGACCAGGCTGGAGCCGGACCCCATGCCGGCCAGGTCCGCCGGCACGACCTTGTGCGCGGTGGTCCTGGGGAACCTCGGCAGCACGGTGTCCGCGAAGAGCATCTTCAGCGTGCTCGCCGGGGGCAGCCGCCAGTGCGCGTTGTGCGAGGCCAGCACGTCCCCCGACTCGGCGTCGGCGACGATCCACGACCGCGCGCTGATGTCCTTCGGCAGCACCGGCGCGCCCCCGGCGATCGCCACCTGAGTCCCGGCCTGACCGAGCCGCGTCCCGCCCACGGTCGACATGTTCGCCGGGGGAGTGACGGACGGACCGGCCGAAGGGGACGCACTGGCCTTCGGCGACGCGGACGGCGACGGCGTCGGACTCGGCGCCGCGAGCGAGGCGGGCGCGGTGAGCGCGAAGGACGCGAGGGTCGCGGAGGTGACCAGCAGGGAGCGCCTGACGGTCTGCTTCATGGGTGCGGGCACGTCGGAGAAAGTACCTGGCACACGACGGGAAGTCCCACCGCCCTCCCCACCCCGGTCACGGAACCGGACACCCTGCGGTGATACTGAACGCATGAAGCTCAGCCGCCCCGTCTCCTGGTTCCTGCTCGCCTTCGGGGTGTGGAGCTGGGTCATCTGGGTCACTTTCGTCAAAAACCTGGTCAAGGACAGCAGCGGGCTCGCGTTCGACGACGGCGACCCCACGGCGTACTTCTGGGTGCACCTGACGCTCGCCGTCGTTTCCTTCGTATTGGGGACGGTCGTCGGGGGCATCGGGTTGCGCGGTCTGCGCGCACTCGGACGGCCCGGACGGACGTCCTAGCCATGGTGATCGTCTTCGCGCTGCTCGCGCTGACCGTGATCGTCGCAGCCAACTGGTACCTGTGGCGCCGTCTGTTCCACGACACGACCCGCGGGCCCGGCTGGGCGCGCCGCGGGGGCGCGGCGCTGATCGCGGGCGGCTGGGTGCTGGCGATCGGCGCCCTGGTCGCCGAACGCACGGGCGCGCCGTTCTGGCTCCAACGCGTCCTGGCCTGGCCCGGCTTCCTGTGGCTGGCCCTGGCGATGTACCTCATGCTGGCCGTGGTCGTCGGCGAGGCCGTACGCCCACTGCTGCGCCGCTTCCTTCAGCGGCGCGCGGCGACCGCCGGGACGCCCGCGCCGCACCCCCGGTCACAGCCGCAGCCGCAGCCGGGCCAGAAACCGCTCCCGGTGGGCGCCCCGGAGCACCAGCGGCCGACGTCCGACCGTCCGGGGGCCGGCGGACCCGAGCCCGACGCCCCGACGTCCGACCGGCCGACGTCCGACCGGCCGACGTCCGACCGGCCGGCGTCCGACCGACCGGCGCCCGGCGAGACCGCGCCCGACCCGTCCGGGCCCGACGGGCCAGGGTCCGGTGAGACGGCGACTGCCGGGCCGGGGGCTGCCGGGCCGAGGTCCGATCGGCCAGGGGACGGCAAGGCGTCCGAAGGGACGGTCGGCGGGCCCTCGCGGCGGCTGTTCGTCTCCCGGGTCGTGGGCGGCGCGGCCGCCGCGGCCGCCGTCGGGACGGTCGGTTACGGCACCTACGGCGTCCTGCGCGGCCCCCGCGTCAAGCGGGTGACCGTGCCGCTGGCCAAGCTGCCGCGCGCCGCCCACGGCTACCGGATCGCGGTCGTCAGCGACATCCACCTGAGCCCCGTCCTCGGCCGGGGTTTCGCGAGGCGGGTCGTCGACACGATCAACTCGACGCAGCCCGACCTGATCGCGGTCGTCGGCGACCTGGTCGACGGCAGCGTCAAGGACCTGGGCCCGGCGGCCGCCCCGCTCGCGCAGCTGAAGGCGCGGCACGGCAGCTTCTTCGTCACCGGCAACCACGAGTACTTCTCCGGCGCCGAGCAGTGGGTCGAGGAGGTGCGCCGGCTCGGCCTGAACCCGCTGGAGAACGCCCGCACCGAGCTGCCCTGGTTCGACGTGGCCGGCGTCAACGACATCGCGGGCGAGAGCGACGGCCAGGGCCCCGACTTCACCAGGGCGCTCGGCGACCGTGACACCACGCGCGCGTGCGTGCTCCTCGCCCACCAGCCCGTGCAGATCCACGACGCCGTGAGCCACGACGTCGACCTCCAGCTCTCCGGCCATACGCACGGCGGCCAGCTGTGGCCCGGCAACCTGATCGCCGCCGCCGCGAACCCGACCGTGGCGGGCCTGGAGCGCTACGGCGACACGCAGCTGTACGTGTCCCGGGGCGCGGGCGCCTGGGGCCCGCCCACGCGCGTGGGAGCCCCGTCCGACATCACCGTGATCCAACTGGCGTCGACGCGGACCTGACGGCCGGCCGGGGCGTCGCCCGGGGCGCGGAGGGACCTGTGGAGAAGCTGTGAAACTCGGCTGAAACAGTGCGTGGGTAAGGGTTTTCTCATGTCGTCAGAATCCTCTTCCGTCACCTGAAACCCCTGTGATTAGGTGAGCCCGCCGCCATGGGGAGTGGCAGTTTTTTGTGGACTGGGCCCGGTCTCGAGGGCCGGGAGGCAGGACACCACCATGCGATCGGCTCGCATGCGGATACTCGTGACGCTGCTGGTTCTCGCGGTCGTCGCGGTGGGCGGCTGGCAGTTGCTGCCGTCGCAGGACAAGAGCGACGAGACCATCACGGTCGGCACCACGGACACCGTCACCTCGCTCGACCCGGCCGGCGCCTACGACGCCGGCTCCTGGGCGCTGTTCAGCAACGTCTTCCAGTCGCTGCTGACCTACGAGCCCGGCGGCGTCTCGCCCGTGCCGGACGCGGCCAAGAGCTGTTCCTTCGCGAAGGGCAGCCTGACCACCTACACCTGCGAGCTGCGCGACGACCTCACCTTCACCGGCGGCGACAAGGTCACGGCCGAGGACGTGAAGTTCTCCTTCGACCGGGTCAAGAAGATCAACTCGGACGTCGGTCCCGCGTCGCTGTTCTCCACCCTGAAGTCGGTGGACGCCAAGGGCATGACCGCCACCTTCCATCTGTCGTCGCCGGACGCCACCTTCCCGTTCAAGGTGGCCACCGGAGCCGGCTCGATCGTCGACCACACCCGCTACCCGGCCGACGCCCTGCGCACCGGCAACGATGTCGACGGCAGCGGCCCGTACCGGCTGACGGGGTACTCGAAGGGCAAGAAGGTCGTCCTGTCGCCCAACTCGGGCTACCGGGGCGCGGTGGACACCGGCGCGCCGATCGAGCTGCGCTACTACGCCGACCCCGAGGCCCTGGACAAGGCCTGGCAGGCCAAGGAGGTCCAGGCCGCCACCCGGCAGCTGCCGCCCAAGGTCCTCGCCGCTCTCAACGCCAGCGACCCCGACATGCGCGTCACCGAGGCCGACAGCTCCGAGACCCGCAACCTGTACTTCGACACCCGCTCCGGCTCGCCGCTGCACGAAACGGACGTCCGCAAGGCACTGGCCTGGCTGATCGACCGCGCGCAGCTCGCGTCGACCGTATACGACGGGACCGTCGAGCCGCTGTACTCGCTCATCCCGACCGGCATCACCGGCCACACCACCTCCTTCTTCGACAGCTACCCGGACCCGGACGCCAAGAAGGCGCGCAAGCTGCTGGAGGAGGCCGGCGTCAGCGTCCCGGTGAGCTTCACCTACGGCTACGGCCTGGGCAGCGGCTCCGCGGCGGCCGAGGCCACCGAGCTCAAGCGGCAGCTGGAGGCGAGCGGCCTGTTCAAGGTGAACGTCAAGGGTTACGAGTGGACCGACTTCCAGAAGCGGTGGGCCACCGGCAAACTCGACGCGTACGCCGTCGGCTGGGTCGCCGACTACCCCGACCCGGACACCTTCGCGGCCCCGCTCGTCGGCACCGACTCCACCATGAACACCGGCTACAGCAACAAGAAGGTCGACGGCTACATCACCGACAGCCAGCAGTTCGCCGACCGCAGCCGGGTCGACGACGACTTCCGCGACCTCCAGCAGGTCGTCGCCGAGGACGTGCCGGTCATCCCGCTGTGGCAGCGCAAGGAGTACATCGTCACCAGCTCGGACATCGGCGGCGGCCAGTATCTGGCCGACGGCAACGGCGTGTTCCGGCTGTGGAAGCTCGACTGGATCTGAGCCGAATCACCCCGGCCCGCGGGCTTGATCCCGTCAGCGGGCATGCGCACCCACCCCACCGGGCAGGCACCCGACGCGGCACCATGTGACGGAGGTGTGCAGGAGGTGAGGAGCAGACGTGCTGAGACGCAACTCCTTCCGGCTGCCCCGGCACCCGGCGTCCGTCGGTCTCGCCCGGCGCCGGGTGCGCGACCATCTCGCCGACTGGGGGCACGGCCCCGAGGACCCGGCGCTGGTCGACGCCGTCCTCGTCGTGTCCGAGCTGGCCACCAACGTCGTACGCCACGGGCCGCTGCGGGAGCGGGAGTTCGAGGTGGCCGTCACCGCCCTGGGCGACGGCTCCTGCCTGATAGAGGTCTCCGACGAGGGCCGGGTCGAACCCCGGCTGCGGCCGGTCGGGGAGTGGGAGGAACACGGCCGGGGCCTGCACCTGGTGGAGCACATCGCCGCCGCGTGGGGCGTCTGGAGCCGAGGCCGGCACGGCAAGACGGTCTGGGCCCTGGTCGTCGAACCCACAGCAGCGCCCTGAAGGGGCGCGGGGAACTGCGCGACCAGCCACGACGGCGCCGCACCGAATCGACGGCCCATCGCGGCACCTCGCGGCACCAGCGGAGCGCTTATTCGCAGCCCGTAAGCCGCGCCGGCAGCGTCACCGCCACCTCCAGGCCCTCGCCCGGCGCCGTCCGCACGCTCACCTCGCCGCCGTGCGCCCGGACCGCCCCCTGCACGATCGCCAGGCCCAGCCCGCTGCCCGCGCCGCCGCCGGCCCGGAAGAAGCGGTCGAAGACCCGCGCCGCGTCCTCCGCGCCCAGCCCCGGCCCCTTGTCCTCGACCGACAGCCGTACGACGCCGTCCGCGCGCTCCAACGCGAGCCGCACCGGCACATCGGCCGCCGTGTGCGTGCGGACGTTCGCCACCAGGTTGCCCAGCACCTGCCGCAGCCCCGACTCGTCGGCCCACACCAGGACGGCGCCGTCGGCCTCCACCGTGACCGGCCGCCCGGGCTGCTGGGCCCGCAGGTCCTGTGCCGCGTCCCGCACCAGCCGGCTCACGTCGACGTTGCGCAGCCGCAGCTCGGGCCGCTGGTCGAGGCGGGCCAGGGTGAGCAGCTCGTCGATGAGCCGGCCCATGCGGTCCACCTCGCCGTTCATCCGGTCCCAGGCCCGTCTGCGCTCCCCGGGCTCGACCAGCATCCCCTGCTCCAACAGCTGGAGATAGCCGCGGATCGCGGACAGCGGGGTGCGCAGTTCGTGCGAGGCGTCGGCGACGAAGCGGCGCAGCTGGGCCGCGCTGCGCTCGCGCGTGCGGTACGCCGTCTCCACCTGGTGGAGCATGGAGTTCAGGGCGAGCCGCAGCTGCTCGACCTCCTGCGTGGGGTGGTGGCTGGAGGGCACGCGCCGGGTCAGGTCGCCCTCGGCGATCGCCGACGACGTCTCCACCATGTCCTCCAGCGGCCGCATCCGCCGCCGCACGCTGAACAGGGTCAGACAGGCGAGCAGGGCGAGCAGCAGCGTGCCGACGGCGACGTCGAGCTTCAGGGCCTTCGCTATGCCCTTGTGGAGGCCCTCGGTGGAGGTGGCCAGCAGGATGTACGTGCCGTCGGGGAGCCGGGTCGCGGTCGCCCGGTAGGCGGCGCCGTGCACGCTGACGGCGTGCGGGCCGCTGTCGGCGGCGAGGGCCCGCGGATCGTGCACGGCGTCCGCCAGTCCGTGCTGGGCCTCGGTGGGCCTGATGCCGAAGAGGGTGAGGACCGTGCCCTCGCCGTCGACGGCGGTGAAGATCGAGTCCGGGGCCGGCCGGGCGTCCGTCGCCTGGAGCGAGTAGCGGTCGCTGATGACGCTCAGCACGCTCAGCGAGTCGATCTCCCGCATGGTCAGCTGCGAACTGCCCAGCGAATCACGCATCTTGGTCAGCTGGGCGTCCACCTGGCCGAGCAGATAGTGCCGCATCCCCATGAGGCTGACGGCGGTGGCCACGACGATGCCGAGCGCGAGCAGGAAGACGTTCGCCGCGGTCAGCTTGATCCGCAGGGAGTGGACGCCGTGCCGGTGCGCCCGCCTCATGCCAGCCCGTATCCCACGCCCCGCCGCGTGGTGATCACCGGCGCTCCCAGGCCGTCCAGCTTGCGCCGCAGATAGCTGATGTAGGTCTCGACGACCGTCGACTCCGGCGGTGTGTGCTCGTACTGCCAGACGTGGCGCAGGAGCTGCTCCTTGGGCACGATCCGGCCCCCGTTGCGCACCAGGAACCGCAGCAGCGCGTACTCGGTGGGCGTGAGCTCGACCGAGCGCCCCGCGCGGTGCACGCTGTACGTCGTGTCGTCCAGCTCCAGATCGCCGTACCGCAGCGGCGGCCGCTGCGGGAGGACGTCGGCCGGCCGGGTCCGGCGCAGCACCGCCGTGATCCTCGCGACGACCACGTCGATGTCGAACGGTTTGGTGATGTAGTCGTCGCCGAAGCCGAGGGCGCCGACGATCTCGGCCGGCGCGTCCCGCGCGGTGAGGAAGACGAGCGCCAGGTCCGGCCTGCGGGCGCGCAGTTCACGCCCCAGCGCCCGGCCGTCGCCGTCCGGCAGCATCACGTCCAGCAGCGCCACGTCGGGCCGGGTGCGGCCGGCGAGCGCGAGGGCCTCGCGGACGGTGCCCGCGATCATGACCTCGAAGCGGTGGTAGCGCAGGGCGATGGCGAGGACGTCCGCGATGCTCGGTTCGTCCTCCACGACCAGCACGGTGCCTTGGGCCGTCGTCATGCCCCCAGTATCGGGCGGGCCGCCGACAGCCGGGCCGGAACGGTCTTTGGAGTTCCTTGAGAGTCATGGGCGTGCCGTGTCCACACGCGTGTGCCGCTGCCGATCCTGTTCCCAGGACCTGGGGGGACCATCCGACTGTGAGTGAGGAGCTCGATCGTGGCGGCATTGGCGCGCTGGTGTTACCGGCATCGGCTGGTGGTCCTGTTGCTGTGGGTGGGGGCGCTGTTCGGCCTGGGATTCTCGGCCTCGACGGCGGGCACGGACTACGCGAACGTCTTCTCCCTCCCCGACACGGACTCCAAGAAGGCGTACGACCTGATGGAGAAGGCGTTTCCCGCGCGCGCGGGCGACACCGACACCGTCGTGTGGAAGGTCGACGAGGGCTCGGTCCGCGACCGGGACGTGCAGTCCCGGATCCAGCCGGCGCTTGACGAGATAGCGAAGATGAAGGGCGTCGGCCAGGTCGCCGGCCCGTACTCGGGGGACGGGGGCACGGCGCAGATCAGCGATGACGGGCGGATCGCCTACGCCCAGATCACCTTCACCGAGCAGGCGAACGCCGTGCCCAAGGAACTCGTCCAGGACGTCGTCGACACCGCACAGGGCGCCGAACGCGACGGCCTGGAGGTCGAGTTGGGCGGCCAGGCCATCATGCGGGTGCAGGAACCGCCCACCGGCCTCGCGGAGATGGTCGGCCTCGGCGCGGCCGCCGTGGTCCTGTTCCTCGCCTTCGGCTCGCTCTTCGCGATGCTGCTGCCGCTCGCCATCGCGATCTTCGGCGTCGGCATGGGCCTCTTCGGGACCCAGCTGCTGAGCCATGTCACCGACATCCCCGACCTGGCCCCGCTGCTCTCCTCGCTGATCGGCCTCGGCGTCGGCATCGACTACGCCCTGTTCATCGTCACCCGGCACCGCAAGGGCGTCCTGCGCGGCCTGGACCCCGAGGAGTCGGCGGTCACCGCCCTCAACACCTCGGGCCGCGCGGTGCTGTTCGCGGGCGGCACGGTGTGCATCGCGCTCGCCGGGATGCTGGTCACGAACCTGCGCTTCCTGGACGGCGTCGTCATCGGCACCTCCCTGACCGTGGTGCTGAGCGTCCTCGCCGCCACCACCCTGCTGCCCGCGCTGCTCGGCTTCCTGGGCGGGCGCGTGCTGAGCCGCAAGCAGCGGCGCCGGCTCGAGGCGACCGGCCCCGAGCCGGAGAGGACGAGCGGACCCGCGGCCCGCTGGTCGACGGGCGTGCAGCGCAGGCCCCGGACGATCGCCGCGCTCGCGTTCGTCGTCATGGCCGTCCTCGCGCTGCCGGTGCTGTCGCTCCGCCTCGGCGCCACCGACCAGGGCAACGACGACGCCGCGACGACCACCCGCAAGGCCTACGACCTGCTCGCGGAGGGCTTCGGGCCGGGCTTCAACGGCCCGCTCCAGGTGGTCGTGCAGGGCGGTGACACCACCGCGCTGGTCAAGAGCATCGAGGAGACGCCCGGCGTGGCCCAGGCGGCCGCGCTGCCGCCCGCACAGGGCGTCACCGTCATCCAGGTGGTGCCCACGACCTCCCCGCAGTCCGAGGAGACGGACACGCTCATCGACCGGCTGCGCGAGGACGTCGTCGCCGAGGCGGGGGTCGAGGCCCATGTGGGCGGGGTGACGGCCGTCTCGAAGGACTTCGCCACGGTCACCGGCGACCGGCTCCCGCTGTTCGTCGCCACCATCATCGGCCTGGGCTTCCTGCTCCTCCTGGTCGCCTTCCGCTCCCTGGTGGTGCCGCTGACGGCGGCCGTGATGAACCTGATCGCGGCGGCGGCCTCCTTCGGCGTCCTCGTCGCGATCTTCCAGTGGGGCTGGGGCCTGGAACTGCTCGGCCTCGGCAAGGAGGGCCCGATCAACGCCTTCCTGCCGGTCATCATGCTGTCGCTGCTCTTCGGCCTGTCGATGGACTACCAGGTCTTCCTGGTCAGCCGGATGCACGAGGAGTGGGTGCACACGCGCGACAACGCCCGCGCGGTCCGCGTCGGCCTCGCGGAGACCAGCCGGGTCATCAACTCGGCGGCCCTGATCATGGTCTGTGTGTTCCTCGCGTTCGTGCTCAGCGGCGACGCGGGCGCGGCCATGGCGGGCGTCGGTCTCGCGGCGGCGGTCGCCCTGGACGCGTTCATCCTGCGCACGGCCCTGGTCCCGGCCGCGATGCACCTGCTCGGCGACTCCAACTGGTGGCTGCCGGGCTGGCTGGAGAAGCGGCTGCCGCATCTGGCGGTGGAGCCGAAGGAGGAGCCCGCGGCGCCGGCCGCGGCGGGCGAGGGCCCGTCCTCCGTCGTCCACGGCTTCGTCCGGGACACGGCCGGCGACCCGGTCGAGGGCGCGGCGGTCACGCTCCGGTCCCTGGGCGGCCGGGAGCTGGACCGCGTCACCTCCCTGGCCGACGGCTCCTACATCGTCTCGGTCCCGGCCCCGGGGACGTATCTGCTGGCGGCGACGGCCGACTCCTACGACTCCCGGGCCCGCCAGGTGAGGGTCGCGGGAGAACCATTGGTGTACGACGTGGAGCTGACGGAGATGTCGGAGGTCAACTGACCCTGTGGTCAGCCGGCCCTGACGTCAGCCGACCTTGCCCGAACGCCCTGCCGGATCCGGCAGGGCGTTCGTCATGCCGGGCAGGAAGTCCGTGAACAGGTCGTGCACCTCCAGGACGAGCGGCCGCAGCACCCGGAACCGGGCCAGCGCCACGCCCCGCGCGGTGAGCCGCGCGCCGCGCTCGGCCAGCCGGTAACTGCGCTCGCGCCCTTCGGTGCGGTCGTAGATCCAGTACATGACGAGGCCCATCTGCGAGAGCCACATCAACTCGGGCAGCACCTCCCGCAGTTCCTCCGGCACCTTCGCCTTCGACCCCGCGAGCACCTCCTTGTGGACGGCGATGGCCTCCACGCGCGCGTGCTCCGACTCGGCGGAGAACGGGCTCAGCGGGCTGTCCGGGTCGGCCGCGTTCTTGAAGAACTGGACCGCGAACTCGTGGTACGGCGTCGCCACGTCCAGCCAGACCCGCAGCACCCCCGCCAGCCGGGCCTCCAGGCTCGTCTCCCGGGCCAGGACGTCCCGGACGGCCGCCCGGTGCTCGGCGGCGAGCCGGTCGTAGAAGCCCTGGATCAGGTGCTCCTTGCCGGCGAAGTAGTAGTACGCGTTGCCGACCGAGACCCCGGCCTCCTTGGCGATGGCCCGCATCGTCGTCTTGTCGTAGCCGCGTTCCTGGAACAGCCGCATCGCCGTCTCCAGGATCAGGGCGCGGGTCTGCTCGGACTTGCTGACGGGCGCGACGGCGTCGTCATGACCGGTGACGCCGGGGTCGGCGTCGCCACGGTCGGCGTCCTCGCCGGGGATCTCGCCGGGGTTCTCGATGTTCGCAGGCACGGAAGGAGCCTAACGAGTGGAGCAGGAGCCGTCGGCACAGGTGGGCGGGTGGTAGGCCCAGCCCTGGTACGGGTCGTACGACCACCCGTCGCCCCGGCGGTACACGCCCCCGCCCCAGCCCGCGCCCTGCCCGTCGCGCCACTTCGCGGCGGCGAGGACCACGGCCCGCGCGACCTTCGCCCCGGCGGGCGTGCTCAGCCGGTGGGACATCGGACGGTGCTCGCGCAGCGCCCACAGGGTGACGATCCAGGCGGCGGCGCCCGTGTAGACCTGCCCGGAGTCGCCGACGACGGTGATCTCGTCGAGGGTGGCGCGGTGGTCGAGCCCGGGGAAGCGGGCGCAGGCCTCGGCGGAGGCCGCCGGGACGAACTCCAGCGGCACCAGCTGCGGCTGCCGGCCCAGCCAGTCGCGCAGGAACGCGCACAGGGAGCAGTCGGGGTCGTAGAGGACGGTGAGCCCGCGGACCGGGACGCGAAGGGCGTCCCGGTCCGCGGCGGCGGCCTGTTCGGCGGCCATGGTCGTCACGCCCCGGCCGTGGGCGCCGACGGGGTGGCCCAGCCCTGCGGGGCGACCGGCGGGAGCTGCTCGCGCTCCATGATCCCGCGCCGCCGGATCCGGTTGAGCACGTACACGTTGCCCAGGTGCATCGCACCGAGCACCAGCAGCACCACGCCCACCTTGGTCGACAGGGCCTCGAAGATGCCGCGGGTGTCCTCGATGGTGTCGTCGCCGCTCAGGTAGAGCGCGACGAAGCCGAGGTTGACCAGGTAGAAGCCGACCACCAGGAGGTGGTTGACGGCGTCGGCGAGCTTCTCGTTCCCCTGCAGCACGTCGGCGAGGAAGATCCGCCCGTTGCGGCTGAGGGTCCTGGCCACCCAGACGGTGAGTCCGATGCTGACGACGAGGTAGATGACGTAGGCGATGACCGTGCGGTCCATGTTCCCCACCCTTTCGCGAACGCTTGCACGCGAACGCGTAGCCGAACGCGCTCTTGAACACGTTCAAAACGCTGACAGGGAAAACTGTAGACCTGTTTTTGAACACGTTCAACCGAGTGGGCGTCCGAGCTCGGGCCGCTTTGAGTAGTCCGTGAACCCGAGGACGTTCCCCCAGGGGTCCGCGACCTCGACCGTCCACCCGGTCGCCACGGGGAACGGCGGATCGAGCGCGGCGATCCCGGCGCCGGCCAGCCGCCGGGCCGCCGCCCGCGCGTCCGGCACCTCCATCCACACGCGCGTGGACGGCCAGGCCGGCGGCCGATGCCCCAGCCCCTCCTCCTGCCGCAGCAGGATCCCCGGCGTCTCGCCCCCGACCTTCAGCAACACGATCCCGGCCTCGTCGAGCCGGAACGCCACCGCGAAACCCGCCCGCCCGTAGAAAGCGACGGCCTCGCCGAGATCGCCGACGGGCAGCAGGACGTTGTCGAACCCGAGCAGGTCGTACGACTGGTCATCTGACATGCGATCAGATTAGGTGCCCGTCGCTCAAATCTGGACAAATGTCTCGTTGAGTTGCGAGGCGTCTGCGTTCTCGTCGCGCGGCGAGGGTTGTGCATGGTGCAGATCCATGAAGGATGAGCGCATGTGGATCGAGCTCATCTCCTCGCTCGCGGGGGACGTGGAAGTGGCGGGCGGACCCGGGTGCGAGGAGGAGATGCGGGTCGCGGAAGTGGTGTTGGGGCATCCGCTTCCTGCCGCGTTGAAGGATTTCTGGCGCATGGCCGACGGGGCCCGCGACAAGTTCGGGGCCGGGGTGGTGTGTTCGGTCGGCGAGGTCGTGGACCGGAATCTCGAGTTCCGGAGTTCGGTCGAATTCCGGGGGCTCTATATGCCGTTCGATCCGCTGCTGCTGTTCGGGGAGGGCGGCAACGGTGATCTCTTCGCCTTCGTGGTGAAGCCCGAGCGGTCGGACGTCTTCGTCTGGGATCACGAGACGGACAGCCGGCGGTGGGTGGCGAGCAGCCTGGAGGACTACCTTCGACGGCGGCTCGGGAGCGGGGATCCCGAGTGGTATGCCTCGTGGTGACAGAGGCTCAGTCGCTCCGCTTCGGCTGTCCCGCCGTGAGGATCTCCGTCACGTCCAGAGCGACCTTGGCACCGATGGAGTCGGGGAGGGTGACGAGTTCCCCGGGGGCATGGACGCGGTGATTGCCGTACTCGCCCTTGGCCGGGTCGGTCAGGACATGGAGACGTTGGTGTTTACGGTCGACGATGACGTACACGGGAACACCGGCGCCGGCGTAGGCGGCGACCTTGGTGCGTAGGTCGGACTGGTAGTTGCTGGAGGTGACTTCCAGGACGAGACGGAAGCAGACGGGGTCGTAGCAGTTGTTCTCGACGAGGTGTTCTTGGACGTCGGCATCCACCAGCGCGAGGTCCGGGATCGCGTAGTCCTCGGCACCGCTCGGCAGCCAAAGCCCGATGCCCTGGAGCACCTGTGACTCCGCTCCGTGCAGTCCCGCCGCGAGGAAGGGGACCATCAGGTCGGTCAGGGCACAGGCGTGCGCACCGTCCGGGGGCGGGGACATGAGGATCTGGCCTCCGATGATCTCGACGCGATAGCCCGGGTTGCGATCCACGAGACGGTTCGCCTCCGCGATCAGCGGACGGTCGCCGTGGGGCCGCTCGACGGATGCTGCGGACATCGCGTGCCTCCTAGGGGCTGGTGTCGAGAGCAACATCGTAGGCCGGACACCGCCCCGGTGTCCGTCTTGATCACGTTCACCCGATCGTGGCGTTTGAACGCCTGAGGGCCCCGTTCCAGTGGAATCCACTGGAACGGGGCCCTCAGCGGAGCCGACGGAGTCAGAAGCGGCGCGTGATCAGCGCCTTCTTGACCTCGGCGATCGCCTTGGTGACCTCGATGCCGCGCGGGCAGGCGTCCGTGCAGTTGAACGTCGTGCGGCAGCGCCAGACGCCGTCCTTGTCGTTCAGGATCTCCAGGCGCTGCTCGCCCGCCTCGTCACGCGAGTCGAAGATGAAGCGGTGGGCGTTCACGATGGCCGCCGGGCCGAAGTACTGGCCGTCGTTCCAGAACACCGGGCAGGACGACGTGCAGGCCGCGCAGAGGATGCACTTCGTCGTGTCGTCGAAGCGCTCGCGGTCCTCGGCCGTCTGGAAGCGTTCCCGGGTCGGCTCGTTGGTGTCCTTCGTGATGAGGAAGGGCATCACGTCGCGGTACGCCTGGAAGAACGGGTCCATGTCCACGACCAGGTCCTTCAGGACCGTCAGACCCTTGATCGGCTCGACCGTGATCGGCTTCTCGGGGTTGAGGTCCTTGATCAGGGTCTTGCAGGCGAGACGGTTCTTGCCGTTGATCCGCATCGCGTCCGAGCCGCAGATGCCGTGGGCGCAGGAACGGCGGAAGGTCAGCGTGCCGTCGAGGTCCCACTTGATCTTGTGGAGGCCGTCGAGGACCCGCTCCTTGGGGTCGATCTCCAGCTGGAAGTCCTCCCAGACCGCTTCCGCCGAGACCTCGGAGTTGAAGCGGCGGATCCGGAAGGTGACCGTGATGTAGGGGGAGTCGGCGAAGCCGGGCTCGGGCTGGCCGGCCGCGTCCGCCTTGTCCAGAACAGGGGTTGCCATCAGTACTTACGCTCCATCGGCTGGTAGCGGGTCTGCACGACCGGCTTGTAGTCGAGACGGACGGTCTCGCTGCCGTCGTCGCCGACCTCGCGGTACGCCATGGTGTGGCGCATGAAGTTGACGTCGTCGCGGTTCGGGTAGTCCTCGCGGTAGTGACCGCCGCGGGACTCCTTGCGGGCCAGCGCCGACACCGCCATGACCTCGGCCAGGTCGAGCAGGTTGCCCAGCTCGATGGCCTCCAGCAGGTCCGTGTTGAACCGGCGGCCCTTGTCCTGGATCGACACGTTCCGGTAGCGCTCGCGCAGCTCGGCGATCTTCTCGACCGCCGTCTTGATCGTCTGCTCGGTGCGGAACACCATGACGTTCGCGTCCATGGTCTCCTGCAGCTCGCGGCGCAGGACCGCCACCCGCTCGGTGCCCGTGGAGGCGCGCAGGTGCTCGACCTGGTCGATCACCTGCTGGGCGGGGTTCTCCGGCAGCTCGACGTAGTCGGCCTTCTGGCTGTACTCCGCCGCCGCGATGCCCGCCCGCTTGCCGAACACGTTGATGTCCAGCAGCGAGTTGGTGCCCAGCCGGTTCGCGCCGTGCACCGACACGCACGCGACCTCGCCGGCCGCGTACAGACCCGGGACGACCGTGGTGTTGTCGCTGAGGACCTCACCCTGGACGTTCGTCGGGATGCCGCCCATCGCGTAGTGCGCGGTGGGCTGGATCGGGATCGGGTCCGTGTAGGGCTCGATGCCGAGGTAGGTGCGCGCGAACTCGGTGATGTCCGGGAGCTTGGCGTCCAGCTGCTCCGGCGGGAGGTGCGTCAGGTCCAGGTAGACGTGGTCGCCCTCGGGACCGCAGCCGCGGCCCTCGCGGATCTCCGTGTAGATGGAGCGGGACACGACGTCACGGGACGCGAGGTCCTTCATGACCGGCGCGTACTTCTCCATGAAGCGCTCGCCGTCCTTGTTGCGCAGGATGCCGCCCTCACCGCGGGCGCCCTCCGTCAGCAGGATGCCCATGCGCCAGATGCCGGTCGGGTGGAACTGGAAGAACTCCATGTCCTCCAGCGGCAGCCCACGGCGGTACACGGCGGCCTGGCCGTCACCGGTCAGCGTGTGCGCGTTCGACGTCACCTTGAAGAACTTGCCGGTGCCGCCGGACGCGTAGATCACGGCCTTCGCCTGGAAGACGTGGATCTCGCCGGTCGCGAGCTCGTACGCGACGACGCCCGACGACTTCTTGACGCCGTCTTCCTCGGTGATCAGCTGGTCGAGGACGTAGAACTCGTTGAAGAACTCCACGCCGTGCTTGACGCAGTTCTGGTAGAGCGTCTGCAGGATCATGTGGCCGGTGCGGTCGGCCGCGTAGCAGGACCGGCGGACCGGGGCCTCGCCGTGGTTGCGGCTGTGACCGCCGAACCGGCGCTGGTCGATCGTGCCGTCGGGCGTCCGGTTGAAGGGCAGGCCCATCTTCTCCAGGTCGAGGACGGAGTCGATGGCCTCCTTCGCCAGGATCTCGGCGGCGTCCTGGTCGACCAGGTAGTCACCGCCCTTGACGGTGTCGAAGGTGTGCCACTCCCAGTTGTCCTCCTCCACGTTGGCCAGCGCGGCGGCCATGCCGCCCTGCGCGGCGCCCGTGTGGGACCGGGTGGGGTAGAGCTTGGTCAGCACGGCGGTGCGGCTGCGCTTCGTCGACTCGATCGCGGCGCGCATACCGGCGCCGCCCGCGCCGACGATGACGGTGTCGTACTTGTGGATCTTCATGATTCTCGCAACCCCGTGCCTAGCGGATGTTCGGGTCGAAGGTGAAGATCACCAGCGTGCCCAGCAGGATGGTGAACACCGTGGCGGTGTAGAGCAGGCCCTTCAGCCACAGCCGGGTGTTCGCGCGCTCCGCGTAGTCGTTGATGACCGTGCGCAGGCCGTTGGCCCCGTGCAGCATCGCGAGCCACAGCATCGCCAGGTCCCAGACCTGCCAGAAGGGGCTCGCCCAGCGGCCGGCCACGAAGGCGAAGCCGATCTTGGAGACGCCGCCGTCCAGCACCAGCTGGATCAGCAGGTGGCCCAGGACCAGGACGACGAGCACGACGCCGGACAGGCGCATGAACAGCCAGGCGGCCATCTCGAAGTTGCCCCGGGTGGACTTCGGGGTCTTCTTGGTGCGCTTGCGCGGAGCCTCGATGACGGGCGCCGGGTTGTCCACGCTGTAGACGGAACCGCCCTCGACGGGGCCGATGCCGGCTGCGGTGGTTTCAGTGGTGGCCATCGGTGTCAGCTCCCGAACAGTTCACGAGCGGCGTGCCCGAGAACGGGGTAGATCGCCCCGAGCATCAGCACGAGCCACAGGCCCACGACGCTCCAGAGCATCTGCTTCTGGTAGCGCGGGCCCTTCGACCAGAAGTCGACGGCGATGACCCGCAGACCGTTGAGCGCGTGGAAGAGGATGGCGGCGACGAGGCCGTACTCGAGCACGGCGACGATCGGGGTCTTGTACGTGGCTACGACCTTGTCGTAGTCCTCGGGGGAGACACGCACGAGAGCGGTGTCCAGCACGTGTACGAACAGGAAGAAGAAGATGAGGACGCCGGTGACTCGATGAGCCACCCAGGACCACATTCCTTCCCGGCCGCGGTACAGCGTTCCAGCCGGCACGGAAGAACCCTCCGGGAGCGGGGATTGGGGCCTGCCGGCTTCGGCGTCGGACGGGCCCGGCCGGGTACGGTCCACCGGCCCCCAGCATCGTAGCGACGTGCTGCCGCTGGGCTTACGCCGGGAGTACCGGTGTGATCAAACCGGCACGCGTATGGGTGAGGTTTGCGGCATCTGGGGTGGGGTGGGCCGTTATCGGCCGGGTGTCGCGCCGTCGTGCGCCGGCCGTGCCCACGCGGCGGAGCCGCACGTCGTCACAGCCCCGCGCCCCTCAGGTGGTCGGTCAGCCGTTGCTTTGCGAGGCGGCGGAGTTCTTCTGCCGCTCCCACCCGCTCGTCCTCCGGATCGTTTGTCAATCGTGACCGGATGGCTTCGAGGACGTGGTCCAGGGACTCGTCCTGCGGGACGCCGTCCAGGCAGATGACGAACACATGTCCGAATTTCGCCTCGTAGGCCGCGTGGGCCGCGCCCAGCGCCATGTGCGCCGCCCCGTAGGTGTCCTCCGGCAGGGTCGGCAGGGACTCCGCCGCCAACGCCTCCGCCAGATCGCCCGGGGCCAGGTCGTAGGCGGCCTCGTCGGAGGCGGCCAGAAGGGCCTCCAGCGTCGGATAGGGCCGGTGGTCGGCGACGCGGCGGGCCCAGCGGAGGCTGCGGAGGCAGGCGAGGAGGATGTGGTGCGCCGCATCGGCGGAGGCGGAGTTGAAGCCGTCCAGCAGAGGTGCGGGTGAGGTCCGGGTCTGCGCCGGTATGGCGAGGCGTCCGGAGAGATGGGAAAGGCGGTGCGCAGGCAGCGTGGATCCTCGCGTCACGAGTGATGTGGCAGGGGATGCAGTGAAAGATGTGTCGTCACGTTACCGAGAGCGGTCACTACGTGTCTGACGGATGCCTGAATTTCACCCGAACGAGAGAGTTTCAGAACGTGTCGTGGACTCCATCGCGCGGTCTTCGGCGCGCCTGCTCCGGATGAGCGTCGTACGGTTGGCGGAGTGAGCAGGCACAGGCATCGCAAAGCCCCGAAGAAGCCGCAGCGGAAGGTCGTCGCACCGGCGCTGGTGGCGGGCGGGCTCGTCGCAGCGCTCGGCGTGGGGACGGGGCTGTGGGCCTCGTCCGGCTCCGGGGGCGCCGACGGGACGCCGGCCGGGTCGGCCGCCTCCCAGCAGGCCGCCGCCGGGACCTCCGCGGGAACCCCGGCCGCCGCCACGACCGCGAGCCCGACGCCCAGCCGCTCCTACGCCCTGTCCACCGCCCCCCGCACCATCCCCGCCGTCCGCTCCCACACCCCGGCGCGCGGCCCCGGCTGGCGTCCGGCGACCGCGAACCGCGTCGTGGTGAGCGACTCCCGGCTCGCCGACGAGGGGCGGCTGGTCGCCGGCGAACTGGGCATGACGTACGCGGGCGAGAAGGACGACGTGCGCGCCGGCGACCTGCGGCTGGCGCTCAACGCCGGCAAGGGCGCGAACCCGGAGTCGTACACGATGACCGTGCAGGGCGGGCGGGTCACCATCAGCGGGCCCTCCGACGCCGGCGTGTTCTACGGCACCCGCACCCTCAAGCAGGAGGTGCACGGCGGCGGTAGGGCGCCGGAGGGCGTGGTCCGCGACCAGCCGGCCAAGCCGCAGCGCGGCTTCATGCTGGACATCGCGCGCAAGAACTTCAGCGCCGCCTGGATCGAGGACCGGGTGCGCGAACTCGGCGACCTGAAGTTCAACCAGCTCGGCCTGCACTTCTCCGACGACCAGGCCTTCCGGATCGAGTCCGACACCCACCCGGAGATCGTCGCCACGGAACACCTCACCAAGGCGCAGGTCAGGAGCATCGTCGCGCTGGCGGCCCAGCGGCACATCACCGTCGTGCCCGAGATCGACTCGCCCGGACACCTGGGCGCCGTCCTCGCCGCCCACCCCGAGCTGCAGCTGCGCAACGTGAACGGCGTGGCGACCCGCGGGGCGATCGACATCTCCAAGGACGCCTCCGCGAGTCTCCTCGACGACCTGCTGAACGAATACGCACCCCTGTTCCCCGGCGCCTACTGGCACCTCGGCGGCGACGAGTACCAGGCACTGACCGTGTCCAGCCCCGCCGCCTCCTACCCCCAGCTCGCCGCCGCCGCGACGGCCCGGTACGGCTCCGGCGCGGGCGTCGCCGACCTCGCCACCGGCTGGCTCAACGACCGCGCCGACACCGTCCGCGCCCACGACCGGTCCATGCGGGTGTGGAACGACGGCTTCTTCCGCGGCACGTCGGTGAAGCCGGCCTCCGACCTCGTGGTCGCGTACTGGACCGGCAAGGAGATCGGTGCCCGGCAGCCGGTGGAGTACCTCAGCGCGGGGCGCAAGGTGCTCAACTACAACGACGAGTACCTGTACTACGTCCTCGGCGAGCCGCAGACCTTCGTCTACCCGACCGGGCAGCGCATCTACGAGCAGTGGACCCCGCGGGTGCTGCGCGGCACGACACCGGTCGCCGCGAAGTACGACGCCCAGATACTCGGCGGCTCCCTCGCGGTCTGGTGCGACCTCGCGAACTCCCAGACGCAGGCGCAGGTCGCCGCGGGCATCCGGATGCCGCTGCGGGCGACCTCGCAGAAGCTGTGGGACGCGGGGACGCCGGACCTGACCTGGACCCAGTTCAAGGCGCTCGCGGGACGGCTGGGCTGAAGCCCGGCGCGAAACCCGCACGGAAGCCGGGGTCGCCGCCCGACCCGAAGCCCCGGTTGGCCGAAACCTCGTCTGTGACACTCCCGGCCCGTCGCACGCAGTAAGGGGAAGTGTGGGCTCCGTTAAGGTCGGCGCCCTGGCGAGGGAGGCGTGGATGAGCCTGGTGGAACTGATCGCTCAGGCCGACGAACGCGGACTGGCTGCCAGCGGGCTGGCTTGTTTGGATCGGTGCGTGCCGCTGCTCGGCGGCGACGACGAGATCCTGCGACCCCTGTGGGGGAACCTCACGGAGTCCTCGGACGCCGCCGACTGGGGCAAGCTGCTGGAGCAGGCGCGCGACAGCCTGGAGTCCCCGCAGGAGGACGGCGACGAGGACGGCGACGAGGCCGCGCTGCTCGTCCGCCGGATGCTGGCCGCCGCCCCGGGCGACCGCTACGACGCCGAAGTACGGATGTGGGCCGACGCCTGCTCCGTCGCCTCGCTGCAGATCCACCGCCTCCTCGACCGGCCCGTGGACGCCTCCCCGGTCGACTCGCGCCGGGAAGGCCGCACGGAGGGCATGTCGCCCCTGGTCGCCGCCGAGCTGCGCCGCCAGATCACCGTCCTGGAAGTGCTCGCCGACCACGGCGCGGGCGGACTGCGCCGGGCCCTGGAAGTGTCCACCGAGGGCCGCCGGGTGCTGCGCGCGGTGGTGTCCCGGCGGGCCCGGGGACGTAAGTGAGCGGACCAGGTGACGCAAGTGAGCGGGGCCGGGCCGCTCACGGCACGGGCATCAGCCGCTTGACGACGGCGTCCCGGTGCTCGGCGGTCGCGGTGTAGAAGGCCGTCAGCTCCCGGTGCGCCGAGGCGAAGGCGGCCCGGGTGCGGGTCTCCTCGGCCGCGCCGCCGTACCGAGGCAGCAGCTCGGCACGGGCCGGGCGCCACAGGTCGTCGAAGTCGCTGCCCGCGAGGAACCCGGCGACCCGGATCGTCTGGGCCACCGTCAGCAGCACGCACGGCGGCTCCTTCGAACCGGCCCGGTGCACGCGCTCCCCACCGAGCACGACAGGGGCGTCGGGGTAGAGCAACTGGTGGTCGCCGTAGCGGCCGTCGAGGGTCGGCGCCCGGTGCCGGTTCATCCGGTCCCGCACGGTGTCCTGGTCGTCGTCGAACAGCTTCCGCAGCCAGGTCGCGCTGTTGCGCAGTGCCGCAGGCGGTACGGCGCGGAGCTGGAGGTACGCGCTCATCACTCATGGAGCGCACGGGAGCGCAGAAGTATCACTTCTGTGCTCGTGGTGCGGTGGAGCCGGGCCGGTTCTGCGGCGGTCTCGCGGAGGGCCCGGACGCGAGTGACAGAACACGGCCTGACCTCGCTCTTCTGAGTGTGACGCGTACGACGACCGAGCAGACCGGACAGCCGCCGCCCCGACCCTCCGCCGCGACGAGACCCGTGCGGTGGGCCGCGGAGGCGGTGGCCGCCGCGCCCGACGGCACGCGGCGACACCTCGACCACTCCGCGCAGAGCCTGTGGCGCGTCGACCGCCTGATCGAGGACCTGCGGCGCGCGGGCACGCCGTACTCCGCCGTGGCGGACACCCTGCGCGGGCTCGGCGCCTACGCCGGCGAGGTGATCGTCCGGCAGGCCGGCGCCGAGTGGTGGGCCGCGGGCGGCGACCACTGGGTCCGCACCCCCGACGGCCGCCTGTGGGAACCCCTCGACGAGGCCCGCCGCTGCTTCGGCGGCCATGGATCGCTACGGCTCCTTTGCCGGGACGCGATGAGATGAGACGAGGGGGCGCGGGGGCGTCCTGTGACGCTTCGCGGGCGCCGTCCGCTGGGACGGGGGAGAGCCGATCCGGCTGTCCCCGGCCGACCGAGGGGTGCGGACGCTGTGACACTTCTGTGTGGCCCGGCGCTGATGACCGTGGGAGCGCGGCCGCGTCAGGACCCGGCGTCCGGCGGGGGAGTCGCGTGCCCGCAACGAACTCCGTACGAACGAGGACAGTCTTGGGCCAGGGAGGGGAAACCCGGCGCGCACAGCCGTACGACGGGGAACTGGGCGCGGCGGTGGCACGGGCCCAGGGCGGCGACGAGGCGGCGTTCGCCGTCGCGTACCGGATCGTGCAGCCCGGACTGCTCGGCTATCTGCGCGGCATCGTCGGCGACGACGCCGAGGACGTGGCCTCCGACGCCTGGCTGGAGATCGCCCGGGACCTCGGCCGCTTCCAGGGCGACGGCGCCGGGTTCCGCGGTTGGACGGCGACCATCGCCCGGCACCGGGCCCTCGACCACCTGCGGCGGCTGCGGGTGCGGCCGCGCTCGGCGGCGGTGCTGGAGCAGGACGCCGTCCTCGACCTGCCCGGGCCGCACAGCACCCACGACCAGGCGCTGGAGTCCCTGTCCACCGAGCGTGCCCTGGACCTGGTCCGCGGGCTGCCGCGCGACCAGGCCGAGGCCGTGCTGCTGCGGGTCGTGGTGGGGCTGGACGGCCCCGCCGCCGCCCGCGTCCTCGGCAAGCGCCCCGGCGCCGTCCGCACGGCCGCGCACCGGGGTCTGAAACGGCTCGCCCGCCAACTCGGCGTCGAGGGCGCGGGCGACGGCGCGGGCGAAGGTGTGACGGATGACGGCCCCCGGACGCTGGGGGAGTCAAGGTGAACGGCGGCGGCCGCGGCCCGTATCGATCAGGGACGGCGAACGCTCCCACGAAGGTTGCCGCGGACGTTCCACAAACGTTTTCACGGGCAATCACGCGAACGAACCGAACAGAGAACGAACCGAACAGAGAACGAACCGAACAGAGAACGAACCGAACAGCGAACGAACCGGACAGAGGCGGGCGCGGACATGGGTGAACGGATGAGCGGCGGCGCAGCCCGCGGCCGTCGGCGTGCGCACTCTGGCGACGCCGGATCCGGACCGCACGGCGCAGTGGAGGCGCTGCTCGCGGCGGCCCTGCGCGAGACCGACGACCCGGACGCCGTACGGGACGCCGCCGAGCTTCGGGCCGTCGCCGCCTTCCGGACGGCCCGTGACGAGGGCGTGCTCCGGGCCGCCCGTACCCGGCGCCGGGACGACTGGCGGCCGCGGGCGGTCCGGCACACCGCCCGCTCGCTGCGGACCACGCTCTCCGTGGCGGTCGCCGGCCTCGCCCTGGGCGGCGCCGCGTACGCCGCGATCGGCTCCGCCACGGACGGCGGCGACGGCGGCACCGGTCGCCCCGAAGCGTCGGCGTCGGCGGCGGCGTCCGAGGCCCGGTCCGCCGCCGCCCCCTCCGGGAGCCCGGACGCCCCGGCCGGCCGCGAGCGCCCCGCGAACGCCAAGGACACCGAGGCCCACTGCCGGGCCTACGAGAACGTGCGGGGGACGGGCAAGGCGCTGGACTCGACGGCCTGGCAGCGGCTGGTGACGGCGGCGGGCGGCGAGGAGAACGTCCCCGCGTACTGCGCGGCGCAGGGCGGGACGAAGGCCGAGAAGACGCCGAATGCGGAGAAGTCCGAGAAGCCCGGGAAGTCCGCGAAGCCCCTGAAGCCCGAGGCCACCGACAAGGCCGCGAACGGGGCCACGGACAAGGCGACGAGCGGGTAAGCCCTTACGCCAAGGCAACGGCCGAGGCCGCCACCCCCCACAGGAGAGGCCCCGGCCGTCGCGCGGCACGGGCCGCGCGGCGGCCCGTATTCCCTACAGCGCCATGAGTGCGTTTTCTGTCACACCCAACTGCGTCACGAGTCAGTTGCATGTTCTACGGACATGGACGTGCGGCGGTTTCAGGTCGTAACGTGCCTTTCGCGCCGGACGGCCAAGCGGCAGACCACCGCAACGACCTGCGGTCCAGAAACCGCGATCCATCGACCGAGGAAACCACGACGTGGGGGACGACGCGGAGCTGACAGCCGCGGTGCTCGCGGCACAGAACGGGGACGAGACCGCGTTCCGGACTGTGTACCGCACGGTGCACCCGCGGCTGCTCGGGTACGTGCGGACGCTCGTCGGCGACCTCGACGCCGAGGACGTGACCTCCGAGTCCTGGCTGCAGATAGCCCGCGACCTGGAGCGGTTCAGCGGGGACGCGGACCGCTTCCGGGGCTGGGCGGCCCGGATCGCCCGCAACCGAGCCCTGGACCACATACGCATGCGCGGGCGGCGGCCCGCTACAGTCGCCGATGAGACGGAGCTGACCGGCCGGGCCGCCGAGTCCGACACCGCGGGCGAGGCCATCGAGGCGCTGGCCACCGGCCGCACCCTCGGCCTCATCGCCCGGCTGCCGCAGGACCAGGCCGAGGCCGTCGTCCTGCGGGTGGTGATGGGACTGGACGCCAAGACGGCCGCCGAGACGCTCGGCAAACGACCCGGCGCCGTACGCACGGCCGCACACCGCGGTCTGAAGAAGCTCGCCGAACTGCTCGGCGAGGATCCGGAGACGGCCGGGGCGCTCGACGCACTGCCGCCTCAGCGAGGATCGCGCTCGCGCGCGGTGACGTCCGCGGGTGTGACGCATGCGCGTCCCCGGACGCAGAAGGACATGTGATGGCCGACAAGCAGGACAGGTGGCTCGACCGCGAGACGGCGGAGCGTCTGCTGCGCGGTGAATCACCGGACAACGCTGTCGCCGGCGGGCCCGCGGCCGGCGAAGAGGCCGAACGGCTCGTGCGGACGCTGTCCGCCCTGTCCGCGCTCGCGGCCGAGCCGCTGCCCGCCGACGAGGAACTCCCGGGCGAGGCGGCCGCGTTGGCGGCCTTCCGCAAGGCCCAGGCGGACCGCACCGACCTCGCCGTCCACACCGCCCCCACCGGCATCCCCGGCACGGCCGGTCTGCGTTCCGGTCCGGTCGGCGCGGCCTCCGTCGACAGGGAACCGGTCGACGCCGGGCTGGTCCGGATCGGCGGCCGGGTGCGGGAGGCGGGGCGCCGTTCTCGGTGGAGTCGGCCCGCGCGGTTGGGGTTGGCCGCGTCGTTGGCCGTCGGGATGGCCGGCGGGGTCGCGGTCGTGGCCGGGTCCGGCTTACTTCCGATCCCGTTCGACGACGACGAACCGGGTCGCCCCGCCGCTTCCGTCTCGGCCCCCGTGGTCCCCGACCGCCCGTTCGTCTCGCCCACCCCGGAGATCTCGGGCGGCGCGGAGCACTCCGCGACACCGGACGGCGGCGAGACCGGCGAGACCGGCGACTCCGACGGCGGCACCGCGGGCGGCGACAGCAGCGCGGGCGACGACGACGCCGTGGCGGCCCCGGACACCGGCGGCAGCCGGCCGTCCGAGGCGACCGCGTCCTGCCGTGACCTGAACGCCGGCAAGCCCCTGGCCTCCGACCGCCGCAAGAGCCTGGAGAGCCTGGCCGGCGGCGCGAAGCGCGTGTCGGCGTACTGCGCGAGCGTCCTCGGCAACTCCCCCGCGGGGAACCCCCGCGGCGACGCCCGCACCGGCAACGGCACCACCGGCCGGGACCCCGGAAAGGGCCAGACGTCCTCCGGCGGTCAGAACGGACTGACCCCCGGGAGCAACCTGGGGGACAAGTCCGGCGCCGGCAGCGGTGGCGACGACGAAGACGAAGACGACGGCGGTCACGACGGCCGCAACGGCGGCAACGGCGGCCACGGCCGGGACGGTGGCGGCCACCAAGGACGCAGCGGCGGCGGACACGGCGGCGGACACAGTGGCGGGCACGGTGGCCACGGCCACCGCTAGACGTCTCTGACCTGCGACTCCGTAGATCGTTGAAGTTTTTTCGCGGTGGGTGTGACGTTTTCGGCGGCCGGGGCGCAGTAACAAGTGAGCCGACTGGTCATCGGCCCTTGCACCGAGCCGGGGTTCCCCCCGTACCTTCGGCTCGTGCGCTCGGCGCGGGCGGGACACGTTCCCCCGGTCCCGCTCGCGCCACAAACTCCCTCTCGGGCAGCAGTGCCTACCAGGACACGACGACCTTGTCGCCGTTCCTCACCTGCGCGAAGAGAGCCGCGATCGTCGCCTCGTCCCGGACGTTGACACAGCCGTGCGAGGCGCCGGCGTAACCGCGGGCCGCGAAGTCGGACGAGTAGTGCACCGCCTGGCCGCCGCTGAAGAACATCGCGTACGGCATCGGCGAGTCGTAGAGCGTGGACACATGGTCGCGGGACTTCCAGTAGACGTGGAACACACCCTCCCGGGTGGGCGTGTACTGCGAACCGAAGCGGACCGACACCGTCGAGACGGTCCGGCCGTCGATCATCCAGCGCAGGGTCCGGGTCGTCTTGTCGATGCACAGCACCCGCCCGGTCAGGCACCGGGGATCGGGCGCGGCGGCCGGCTGACCGCCCATCAGATACAGCTCCCACTTCTGCGGTTCGTGGGTCATCCCCAGCAGCCGCTGCCAGGTGACGGTGTCCGTCTTCCCGGTCTTCGGCAGCCCGCGCTTGCCCTGGAAGCCCTGCACCGCCCGCATGGTGGTGTCGTCGTACGTCCCCGTCGGTCCGGTGTAGAGCCAGGCGACCTGCCGCAGCCGGGCCTGGAGCTCGCGCACGGCGCGCCCGGAGTCGCCGCGGGACCACAGGACCGCGGGAGGCGGGGCACTGGTGGTGGCGCTGGTGGTGGCACTGGTGGTGGCCTTGCCCGGGGCGCTCGGCCGGCCCTCGGTGACCGGGGCGCCGGCCGAGGCTGTCGGGCCGGCGTCGCCCAGGACGGGCGGGCGCGCCTTTCCGTCCGCCCCCGGGGCCTGCACGCTACAGCCGCACACCGTCACGAGGGCCGCCGTGCCGGCCAGGACGGTGATCGATCTCCGCATCCGCATGCCAGAGATGTTCCCCCCGGATGACGCTTCGCGAACGGCGCGGCATTGTTATGACAGGGGCTCAGCGCAATCGTCCTAATGATCCGATCGTCCCTTTGTCCGATCGTCGGAGCAATTGCTCTTCGGGAGGCATCGCACCCATGGCGCGTGAGTCGGAGTCCGGACTGCCCGTCGAGCCCGTCTACGGGCCGCAGGACCTGGCCGGCTGGGACCCGGCCGAGAAGCTGGGCGAGCCGGGCGGGTATCCCTTCACCCGGGGCGTCTACCCGTCGATGTACACCGGCCGCCCCTGGACCATGCGTCAGTACGCGGGCTTCGGCACGGCGGTGGAGTCCAACGCCCGCTACCGGCAGCTGATCGCCCACGGCACGACGGGCCTGTCGGTCGCCTTCGACCTGCCCACCCAGATGGGCCACGACTCCGACGCCCCGATCGCGCACGGCGAGGTCGGGAAGGTCGGGGTCGCCGTCGACTCGGTCGAGGACATGCGGGTGCTGTTCGACGGGATCCCGCTCGACAAGGTGTCGACGTCGATGACGATCAACGCCCCCGCGGCGCTGCTGCTGCTGATGTACCAGCTGGTCGGCGAGGAGCAGGGCGTCCCGGCCGACCGGCTCACGGGCACGATCCAGAACGACGTCCTGAAGGAGTACATCGCGCGCGGGACGTACATCTTCCCTCCCAAGCCCTCCCTCCGGCTGATCGCGGACATCTTCAAGTACTGCCGGGCCGAGATCCCGAGGTGGAACACGATCTCGATCTCCGGCTACCACATGGCGGAGGCGGGCGCGTCCCCGGCGCAGGAGATCGCCTTCACGCTGGCCGACGGCATCGAGTACGTCCGCACCGCCGTCGCGGCCGGCATGGACGTCGACGACTTCGCACCCCGGCTGTCCTTCTTCTTCGTGGCCCGGACGACGATCCTGGAGGAGGTCGCCAAGTTCCGTGCGGCGCGCAGGATCTGGGCGCGGGTCATGCGGGACGAGTTCGGCGCGCGGAACCCGAAGTCCCTGATGCTGCGCTTCCACACGCAGACGGCCGGCGTCCAGCTGACGGCCCAGCAGCCGGAGGTGAACCTGGTCCGGGTCGCGGTGCAGGGCCTGGCGGCGGTGCTGGGCGGCACGCAGTCGTTGCACACCAACTCCTTCGACGAGGCGATCGCGCTCCCGACGGACAAGAGCGCCCGCCTGGCCCTGCGCACTCAGCAGGTGCTGGCCTACGAGACCGACGTGACGGCGACGGTCGACCCCTTCGCCGGGTCGTACGCCGTGGAGAGGATGACCGACGACGTCGAGGGCGCGGCCGTCGAGCTCATGCGGAAGGTCGAGGACCTCGGCGGCGCGGTGTCCGCCATCGAGCACGGCTTCCAGAAGAACGAGATCGAGCAGAGCGCGTACCGCATCGCCCAGGAGACCGACTCCGGCGAGCGGGTCGTGGTCGGCGTCAACCGCTTCCGGCTGGACGCCGAGGACCCGTACGAGCCCCTCCGCGTCGACCCGGCCATCGAGGCCCGACAGGCGGAGCGACTGTCCGGACTGCGCGCGGAGCGCGACCGGCGGGCGGTGGACGCGGCCCTGGCCGCGCTGACGAAGGCGGCGGAGGGGGAGTCCAACGTCCTGTACCCGATGAAGGACGCGCTGAAGGCCCGGGCGACGGTCGGCGAGGTGTGCAACGCGCTGCGCGAGGTGTGGGGGACGTACGTTCCCGCGGACGCGTTCTAGGGGTGTTCTGGGGGCTGTCGTACCCCCGTGCGAGACTCGTTTCCATGTTCGGTGTCATCGACCTTCCCACCTATCTGGCAGGACTCGTCCTGATCGTCCTGCTGCCCGGGCCCAATTCGTTGTACGTCCTCTCCGTCGCCGCCCGGCGGGGCGTCCGTGCGGGGTACACCGCCGCGGCCGGGGTGTGGTGCGGGGACACCGTGCTGATGACCCTGTCGGCCGCGGGCGTCGCGTCCCTGCTGCAGGCCAACGCCGTGCTGTTCGGGATCGTGAAGTACGCGGGGGCCGGGTATCTGACCTGGCTCGCGATCGGGATGCTGCGGGCCGCGTGGGCGATGTGGCGGACCCGGCGGGACCGGGTCGCCGAGGCCGGGGAACCTGTCGTCGCCGGTGAGCGGCCCTACCGCCGTGCGCTGGTCATCAGCCTGTTCAATCCCAAGGCGATTCTGTTCTTCGTCGCCTTCTTCGTGCAGTTCGTCGATCCGGGGTACGCGTATCCGGCCCTGTCGTTCGTGGTGCTGGGCGCGTTCGCGCAGGTCGCGAGCTTCCTGTACCTCACCGCGCTGATATTCGGTGGGACGAAGCTGGCGGGTGCCTTCCGGCGGCGCCGGCGGTTGTCGGCGGGGGTCACCTCGGCCGCGGGGGCGTTGTTCCTCGGGTTCGCGGTGAAGCTGTCCCTGGCGAGTACCTGAGGTCGCGCAGTTCCCCGCGCCCCTCAAAGGCCGATGCGTACCCGGTACTCCTCCATCCCCTCCTCCGTCTCGCCCGCCCAGCCCACGTAGCCGTCCGGCCTGACCAGGAGGACGCCGTCCTCCAGCTTCAGCACGGTCCAGTCCGGGCCCCTGAGCCTGTCGTGGAGTCGTACGCCGTCCACCGTCAGGTCCGGCATGCGGTCGCCCGCCTGGATGGGGCCCGGGGTCGGCCTGGTCTCCTCGCTGAGTGACGAGTCCCGGTAGTTCAGGCCCAGCTGGCGGGTCGCCGCACCCCGCCGCGCCTCGTCGCGGTGGATGGCCGTCGACAGGCCCAGCATGGCCGCGGCGATGGGACGTCGTTCCTCCTCGTACGTGTCCAACAGTGCCTCCGGAGCCCGTCCGCTCAGTACCGCGCCCAGTTTCCAGCCCAGGTTGTAGGCGTCCTGGACGCTGGTGTTCAGGCCCTGGCCGCCGGCGGGGGAGTGGACGTGCGCCGCGTCCCCGGCCAGGAAGATCCGGCCCGCGCGGAAGCGGTCGGCCAGGGCGGCGCGCGGGCGGAAGTCGGAGGCCCAGCCGACCTCCGTGACGTCCTCGGCGGCGAGGTGGGTGCGGTCGGCGACCAGCTTGCGGATGCCCTCGGGGGAGAGATCCGGTTCCGTCCCCGCCGGGAAGCGGGCCACCAGCTGGAAGTCCTCCGTCCCGGCCAGCGGGCACAGGGCCAGGAACTCCGAGCCCTCCCCGTTCGGCGGGAAGATGTGCCAGAACGTCCGCTCCAGGCCCGCGATCCGGACGTCCGCCACCAGCGTCGGGTTCGGGTCGAGCAGCTCGCCCGTCATCTCGATGCCCAGCGCCCGCCGCACCGCCGAGCGTCCCCCGTCGGCGGCGACGGCGTACCGCGCGCGGACCGGCTCGCCCGAGGTGAAGTGCGCGGTCACGCCCGTCTCGTCCTGCTCGATCCGCGCCATCTCGCGGCCGAAGGCCACCGACCCGCCGAGCTGCTCCAGGCGGGCCCGCAGGATCTCCTGGTTGCGCCACTGCGGGACCATCCAGGGGCCGGTGAACCGGCAGCCCTCCTCGCCGTCCTCCGCCGGGTCGAACATCGGGAACTCGCCGGTCCGCCTGCCGTCTGTCCAGAGCATGCCCACCGGGTACGGGCCCCCGGCGGCGAGGATCTCGTCGAGGACGCCGAGGTCGTCGTAGACCTCCATCGTGCGCGGCTGCAGACCCTTGCCGCGCGAGCCCCGGGCGAGCGTGTCGCCCCGCTCCACCACCAGCGCGTCCACCCCGCGCCGGGCCAGGTCGATGCCGAGGGCCAGGCCGGTGGGGCCCGCGCCCACGATCAGTACGTCGGTCCGCGTCTGTGCCGTCATGACCAGTCTCTCCTTAACGCTGTTAAGTTCGGTTCCCCGTCAGCGTGGCCTTAACGGCGTTAAACTGTCAAGTGTGAGTACCGGACGACGAGCCCCCCTGGACCGCGCGCGGGTCGCGGACACCGCACTCAGGCTCCTGAACGAGGTGGGCCTCGACGGGCTGACCCTGCGGGCCATCGCCAAGGAGCTGGATGTGAAAGCGCCCGCCCTGTACTGGCACTTCAAGGACAAACAGGCGCTGCTGGACGAGATGGCGACGGAGATGTACCGGCGGATGGTCGCCGGCGCGGCCCTCGACCCCGCCGACACCTGGCAGGACCGGCTGCGCAAGTCCAATCACGGGCTGCGCGAGGCGCTGCGCGGCTACCGCGACGGCGCGAAGGTCTTCAGCGGCTCACGCTTCACCGGCATCGAGCACGCCGAGCAGATGGAGGACAGCCTGCGGCTCTTCACGGCGGCCGGCTTCGCCCTCGCCGACGCCGTCCGCGCGACCTCGACGACGTACCTGTACACGATCGGCTTCGTCACCGAGGAGCAGGGCGTCCAGCCGCTGCCCGACGAGCGGCGCGAGGGATACGACGTCGAGGAGCGCGCCCGGCTGATGAGGGAATTCCCGTTGGCGGCGAAGGCGGGCGCGGAGATCTTCGCCGACTACGACCTGCATTTCACGGAAGGGCTGGAGTTGGTGATCACCGGGATTGAGGTGCGGTACGCGCGGGAATAGGTCGACTTGGCGGCCATTCGGGCGGGCGAGCGGCATATGTCGACTCATCGCATCCCAATGCTAATTACGCGTTTACAGTGGGTTCATATCGTGCCCCTACGTTCGCCGAATGCCAGACATAGACAGCCGGGTGCAGGGGGCGCACGTGCCCCGCCAGCGTGGCGGCGCCGCACTCGTCTCATATGTATTGCCCGTCTTCAACGAGCAGGACGGGATCCGTCACTTCCACGAGGAACTCGTGGCGGCACTTGGTGAACGCACCGAGTTCACCTATGAGTTGGTGTACGTCAACGACGGCTCCGCCGATGGCACGCTGCCCATCCTGGAAGACATCGCGAAGAACGACCCGCGCGTCCGGATCGTCGACTTCGCGCGCAACTTCGGGCACCAGATGGCCATCACGGCCGGTATCGACGTGGCGCGCGGCGATGCCGTGATCGTCATGGACACCGACCTCCAGGATCCGCCGAAGGTCAGCCTCGAGCTGATAGACGCCTGGCGGGAGGGCGCGGAGATCGTGCACGCCCGTCGGCGCAGCCGGCAGGACTCGTTCTTCAAGAAGACCACCGCGCACGCCTTCTACCGTCTGCTGCGGTCCTCCACCGAGGTGGACATCCCGGTGGACACCGGCGACTTCCGGCTCATGGACCGGCGCGCCGCCGACGAGCTGCGGCGCTTCCGCGAGCGCAGCCGGTTCGTGCGCGGCATGGTCGCCTCGATCGGCTTCCGGCAGAGCGAGGTGCACTTCGACCGCGACGAGCGGTTCGCCGGCGAGACCAAGTACCCGCTGAAGAAGATGGCGCGGCTCGCCATCGACGGGCTGACCGGCTTCTCCACCGCACCCCTGCGGATGATCACCAAGCTGGGCTTCGCCGTCCTCGCCTTCTCGCTGATCGGCATCGTCTACGCGCTCGCCATGAAGGTGCTGCGGCCGGAGATCACGGTCTCCGGCTGGACGATGCTGATGGTGACCGTCCTGTTCCTCGGCGGTGTGCAGATGCTGTCGCTCGGCGTGCTGGGCAGCTACATCGGGCGCACCTACAACGAGGTGCAGGGCCGGCCCCTGTACACCGTGCGGCAGGTCATCGCGTACGAGACGGAAGCCGACGGCGACCGTGCCGAGGGCGACCGCGCCGACGGCGTCGGCCATGGCGACTGACGCCCTGGAGGGCACCCGGACCCGCACCCGTGACCTCCGTCAGCTGATCACCTACGCGCTGGTCGGCGGCAGCGGAGTGCTCCTCGACATGGGCGCGTTCCTGCTGCTCTACAACGTGGCCGGGATGCACGAGCAGGTGGCCAACGTGCTCTCCACCAGCCTCGGCATCACCAACAACTTCGTTCTGAACGCCCTGTTCACCTTCGACAAGCGGGACCGGCTGCTGATGCGCTACCTGCGCTTCTACGCCGTCGGCCTGACCGGCATCGGACTGACGTTCGTGCTGTTCGCGGTGTTCTCCCGCGGGCTCGGCGTCGACCCGAACCTGGTGAAGGCCGGCTCGCTGCCGCTGGTGCTGGCCCTCCAGTTCGTGCTCAACAGAAAGTGGAGTTTCGCATGAATCTCGGCGTCATCGGCGCGGGCGCGACCGGCCTCACCGCCGCGTACGACGCGGTCAAGCAGGGCCACGCGGTCACCGTCCTGGAGGCCGCCGACGAACTGGGCGGGCTCGCCGCGTCGATCCCCGTCGGGGGAGTGCCGCTGGAGCGCTACTACCACCACATCTTCCGCAGCGACCGCCAGATGATCGAGCTCATCGAGGAACTGGGCCTCGGCGGCGACCTGCGCTTCCACAAGACCACCACCGGTGTGTACCGGGGCGGCCGGATGAACCCCTTCAGCACTCCGCTGGAGATGCTGACCTCCCCGCTGTACGGCCTGCCCGCCGGCATCCGCTTCGGGCTGTCGTCGGCGTGGCTGAAGGTGGTCCGCGACGGGGAGAAGTTCAACGACCGCACCGCCCTGAGCTGGGTGCGCAAGTGGGCCGGGCGGCGCGCCACCGAGGCCGTCTGGGAGCCGCTGCTGCGGGGCAAGTTCGGCGACCGCGCCGACCAGGTGTCCATGGCCTGGCTGTGGGCGCGGGTGCACTGCCGCACCTTCGAGCTGGGCTATCTGGACGGCGGGTTCGAGCGCGTGTACGCGACGCTGCGCGACCGGATCGCCGAGCGCGGCGGCAAGGTCGAGTTCGGCAAGCGGATGGAGACGATCCGGCAGGACGGCGAGGACGGGCCGGTCACCGTGCGCACGGCCGACGGCGCCTCGTACACCTTCGACCAGCTGATCGTCACCACCCCGCAGCCCGCCTTCGCCAAGGCCGCCGACGTGCCGGCCGACGACGCCGTCTGGCGCAACCAGTACCTGGGCGCGACCTGCTTCGTCCTGGAGCTGGACCGCAGCGCCATCCCGTACTACTGGCTCAACATCAACGAGCCCGACTTCCCGTTCCTCGCGGTCGTCGAGCACACGCAGATGATCGACCGCGCCCAGTACGGCGGCCGGCACATCCTCTACGTGGGCAACTACGTCGAGCGCGATGACTGGCGCTTCACCACCGATCCGGCCGAGCTGCTGGACCGGTACCTGCCGTATCTCCAGCGGCTGAACCCGCAGTTCGACCGCTCCTGGATCCAGGACTGGCACTTCTCCCGGGCGCCCTTCGCCCAGCCCGTGGTCACGCCCGAGTACAAGGCGCTGATCCCCGGTCACGGCACCCACCTCAGCCGGGTGACGCTCGCGACGATGTCGCAGATCTACCCGCAGGACCGGGGGCAGAGCTATTCGGTCGAGCTGGGCCACAAGGCGGCCCGGATCGCGGGCGCGGTCTGACCGACCCGGTCCGAACGACGCCGAGACGAGTCGGCCCCGGCGGTGAGTTCACCGCCGGGGCCTTCGTCTTTGCCTTTGCCTTCGCCTTCGTACGAGCCGCACGCACCCGCGTCAGCGCAGCTTGCACACCACGAGCTGCCGTCCCTCGGGCTTGGGGCAGTCGTACGTACGACGGATGTCGGCCGCGATCCGCGGATCGATGATCCCCAGCGACAGCCAACTGGGCTGGTACACGGCGTACTCGGCCGGGTGGTCCTGCGTGATGCAGCGGACGTTCTCCCGGGTCGACGTCAGCGAGGGGACGTCGGTGAGCTGCTTGGGCACGTTGAAGAAGGTGGGGAAGGGGTACCGGCAGGCGGTCGGGTGGTCGATGTAGTACGCCTGCTGGCCGAAGGTCAGGTACAGGACCGGCGCCCCGGCCGGGAGTTCGGCCTTCACCTGCTCGGCTGCGGCCTCCGCCGACCGCGCCTGCACCTTGAGCTCGGCGTTGGTCGTGACGATGCGCCCGAGGATCACCCGGACCCCGGACGTCGGCCACACGGTCGCCGCCAGGCACACCACGAGCGCGAGGACGGGCAGCGCCACCGGCAGGCGCGCGGCGCGCGGACGCGGCGTCCGCACCCGCCACAGGTCCACCGCACCGGCGAGCAGGGCCGCGGCCGAGGCGAGCCAGGCGATCACGTCCACGTCGACGTCGGCGCGGACCTGGGCGAGCAGCGGGGTCCCGACCCCGTACAGCAGGGCGAGCACGGTCAGGCACAGCGGGGGCCTGCCGTGCCGTCCGTACCAGCGGCCGATCGCGAGACCGGTCACGGCCGCGGCCACCGCCACCAGGCTCTCGCCGTGGTACGCGAACCAGTTGCCCTGGTAGACCACGACGGCCAGGCCGATGCCGCACACCAGCAGGGTGGTGACCACGGCCTCGATCCGCTGCCGGCGCGAGGCGAGCGTCGCGGCGAACAGCAGCAGCGCCCCGGGCAGCAGCGCGAGGACCGGCGTGAGCGCGGTCCGGTCGCCCACGTAGAAGGCGGTCCGCTGCAGCAGGTCGGAGACGACGAGCGGATCCTTGCCCCAGGCGTGCGCGTTGATGTGCGGCATGTCGCGCAGCCACTGCAGTTCGCGCGAGCCCGACCAGGCGCTGACCGCGAACAGCAGGCCGGTGGCGACGCCGCTCGCGGCGGCCAGCAACAGCCCACGTATACGGTCCACCGCGAAGACGACGACGAGCGCCATCGCGGCGGTGCCCGCGGTGGAGTACTTCATCAGGACGGCGAGACCGAGCGGCAGCGCGGCGAGCGCCGCGGCCTGCCAGCGGTTGTCGAGACCGAGCGCGGCGGCGACGGCGAGCAGCGCGAAGACGATCGCGAACCACTCCGGCTGCATGTAGTCGATGACGGGCGCGAAGGCCAGCGCCAGGGCGACAGCCCCCGCGACCAGCAGCGCGTCCCGCTCGGGCATCCGGCGGCGCAGGGCCCGGTGCAGCAGCAGACCGGCGGCCGCGCACAGGGCGAGGCCGAAGAACCGCAGGGTGGCTTCGCGCACCGCGTTCGAGCCGCCGGTGGCGGAGTCCAGAGCGGCCAGCAGCCAGCGGTAGAAGAAAGGCCGGTGAGCGAAGATCTCGGAGGGGGACAGGCCGCTTTTTCCCGTGGTGCGCAGGGCGGCGAGCACATAACGGAGGTCGAGAAAGACACCGGCGGTGAGCGTCGTGTAGATCAGCAGCCCGGCGGCGGTGAGGGCGGTCGTCCACCCCGCGGGAGAGGTGAGGCGCAGTCGGCGGGAAGCCGGTCTGTGCGGACTCTGACCGCGTTGTGCGGCCGGTGGAGTCGAGGTGGATATTTCGGTCACGTGCGCGAACCTAGCATTGTGCTTTGAGAGAATACTGTGGTGCCTAAAGAGGCGGAGGGCTTGTCACACCGAATTCACCTGAATGTCGATGACGGGACACACGAATGCAGATCCCGATTTCTTAAGATCTCTTGACTTTCCGCAGAGAATCCAGGTGCGCACACGTGGCCAACACACCGACCCTGTCCGTCGTCGTCCCCTGCTACAACATCGAGTCGTACATTGCCGAGACCGTGACCAGCCTGGTCAACAACGCTCGGGACGACTTCGAGTTCATCTTCGTCGAGGACAGGTCAACCAAGGACAAGACCTACGAGGCACTCCTCGCCCTCACGGAGCGGCTCGGGAACAGCCGGGTGATCCGGCACGAGCGGAACGGCGGACTGGCGACCGCGCGCAACACCGGCATCGACGCCGCGGACGGCCGCTACCTCACCTTCCTCGACGGCGACGACTGGCTCGCGCCGGGCTATCTGGCCCGACTGGTCGACGTCATCGAGCGGTTCGACGTCGACTTCGTCCGCGTCGACCACGTACAGGTCACCGGTGTCGAGCGGGCCGTCCACCGGGCGCCCGAGGGCCGCCGGCACACCCCGCTCGACCCGCGCACCTCGATCCTCCCCGTCGACGACACCACGATGGTCGACTACCCGTACGCCTGGGCCGGCGTCTACCACCGCCGCCTCCTCGACCGGGGCATGCTCCGCTTCCACGACGGGCTGCGCACCGCCGAGGACCGCCCGTGGATCTGGGACCTGCACCGCAGGGCCGAGTCCTATGTCGCCGCCAGCCTGCACGGGGTCTTCTACCGCCGGGGGATCGCCAGTTCGCTCACCCAGATCGGCGATGTGCGCCAGCTGGACTTCTTCCGCTCCTTCGACCTCGTCCTCGCCGAACTCGCCGACGACCCCGAGGCGGCCCGGCTGCGCACGAAGGCCCTGCGCAACTACTGCGTCGTCATCGCCCACCAACTCCTCGACCGGCACCGGTTCGAGCGCAGCGTGGCCGCGAAGCTGAAGCGGATGGCCGCCGACGCGCTCGGCGCGATGAGCGAGGCCGAACTGAGCGAGGCCGTGGTGGGGATGGGCGAGGAACGCGTCGACATGCTGCGCCGGGTCCGGGGCGGCCTCAAGGGAGTGGCGGCATGATCCAGATCTTCTTCTCGGCCACCCAGTACGCGGCCGCGACCGTCACCGCCGCGATCCGCGCCGGCCAGTTCGGCCCGCGCGAGGGCGTCCGCCGCCTCCTCGTCGTCAGCAACACCGCCTCGGTCCCCGAGGTCGGCACCCCGCTGGACCGGATGGCCGGCTTCGAGAAGCTGCGCCCCGAGTTCGACGAGGTGCACTCCTGGAACGAGTTCATCTCCCCGCACCACCCGGTCGGCTGGTCCCCGCGCGCCCAGGACGCCCAGCTGTGGGAGAAGGCCGTCCGGCTGGCCTGGGGTCTGGGCGACGAACCCGTCGAGATCGCCTGCGAGTCCATCCAGGCCAACCCCTCCCGCGCGGTCGCCGACATCTTCGCGGACAGCCCCATCCATGTGTACGCGGACGGCCTGATGAGCTACGGCCCCACCCGCAACCGCATCCCGCACGGCATGAGCAGCCGCATCAAGCGCGTCCTCCACCTCGACCTGGTGCCGGGCCTCACGCCCATGCTGCTGTCCGAGTACGGCGTCGAGCCCGAGGCCGTGCCGGGCGAGGCCATCGTGGACGTCCTCGCGCAGATCGGCGAGTCGGGCGCCGGCATCCTCGCCGAGCGCCTCCCCGCCGACCACCCGCCCACCGCCGTCCTCCTCGGCCAGTACCTCTCCGCCATCGAACTGATCACCCAGGACGAGGAGGAGCAGCTGCACATCCGCATGCTGCGGGCCGCCGCCCGCGCGGGCCACGAGGATGTGCTGTTCAAGCCGCATCCGAGCGCCCCTGCCGTCTTCAACGACGCGCTGGAGGCGGTCGCGAAGGAACTCGGCGTACGGCTCACGGTGCTCAACGAACCGGTCCTCGCCGAGACGGTCTTCGCCTTCCTGAAGCCGAAGCTCGTCATCGGCTGCTTCTCCACGGCCCTGATGACCGCCGCCGCCTTCTACGGCATCCCGGTCGCCCGCGTCGGCACGGAGCTGCTCCTGGACCGCATCACGCCGTACGAGAACAGCAACCGCGTCCCGCTCACCGTCATCGACGCGGCGCTGCCCGACGCGGAGCGCGCCGATCTCGGCGCCCCGCTCGAACTCGTGGGAGCGGCAGCGGAGTTGACGCCTCTGGTGCGGGCGGTGGGGTACTGCATGCAGTCCCGCAAGCATCACGCCCTGCGCGACGAGACGGCGGCCTGGCTGACCGAGCATCTGGCCGAGTACCAGCGCTACTTCAAGCGCCGCCGCCTGACCAGCCTGCGGCTCCCCGGCGGGGCCCCGATCCGGGCGGAGGCGCTGCGCCGGCATCCGGCGGTGCGCCGGGCGGTGCGCCGGATCCGGTCCACGGCGGCGGCGCGCCAGGGCTGACGCCACGGAGCCCCGCGAGCCCCGCGAGCCCCGCGCCCCAAGAGGGGCGCGGGGCTCCGTCGTTCGTTGTGGGGGCCGCTCAGGCGCGGCGCGCGGGCTGCGTGGCCAGCGCCTTCCTCAGCCGGGGCCCGAACGGCTTCTCCACGAACTTGTGCAGCAGCCAGGCGATCCCCAGCATGCACAGGATCGTCGTGGCGATCGTCAGATACGGGTTCAGACCGAACTCGCGGTACAGCACCCGGATGAAGAACCAGCCCAGGTGCTCGTGGATCAGGTAGAAGGGGTACGTCAGCGCCCCGGCCACCGTCAGCCAGCGCCAGTTCGCCTTGCTCGTCCAGCCCAGGGCCACCGCGGCGACGGCGACGAAGGCGACGAGGACGATCAGCTCGATGACGTGCGGGTTGCGGTGGAAGGCGCCCTGCGGACCGGGGTGCCACAGGGCCGTGACCGAGTAGCGCTGGCCCAGCAGGAAGCTGAACACCACGATGCCCCACAGCAGCAGGTCGCTGCCGAAGCGGTAGATCAGGTAGAGGGCGAGGCCGCCGATGAAGTACGGCGCGTGGTCGCGCATCACCAGCTGGTCGGTCAGCGGGTGGTCGGCGACCCGGGCGAAGACGCCGGCCAGCGTCCACAGGATGCAGAACATCACCACCCGCCGGTAGGTGACGCCCTTCCAGACCACGAACAGCGCGAACAGGGCGTAGAAGCGCACCTCCACCCAGAGCGTCCAGTCGACGCCCAGCACCCGGGGCACGCCCATCGGCTGCTGCAGCATGGTGAAGTTGACCAGCACCTCGTCCGAGCGGAGCGGCGCGGAGACCGCCGGCGCGACGAAGCAGGCGGCGGTGACCAGGACTATCGCAGCCCAGTACGCCGGGTACAGGCGGGAGACCCGGGAGCGGAAGAAGTCCCCCATGCTCTTGCCCCAGCTGCTCATGCAGATCACGAAGCCGCTGATCAGGAAGAAGAACTGCACGCCCAGGCTGCCGTAGGTGGCCATCTGGGACAGCAGGGGGAACTTGTCGGCGGGGGACTGGTGCCAGGAGGACGCGACCTCGCCGTTCTTGCCGGCGTAGTGGTAGAAGCAGACCATCAGGGCCGCCAGCAGACGCAGACCGTCCAGGGCGCGCAGCCGGTTCTCCGCCCGGGGCCGGACCTCGGTCCGGTCGGGCAGGGAGAGTTTCAGCCTGGGTGCCGGTTCCGGTGCCGGTGCTGGTACCGGTGTCGTGGCCTGGTCAGCCGCGCTCATCCTGAGGACCTTCCGTTGTAGCCATGGGAGCCGATCTGGAAATGTGTTCGGACGCTACGGACCTGCCGCGAGTGACGGATGTGGAGCGGCTGACCCAGGGGCAGCGCGGAGGTTTCGATCCGATGAACCCCCGAGCCGCCCGGCGTCCCGCCCGCCCTACCGTTTGCCGGTCACCCGCTTCAGGGCCCGCGCCCGGCGGGCGAGCCGGCGTACGGCCGCGTTGCGCGGGATGAAGGCGAGCTGGGCCGGTACGGCGCCGGGCAGGGCCAGGGCCGCCAGGCGCCGTCGCTTGAAGTAGCGCCAGGTGTGCGGGTTCAGCCGGGTGGAGAGATAGCGCTCCGCCTCGCCCCGCAGCCCCGGGTGGATCTTGGGCTGCATCGCGAAGCCGACCGCTTTGAGGAGCAGCGCCAGTTCCGCCGTCCGCTCCGCCGACGGCATGCTCCAGCTCTCCACCGCCGACTTGTCCGCCAGGTCCGGCAGAGTCGCGTCGGCGATGGTGAGCGGCACCCGGTCGCTGTTCTGGTAGGGCGTGAGCCTGGCCAGCACGGTGTCGGTGCCGGCCCGGGCGACCGGGAGGCCGTACAGACCGGCGGCGGTGAGGAGCGCGGTGGAGAAGCAGCCGACGACGAGCGCGGGCCGTAGCCGCTGGTAGGCCACCTCCGCGAGGACCGGCCCGTCGAGGAGCGTGAGTTCGGCGCCCAGTCTGCCCGCCTCGTCCTCCAGCCGCCGGGACCAGCGGACGGGCGCCGTGGGGTGCGGCTTGAAGACGAGCGTGCGGTGCCCGAGCGCCACGGCCCCGCGCACCATGCCCAGGTACAGGTCCTCCTCCTGGGCCTCGCTGAGGATGCCGAGCTCCGCGAGGCGCTGTCCGAGCAGCAGCGCCGGTCGCACCTGCTCCCCCTGCGCTGCCGGGGCGGGCGACCCCTCGTCCCCGTCGGCCAGTTCGGCCAGCACCTTCAGGAAGGCCTCGGACGGCACCGGCACCGCCGGCACCCCGAACTCGGTGAGCAGCAGCGGGCTGAGGTCCGGGACGAGATCGAGGTGCAGCAGCCGGTCGACACGGGTGCCGACCAGCGGGTCGATCTTGTCGCGGGTGGGGCCGTAGCTCAGCGGGCCGTCGGCGTAGACGTCGACGGGAGCGCCGGTGAACACCTGGCACAGCGCGAGCGCCGGGTTGAGGTGAACGGACTCCACGGCCAGCCGGACGTCGTCCTCGCCGAGGTCCCACAGCAGCCTTATGTGCCGCTCCCACAGCGGGATGTCGTCGCCGCGCGGCGACCAGCCGCCGGGGTGGAACGGGGCGATGGTCTCGTTCCAGGACAGCACCTCGTCGAAGCGCTCACGGATCCGGGCGAAGCCCGGCATCGCGTCGACGGACGGGGTGATCTCGGGGTTGGCCGCGCTGTTGGCGACCAGCAGCAGCCGGCGGTCGGTCGGCTCGAAGAGCCCGGCGTCCAGAGCGGCGGCCAGGGTCGCGGCGCCGTACAGCGTCGAGACGCAGAAGATCCGGGTGGTGCGAGCCATCAGACGGCCACCGCCCGTGCCGTCGTCGGCCTGCGCCGCACGCGCCGCAGCACGCCTGCCCGCTGTACGTCCATCGAGTCCATGACCTCCGCGAGCACGTCCTGCGGCATTCTCCGCAGGGCGGCGGCGCACAGGGAACGCAGTTTGCGGGCCACGGCGGGTTCGAACCTCTCGATCGTGCCGAGGTGATGCGTCATGACCGCGCAATAGGTGCGCACTGCTTTGGGCAACAACTTATCCGCCTCGGGGTCACGTGATGTTTCCTCGATGACCTGGTCGAATGCACGCACGAAATCCAGTTGTCGGACATCTCCGATCTGGGTGAGCGACGAGGTCACACCGCGCCGGTAATAGACGCCCAACAGCCCTACCACGGCGAAGGATTCGGCTTCCCGGTGGAGCTTCCAGATCCAGGGCCGGTCCTCGGCCGTCCGCAGTCCGTCGGTGAAGTGCAGCAGACCGCGGTCGACGAGCCGGCGATGGTATACACCCGCCCAGGCGTAGGCGTAGTCGACCGACGTCGACCGGTCCGCGGGCAGGATCGCGGAGCGCGGGCTCAGCACCGTCCCGCGCCGGCCGTGCGGGACGCGGTGGACGGCCCGGGCCCGTCCGGTGGACTGCACATGGTCGGTGCGGACGAAATCGCACCCCAACTCCTCGATGGAGGCCAGGAGTTGCGGAAAATAGCCCGGAGCGAGCCAGTCGTCTCCGTCCAGGAACGTCAGGTACTCGCCGCGCGCGCGGTCGATCCCGGTGTTCCGAGCGGTCGCCAGCCCCCCGTTCTGGTCATGTCTGACGTACACCGCGCCCGGCAGTTCGCGCTCCGCGCGCTCCAGGAGGGCGGGCGTCGCGTCGGTCGAGCAGTCGTCGACCAGAATGAACTCGAAGTCCGCATGGGTGTTCGCACGCAGGCTCACGAGAGTGTCCGACGCGTATTGCTGCACGTTGTAGAACGGCACGATGACGGAGAGCTTTGGCACAGTGAAACCCTAGGGCGCAGCCCGGCGGCAAATATTTCCGCCGGGGGTATGGGGTATGAACTCGGTGTGTCGGAACGGTGCATCACATCTAATTCCTGGCCAATGGCCAGGCGGTTCGGTATTCGGTGATGTGTTGTTAACTCATTGTTGACTTGTGGTTGGCACACGGCTGGATTTCCCTTTCTACGGTCATGACCGTGCCAGCAAGCAATGCGAAGCCCCTCCGGATCGCAGTCCTCGCGGACTCCGACACCCGCTGGAAATGGGGCGCCCTCACCGCCGGCCGGATCGCGCCGGACCGTGCGCAGGCCGGCCTCGTCCTCGACGGCTTCCTGCTGCGCGGCCGGGCCACGCCCACCGCCCGGCAGCTCACCGAGGTGGGCGTGCGCGCCGACTCGTTGCGCGAGGTGACGGCGGTCGAGTTCCTGCGCGCCATGGGCGAGGAGGGGGCGGAGCCGTACGACGTCCTGGTCCTCGCGCTCGTCGGCGGCGGCGTCCAGGCGATGCTGCACGGCCTCGGACGGGTGTGGGAGGACCGCGAGCGGCGGCCGGTGGTCGTCACCGGGTACGTCGGCGTCGTCTACGAGAAGCTCGCCGACGGTCTGCTGCTGCGGCACGGCGCGGACCTCGTGCTCGCCAACTCCCGCCAAGACGCGGAGCGCTTCCGCGCCGTGTTCGAAGGGGTGGGCGCCGACGCCTCGGCGGTGACCGAGGTCGCCCTGCCGTTCCTGGGCGGCGCGCCGTACACGGGCGAGCGCGACCCCTACACGGTCGTCTTCGCCGCCCAGCCCTCCGTGCCGGAGAACCGCAGGGACCGCACGTACCTCCTCGAACGGCTGGTGCGGCACGCGCGTCTGCACCCCGAGCGCGAGGTGCTGCTGAAGCTCCGCTCCCGGCCCGGCGAGCACACCACGCACATCGAGGAGCTGCCCTACCAGAAGCTGGCGCAGAAGCTCGATGCGCCGGCCAACTTCCGTCTGGTGTACGGGAACATGGGCGAGGTCCTCGACCGCACCGACCTGATGGTCACGGTCAGCTCCACGGCCGCCCTGGAGTCCCTGCACCGCCGTATCCCCACCGTGGTCCTCACCGACCTCGGGGTGCGCGAGGCGCTCGGCAACCACCACTTCGTCGGCTCCGGCTGCCTCTCCTCCTGGGACCGGCTCGACGCCGGCCACCGCCCCGTCCCGGACGAGGAGTGGGTGGCCCGCCAGGGCGTCGCGGCCGGCGGCGGCCCCGCCGGGGAAGGCACCTACGACCGCGCCTTCGACGCGGCCCGCGAACGCATCGCCAAGCTGCTGGACCGGCCCTCCGGTCTGCCCCCGCTCACCCCCTACTACACCCTCGCGACCGCCTCCGGCTATCTGCCCGGCATCCTCGCCCGCCACCACCTCGGCCCCGACGGCACCCCGCTGCCCGGCGCCCCCGCCGCCGACAAGGAGCCGGGCCCCGTGCGCCAGATCGTGCGCCGGGCCGCCCGTGGCGCCTACCGGCACGGCGTGCAGCGCGTGGCCCCGGTGATCCGGCGGATGGGGGAGCTGTGAGCGATCCGACTCAAGGAGTTCAGCCCATGTTCGACACAGCGGCCGGGGTACGCCGGGTGCTCGCCGTGATCCCCGCGCGCGGCGGCTCCAAGGGCGTCCCCGCGAAGAACCTCGCCTCCGTCGGCGGCATCCCGCTGGTGGCGCGCGCGATCCGCGAGTGCCTGGCCGCCCGGCTGGTGACGGACGTCGTCGTCTCCACCGACGACCAGGCCATCGCCGTCGCCGCCCGCCAGGCCGGCGCCGAGGTCGTGCTGCGCCCGGCCGCCATCGCCGGGGACACCGCCACCTCCGAGGCCGCCGTCGCGCACGCGCTCGACGTCCACGAGGCGCTGCACGGCGCCTCGGTCGACGTCGTCCTGCTCGTGCAGTGCACCAGCCCGTTCCTCGTCCGTGAGGACGTCGACGGGGTCGCGGCGGCGGTCGTCGAGAACGGCGCCGACACGGCGGTGACGGTCGCGCCGTTCCACGGCTTCGTGTGGCGCGACGCCGATCAGCAGTCCGAGGGCGGCACGGGCGTCAACCACGACAAGTCCTACCGCCCCCGCCGCCAGGACCGCCCCCAGGACTACCTGGAGACCGGCGCCGCCTACGCCATGCGGACCAAGGGCTTCCGCGAGCACGGCCACCGCTTCTTCGGCCGCACCGAGCTGGTCCGCACCGACCCCGCGCGCGTGCTGGAGATCGACGACCCGCACGACCTCGCGCGGGCGCGGGCGCTGGCCCAGATCTTCGACGCGGACCTGCCCGGCGCCCTCCCGACCGCGGACGACATCGACGCGGTCGTACTCGATTTCGACGGCACCCAGACCGACGACCGGGTGCTGATCGACTCCGACGGAAAGGAGTTCGTCTCCGTGCACCGCGGCGACGGACTCGGCATCGCCGCCCTGCGCAGGAGCGGGCTGAAGATGCTGATCCTCTCCACGGAACAGAACCCGGTCGTGGCCGCCCGGGCCCGGAAGCTCAAGCTCCCGGTCCTGCACGGCATCGACCGCAAGGACCTCGCACTGAAGCAGTGGTGCGAGGAGCAGGGCATCGCGCCGGAGCGCGTGCTCTACGTCGGCAACGACGTCAACGACCTCCCGTGCTTCGCCCTCGTGGGCTGGCCCGTGGCGGTCGCGAGCGCCCATGACGTCGTGCGCGGCGCCGCACGCGCGGTCACCACCCTCCCCGGTGGCGACGGCGCGATCCGGGAGATCGCCGGCTGGATCCTCGGACCCTCTCTCGATTCCCTCACCAAGTAAGGAAATCCCCGCAATGAGCACCAACTCCCGTCTGCGTACGTTCGGTTCGCGCGAGGTCGGCCCCGGCCGCCCCGTCTACATCTGCGGCGAGATCGGCATCAACCACAACGGCGAGCTGGAGAACGCCTTCAAGCTCATCGACGCGGCCGCCGAGGCCGGCTGCGACGCCGTGAAGTTCCAGAAGCGCACCCCGGAGATCTGCACCCCCCGCGACCAGTGGGACATCGAGCGCGACACGCCCTGGGGCCGGATGACGTACATCGACTACCGCCACCGCGTGGAGTTCGGCGAGGACGAGTACCGCAAGATCGACGAGTACTGCAAGGAGAAGGGCATCGCGTGGTTCGCGTCCCCGTGGGACACCGAGGCCGTCGCGTTCCTGGAGAAGTTCGACGTCCCGGCCCACAAGGTCGCCTCCGCCTCCCTCACCGACGACGAGCTGCTGCGCGCCCTGCGCGGCACCGGCCGCTCGGTCATCCTCTCCACGGGCATGTCCACCCCGAAGCAGATCCGCCACGCGGTCGAGGTCCTCGGCTCGGACAACATCCTCATGTGCCACGCCACCTCGACCTACCCGGCGAAGGCCGAGGAGCTCAACCTCCGCGTGATCAACACGCTGGAGAAGGAGTTCCCGAACGTCCCGATCGGCTACTCCGGCCATGAGACGGGCCTGCAGACCACGCTCGCCGCGGTCGCCCTCGGCGCCGCCTTCGTCGAGCGTCACATCACCCTCGACCGCGCCATGTGGGGCTCCGACCAGGCGGCGTCCGTGGAGCCGGGCGGCCTGACCCGCCTCGTCCGCGACATCCGCACCATCGAGGCGTCCCTCGGCGACGGCGTGAAGAAGGTCTACGACTCCGAGCTGGGCCCCATGAAGAAGCTGCGCCGCGTCTCCGGCGTCGTCGCCGAGGCCGAGATCGCCGCGGCCGCGGGCGAGCCGGTCACGGTCTGAGTCTCCCTCCGAGTACCGCTACGAGTGCCTTACGGACGGACGGTCGTACGTCGATGATCCCCCGCGCCGGGAGTACCGGCACCCCCCACACCCTCGCCTTCGTCGAGAGCCCGGTGCAGCTCCTGAACGTCCTGGAGTGGGCGCACGCCCAAAAGCTCCACGGGCAGGCGGAGCCCGGCGCGGGGTTCACCCTCGTCGTCCTGTCCCCGACCGACCCGATGACCCGCGGCCAGCTGCGCCGCATGGCCGAACTGGCCCGCGGGGAAGGGCACACCGTCCGCTGGGAGGAAGCCCGCGGCGGCGCGGCCGCCCCCTTCCGCACGATCGGCGGCCTCACCCGGCTGCTGCTGCGCGCGGAACGGATGGTGATGGGCGACCCGTTCTCCCGTTACGTCCAACTGCTGCTGACGATCACCCGGGCGCGCGAGCTGGTCGTGGTGGACGACGGCACGGCCACGATGGAGTTCGTCGGCCAGCTGGCCCGCGGCGAGCGCCTCGTGCGCTGGCACCGCAAGGGCGGCCGCACCGGCCCGCGCGACGTGCTCTTCGCCCCGGTCTCCGCCTCGGCCCGCCGCCGCCTCACCCCGACCGCGACCCGCAGCGTCGAGGTCTTCTCCTCCATGCCGGTACCGGAGGCCCCCACCGGCGTCGCCCTCACGGTCAACTCCTTCGCCTGGACCCGGGACCGTTTCGGCCCGCCGCGCGTGACGAAGGGCGCCGACATGGTGGGCACCTCGCTGGTGGAGACGGGCGTGGTGGACGCCGACCACTACCTGACGGCGGTCCGCACCCTGGCCAGGACGCACGGCGTCACCCGCTACTTCGCCCACCGCCGCGAGAGCACGGACAAACTCCACCGCCTCGCGGTCGAGACCGGCCTCGAGGTCGTCCGCCCGGACCTCCCCCTGGAGCTGATCGCCCGCCGGGGCCCCATAGGGCGGACGGTCCTCAGCTTCCCCTCCACGGTCGTGCACACCCTGCCCCTGGCCCTCTCCGGGACCGACGTCCGCGTCACGGTCTGCGACATCGACCCCGCCTGGCTCACCGAGCACGCCTCCCCGAGAGCCCAGGGCTTCCTCTCCGGCGTGACGGGAACGGCGCGAGACGTCCACAGACTGACGACGGTCAGCGCGATGTGACGGGCCCCGGGACCCTCGACCGGTCGCGCTGTGTGGCGGCCCGGCCGCGCGCGGGTGATGATTCCGGGATCGGCCCCCGGTCACGGTGGTCCCGGTACGTGGACAGGCACGGCGTGCCAGGAGTGGTCCGTGGTATCCGTGAAAGGAAGGAAGAAGTGTGGGCGGCTGCCGGAAAGCCGGTCGAGTTTACCCACCGCCCACAGCAGCCATGCGCCGCGCGACCGACTTTTCTTCCCCTGAGGGGTTGAACTTTTGTTGATCGTAGGTCGGTCGACCGTCCCGGCGTCCTACCCTTCAGAGGGTGAAGCAACTGATGTCCCGAGAGTCCGAGGCCGATCCTTCCGGGGAAGACACGCTCCCCGGTGTGCTCCCAGGCACCTTGCCGGAGGCGCTGCGCGCAGAACTCGTGGCCTTCCGCCGCGACCTGCACATGCACCCCGAGCTCGGCAACCAGGAGTTCCGTACGACGGCCGCGATCAAGGCCCGCCTCGAGAAGGCGGGGCTCCAGCCACGCGTGCTCGGCATCGGCACCGGCCTCATCTGTGACATCGGGACCGTGGACGCGGGGGCGGACGACGTGCCCGTCCTCGCCATGCGCGCCGACATCGACGCGCTGCCCATCCCGGACACGAAGACCGAGTGCGCCTACCGGTCCACCGTCCCCGACCGCGCCCACGCCTGCGGCCACGACGTGCACACCACCGTCGTCCTCGGCGCCGGACTCGTCCTCGCGGAACTGCACCGGCAGGGCCGGCTGCCGCGCCCGGTGCGGCTGATCTTCCAGCCCGCCGAGGAGGTGCTGCCCGGCGGCGCCGCCGACGCCATCGAGTGCGGCGCGCTGGACGGCGTCGGCCGGATCATCGCCGTGCACTGCGACCCGCGCGTGGACGCCGGGCGGATCGGTCTGCGCGAGGGCGCCATCACCTCCGCCTGCGACCGGCTGGAGATCTCCCTGGACGGCCCCGGCGGCCACACCGCCCGCCCGCACCTGACCACCGACCTCGTCACGGCGGTCGCCCGGGTCGTCACCGACGTGCCCGCGCTGGTCGGACGGCGGGTGGACACCCGCGCCGGGCTCGCCGTCACCTGGGGCCGCATCGAGAGCGGGCACGCGCCCAACGTGATCCCGCAGCACGCCGAGCTCTCCGGGACCGTCCGCTGCCTGGACATCGAGGCGTGGCGGCAGGCCCCGGACATCGTCGTCGCCGCGATCGACGAGGTCGCCAACCTGCACCGCGCCAAGTCCGAGATCAACTACGTGCGGGGCGTCCCCCCGGTCGTCAACGACGCCGACGTCGCCGCGCTGCTGCGGGACGCGATGGTCGTCCGGCGCGGCGAGGCGGGCGTGGAGTCCACCGAGCAGAGCCTGGGCGGCGAGGACTTCTCCTGGTACCTGGAGCGGGTGCCCGGCGCGATGGCCCGCCTCGGCGTCCGCCCGCCCGGCGAGCGCACCGTGCGCGATCTGCACCAGGGCGACTTCGACGCCGACGAGTCGGCGATCACCGTCGGCGTGGAGCTCTTCACGGCCGCCGCGTTGCTCGACGCGACGACCCGTTTGAGCTGAGAGAGCCGGAAGTTCCACAGGGGGGCGAAGGGTGTCCGAAAGGTAACCCTTCGCCCCCCTGTGTCACCCACCCGTAACGCCGAGGACGCGCTTGTAACCCGGGGGCGGCACGAATCGATAACGGCCGCGAGAAACCCCGTTCCCCTCCCCTTCTACGCGCGTTACTGTGCGCCGGAATCGCCCACCTGGAACGGCTTGTTGGGGAGCCCTCCCGGAACGGCGCCACCAAGGGGAATGCGGGCCGGTATCGGCGCCGTGGGGATGAAGGGGTGCTTGCAATGCGTCTGATATCTCGGAGGACGAGATTCACCCGGGCTGCGGTGACCGTCGCGGTCGTCGCTCTCGCCGCCGCCGGCTGCGGCAAGTCCAAGTCCGACGCCCAGGCCGAGGCCACCGAGTCGGGCAAGTACTCGGGCAAGGGCATCGGTCTGGCGTACGACATCGGCGGCAAGGGCGACCAGTCGTTCAACGACGCCGCCTACGCCGGTTTCGAGAAGGCCCAGAAGGAATTCAAGATCGGCGGCCAGGACGTCGAGCCGCAGGACGGCGAGTCCGACGCGGACAAGGTGCAGCGGCTGAGCCAGCTCGCCCAGGCCGGCTACAACCCGGTGATCGGCGTCGGCTTCGCCTACGCGCCGGCCGTCAAGGAGGCCGCCGCCAAGTTCCCGAACATCACCTTCGGGATCATCGACGACGAGCAGGTGCAGGCCAAGAACGTCGCCGACATGGTCTTCCACGAGGAGCAGGCCTCCTACCTGGCCGGCGTCGCCGCCGCCAAGGTCTCCAAGAAGGCGCACATCGGCTTCATCGGCGGCGTGGACATCCCGCTGATCCACAAGTTCGAGGCCGGCTACATCCAGGGCGCCAAGTCGATCAACCCGAACATCAAGATCGAGTCGCAGTACCTGACGGAGACGGCCCAGGAAGGCGGCTTCTCCAGCCCCGACAAGGGCAAGACCGCGGCGAGCGGCCAGATCGAGGCGGGCGCCGACGTCATCTACCACGCGGCCGGCCTGTCCGGTCAGGGCGTCATCACCGAGGCCGCGGCCAAGAAGGTGTGGGCCATCGGCGTCGACTCCGACCAGTACAGCCAGAGCGCGCTGGCGGCCTACAAGGACTACATCCTCGGCTCGGCGCTGAAGAACGTCGGCGGCGCGGTCTACGACCTCGTGAAGTCCGTCGTCGACGGCAAGCCGCTGTCCGGCGTGGTCCGCGGCAGCCTCTCCAACGAAGGCGTCGGCTTCGCCGACACCAACCCGAAGTACAAGGCGATGACGGACGTCGTCGCGGCCGTCGACAAGGCCAAGAAGGCCATCATCGACGGCACGATCACGGTCAACACCAAGTAACGACCGGAAACCGGCCCCAGCCCGCCCCACCCGCCACTTGCTACGCCCTTACGGGCGTCCTCGCAGCCCATGCGCCCCTTGCTTCCCGCAAGGGGCGTTCGGCTGTCCGTAACCTTGGCTCCATCTGTGGCCACAGCTCGGTAACGGACCGGACAGAAGGGTTTTTCCGTCTGGTCTACGCGCGTTACGCTGCGGCGGAACCAGCGCCTGGTTTGGGCGCTTGCACAAAGGAGTCTCGTTCCATGCGCCGGGTGTCCCGAATCGCGGTTGCGGGTGTTGCCACCGCAGCCCTCGCCGTGACCGTTTCCGCTTGTGGAAGCTCGTCCACGTCGTCCTCTTCCTCTGACAGCAGCGACAAGAACCTGGGCCTCGCGCTCGCGTACGACGTCGGCGGCAAGGGCGACCAGTCCTTCAACGATGCCGCGACGGCGGGCCTGGACAAGGCCGACGCCGAGTTCGGCTACAAGTCCACCGCCGTCGAGCCGCAGGACGGCGAGTCGGACGCCGACAAGGTGCAGCGCCTGGAGAGCCTCGCCAAGCAGGGCTACAACCCGGTGATCGGCGTCGGCTTCGCCTACGCGCCGGCCGTCAAGGAGGTCGCGGCCAAGTACCCGAAGACCACCTTCGGCATCGTCGACGACGAGCAGATCAAGGCCGACAACGTCGCCGACCTCGTCTTCCACGAGGAGCAGGCCTCCTACCTCGCCGGCGTCGCCGCCGCCAAGGCCACCAAGACCAACACCGTCGGCTTCGTCGGCGGCGTGGACGTTCCGCTGATCCACAAGTTCGAGGCCGGCTTCAAGCAGGGCGTCGAGGACACCAAGAAGGGCGTCACGGTCAAGTCGCAGTACCTGACCGAGACCGCCGCCGAGGGTGGCTTCTCCAGCCCGGACAAGGGCGAGAGCGCCGCCGAGGGCCAGATCGACGCCGGTGCGGACGTCGTCTACGCCGCCGCGGGTCTGTCCGGCCAGGGCGTCATCAAGGCCGCCAACGCCAACAAGGTGTGGGCGATCGGCGTCGACTCCGACCAGTACAAGCAGGACGCGCTGAAGGCGTACAAGGACTCGATCCTGACCTCGGCCATGAAGAACGTCGAGGGCGCGGTCTACACGCTGGCCAAGTCCGTCAAGGACGGCAAGCCGGAGACCGGCATCATCCGCGGCTCCCTCGACAACGGCGGCGTGAGCGTGTCGAACTCGAACCCGGCCTTCGCGAACAACGCCGACATCCAGGCCGCGATCAAGAAGGCCGAAGCGGGCATCAAGGACGGCACCATCACGGTGAAGACCTCCTGACCCCTCGGTCGAAGGCTGTCACAGGCCTTGGCTGAAGAAGCGCTGTAATGGCAGCGTTACGGCCACGGAACCGGGCGCGGGAAGGATGTCCTCCCCGCGCCCCGTTCGCGCGGCAGAATGCTCGGAACGGATCGTGACTTGATCGGGATGCCCGCTCGACGGCTATCAAGATCATTCAAGTTCGATCAGGTCCGGGCACTATTTAAAGCAGGGGCGCTACGCGCGTAGAGCGGCCCCTTTCCCAAGGAGAGTGCGCCATCGACGCGTCCAGCAGCCCTCCGCTCACCGCACAGTCGACGATCGCGGTAGAGCTGACGGGGATCACCAAGCGCTTCCCCGGTGTCGTCGCCAACCACGACATCCACCTCGCTGTCCGAAAAGGCACGGTGCACGCCCTCGTCGGCGAGAACGGCGCCGGCAAGTCGACGTTGATGAAGATCCTCTACGGCATGCAGAAGCCGGACGAGGGCACCATCGCGATCGACGGCGACCAGGTGAGCTTCTCCAGCCCCGCCGACGCCATCGCGCGCGGCATCGGCATGGTCCACCAGCACTTCATGCTGGCCGACAACCTGACCGTGCTGGAGAACGTGGTGCTGGGCAGCGAGAAGCTGTACGGCATCGGCGGCAACGCCCGTAAGAAGATCAAGGAGATCTCCGACCGCTACGGCCTGAACGTCCGCCCGGACGCCCTGGTCGAGGACCTCGGCGTCGCCGAGCGTCAGCGCATCGAGATCCTCAAGGTCCTCTTCCGCGGCGCCAAGACCCTCATCCTCGACGAGCCGACCGCCGTGCTCGTCCCGCAGGAGGTCGACGCGCTCTTCGACAACCTGCGCGAGCTGAAGTCCGAGGGCCTGTCCGTCATCTTCATCTCCCACAAGCTGGGCGAGGTGCTCTCCGTCGCCGACGACATCACCGTCGTCCGGCGCGGCACGACCGTCGGCACGGCCGTCCCCTCCGAGACCACCCCGCGTCAGCTCGCCGAGATGATGGTCGGCAGCGAGCTGCCCACCCCGGAGACCGCCGAGTCCACGGTCACCGACAAGCCCGTCATCCAGGTCGCGAACCTCACCGTCTACGCGAGCGGCGGCGCCTCCCTGGGCGTCGAGGCCGAGCCCACGGCCGGCGGGGTCAGCGGCATGATCTCGCCCGAGGTCGCTCTCGGCGGCGAGGTCAAGAAGGCCCTCGACGACGTCAGCTTCACCATCCACGCCGGCGAGGTCATGGGCATCGCCGGCGTCGAGGGCAACGGCCAGACCGAGCTGATCGACGCGCTGATCGGCACCAAGAACGCCGACTCGGGCACCATCGCCTTCCTCGGCGAGGACATCACCCCCTGGCCCACCCGAAGGCGCCGCGAGTCCGGCGTCGGCTACATCCCCGAGGACCGCCACCGCCAGGGACTGCTCCTGGAAGCGCCCCTGTGGGAGAACCGCATCCTCGGCCATGTCACCGAGGCCCCCAACGCCAAGGGCTTCTGGCTCAACCCCAAGGGCGCCCAGGCCGACACCCGCCGGATCGTCGAGGAGTTCGACGTCCGCACCCCCGGCATCGACGTCACCGCCGCCTCCCTCTCCGGCGGCAACCAGCAGAAGCTGATCGTCGGCCGCGAGATGAGCCACAACCCCAAGTTCCTGATCGCCGCCCACCCCACCCGCGGAGTGGACGTCGGCGCACAGGCCCAGATCTGGGACCGCATCCGCGAGGCGCGCCGCGAGGGCCTGGCCGTGCTGCTGATCTCCGCCGACCTGGACGAGCTCATCGGCCTGTCGGACACCCTGCGCGTGATCTACAACGGCAGGCTGGTCGCGGACGCCGACCCGGCCGCCGTCACCCCGGAGGAGCTCGGCTCCGCCATGACCGGCGCCGCGTCCGGTCACCTGGAACACGCGGACGACGCGGAAACCGCCGCGGAGACCACCGAGGAAGCTGCCGGTCCGGAGGACGAGGCCCGATGAAGAAGTTCGACAGGGAGCGCGTGCTCCTGGCGGTGGCCGGCCCGGTCATCGCGCTCGTCGCGGCGATCCTGCTGACCTCGGTCGTGCTGCTCGCCTCCGGCAAGAACCCGATCGAGCCGTACACGCTCATGCTGGAGCAGGCCGGCTACTCCGACGTCCAGGTCCTGATCGTCAACCAGGCCTCGATGTACTACATCGCCGCCCTCGCGGTCGCCATCGGCTTCCGCATGAACCTGTTCAACATCGGCGTCGACGGCCAGTACCGCCTCGCCGCCATGATGACCGCCGTCGTCGGCGCGAACATCGCCCTGCCGGGCTTCCTCCAGGTCCCGCTGCTGCTCCTGGTCGGCGTCCTCACCGGCGCCTTCTGGGCCGGCATCGCGGGCATCCTGAAGGTCACCCGGGGCGTCAGCGAGGTCGTCGCGACGATCATGCTGAACGCGATCGCCACCAGCGTCATCGGCTACCTCACCCTCGACAACATCTGGGGCGTGCAGGTCGGCAACAACAACACCACCGGCGTCATGAAGGACTCCGGCTGGGTCCCCGGCATCGACCTGGGCGCTGACGTCGGCGAGATCTATGGCCTGGTCTTCCTCGCCATCGCCCTCGGCATCGTCTACTGGGTGGTCCTCAACCGCACCCGCTTCGGCTTCGACCTGCGCGCCACCGGCGAGTCCGAGACGGCCGCCGCCGCCTCCGGCGTCAACGCCAAGAAGATGGTCCTCACCGCCATGCTGATCTCCGGCGGCATCGCGGGCCTCTCCGGCCTGCCCCTGCTGCTCGGCGACGCGCACACCTACAGCCTGAGCTTCCCGACGGGTCTCGGCTTCACCGGCATCACCATCGCGCTGCTCGGCCGCAACAACCCGGTCGGCATCGCCTTCGCCGCGCTGCTGATCGCCTTCCTCGACAAGGCCTCTCCCGCCCTCGACTACGCGACCCCGGTGGCGTACGAGAAGGAGATCGCCACGATCATGCAGGGCCTGATCGTCTTCGCGGTCGTCATCTCGTACGAGGCCGTACGCCAGTGGGGCCTGCGCCGCCAGCAGAAGCGCGTCGGCGCCGAGCTCGCGGCCGCCGCCCAGAACACGAAGAAGGAGGTGGCGGTCTGATGAGCACCACGACCACGGCCAAGCCGCAGGCGAAGCAGCCCGGCAAGGGCGGCCGCCGTTTCTCGCTCCCGGTCCTCCTGCTGATCATCGCGGGCGTCCTGGTACTGACCTCGATCGTCCGCCTCATCACCGGCGCGGACGGCATCACCTCCACCGGACAGATGTCCACCGCGCTGCGCCTCGCCGTCCCGATCGGCCTCGCCGGTCTCGGCGGTCTGTGGGCCGAGCGCGCGGGCGTCGTCAACATCGGCCTCGAGGGCATGATGATCCTGGGCACCTGGTTCGGCGCCTGGGCCGGCTACCAGTGGGGCCCGTGGACGGGCGTCGCCTTCGGGATCATCGGCGGCGCGCTCGGCGCCGTCCTGCACGCCATCGCGACCGTCACCTTCAACGTGAACCACATCGTCTCCGGTGTGGCCATCAACATCCTGGCCCTGGGCACCACCCGCTACCTGTCGAAGTTCACCTTCGAGAACGCCGACGGCGGCTCCGCCAAGCAGTCCCCGCCGATCGAATCGCTGGGCACCTTCGACATCCCAGGACTGTCCGGCTGGCTGGACACCCTCAACGAGAAGCACTGGTTCCTGATCTCCGACATCGCCGGCCTGGTCGGCGGTCTGATCACCGACCTGTCGCCGCTCACCGTCGTCGCCGTCGCCCTCGTCCCGGCCACCTGGTGGGTGCTGTGGCGCACCGCGTTCGGTCTGCGCCTGCGCTCCTGCGGCGAGAACCCGATCGCCGCCGAGTCGCTCGGCGTCAACGTCTACAAGTACAAGTACATCGCCGTGATCATCAGCGGCGGCTTCGCCGGCCTCGGCGGCGCGTTCCTGTCCATCGTGGCCTCCAACGTCTACCTCGACGGCCAGACCGCGGGCCGCGGCTACATCGGCCTCGCGGCGATGATCTTCGGCAACTGGATGCCGGGCGGCCTCGCCCTCGGCGCGGGCCTGTTCGGCTACACCGACAGCCTCAACCTGCGCGGCGGCACCACCAACGTCCACGCGCTGATCCTGCTGCTCGCGATCCTGCTGGTGTTCGGCGCGGCCTACCTGGCGTGGCAGAAGAAGTACGTCCCCGCCGTGATCACCGCGGCCGTCTCGGCCCTGATGTTCATCTGGTACGTCGGCACGGACGAGGTCCCGCGCCAGGTCGTGACGGCCGCCCCGTACGTAGTCACCCTGCTGGTGCTGTCGCTCTCCGCCCAGTCCCTGCGCATGCCCAAGGCGGACGGCATGCCCTATCGGAAGGGACAGGGCAAGTGACCCCGCCCGCCGCCGCGGACGCCACGGTCGACTGGGAGAAGCTGCGCACCGTGGCCCGGGACGCCATGTCCCGGGCGTACGCCCCCTACTCCGGCTACCCGGTCGGTGTGGCGGGCCTGGTCGACGACGGCCGGATCGTGTCGGGCTGCAACGTCGAGAACGCCTCCTACGGGCTCGGCCTGTGCGCCGAGTGCGGGCTGGTCTCGGAGCTGCAGAACACCGGCGGCGGCCGGCTCACCCACTTCACCTGCGTGGACGGCCGCGGCGAGATCCTCGTCCCGTGCGGCCGCTGCCGTCAGCTGCTGTACGAGTTCGGCGGCGCGGAGCTGCTGCTGGAGACGCCGGCGGGGGTCCTGCCCCTCTCCGAGATGCTCCCGCAGGCTTTCGGCCCGGACCACCTCAGGTAACTCCCGCCCGGCCCCTCTGACTGGCGCAGAGGGGCCGCGCGGTTTCTGAAACGTCTTTCTGCACCACCGGAAGGAAAGCCATGGCCATGGACGCCGTCTCCGTCATCCGCACCAAGCGGGACCGCGGTGAGCTCAGCGACGAGCAGATCGACTGGGTCATCGACGCGTACACCCGCGGCGAGGTCGCCGACTACCAGATGGCCGCCCTGAACATGGCCGTCCTGCTCAACGGCATGAACCGCCGCGAGATCGCCCGCTGGACGGCCGCGATGATCGCCTCCGGCGAGCGGATGGACTTCTCGGCCCTGTCCCGCCCGACCGCCGACAAGCACTCCACGGGCGGCGTCGGCGACAAGATCACGCTCCCGCTGGCCCCCCTCGTGGCGGCCTGCGGCGCGGCCGTGCCCCAGCTCTCGGGCCGCGGCCTCGGTCACACCGGCGGCACCCTGGACAAGCTGGAGTCGATCCCCGGCTGGCGCGCCCTGCTCTCCAACGAGGAGATGCTGTCCGTGCTGGACGGCACCGGCGCGGTGATCTGCGCGGCCGGCGACGGCCTGGCCCCCGCCGACAAGAAGCTGTACGCCCTACGGGACGTGACCGGCACGGTCGAGGCCATCCCGCTGATCGCCTCCTCCATCATGTCGAAGAAGATCGCGGAGGGCACCGGCTCCCTGGTCCTGGACGTGAAGGTCGGCACCGGCGCCTTCATGAAGACCATCGAGGACGCCCGCGAGCTCGCCGCCACGATGGTCGGCCTCGGCACCGACCACGGCGTGAAGACCGTCGCCCTGCTCACCGACATGTCCACCCCCCTCGGTCTCACGGCGGGCAACGCCCTGGAGGTCCGCGAGTCGGTCGAGGTGCTGGCCGGCGGCGGCCCGGCGGACGTCGTGGAACTGACGATCGCGCTCGCCCGCGAGATGCTCGACGCGGCCGGTGTGACGCACACCGACCCGGCGAAGGCCCTGGCCGACGGCTCGGCGATGGACGTCTGGCGCCGCATGATCGCGGCCCAGGGCGGCGACCCGGACGCCCAGCTGCCCACGGCGAGGGAACAGCACGTCGTGACGGCGCCCTCCACCGGCGTCCTCACCCGCCTCGACGCCTACGACATCGGCATCGCCGCCTGGCGGCTCGGCGCGGGCCGCGCCCGCAAGGAGGACCCGGTGCAGGCGGGCGCGGGCGTCGAGCTCCACGCCAAGCCCGGCGACACCGTGCGGGAGGGCCAGCCCCTGCTGACCCTGCACACCGACACCCCGGAACGCTTCGACTACGCGCTCCAGGCGGTGGCGGGCTGCTACGACATCGACGCGCCGGGAACCGCCTTCACCGCCTCGCCGGTGGTGCTGGAACGTATCGCCTGAACAGGGGATCTCTCGTTCGGGTGAACGGGACCGGTGGACCTCCGCCGGTCCCGTTCGGCATGCTGGACTCGGTGACGCACTGATTGGAGACCGCCATGAGCGCACTCACCGTCGACCACTCGACGGCCAACGGCCACGAGTGGGACGGCCTCGTCCGGATCTGGCAGGAGACGGACGCGCCCGAGGGCTGCAAGGTGGAGATCATCGAGGGGATCGTCACCGTGGCACCACCGCCTTCCAACGCCCACAACGACATCGCAGACCAGGTGACGCGAGAGCTGTATCAGGTGATCCCGCGGCAGTGGGGCATTTACCAGACGCTGGGGACCGCAGTCCCGTCACGCGACGGCCTTTACATCCCCGACATCGCGGTCGCACCGAAAGAGGTCCTGCGAACGGGGAAAGAGAACTACATTCCGGCATCTGCGGCCGAACTGATCGTTGAGATCACCTCGAAGTCCAACGCGGTCAATGACCGGATCAAGAAGGCTGCCGGCTATGCCCAATCCGGGGCTCCGCTCTACCTCCTGATCGACGGCTGGGCCCCGGGTGGCCCCACCATCACGCTGTATGGAGAGCCGCAGCGGGACGTCTACCGCGTGCTGCGAGCCTGCAAGTTCGGCGACGCGATCGAGCTGCCCGAGCCGTTCCGGCTGAAACTGGACACCAGCGAGTTCCCGGCCGGCTAGCGACACCGCCGATGAGTTGAGCCCCGCCCCGGGGTCTACCGCACGTGGACCCCAAGACACCGCCCGTGCTCACCCTGACCGCCCCTGTCACCCGCACCCGGGTGACAGGGCTCGCCGACGACGTACGGGCGCTGCTGGCGGACACCGGAGCTCGCCCAGGCGCCGCGGTCGTCGTGTGTGACGTGGCCGGCATCGGGCCGCCCGGGCTCGCCGCAGTCGAACTGCTGGCCCGCCTCCAGCTCGCCGCCCGACGGGCCGGGGGACACATCCGGCTGCGGGCCCCCGAGCCCGCCCTACGCGCCCTGCTCGACCTCGTCGGCCTCCGCTTCGAGGTGGAGGGGGAGACCGAAGAGGGGGAACCAGCGCTGGGTGTCGAGATAGAAGTGGAACCCGGTGAGGCGGCCGTCTGAGATCTCCAGGACCTGGATCGCCCACGGGCTGAACCCGCCCTTCTCCGGGTCCGGCTTGTACTGCGCGAAGCCCGGCAGCCCGTTGACCTGGACCGGCAGCAGCCGCGACCCCTCGCAGGCCGAGCCGATCGTGGTCATGAAGCCCGTGATGTCGTCGTGCCCCGTCAGCCACAGGTCGAACGGCGGCATCGTCATGATGGCGTCCTCGTGGAGGAGGGCCGTCAGCGCCGTCATGTCGTAGCCCTCGAAGGCCGCCACATAGCGTTCGAGGAGCTTCTGCTGCTCTTCGTCCAGCGGGTCCGACACCGCCGCGTCCGCGCCGGCGGCCTCCCGCTCGGCGAGCGTCGCCCGGGCCCGCTGGAGCGCGCTGTTGACCGAGGCGACCGAGGTGTCGAGCAGTTCGGCGACCTCGCTCGCCTTCCAGGCCAGCACCTCCCGCAGGATCAGCACCGCCCGCTGCTTGGGCGGGAGCTGCTGCAGCGCGGCCATGAACGCGAGGCGCACCGACTCCTTGGCGATCGCCGCCTCGGCCGGGTCCTCCACCGTCGGCAGCACACGGGCGTCGGGCATCGGTTCCAGCCAGGTGTTGTCGGGACGGGGGGAGAGCGCCGCCCGGGCGAGCGGGGTGGCCTCGGACAGGTCCATCGGTCTGGCCCGCTTGTTGCCGGCCGTCAGCATGTCCAGACACACGTTCGTCGCGATCCGGTACAGCCACGAGCGCAGGCTGGAACGGCCCTCGAACTTGTCGTAGCTCCGCCAGGCCCGCACCAGGGTGTCCTGCACCGCGTCCTCCGCCTCGAAGGACGAGCCGAGCATCCGATAGCAGTAGCCGGTCAGCTCGGTCCGGTGCTTCTCCAGTGCGACGTCGATCTCCGTCGTCGCCGTGGTGTTGCTCATCGTCCACCCACCCCTGTGGCCGTTCTGTCACGCGCCTTTGCGCCCAGCACTTCGGAAGCTACCGCAGCCCACTGACAATGGCCCGCCGAGTCGACGAAAGCCCAGGTCAGAGGTGCTCTCACACCAACTGCTTGACGGACATCAGCAGATGCCGACAGGCCTCGGGCGCGTCCGCCGCACCCAGCAGCGCCCGCTGCCCCGTCCCCAGCAGCTCCACCCGCAGCGTCGACGTCTCGAAGGAGGCCAGCGCGTCGAGCAGATACGCCGGGTTGAACGCCACGGTCACCTCCTCGGCCCCGGTCAGCACGGCGGGCAGCCGCTGCGCGGCCACGTCGTCGCCGTACCCGGCGCGCAGCAGGACCGACTCCGCCGAGAAGTCCAGCCGTACCGGACTGTTCGCCTCCGCCACCACCGCGACCCGGCGCACGGCCTCCGTCAGCGCCCCGCACTCCACCTCGGCGACCGCCGCCCCCGCCATGTCGAACAGCTTCCCGTAGGCCGGCAGCCGCCCGTCCAGCGGCCGCACTGTCGACCGCATCCGCCCGCCCTCGAACCCGATCGGCCCGCTCCCCGAGGCCCCGTCGAGCCCGACCCGCACCACCCCGCACCTCGCCAGCGACCGGGCCACGTCCAGCAGCCGCCGGGCCGGCACGAGCGCCTCCACCACACCCCCGGCAGCCGCCTCCGCCTCCGCCTTCCACCCCAGCCGCCGCACCGCATACCGGTACCGGTCCGACGCCGACAACGTCATCTCGTCGCCGTCCAGACGCAGTTGGACGCCGGTCAGCACCGGCAGGGTGTCGTCCCGGCCCGCCGCCACCGCGACCTGGGCGACGGCGGTCGCGAACGCGGCCGCGTCCACGGTGCCGTACGGCTCGGGCGGCGCGGGCGGGGTGGGGTACTCCTCGAGCGGGAGGGTCGACAGGCCGAAGCCGGCGCCGCCCGCCTCGACGGTGAACCGCGTCCCGTCCAGGCGGCAGCTCACCGGCCCGTCCGGCAGCACCTTGCAGATGTCGAGCAGCCGCCGCCCGAGGACGAGCACCCGGCCCTCGACGACCGTCTCGGCGTCCGTCTCGATCCGCGCCGCCGTCTCGAAGTCGAACCCCGCCACGCTCAGCCGCCCCGCCGCCGCGTCCAGCAGCAGCCCGCCCAGGACGGGCACCGGTGTACGGGCGGGCAGCGCGCGGGCCGCCCAGGCCACCGCCTCGACCAGGTCACCGCGATCGATCCGGAATTCCATGGATGAGCCCCCTGCCAGAACCAGTTGTGGTCGCGGAGGCTATCCGCGACCACTGACAACCGGCCCTGAGCAGGGGGAACCCGGACAACTCAGTGAGCGGCGACCAGGGTCCGGCGACGGGCCGCCCGGGTCCCGAACACCGTGATCGTCACGACGCCGAGCACCGCCAGGACGCCCACGCCGACCGTGCCGGCCCAGCCGCCCGCGTGGAAGGCGATCGCCCCGACCGTGGAACCGGCGCTGGCGCCGATGTAGTACGCGGACTGGTAGAGCGCGGAGGCCTGGGCGCGACCGGTCGTCGCCGTCCTGCTGACCGCCGAGGACGCCACCGCGTGGCCCGCGAAGAAGCCCGCGGTGATGAGCACCAGGCCCAGCAGCACCGGCACCAGCGAGTCCGCCAGCGACACCAGCAGGCCCGCGGCGGTCGTACCGCCCGCCAGATACAGCGCCCCGCGCCGGCCGAGCCGGCCGACCAGCCGGCCCGCCGTCGAGGCCGACACCGTGCCCACCAGGTACACCAGGAAGATCGAGCCGACGATGCCCTGCGGGAGGGAGAACGGGGCCTCCGTCAGCCGGTAGCCGATGACCGTGTACACGCCGCCGAAGACGGTCATGAACAGCGCGCCGATCGCGTACAGCCGGCACAGCAGCGGGTCGGCGAGGTGCGCGCGGACCGTACGGACCAGCACCCGGGGCGCGAGTGAACCCGTCTTGAAGTGCCGCGGCGCGGGGAGCAGCAGCCGGAAGGCGATCGCGCAGGCCACCGCCAGCACGCCGATCGCGCCCACCGCGACCCGCCAGCCCCACTCCTGCGCGACCCAGCCGGTGATGACCCGGCCGCTCATCCCGCCGACGCTGTTGCCCGCCACGAACAGACCGATCGCGGTGACCAGCGCCTTGGGCCGGACCTCCTCCGCGAGATACGCGGTCGCCGAGGCCGGCAGCCCGGCCAGCGCCGCGCCCTGCACCGCCCGCAGCACGACCAGCGCGCCCAGCGACGGCGCGAAGGGAACCAGCAGGCCCACGCCCACCGCGACGCCCAGCGAGGCCGTCATCACCGAACGACGGCCGTAGCGCTCCGACAGGGCGCTCATCGGCAGGACGAACAGCGCCAGTCCGCCGGTCGCCGCCGCCACCGTCCAGCTCGCCTGGCTCGCCGCCACCCCGAAGTCGCCGGAGATCAGCGGCAGCAGCGCCTGCGTGGAGTACAGCAGGGCGAAGGTCGCCACACCGGCGAGGAAGAGCGCGAAGCTCATCCGACGGTAGCCGGGGCCGCCCGGAGTCATACGCGAGTCGGCGGCGGGGACGGAGACGGCGGGGACGGAGGGGAGGGACGGGACGGCGCCCACGATCGTGGACGCCCCGGTACTGGCGGGAGACATGCCTCGAAACTACGTACGCTCCGGTTCATCCGTCCAATGCACGGACTCGGCATAATCGTTCCCATTGTGCATCAACAGAGGTCAGAGGCCCGCCTGTCACCGTCCAGTGACACAGAAGACATGGTGATGAAGCTGGCGCCCCGGCTCGCCTACTTCGCCGGAGTGGCCCGCACCGAGCACGTGACACGGGCGGCGCAGGAGATGCAGGTCCCGCAGTCGACGCTCTCCCGGGCGATGGTCCGCCTCGAACAGGACCTGGGCGTCGACCTGTTCGCCCGCCGAGGCCGCACGGTCTCGCTGACCCCCGCCGGCCGTACCTTCCTCACCTCGGTCGATCGCGCCCTCGCGGAGATCGAGAAGGCCGCCGACGAGGTCCGTGCGGACGCCGACGCGGCCACCGGCAAGGTCGCGTTCGGCTTTCTGCACACCATGGGCGCCGAGACCGTCCCCGGCCTGATCCACGCCTTCCGCGCCGACCATCCGCGCGTCCGGTTCAGCCTCGTCCAGAACTACGGCGAGGCGATGATCGAACGCCTCCGCGCCGGGGAACTGGACCTCTGTCTGACCTCCCCGGTCCCGGACGCCCCCGACCTGGTCGCCCGCCGTCTCGACGAGCAGAAACTCCGTCTGGTCGTCCCGGCCGACCACCGTCTCGCCGCCCGCAGACGAGTCCGTCTGGCCGAGGCCGCCGACGAGGCCTTCGTGACCCTGGAACCCGGCTACGGTCTGCGCCGCATCACCGACGACCTGTGCAAGGAGGCCGGTTTCCGCCCGAAGGTGGCCTTCGAGGGCGAGGAGGCGGAAACGCTGCGGGGCCTGGTGGCGGCGGGCCTGGGCGTAGCGCTCCTCCCGCCGCCCGCGGTGGCCCGTCCGGGAGTGGTGGAGCTGACGGTCACCTCCCCGAGAGCGGCCCGGGAGATCGGCGTGGCCTGGCTGGACGGCCACCCGGACACCCCGCCGGTGGCGGCCTTCAAGAAGTTCCTGCTGTCGAGAAGGGGCAACGTGCTGGCGACCTGAGGGCAGCTCCGCCAGGGGGCCCGCTCCGTCGCCTCACCGTCGCAACGACCGGCCGAACCCCACGGCCAGCGGCATCCGCAACCCCAACGGCGGCGGAGCCGCCAGCGCGTCCTCGAGCGGGCGGGCGAACGTCCGCCCGAACAGCACGCCCATCACGAAGTCCTCGGCCAGCGCCAGCACTTCCGCCCGGTACTGGTGTAAACCGTGCCCGTCCGTGTGCACCTCGAACCGACACACCTCCCGGTTCGCCTTCTTCGCGCGCGCCGCGAGCCGGAACGACAGTTCGGGGTCGCACCGCTCGTCGTTCGTGCCGTGCACGATCAGCACCCGCCGTCCCGCCAACTGCTTCACCGGTTCGGGTGGGGCCGCCATGTCCTCCTCCGGCAGCCAGGGAGCGATCGCCAGCACGGAGTTGACGGCCTCGTGGCCGCCCGAGTGCAGCGCGGCCCGCGCACCCATGTCGACGCCGGCCAGACACACCGGAACGTCCCCGTACCGCCGTACGGCCTCGTCGGCCGCCCAGGCCGCGTCGGTGGCGAGCTGCGCCTCGCTGCCGTTCCAGCCGCGGGAGCGGTAGTGCACGGCGTGCACGGCCAGGCCCTCCTCGTGTCCGGCCCGGGCGAGCTTGCGCCCCAGGCCCCGGACGGAGGCGGCCGCCCAGAGGGGGGACGGTCTGCGATCGGAGGTCTCCTCGCCGCCCGGGAGCAGCAGCACCACCCCGCTCACCGCCGTCGGCTCCGGGCCGAGCGCCCTTCCCAGCCGGGCCGTTCGAACCGGCGTCACTTCCTGTCCCATGACAGAACAGTGTCAGAAGCACCGGTGTACTCCACCCGTCCGCACGGTCACCGTTACGTATCGGCGGAGTTGTACAACGCGCCGTCTACGCGCGTAGGAGTTAGAGTGCGGAAATGACGAGCCAGAGCATCCAGGCGGGCATCATCCCGAGTTCGGACCAGATCCGGCGGGCGCCCAAGGTTCTGCTGCACGACCATCTCGACGGCGGGCTGCGCCCCGGCACGATCGTCGACCTCGCCCGGGAGACCGGGTACGCCCAACTCCCCGAAACCGACCCCGACAAGCTCGGCGTCTGGTTCCGGGAGGCCGCCGACTCCGGTTCCCTGGAACGGTACTTGGAGACGTTCTCGCACACCGTCGGCGTCATGCAGACCCGCGAGGCGCTCGTCCGGGTCGCCCGCGAGTGCGCCGAGGACCTCGCCGAGGACGGCGTCGTCTACGCCGAGGTGCGCTACGCGCCCGAGCAGCACCTGGAAGGCGGGCTGACCCTCGAACAGGTCGTCGAGGCCGTCAACGAGGGCTTCCGGGACGGCGAGCGGACGGCGCGCGAGAACGGCCACCGCATCCGCGTCGGCGCCCTGCTCACCGCGATGCGGCATGCGGCCCGCTCGCTGGAGATCGCCGAACTCGCCAACCGCTACCGGGATCTGGGCGTCGTCGGCTTCGACATCGCGGGCGCGGAGGCCGGCTTCCCGCCCACCCGGCACCTCGACGCCTTCGAGTACCTGAAGCGCGAGAACAACCACTTCACGATCCACGCCGGCGAGGCCTTCGGGCTGCCGTCCATCTGGCAGGCCCTCCAGTGGTGCGGCGCCGACCGGCTCGGACACGGCGTGCGCATCATCGACGACATCGAGGTCGCCGCCGACGGCACCGTCACCCTCGGCCGGCTCGCCTCCTATGTCCGCGACAAGCGCATCCCGCTGGAGCTGTGCCCGTCCTCCAACCTCCAGACCGGAGCGGCCGCCTCCTACGCCGAGCACCCCATCGGGCTGCTGCGCCGGCTCCACTTCCGGGCCACCGTCAACACCGACAACCGGCTGATGTCCGGCACCGCCATGAGCCGGGAATTCGAGCACCTTGTCGACGCATTCGGTTACACGCTCGACGATCTGCAGTGGTTCTCGGTCAATGCTATGAAGTCAGCATTCATTCCTTTCGATGAACGACTGGCCATGATCAATGACGTGATCAAGCCCGGATATGCCGAGCTGAAGTCCGAATGGCTGTTCCAGCAGACCGTCTCCACCAGCGGTTCTGTGGCCTCGGAGGACTGACGGCCGAGCGTGGAAGGGCACGGAATGCGGGCGGGTGTTCACCAATCGTCCGCATTTCGATGTTTGCCGTCGGCCCCTCCTCGTGTTTACGGTCGAGAACCGCTCTGTTCCCCGTATCCCATTCGAGGACGCATTCATCATGAAGCAGTCTGCTGCCAAGACCCTCGGTGTCGCCGCTCTCGGTGCCGCCTTCGCCGCCGTCGGCGCGGGCGCCGCGAACGCCGCCCCTGCCGTTCCGGACGCCACGCAGGCCCTGGACGGCATCACCAAGACGCTGCCGGCGGAGACCGTGGCCCAGGCGCTGCCCGGCGCCGCCGGTCAGGCCCTGACGCAGGCCCAGCCGGCGCTCGGCGCGGGCCTGGCCGCCGCCCAGCCGGTCGCCGAGAAGGTGCTCGCCGGGAGCCCGACCGCGCCCGTCGCCGGACTCCTCGGCGGCCTGCCGCTGCAGGGCCTGCCCACGCACGGCCTGCCGATCAACGGCATCCCGCTGGGCTGAGCGGCGCAGCACGCGTCACGCACAACGCCGTTGGGGCGCACCCGAAAAGCACCGGGTGCGCCCCAACGGCGTTGTGCACGGGCGGGCTCAGGTCGTCACCAGGCCGTGCGGGCCGCCTTGTCCTCCGAGGGCAGCAGCACCCACAGCGCTATGTAGAGCAGGAACTGCGGGCCGGGCAGCAGACACGAGAGCAGGAAGATCACGCGCATCGTGGTCGCGGAGGTGCCGAAGCGCCGGGCCAGCGCGGCGCACACTCCGCCGATCATGCGGCCGTTGGTGGGGCGGGCGAGGCTGGACATCTGCGGCTCCTTCTTGAGCGTCAGGTCGAAGGCGGCCCCTGCGGCCGTCCTCCATCTGCCTTCAACGCTACGGAGACGAAGGGGACGAAGCGTCGCTCTATGGTGCGATGCCGACCCTGGGAATCCTCGGGGTCCGACCCTGAGCCGCCTCCTCCTGACGGACCGCGGCAGGCGCCCGGCGCTCGTCCCTGCGGCGCAGCCGCGCGCGGAGCGCCGGCACCACCGCGACGTGCGCGAGGGCCACCCCCACGGTGTTCAGCAGCATCGAGTCGACGTCCACGACCTGACCGGGCACCCCGGTCTGCAGCAGCTCGATGCCCAGCGACAGCAGCGCGCCCGCCGTGACGGTACGGATCAGGGAGGCGAGCGGCGAGACCCGGAGCCGGCCGTGCACCAGCGGCAGCAGGACGCCCAGCGGGGCGAGCAGCCCGAGGCCCGCACCGATCCGCCGGGCCGCCTCGGGCCAGCCCAGCCGCAGATCGGCGCGGATCCCGTCGAACGGGTGCAGATTGGCGGGCATCACCCAGGGAACGTTCAGCGGGCGCAGCGTGACCCAGGCGACGAACACGAGGTGGGCGGCCAGGAGGAGAATCCCGGTCGCGCGGATGCGGATCGCGGCGCTGCCGCCGATGGAGCCTTGACGCTGCACGCCCCCCAAGACGCGCCCCCCGGCACGATCGGTTCCGGCTCACCGCCCCGGACCGGCGGGCGCCCCAGGTCCGGCCCGCCCGCCGCCGCCCCTCGACAGACGGTGACCTGCGACGACGACCTGCGCCCGGCACACCATGAGGCGTCCGCCACACGACGTCTTCGCGGAGCGGCTCAGCCGCCGTCCGTGACCGCCGACGACGGGGGCTCCGCGCTGCCGGGGCGGGAGCGGACCTCGTCGGTGCACGCGTAGCGGCGCAGCGGATCGGAGCCGGGACCGCCCAGCACCACCGAGCCGTCGCCCTCGGCCGCCGCCGAGTCGGAGAACGTGCAGACGACCTGGGCGAGGGCGAACGAGGTCAGGTCCCCGGGCGAGGTGCTCAGCCGCAGCGCGTCGTCCGGGTCCCGCGGGCGCGGCCCGCTCACCGACATCCCGCCGCGCACGTCCGTCGTGTACCCGGCCTCCTTCTCGGCCGCCGACGGCGACTCGGCGAGCTGGTCGAGCAGGCCCTGCGCCACCACCACCCGCCGCTCGGAGTCCGCCGCGCCGTCCGGCACCCGCACGGACCGGTCCACGGCCACCAGCGACGAACCGCACAGCAGGAACACCTGCACCGGCACGCCCGCGCGTGCGGCCTGCGAGGTGATGTCCGGCTCGGGGAGCGAGCAGCGCACCCGGGACGGCGCCGGCCCGAAGTCGGTCGGCACCTCGGTGGCCCGGATGCCGCAGCCGCCGAGCAGCCCGGCCAGCCCGGCCAGCACGGGCACGGCGAGCAGCCGTCGCAGCGCTGCACGGCCCATGGTCACGATGCGTCCCCCTTGTCCGGCACGGCCGTCCTGCCCTGCTCGCCGCTCTGTTCCGCCAGCTCGGAGGCGTCCCGGGGCAGCCGCAGGGTGAACACCGCGCCGCCCTCCGGGTCGTTGGCGGCGGTGATCTCGCCGCCGTGGATGTGGGCGTTCTCCAGGGCGATGGACAGGCCCAGCCCGCTGCCCTCGGAACGCGGCCGGGAGGCGCTCGCCTTGTAGAACCGGTCGAAGACGTGCGGCAGCACCTCCTCGGGGATGCCGGGCCCGTGGTCCCGCACGGAGATGACGACCGAGTCGTCCGCCTCGGACACCGACACCCGCACCGGCGACCCGCCGTGCTTGAGCGCGTTGCCGATCAGGTTGGCGAGGATGACGTCCAGCCGACGCGGGTCGAGCAGCGCGTGGATGCCGCGGGCGGCGTCCAGGTCGACCGAGTCCAGCCAGGCGCGCGCGTCCATGCAGTGGGTGATCTGGTCGGCGACGTCGACGTCGTCCAGGACCAGCCGTGCGGTGCCCGCGTCGAAGCGGGTGACCTCCATCAGGTTCTCGACGAGGTCGTTGAGCCGACGCGTCTCGCTCACCACGAGCCGTACCGCGGGCTCGATCATCGGGTCTATGCTGCCCGACTCGGCGTCCAGCTCCTCCTCCAGCACCTCCGCGACGGTGGTGATGGCGGTGAGCGGGGTGCGCAGCTCGTGCGACATGTCGGCGACGAACCGGCGCGAGGCGCTCTCACGGGCGGCCATGTCGTCGACCCGCTTCTCCAGTGCCTCGGCCGTCCCGTTGAACGTCCGTGCCAGATCGGCGAGTTCGTCCGTGCCGGAGACCCGCAGCCGGGTGTCGAGCTTCCCCTCGCCGAGCCGCCGCGCCGCGACGCCCAGCCGGTGCACCGGCTTCAGGACGGTCGTGGCGGCGGCCTGCGCGAGCAGCGCGGCGCCGATCAGCGCGAGGGCGGTGGCGATCCCCAGCGACCAGGCCAGCGAGTTGAGGTCCTTGGCCTCCGGCTCCAGCGACTTGCGCATGTACCCGGTCGGCCCGCCCCCGATCACCTTCGTCCCGGCCACCAGATACGGCGTCCCGTGGTCGACGACCCGCTGCCAGTACAGGTGGTACGGCGACTTGTTGCCGCCGGTGACGTCCTGCTCCTTGTTGACGGCCGTCCGCAGCGACTTGGGCACGTCGTCCAGCGAGAACCCGTTCAGCCCGCCCGAGTTGCCGTACACGGTCTTGCCGGTCGAGTCCGAGCCCACCAGGAGCACGCTGAAGCGCTGGCTGCTGTTGGCCATCTGCCCGGCGGTGTGCTGGAGCTCGTCCTGCGAGGGATGCTCGGGCAGCGAACCCGCCCGGTTCTGCATCTCCTGCTCGAAGTCCCGCAGCACCGCGCCCTGGGTACGGGTCAGCACGGCCTCGCGGTTGAGCCAGTACGCGATGCCGGACGCGGACACGGCGGCCGTCAGCGCCACCGCCCCGAACACGACCACGAGCCGCAGCCGCAGGCTGGTGAGCCGCAGTCTCGACAGTCTTCCCTTGCGCACCGCGGACCAGCCGCGGAGCCCCCCTCGAGCCTCAGTCACTGAGGGGCGTCCAGGCGGTAGCCCACACCACGCACGGTACGGATCAGGACCGGGGACGACGGAACGTCCTCCACCTTGGCCCGCAGCCGCTGGACACACGCGTCCACCAGCCGTGAGTCGCCCAGGTAGTCGTGCTCCCACACCAGCCGCAGCAACTGCTGACGGGACAGCGCCTGCCCCGGCCGCCGGCTCAGTTCGAGCAGCAGCCGCAGCTCGGTCGGGGTGAGCTGGAGGTCCTCGCCGTTCTTCGTCACCGTCATCGCGGCACGGTCGATGACGAGGCTGCCGAAGCTCGCCGAGTCGTTCGACTCACGCTCACCACGCCGCAGCACGGCCCGGATACGGGCGTCCAGCACCCGCCCCTGCACAGGTTTGACGACGTAGTCGTCGGCGCCGGACTCCAGCCCGACGACCACGTCGATGTCGTCGCTGCGGGCGGTGAGGAGAATGATCGGCAGCTGGTCGGTGCGCCGGATGCGCCGGCACACCTCGAAACCGTCGATGCCGGGCAGCATGACGTCCAGCACGATCAGATCCGGCCGCTGCTCGCGCAGCAGCTTCAGACCGTCCTCACCGCTCGCAGCGGTCGCCACCCGGTGCCCCTGGCGCGTCAGTGAGAGCTCCAGGGCCGTACGGATGGCGTCGTCGTCCTCGATCAGCAACAGGGAAGGCACGGGCTCATTCTGGCCCATGAGGGGCCTGTCGTTCGACCTATGGGGCGGGGCTCAGGCGCCAGAGGGAGACGGTTTCCGCGGCACGGGCCGCGAACAACGGGTCGGAGGCGTCTTTCGAACGCATGTGCCTGGGTCGTACATCGATCCGGTCCGCAACGCGCAGACCAGCGGTTTCGACGAGTCCGAGCAGCTCGTCACGGGTCCGCAGACCGAGGTGCTCGGCCAGGTCGGACAGCACCAGCCAGCCCTCGCCGCCCGGCCGCAGGTGCTCCACGAGACCTCCCAGGAACCCTCGCAGCATCCTGCCGTCCTCGTCGTAGACCCCCAGTTCGATCTCCGCGGTCGGCCGCCCGGGCAGCCACGGCGGGTTGCAGACGACGAGATCGGCCCGGCCGCCGCGATCCGGGTAGAGGCAGGGCCCGGTCACCTCGATCCGCCCGTCCAGGCCCAGCCGGCGGGCGTTGTCCGCCGCGCAGACCAGCGCCCGCGGACCGGCGTCCGTGCCGACGATCCGGCCGACGCCCCGGCGGGCCAGCACCGCCGCGAGGACGCCGGTACCGGTGCCCAGGTCGAACGCGGTGGCCGCGGCGGGGTCGCGCAGGACCGCCGGCGGCAGGGGAGCCTGCGCCACGAGGTCGACGTACTCGCTCCTGGTCGGTGCGAAGACGCCGTAGTGCGGGTGGACGCGGGCGCCCAGGGCCGGGACCTCGACGCCCTTCAGCCGCCACTGGTGGGCGCCGATCACCCCGAGCAGCTCCCGCAGCGGGACCAGGCGCGCGCCGACGGGCGGACCGTAGGCCGCACGGCAGGCCGCCCGGACGTCGGGGGCCCGGCGCAGGGCCACCGTGTGCTCGGCGGTCAGTTCGACCAGCAGCCGGTCCAGGACGCGGGCGCGGTGGGCGCGCGAGCGCCGGTGCAGCCGGTAGGCCTGCGCGGGGTCGGGAGAGGTGGGGCCGCCGCCGATCCGGCGGTCCATCGCCCGCAGCAGCTGACGGGCGCCCTGGAAGTCGCCCCGCCACAGCAGGGACGTGCCCTCCAGGGCGAGGCGGTGGGCGGTGGCGGCGCGCATCCGGTCGTCGGCGTCGACGACGACGGCGTCGGTCGGGATCGGGGTGGGGTGGGACTCCACGTGCGTACTCCTCGTGGTCGTGAGTGCCAGGACACGAAGGGCACTTCGACGAAGGACGGGGAGCGGCGAGCCGGGATCGAGCAGGCCCGACCGGCGCCCGGACGCCGCATACGGGCGGGGCGCGTGAGGTCGGGAGGAAGGGTGGCCGCTACCGCGTCCGCGTCGAAGCGCGGAGGCGGGAGTCGAACAGCACCATGCCGGGAGTCGTCATGCCGGGAGTCACCCCGGCAGCGTCCCACGGTGACCTGCGAGGACCAAGCCGGCCGGCGTACTGCGAACGGCTGTGAACGAGCTGTGGTCGCGCGATGACAGGCCCCTGTGACAGGTCTGTGACAGTCGGCGGACACGGCGATGAAGTGGCCCGGGCAATCTTTTGGTCACGGGGCAAGAGACCGAACACCGGCAAGTCCACGACGGGGGGCGCGAGATGAACACGCTGCACGGTATGAGCACCAGCGCAGTGATCACGCGCCTGCACGATGTGAACCGGGGTTCCGAGAAGTCCGGCGCCGTGAGCGGGCGGGGGTGCGCTCGCGGCGCCGGGCGTCAGCACACCGGGTACATGACGGTGGTCGACGCTCACACGGGGGAGCAGCCCGCGGCGGTAGCCGCTATGGGCACTGCGGGGGGAGCCGCGTACGGGGAGGACACGGGGGAGCGTCGCTCGCTGACGGAGGCGGAGTTCACCGCCTACGTCCAGGAGCGCCGCGCCTCCCTGTACGCAACCGCCTATCACCTCACCGGTGACCGCTTCGAGGCCGAGGACCTGCTGCAGAGCGCGCTGTTCTCGACCTACCGGGCGTGGGACCGGATCAGTGACAAGGCCGCGGTCGGCGGATACCTCCGCCGGACGATGACGAACCTGCACATCAGCGCGTGGCGCCGCCGCAAGCTGAACGAGTACCCGACCGAGGAGCTGCCGGAGACGCCCGGCGACACGGACGCGATGCGCGGCACCGAGCTGCGCGCGGTCCTGTGGCAGGCGCTGGCCCGGCTGCCCGAACTCCAGCGGACGATGCTGGTCCTGCGCTACTACGAGGGCCGCACCGACCCGGAGATCGCGGAGATCCTCGACATCAGTGTCGGCACGGTGAAGTCCAGCATCTGGCGGTCGCTCCGCCGGCTGCGCGAGGACGAGGTCCTCAGCTTCGGCCGTGACGAGGAGGACGCCTTCGGGGAGCTTGTCGCCTGAGGGTCACGGGGGAAGGGCCCGGCTCCGCTCAGGGGAGCCGGTGAACGGGGGAAACAGGGGAAAAGGGGAAAACAGGGGGGACGCGGTACCCGGGGGCCCGACGGGGGACGTCAGGGGAGCGGTACCGCACAGCACGGGGGAAGCACCACCCGGGGGGACACGGGGGAGCGGGACTGGAGGGCCGGGGGGTCCGTCCAGTCCCGCTTTTTTGTGCCCCGGAGGAGTCCTAGGCGGCCGTGCGCGCCGTCGATGACTGCCGGCCAGCCGCCGCGGCGGCCAGCCGGCCCATCGCCTCGTCACGGTCGCAGGCGTACGCGCCGAGCGCGCTCTGGCGGGCCACGATGGAGCGTTCGGCGCGCATCAGCCGCCAGCCCCGACGCAGCAGGAAGGGGACCGACTTGCGGCCCTCCTTCAGATCGCGCAGGAAGCGCCGGCGGAACGTCTTCACCGGGCCGCGGCTCAGACACAGCGCGTCGGCCAGGACGCCCAGCTCCTGGCAGCGGTTGACGATCTCGGCGGCGAAGATGCCCTCCGCGATGAACAGCGGGGTCCGCCCGATGTCGATCGCCTCCTCGCCGGTGCGGGCGCTGAGCGAGATGTCGTACACGGGAACGTTCGTCCGGCCCGTGCCGCACAGCTCCACGATCGAGGCGACGGCCGTGTCCGCGTCCCACGAGTCGGGGTGGTCCCAGTCGATGTCGGAGCTCCCGGCGACCTGCGGCAGCGTCGGGTCGTCGCCCTCTTTGTAGAAGTCGTCGAGCCGCAGCACCGGGAGGCCGGAGCGGGCGGCGAGCAGGGACTTGCCGGAGCCGGAAGGGCCGCAGAGCAGCACGACTCGCGTCGGTATGGGCGGTTGGGAGGTCACGGGACACCAGTGTGAGGCATGCCCCCGCCCGTCAACGACCCCGCGGGTCGGCTTTGATGCGCGCGTCACACCTCAACTACCCTTCGTGTCGACCTGATCACCTTGCGCAGCAGAAGGCGGCAATGCGATGGCCCGACACGACTCCCCCCAGAACTCCACCGGCCGGCGCGCCCTCGCCGCCCTCGCGACCGCCGGGGTGGCGCTGGGGGCGGGCGCCGGCAGTGCCGTCGCGGCCACCGGCGAGCCGGTCGTCGACGGGCTGCGGACGCGCCCCACGTCGATCGGCCGGATCGACCCGCAGGCGGGCGTGCAGGGTGCGCTCGGCTCCCTGACGTACGTCACCGGCGCGGTCTCCGGCCTCAAGCCCAACCCCCTCGCGGGCACCGGCGTCGACCCCCTCGACAACGGCGTCGGCACCCAGCTCGCCGACTTCCGGCCGATCACCTCCCAGATGCTGACCGGGCCGGTGGCGCAGGCGCAGTCGATCGGCTCGATCCCGGTGCTGGGGGAGGCGACGAAGCTGCTGGGCGGCTGACCGCCCTTCTCATGGACGGAAGCCGCGTCGCCCCCGGACGGAGGGGCGGCGCGGCTTCCGCGTGTCGGGGCCGGACTCGGACAGCGTCTAGGACCTGTCCGGCCGATCATGCCGCAGACGCGGGGTGTGGCACGCCCATCTGCGGCGTTGTCGTCACTCGCCGACGCTCCGCGTCGACTCCCTCCTCCGCCTTGCAGCTGCACGCACCACACCCCGCTCCCCGGCGCTGATTCGGCACCGTCGCTTTCCTGCGACTTGATCGGCCGGACAGGTCCTAGTACGCCGAGCCCGACGCGCCCAGCGAACCCGTCGGGTGCCAGACCGTCTTCGTCTCCAGGAAGGCCGTCATACGGTCCGTCCCGGGAGCCGCCGACCAGTCGTCCACAGGCTGTGGACGAAGGACGCGCTTCAGGTTGTCGGCCGCCGCGATCTCCAGTTCCTTCGCCAGCGCCTCGTCGGCGCCGGCCAGGTCGATCGCGTTGACGTCCTGGTGCGCGGCCAGGGGCGCCGCGATCTCCGCCGTACGGCCGGAGAGGACGTTGACGACCCCGCCGGGGACGTCGGAGGTGGCCAGGACCTCGGCGAGGGAGAGCGCGGGGAGCGGGGACCGCTCGCTCGCGATCACGATCGCGGTGTTGCCCGTCGCGATCACCGGGGCGAGGACGCTCACCAGGCCCAGGAACGACGACTCCTGGGGGGCCAGCACCGTGACCACGCCCGTGGGCTCGGGGGAGGAGAGGTTGAAGTACGGGCCCGCGACCGGGTTGCCGCCGCCCACGATCTGGGCGATCTTGTCGGTCCAGCCCGCGTACCAGACCCAGCGGTCGATCGTCGCGTCCACCTGAAGAGCCGCCTTGGACTTCGACAGGCCCTCGGCGTCGGCGACCTCACGGGTGAACTGGTCCCGGCGGCCCTCCAGCATCTCCGCGACGCGGTAGAGGACCTGGCCGCGGTTGTACGCCGTCGCCCCGGCCCAGCCGCCGAACGCCTTGCGGGCGGCGACGACCGCGTCACGGGCGTCCTTGCGGCTCGACTGCGGGGCGTTCGCCAGCCACTTGCCCTTGGAGTCGCTCACCTCGTACACCCGGCCGCTCTCGGAACGCGGGAACTTCCCGCCGACGTACAGCTTGTAGGTCTTCAGCACAGTCAAGCGATCAACTGTATTTTCTTTCATCGCTCGCCCTCCGGGCTCGACGGGGCGAGGTACGCCTCCAGGCCGTGGCGGCCGCCCTCGCGGCCGAAGCCCGACTCCTTGTAGCCGCCGAACGGCGACGTCGGGTCGAACTTGTTGAACGTGTTGGACCAGACGACACCGGCGCGCAGCTTGTTCGCGACCGCGAGGATGCGCGAGCCCTTCTCCGTCCAGATGCCCGCCGACAGGCCGTACGGCGTGTTGTTGGCCTTGGCGACGGCCTCGTCCGGCGTGCGGAAGGTGAGGACCGACAGGACCGGGCCGAAGATCTCGTCGCGGGCGACCTTGTGGGCCTGGGTGACGTTCGTGAACAGCGTCGGCGCGAACCAGTAGCCGGCGGTGGGCAGTTCGCACTCCGGGGACCAGCGCTCGGCGCCCTCCGCCTCGCCCTGCTCGACGAGCGAGGTGATCCGGGAGAGCTGCTCCTCGGAGTTGATCGCGCCGATGTCCGTGTTCTTGTCGAGCGGGTCGCCGAGGCGCAGGGTGGACAGACGGCGCTTCAGCGAGTCCAGCAGCTCGTCCTGGATCGACTCCTGGACGAGCAGCCGGGAGCCCGCGCAGCAGACCTGGCCCTGGTTGAAGAAGATCCCGTTGACGATCCCCTCCACCGCCTGGTCGATCGGCGCGTCGTCGAAGACGATGTTGGCGCCCTTGCCGCCCAGCTCGAGGGTGAGCTTCTTGCGGCTGCCCGCGACCGTGCGTGCGATCTCCTTGCCGACGGCCGTGGAGCCGGTGAAGGCGACCTTGTTCACATCCGGGTGCGCGACGAGCGCGGCGCCCGCGCCGCCGTAGCCGGGGAGGATGTTGACGACGCCCTTGGGGAGGCCGGCCTGGCGGCAGACGTCCGCGAAGAACAGCGCCGACAGGGGAGTGGTCTCCGCCGGCTTCAGCACCACCGTGTTGCCGGTGGCGAGCGCCGGGGCGATCTTCCACGCCAGCATCAGCAGCGGGAAGTTCCAGGGGATGACCTGGCCGGCCACGCCCAGGGGACGCGGGTTCGCGCCGTAGCCCGCGTGGTCGAGCTTGTCGGCCCAGCCCGCGTAGTAGAAGAAGTGCGCGGCGACCAGGGGGAGGTCGGCGTCGCGCGTCTCCTTGATGGGCTTGCCGTTGTCGAGGGTCTCCAGGACGGCGAGCTCGCGGCTGCGCTCCTGGATGATCCGGGCGATGCGGAAGAGGTACTTCGCGCGCTCGGCGCCCGGCAGCTCGGACCACTTCTCGAAGGCCTTGCGGGCGGCCTTCACCGCGCGGTCGACGTCCGCCTCGCCCGCCTGGGCGATCTCGGAGAGGACTTCCTCCGTGCTGGGGCTGACCGTCTTGAAGACCTTGCCGTCGGCCGCCTCGACGAACTCGCCGTCGATGAACAGGCCGTAGGAGGGGGCGATGTCGACGACCGAGCGGGACTCGGGCGCCGGTGCGTATTCGAATACCGAAGCCATGGTGATCAGTCCACCGTCACGTAGTCGGGGCCGGAGTAGCGGCCGGTGGCCAGCTTCTGACGCTGCATCAGCAGGTCGTTGAGAAGCGAGGAGGCGCCGAAGCGGAACCAGTGGTTGTCCAGCCAGTCCTCGCCCGCGGTCTCGTTCACCAGGACGAGGAACTTGATCGCGTCCTTGGTGGTGCGGATGCCGCCGGCGGGCTTCACACCGACCTGGACGCCGGTCTGCTGCCGGAAGTCGCGTACGGCCTCCAGCATGAGCAGGGTGTTGGCGGGGGTGGCGTTGACGGCGACCTTGCCGGTGGACGTCTTGATGAAGTCCGCCCCGGCCAGCATGCCGAGCCAGCTCGCCCGTCGGATGTTGTCGTACGTCGACAGCTCGCCCGTCTCGAAGATGACCTTGAGGCGGGCCGCCCCGGAGGCCTCCTTCACGGCGACGATCTCGTCGTACACCTTCATGTACCTGCCCGCGAGGAACGCCCCACGGTCGATGACCATGTCGATCTCGTCGGCGCCGGCGGCGACCGCGTCACGGACGTCCGCCAGCTTGACGTCGAGGGCGGCGCGGCCGGCCGGGAAGGCGGTGGCGACCGAGGCGACCTTGACGCCGGAGCCCGCGACGGCCTCCTTGGCGACGGCCACCATGTCGGGATAGACGCAGACCGCGGCCGTGGTGGGGGTCGTCCGGTCGGTCGGGTCGGGACGGGCCGCCTTCGCGCCGAGCGCCCGGACCTTGCCCGGGGTGTCCGCGCCTTCCAGCGTCGTCAGGTCGACCATCGAGATGGCGAGGTCGATGGCGTACGCCTTGGCGGTCGTCTTGATGGAACGGGTGCCGAGCGCGGCGGCGCGCGCCTCCAGGCCGACCGCGTCGACGCCGGGCAGCCCGTGGAGGAAGCGGCGCAGCGAGGTGTCGGACGAGGTCACGTCCGTGAGTGCCTGCGCTGCCGTGGGTGCAGGTGCATTGGTGGGCATGGTCACCAGACGAGCATATCTACGCGCGTAGCGGGTGTACACCCCCGGAAGTCCTTTCGGGGGCGCCGCAGGCCGTCGCCCCGCGTGGGCTCCGCGTGGGCACCGCGTGGGCTCCGCGTGGGCACCGCGCGGGAGCCGCGCGGGCTCCGCGTGGGAGCGGGCCGCGGTCGTCGGGCAGAATCGGGGCCATGACGAGCCCGGAAGACCAGGAACCAGCGCGCCGGCCCTCGGGGTCCTCGGAAACGCCGAAGACGCCGGAGGTGCCGGAGACGCCGGAGATCTCGGAGACGTCCGGGGTGTCCGAGGCGTCCGGGGTGTCCGGGGCGTCGGTCGTCCCGGGTGTCGAGACCAAGGACCGCATCTACCGGTCGCCCGCCGGCATCGTCGGTGGCGTGCTGCTGCTGGGGCTGGTCGGCTGGCTGGGCGTCGACGCGATCGTCGCGGGCGAGGGGCGCACGCCGTGGCTGGCGCTGGCGGTGCTGATCCTGGTCGTGCCGCTGACCGTCGCCCTCACCCTGCGGCCCGCCGTGTACGCGGGCGAGGACCGGCTGCGGGTGCGCAATCCGTTCCGGGTGATCGTGCTGCCCTGGGGGCAGGTCGCCGCGCTCCGGTCCGGCTACTCCAACGAGGTCGTCGCCGCGTCGGGCAAGAAGTTCCAGCTGTGGTCCGTCCCCGTCTCGCTGCGGGCGCGCAAGCGCGCGACCCGGCAGGAGACCCGCGCGAGGGCCGAGCAGCGCGACGGCCGGACCGCCTCCCGGAGCGCCGACGGGCTCGGCGCACTCGGCGGCTTCGGCGGCGGCGGCGGTCGCGCGCGGGCCGGCCGTGCCGTGCCGGACGGGCCCGCGCGTGCCGAGACCGACCGGGTCATGGACGAGCTCCGGCAGCTGTGGGAGGCGCACGAGAAGGACGAGAGCGCCCAGGGGGAAGTGACCGTGCGCTGGGCCTGGGAGATCCTGGGACCGGCCGCGGCCGGGGCCGTGGTGCTGGGGATTCTGCTGGCTGTGGGGTGATCGGGGGACCGGAGGGTGATCGGGAGGGGACTTCCCCGGTCACAGGTTCATCGGTCATCATCGGCGCTCGCCCCGGTCGCCGTGCCGGCCTTCCTGCCGGGGCCCGTGGGTTGGGGGAGCGATGAGTACGAATTCCGGTGGGGTGCTGCGGCTGCCCGATTCGGCGATACCGGACGGCTGTCCGTCCTGGGACGCCGAGCAGGCGGAGCGCTGGACGCGGGCGCTGCCCCCGCGCTGGGTGCCTGTGCGGGCGCGGCTCTCGGCGGTCGTGCCGCTGCTGCTGCTGGCCGTGCCCGGCGCCGGTCTGCTGAGCGCGAACGGCGCGCTGCCCGCGTGGGGCGCGGCCCTGGTCGCCCTGCACCTGGTGTGGCTGGTGCTGCGGCCCGAGGCGGCCGCGGTCCTCGCGCCCGTCGCCCTCGTCGTGGTGCTGGCGCTCGGGGATCTGCACCCGGGTCTGCGGTGGGGGCTCGCGGTCGCGCTCGTGGGGGTCTGGGCGGCCGTCTGGCTGCGGCTCGCCGCGCGCAGGCGGCAGCGGGCGGAGGGCCTTGCGGCCGCCGGCGGTGCGACCGCCGTGGTGTCGGGGACCATGTTCGGACGGGTGGAACGCGGCACGTTCCTGCTGTGGTGCGGGCTCGTGACGGTCGTCGCCGGCGGGGTGCTGTACGCGACCGCCGACCTCTGGGGCGGTGTCGACGACCGGCAGGCGACCCCGGGGGCCGCCTGGGGCCTCGCCGGGCTCGGCCTCACCCTGCTGGTCTCCGGGGCCCTGGGCCGCCGCCGGGCCCTCGCCCTGCGGGGAGTGCCGGTCCCGGTGCTGCGCGTGCTCCTGCGCGAGAACAGCGAGGTCGACACCGAGGTCTTCGCCGCCGACGACATCGCCGCGCTGCGGCCCCTGTTCACGGTCGCCACCTCCGAGCTCGACGACTCGACGGACGACGGCGACGACGATGAGGGCGGCGATGACGATGACGGCGATGACGACGAGATCCGGGACCTGATCGAGCGGGTCGACGCCGGGCGGGCCGGGCCGTTGCGGGAGGGCGTGATGTACGGCGTCCCCTACGACGGCGCCGAGATCGTGTTCGTCGCCGCCTCGGAGGAGGCCGGTGAGCCGCCCGTGGTGGAGGCGTCCGTGGGGCCCGTGCGGCCGATGACGGCGGGCGCGGTCCGGCGGACGGTCCGGGAGGAGAAGCGGAAGGCCGGTCACGAGGCTCATGACGAGGCGCTGCGCCGGGCCGCCGCCGCGGCCGTCGCCGAGGGGGCCGGCGGGGGGACGCCGGTGGAGGTCCGGCACTGGCGTGCGGGGTGGGCCGACCGGTTCGCCGTCGTGGTGGGGGTGCTGTACGTCGTGACCCTCTGGGAGTCCGGGTGGTGGGGGTTCGTCTACGGCCTCGCGCTGACCCTGCTCGCCGCCCTGCTGCTGCCGCGCCGGCTCGCCTGGCGGATCACCGCCGACCGCGAGGGCCTGTGGTTCAACGGCTTCCGGGAGACCCGGCACATCGCCTGGGACCACATCAGGATCGTCCGGTGCGAGGGTTTTCAGCTGCGGATCGACAGCAAGCGGGCGTCGTTCGAGGAGTGGACGGTGGCCTCGCCGCGTTGGCGGTGGCTGGAGCGCAGGCTCGGCAGGACCCACCCGTACGAGCGCGCGGCCGCCGAGATCTCCGCGATGTGGCGGGAGCCGGCGCTGCGGCCGGTCGGTGTGGGGGACGACCGGCAGCGCGGGCGGCTGCTGTGGCCGATCGGGGTCGTCATCGGGGCCGTGGGCGCGGCGGCGGTGTTCCTCCTGGCGTGACGGCTCGCGGGCTGCGCGGGGCGGGGCAGGCGCCGGGCTTCCCGTGCGGGGAGCCCGGCGCGGTCGGGTCCGGGGGTCAGCCCACGACGTCGACGAAGGCGCCCGGGGAGAGCGCGGGCGCGGTGCTCGCCGTGCCGGCGTAGGACCACCGGTAGGTGCCGTCCGTGTATGCGCGGACGGTGGTGGAGAGGGCGCCGCCGGCAGTCGTCGAGACGGTCTTCAGGGTGCAGAAGGAGCTGCTGCCCTTCGGGCGGAACTGGAGCTGGACGGCTTGTCCCGCCTCGGCGGGCACGGATGCGCCGGTCGCCCAGCCGGCGTGCGTCACGCCGCCCGTGAGGGCGACGGTGCGGCCCCACTTCACCCGGGCGGGAGTGGCGGCGACGGTCGCCCGGGACTCGCGCAGCACGCTGAAACCGGCCGCGGCGTCGAGGAACTCGGCGTCGCCGTCGGCGCCGATCGCGTAGGCGCTGACGCTCCATGCGCCGGCCTGTGCGTCGGTGGCCGGGGCGGTGCCGGGGGCGAGGGTGAAGGTCAGGGTGCAGGTGCTGGTGGTGTCGGTGGTCGGGCCGCAGGCCGCGGCCGGGGCCACCTTGGCGTCCGGGGCGGCGAACGAGCCGTGGTAGAGGGTGGCGTTGATCTGGTCGAGGCCGGTCGGGTCGGTCGCGGTGACCTCGACGGTGACGGTTCTCGCGCTCGTGCCGACGACGACGGGACGGCCGTCGCCCACGACCACACCGGTGACGTCGGTGTCGCCGAACTGCTCGTCCGCGTGCGCGGTGGGAACGGCGAGGGCGGACAGGGCCACGACGCCGCACGCGGCGGCGACTGCGGAGTAAATACGCATGAGAAATCCCCAATGGTGAAATGCGAATTCCGTGGTCGGTTGTCATGAAAAGAAATATCGGGTGGGACGATTCGGTGGAAAACCGAAGGGGAAACTCGGTGCAAATTCCAGTGGGCCTGGCCGCCACCTAGGCGTGCCGTGGGACCGCCGTGGGGAATACACCCACTCCTGTCGTTTTCTGTCGATCGGTGTGTGAACTAGGGGCAACTTTCGAGTGAAAACAGTCGAACCTGTTGATCTCCTGTCGCGTTCCCCTCACTAGCCTGCGGGTGCCGTATGAGGCGGCGAACCAACGTCGACTCGTGCGGCTTCCTGATATGGGGATACAGGAGTGGGGATGGATGTCGGCAAGAATGGGGGGCGCGGCCGCACCCGGCACGCGCTGTCAAATAGATATAGGTGCAGACGGCACTTACTCGTGGAGACTGACCGCCACGAACGGGCGGGTGATCGCCGTGGCCGCGAGAACGTACCGGGACTACGGCGAGTGCCGAGCCGCTTTCGAACGGACCTGCGCCGACGTCGGGAAGATGGCCGGCGCGGTGCACCACACCACCGAGGGCAGCGGCTGGGTCTGGCGGTTACGTGACCCCGTCGGCGGCGTCGTGGCGGTGTCCTCGCGTGCCTACGAGCGGCACTCGACCTGCCAGGCGGCGTACGAGCGGTTCCGGGCGCTGCTGGCCGACCTCGGATCGGGCGGGGTGATTCCGTGGGGGGACGCCGAGTGAGCCGCACCGGCGGGTGAGTCGCACGAGCGAGTGAGTCGCATGGGCGACTGAGCCGTATGAGCGAGTGAGCCGTACGAACAGCTGACGGATCGGCCGTCGGCCAGGGGCAAGGGACCGCCGCCCGCAAGGGTTCGGACCCTTGCCCTCTCCTGTCTGTCCCCTCCTGTCGCCGCGTTCACGTCAACATCGGAAGTTGCCCCGCGGGGGCGTCTCGTTCACGTTCAGGTCTACACGCGTCCATCCCGCCTCAGAAATGTCGTCATGTGTGACGACGCGAATCATCGAGCGGTCCGTGGCCCCCGCGGACGACCCTCCCAGACGCCTGTACCCAGACCAGGGCGTACCGGACCGTGTGTTCCGGGGCGTCCTGCGCGGTGGCGGCACGCTCGTGCTCGCGATCATGCTGCTCGTCGGCGGCTTTCTGACGTATCGGGCCTGGCAGGCGCTGTCGGTCGCGAAGTGGGGCTTCGTCACCACCGAGGCGTGGGAGCCCGAGGGCGGCAACTTCGGCATCGCGGCGGTGATCGTCGGAACCCTGCTGATCGCCATGGTCGCCATCGTGTGCGCGGTACCGCTGGCGATCGGCACCGCGCTGTACATCTCCGAGTACGCGCCGCCGCGGATCCGCCAGACCCTCATCAGCGTCGTCGACCTGATGGCCGCCGTGCCGTCCGTGGTCTACGGCCTGTGGGGGCTGTTCTTCTTCCAGGGGCACGTGGTCACCCTGTCCCGCTGGATCTCCACCTACTTCGGGTGGATCCCGCTGTTCAGCGTCGACGGCGCCGACCCGACGGACCCGCTCGCCACCGCGACGGTCTTCACCTCCTCCACCTTCATCGCCGGCATCGTCGTCTCCCTGATGGTCGCGCCGATCATCTGCTCGGTGGTGCGGGAGGTGTTCTCGCAGGCCCCGGTCGGCGAGCGGGAGGGCGCGTACGCGCTCGGCGCGCACCGCTGGGGCATGATCCGCAGCGTCGTCCTGCCCTTCGGCAAGGGCGGCATGATCGGCGGCACCATGCTGGGCCTGGGCCGGGCGCTCGGCGAGACCATCGCCGTCTACCTGATCATCTCGCCGGTCTTCGCGATCCAGCCGCACATCCTGCAGAACGGCACCAGCTCGGTCTCCTCGCTGATCGCCCTGCGCTACGGCGAGGCGACCGACCTCGGCATGTCGGCGCTGATGGCCGCCGGCCTCGCGCTCTTCCTGATGACCCTCGTCGTCAACTTCGCCGCTTCGTCGATCGTCGCCCGCAGCCGTTCCGGCGCGACGAGCGACTCCTGAGGAGACCGAGCCCCGATGACCGTCACCGCTCCGCAGAGCCCGCCCGGCGACCGGGCCGCGGCCACCGAGCTGCCCGCCCGCAGGACCGGCGGCAGGTCGACGCGCGAAGAATCGCGCCGCAACCTGGCCACGCTGCACGCCACCGACGTGTACGCGCTGCTGGGCGCCGGCGCCGCCGCCCTCGCCGTCACCTGGCTGCTGTTCGACCGGATGCTGCCCTTCAACGGCACCCTCGGCTTCCTCGTCGTCGCCTACGTGCTCTTCGTCGGCCTCTACGCGCTGCTCGTCTCCTTCGACGAGGACGGGCCCGCCGTCCGCGACCGGGTGGCCGCCGTGATCGTCCAGAGTCTCGGCCTGGTGATGCTCGCCGCGCTGGCCTTCGTGGTCGTCTACACCCTCTACGAGGGCCGTGAGGCGCTGCCGCACCTGAACTTCTACACGCAGTCGATGGCCGACGCGGGGCCGGTGGAGCCGCTGAGCGTCGGCGGCATCCTGCACGCGATCGTCGGGACGCTGTGGCAGATCACCATCGCCCTGGTGATCTGCATCCCCACCGGGCTGGTGTGCGCGGTCTTCCTGAACGAGGTGCCGGGCCCGTTCAGCCGGTTCGTGCGCACCATCGTCGAGGCGATGACCGCGCTGCCGTCCATCGTGGCCGGTCTGTTCATCTACGCGACGATCATCCTGGGCCTCGGCTTCGACCGGTCCGGGCTCGCCGCCGCGCTCGCGATCTCCGTGATGATGCTGCCGATCGTCATCCGCGCCTCGGACGTGGTGATCCGGCTGGTCCCGGGCACGCTGCGGGAGGCGTCCTACGCGCTCGGCACCTCGCGCTGGCGCACGGTCTGGCACGTGGTGCTGCCCACCTCCCGGTCCGGGCTCACCACGGCCGTCATCCTCGGCACCGCGCGCGGGGTGGGCGAGACCTCGCCCGTCCTGCTGACCGCCGGCTTCACCGCGGAGCTCAACACCGACCCGCTCAAGGACCCGATGGTGTCGCTGCCGCTGGCCGCCTTCGAACTCGTCAAGTCCCCCGAGCCCTCCTACATCGCCCGCGGCTTCGGCACCGCGGCGGTCCTGCTGATGCTGGTGCTCGTCCTGTTCGTGATCGCCCGGGTCATCGGCGGCCGCGGGCCGGGCCGGCTGACCCGACGTCAGGAGCACCGCCGGGTCAGGAGGTCCCGCCGCGACGCGCAGCGCTTCGCCGCCCGCGGGACCGCCGGCGCCGCTTCGGCCGGCGCCGCGGCCCGTTCCGTATCGACCGGTTCCGTATCGACGAGGAGCACCACGTGATACCCGCACCCGTCCGTCGTCCGCGCGCCCTGCGTGTGTACCAGGCGTGGGCGCTGGTCGTCGCCCTGGTCTGCGCGCTGCTGGCCCTGCATCCGCCGGGGGCCGAGGCCGCGAGCTATGTGAAGATCAGCGGCTCCGGCTCGACGTGGAGCGCCAACGCCATCGAGCAGTGGCGCCGCAACGTCCGCCAGCAGGGCATGACCGTGAACTACTCGTCGGTGGGCTCCACGGTCGGCCGGACCCAGTTCGCCAACGGCACCTCCGACTTCGGCGTCTCCGAGATCCCCTACGGGCTCACCGAGTTCGGGTCGACGGACTCCCCGCCGGAGCGCGACTACGCCTATATGCCGATCGTGGCCGGCGGCACGTCGTTCATGTACAACCTGAAGATCGGCGGAAAGCGGGTCACCAACCTGCGGCTGTCCGGGGACGTCCTCACCAAGATCTTCACCGGCAAGCTCACTATGTGGAACGCGGCGGAGATCAAGGCGGACAACCCCAAGCTGGCCCTGCCGGCCCGCCGGATCGTCCCGGTCATCCGCTCCGACGGCTCGGGCACCACCGCGCAGTTCACGCTGTGGATGTCCAAGCAGCACTCCGCGCTCTGGAACGACTACTGCCGTCGGGCGGGCAAGCCCACACCCTGCGGTCTGACCTCGTACTTCCCGAACATCCCGGGCTCCGGTTTCGTCGCCCAGTCAGGTTCGCTCGGCGTCGCGGGCTACACCAAGCAGCCGCAGGCCGAGGGCGCCATCACCTACGTGGAGTACTCGTACGCCACGAACGCGGGCTTCCCGGTGGCCAAGGTCCTCAACAAGTCCGGCTACTACGTGGAGCCGACCGCCTCCGCCGTGGCGGTCGCGCTGACCAAAGCCAAGATCAACAACGACCCGCGCTCCGCGAACTACCTGACCCAGAACCTGGACACCGTCTACTCCTACAGCGACCGGCGCACCTACCCGCTGTCCAGCTACAGCTACATGATCATCCCGATCAAGGAGGAGATGGACTTCACCAAGGCCAAGGGCGCCACGCTGAGCGCGTTCAGCAACTACTTCCTGTGCGAGGGCCAGCAGCAGGCCGACCGGCTCGGCTACTCGCCGCTGCCGATCAACCTGGTCGAGGCGGCCATGGAACAGGTGCGCAAGATCCCCGGCGCCCAGGCGGAGAACATCAACATCAGCAAGTGCAACAACCCGACGTTCTCCAGCGACGGGACGAACCTGCTGGCCAAGAACGCCAAGTACCCGCAGGCCTGCGACAAGAAGGGCTCCGACCAGTGCGCCGCCGGCACCGGCGGCGCCAGGACGCCCACCACGTCCTCCGGCAGCAGCGGAGGCAGCGCCTCGGGCGGCTCCGGTTCCACCGGCGGCACGACCGGCGGCTCGACCGCGACGGGCGGTTCGGGGACGACCGGTTCGGGCGGCGCCACCGGCGGCACGACCGGCGGCACGACCGCGGCGGGCGGCACGACCGGCGGCACGGTCGTCGACCCCGACACCGGTGAGGTGCTCGGCGCGGACGGCGGCACCGGGGACACCTCGGTCGCCGCGAGCCCGGTCTCCCTCGCCTCCGGCGACGCCCTCGGGCTGCGCACCGCGCTGATGGCGCTGTCGGCCGTCCTGCTGCTCGGCGTGGTCGTGGGACCGCCGCTGATCGGCCGGCTGATGTCCAACCGGACGCGCCGCAACGGAGGTTCGGCATGACCGCCCTGTTCCGGCCGGCGGCCGTGTCCCGGTCGCGTGTCGTCGCCGCCGTGGGCGCCCTGGTGGCCGGCCTCGTGCTGGCCGTGCTGCCGGTGCCGCCCGCCACCACGCCCGCCGCGGCCGCGGACGGCTCCGCGGTGACGGTGACCGGGAAGCAGGGCAAGTACGACGACTTCTCCGGCCTGAAGGTGACGGTCCACCAGACGAAGAACCTGCGCACCCAGGGCGTCCAGGTCACCTGGGAGGGCGGCACGCCCACGACGACCGACACGGCGTTCTGGACCAACTACCTCCAGATCATGCAGTGCTGGGGCGACGACGCGACCGGCCCCACACGCGAGAGTTGCGTGTACGGCGGATCCGGGATCCCGCTCCCGGGCACCGGCGTGGACGGCCGCTCGATCCCCGCGGGGGCCGACCTCGACGAGACGCAGTACACCGGCCCCGGCGCGTTCGTCCCGTTCCGCCCCGCCGGCGACTTCCCGCCCACCACGACCCCCAACGACAAGACCTACTTCGGTCCGCTGGACACCAACGAGCAGCCCGCCAACCGCACCTTCGCGGGCGGCGAGGGCGAGACGACCTTCGAGGTCCAGGACGGCATCCAGGCGCCCCACCTGGGATGCGGACTGAACACGGCGCCCACCGGGGCCACCCCCGTGCCCCGGTCGTGCTGGCTGGTCGTCGTGCCGCGCGGCACGCACAACGCCGACGGCACGGACGTCACACGGCCGGGCCAGGACGGCACGATCGACGGCTCGCCCCTGTCCACCACGAACTGGGCCCAGCGGCTGGTGGTCAAGCTGGACTTCCTGCCGGTCGACGAGTTCTGCCCGGCCGGCCAGCCGGAGCGGCCCACGGCCGGCTCGGAGCTGGCGACGGACGCCGTCACCTCCTGGCAGCCGAAGCTCTGCGCCTCCACCGGCAGCACCTTCGCCTTCACCCAGGGCGGCGAGGAGCCGGCCCGCACCCAGGTGCAGGCCACCACGGCCGAGACGCCCGTGCTCGGCTTCACCGTCGATCCGGTGGCCCCGTCGGAAGGCGCGCCGAAGGTCGTGCACGCGCCGGTGGCGGTGTCCGGGCTGACGATCGCGTTCTTCATGGAAAGCGCGTCCGGCGTGGTGCAGGAAATGAAACTGACACCGCGGCTCGTCGCCAAGATGCTCACGCACTCCTATGTCAAGGACGTGACGCTGACCCTGCCGAACCCGCCGGCCCATCTGGACGGAAATCCGCTGTTCTTCAACCAGGACCCGGAATTCAAGGAGCTGAATCCTGAATTCCCGGCACTGAGCGGACAGCCGTCGAGTCTCATGGTTCCGCTGCAGAGTTCCGACACCACCCGGATCGTCTGGAACTGGCTCCAGTCGGACCAGGAGGCCCGGGACTTCCTCGCCGGTCAGCCGGACCGCTGGGGAATGACGGTGAACAGCTACTACAAGGACATGAACCTGGCCGCGGCCACCTCGCTCACCGACTTCCCCAAGGTGGACCCGACCACCTCGCCGGCCGTCGCCAACAGCGATCCGCCCCTCACCTACGCGGTGACAGACCTCGACCCGTACACGGCCGACCTGCACGACGCCGCGCTGCGCACCCGCCGCGGGAACAACAACAGCACCGTCAAGTGGGAGCCGGGGAACAACGCCCCGCCCAAGCTCGCCAACGAGGTGCCGTGGTCGGGCCGGCACGCCGTGATGGCGATCGTCGACACCGCGTCGGCGGAGCGCTACGGACTCAAGACGGCGGCCCTGCGCAACGCGGGCGGCGCCTTCGTGAAGCCCACGGCCGACACGCTGACGGCCGCCGTCGGCCGGATGCAGCCGTCCACCGTGGACGCGACCGTGCTCAAGCCCGATCCGGCGCTGGCCAAGGGGCAGGCGTACCCGCTGACCGCCGTCGCCTACGCCGCGGCCTCGCTGAACCAGGACGCCAAGGCCCGCCAGGCGTACGCCAGGTTCATGAGGTACGCGGCCGGAGCCGGCCAGACCCCGGGCCTGTCCGCGGGCGAACTGCCCCCGGGCTACGCGCCGCTGCCGGCCGAGCAGCGCACACAGGCGCAGACCGCCGCCACCGCCCTGGAGCGCGGCGCGACCACGACCGACCCGTCGTCCGACCCGTCCGACACCGGCACCGACTCCGGGACCGACAGCGCAGGCACCTCCTCCGGCGCGGACACCGGGGGCGCGGCCACCGGTGGAACCGGCGGCACGGACAGCTCCGCCACCCCCGCGGCCGGTGCCGCGGGCGGCTCCGGCGCGCCCTCCGCGGGGCCACAGGAAAACGTGGCGAATACCGCCGGCGGAGTCACTCCTAAAGACGTACTGGGAATTATCCGCTGGGTTCTCCTGGTCGTTCTGTTTATCGGCGGAGCGGCCGGACTTTCCGGTCCGATAATGCTGCGCCTTGCCCAACGGCGGTCCCCCTAGGGGGCGCTTAGGAAATCTCCGCTTAACCTTTCCCTCATGGGCAGTTCGTTGGCCATCGGGGAGGAATCCTGGAAATGTACGCAGTGGCCGATCGACGGGTCGGCCGCAACAAAATCCGGATTCTGCTGAACGTCCATTCTTCGCAATCCAGAACGAGGGGTTCAGAAATGAACGTCAAGTCTCGCGCTCAGGTCGGCGCCGCTTTCGGTGTCGCGGCTCTCGGTCTCGGCATCCTGGCCGCTCCGGCCTCGGCCGACCCGGGCTCGACCAGTGACTACCGTCAGCTCGCCGGTGTGGGTTCGGACACCACTCAGTACGTCATGAACGGCCTGGGCGACGTCATCACGAACGCCAACGGCAGCGTCATCGCGTCGTACGACGCGACGCCCATCAACACCACCATCACCACCAAGGACCCGGCGACCAAGCCGAACTGCACGATCAACCGCCCGAACGGCTCCTCGGCCGGCATCACGGCGCTGAACAACGACATCACCGCCGCCACCGGCTGCCTCGACTTCGCCCGCTCCTCGCGCGGCCCGGCCGACACCAGCACCGCCGACCTCACCTTCATCCCGTACGCCAAGGACGGCGTCACCTACGCCACCGACCTGGGCAGCACGGTCCCGACCAACCTGACGAAGACGCAGCTGGCGTCCATCTACACCAACTGCACGTACACCGACGCCTCGAACAACGTCATCACCGTGCAGCCGCTGCTGCCGCAGACCGGTTCGGGCACCCGGACCTTCTGGCTGTCGGCCATCGGCATCAGCGAGTCCCAGGTCGGCGCCTGCGTCACCCAGGGCATCCAGGAGCACGACGGCACGGCGATCACCAGCGGCACCCAGCTGATGCCGTACTCGATCGCCCAGTGGATCGCCCAGGGCAAGGGCTACGCGGACGTCCCGAACCGTCGCGGCGAGTCCCGGCTGCGCGGCATCAACGGCACGACCCCGACCACCGGCTCGGGCGCCACGATCGCGCTGAACACGCTCTTCGACGCCGGCTTCCTGCGTGACGTCTACAACGTCGTCCAGAGCACCCGGCTCGGCGAGGCGGTCATCGCGGACACCTTCGTGGGCTCCGCCTCCAAGGTCTGCGCCAACCCCACCACGATCACCAACTACGGCTTCGGCACCGTGGCCAACTGCGGCGCCACGACGCTCACGGGCGAGCGCTGACCCGTGATCGTCCGCTGAATCCCGCGCAACGGCCGGGCACCGTCAGGTGCCCGGCTCCGCGCGCTGTCCCTGTACACCCGTCAACCGACCCCGGGGGGCAACGAAATGACAGTGCTCCATTCCTTCCGAAGAACGGCCGCCGCCCTGGCCGCCTGCGCCCTGCTCGCCCTGGGCCTGGTGACCCTGGCCGTGTCCCAGTCGCCGCCCGCCCGGGCCGCCTCCGTCGGCGAGTTCACCCTGACCCCCGCCAGTGGCAGCCTGACCGCCGCGCAGCCCATCGCCGGCTCCCTCTCGATACCCGGCCGGTGCCCCGACGCGGAACCCGAGGAGGGCTTCAACTACTTCAGCGTCCTCAGGCTGTACGTGGTCAAGGCCGACAAGACCGAGGCCACCGCGCTGAACGGGATCACCCACAAGGGCCCCTACACCGCGGCCACCACCTCGGCGATCTCACTGGCCCGCGCGGACAACCCGGGGCTGGCGGTCGAGAGCCTCGCGAGCGCCATCACCGGCGACGGCACCTACGAACTGCGGCTGCGCTGCGTGGACAACTTCGACTGGGCCAAGGCGCCCGAGGCGATCGTCCCGGGCGACCCCTTCTGGTCCCAGAAGATCACCGTGTCCGGTGACAACTGGGTGGTCGGCGAGGGCGCGACGGCCACCAGCCTCAGCCTGGACGCCGTGCCCGGCGACGCCGAGCCCGGAGCCGCCGTCAAGCTCACCGCGACCGTCGCACCGGCCGCGGCCACCGGCACCGTCACCTTCCTGGAGGGCACCGCCACCCTGGGCACGGGCACGGTCACCGCGGGCAAGGCCGAGTTCAGCACCACGACCCTGACCCAGGGGCGGCACGACATCACGGCCCGCTTCACCCCCGCGTCCACCGCCGAGTGGGGTGCCTCGGAGGCGGCCGCCAAGACCGTGCTCGTGTACCCCGCGGACTACGAGATCCGCGACGCCACGGACACCCGGCTGGCCGCCGAACCCCAGCTGCAGCGCGGCCAGAAGGTCAAGCTGATCGTCCGCGGCTGCACAGCCGGCACGGCGTACACGATGACGATGAGCGGCAACGACACCGTCTTCCCCGCCGCCACCGCCGACGCGAGCGGAGTGGCGACCTGGTCGGCCCTCACCGTTCCCGCCGACGCCAAGGCCGGCCGGGCGTCCTGGACGTTCACCGCGACCGGCAAGAACTGCAAGGTCAACGGCGGCACCGGCGCGGAGTTCAGCACCGCGGCCTTCACCCTGCCCGAGCCGTCCGCGTCCCCGACGCCGACCACCACGGACGACCCGACGGGCGACCCCAGCGACGACCCGACGGGCGATCCCACGACCGACCCCACCGACGACCCGACCGGCGACACCTCCGGCACGACCTCCGGGACCACCGGCGGTGGCTCCGGCGGGACCTCGACGACCGGCGGCGGCCTCGCCTCCACCGGCAGCGAGATCGCGCTGTTCTCCGGCGTCGGCGCGCTCGTCCTGTTCACGGCAGGCGTCCTGTTCATCCGCTTCGGCCGCCGCAACGGGCTGCTGACCTTCGGCGACCCGCGCTCATAACGGCGAGGGAGCACGGGCGGCGGGCTCCCGGCCCGCCGCCCGCGCCTGTCGTCTCTCCACCACACACCACTTCACAGGAGCGCTGTCCGTGACCGTGCTGTCCCCGCCCCCGCCGGCCGAGGCGACGCCGGCGCCGGCGCCTTCGCCCGAGCCCGATCCGGCGCCCGCCTCCCGGCCGCCCCGGGGCGAGCGCGCCGGCCTCGCCTTCGCCGGCGCCGCGCTGTGCGTGCTCGCCGCCCTGCTGCTCGGCTTCGCGGCCAACCTGACCATCGTCGGCCACCTCCAGCACGCCCGCGACCAGCAGACCGCCTACGACGAGCTGCGCCGCCAACTCGCCCTCGGCATCGCGCCGGTGGGACAGCGGACGTACGAGGGCGACATGGTGACGCCGGGCGCGCCCGTGGCCCTGCTGCGGATCCCGGCGCTGGGCCTGAAGGAGGTCGTCGCCGAGGGCACCGCCTCCGGGGTGCTGATGTCCGGCCCCGGCCACCGCCGGGACACCCCGCTGCCCGGACAGGCCGGCACCAGCGTGATCATGGGCCGCCAGTGGGGGTACGGCAGCCCGTTCAACGACATCCACCAGCTGCCGGTCGGCGCCGAGATCCGGGTGACGACCGGTCAGGGCACCGCCGTCTACACCGTCTCCGGCGTCCGCCGCCAGGGCGACCCGCTGCCGCCCGCGCTCCGCCAGGGCCAGGGGCGGCTGATGCTCATCACCGCCGCCGGCGGCCCCTACACCCCCTCCGGCACGGTCCTCGTCGACGCGACCCTGACGAGCGCGGCGCAGCCCGCCCCGCCCCGCCCGCTCACCCTCGGCTGGCTCGACGAGTCCGAGAAGGCGCTGGGCAGCGAGAAGGCCGCCTGGCTCCCGGTGTTCCTCTGGTCGCAGGCGCTGCTGCTCGCCGCCCTGCTCACCATGGCCGCCTACCGCGTGTGGGGCCGCTGGCAGACCTGGATCGTCGCCGTGCCCGTCCTGGCCGCCCTGGGCCTCGCGGTCTCCGGCGCCGCCACCCGACTGCTGCCCAACCTGCTCTGATCGACGAGGAGTTCACCCGACATGTCCGAGACGCCCGACACGCTCGTCGACGAAATCCCGGGCCCCACGCTCAAGTTGGAGAGCGTCCGACCGGGCGAGCCGGCCCGCACCCGCGCGGGCGGCGGCAACCCGGCCACCCTGGAGGCCGACTCCATCTCGGCCTGGTTCGGCGACCACAAGGTCCTGGAACAGGTCTCGCTCACCATGCCCGCCCGCAAGGTCACCGCGCTGATCGGCCCGTCCGGCTGCGGCAAGTCCACCTTCCTGCGGATCCTCAACCGCATGCACGAGCTGATCGGCTCCGCCTCCCTCGCGGGCCGGGTGCTGCTCGACGGCGACGACATCTACGACCGCGGGCGGCGCATCACCCACGCCCGCCGGGAGATCGGCATGGTGTTCCAGAAGCCGAACCCCTTCCCGGCGATGTCGATCTACGAGAACGTCACCGCCGGTCTCAAGCTGGGCGGCATCAAGGCCGGCCGCGACGCCAAGGACACGCTCGTCGAGGAGTGCCTGACGAAGGCGGGCCTGTGGAAGGAGGTCCGCGACCGCCTGCGCCAGCCCGGCGGCGCACTCTCGGGAGGCCAGCAGCAGCGCCTGTGCATCGCGCGCTCGCTGGCCGTGCGCCCGAGGGTCCTGCTCATGGACGAGCCGTGCTCGGCGCTCGACCCGACCTCGACGCGGCGCATCGAGGAGACGATCCACGAGCTCGCCGAAGAGGTGACGATCGTGATCGTCACCCACAACATGCAGCAGGCGGCCCGGGTCTCCGACAGTTGCGCGTTCTTCCTCGCCGAGCAGGGCACCCCCGGCGCGATCGTCGAACACGGCCCCACGAACGCCATGTTCGACAGCCCGCAGGACCCGCGCACCTCGGACTACGTCAACGGCCGCTTCGGCTAGGCGGCCGCAAGCGCACGGACTCAGATGCCCGCGGCCGCCGACAGGTCCCGCTTGATCGCCGCGAGGAGGACGTCGGCGGCGGCGCGGGCCTCGGGCAGACCCGAGTGCCCGGCCACCGGCACCACGACCTCCAGATAGCACTTCAGCTTCGGCTCGGTGCCGCTGGGCCGGACGATCACCCGCGCGCCGTCGAGGGTGTAGCGCAGGCCGTCGGTGGGCGGGAGCGTCTCGGTGCCCCGGGTGAGGTCCTCGGCGCGGGTGACGGCGAGCCCCGCGAGGGAGGCGGGCGGCTGCTCGCGCAGTCGTCGCATGGCGTCGGCGATGACCGACAGGTCCTCCACCCGCACCGAGAGCTGGTCGGTGGCGTGCAGCCCGTGCTCCACGGCGAGGTCGTCGAGCAGGTCGAGGAGGGTGCGGCCCGCCTCCTTGAGCTCGGAGGCCAGCTCCGTGATGAGCAGCGCGGCGGTGATCCCGTCCTTGTCGCGGACGCCCTCGGGGTCCACGCAGTAGCCGAGGGCCTCCTCGTAGCCGTAGCGCAGGCCGTCCACGCGGGCGATCCACTTGAAGCCGGTGAGGGTCTCCTCGTAGGGCAGCCCGGCCTTCTCGGCGATCCGGCCGAGGAGCGAGGACGAGACGATCGACTCGGCGAGCACGCCGGTGGCCCCGCGCCGCACGAGGTGGGCGGCGAGCAGCGAGCCGACCTCGTCCCCGCGCAGCATCCGCCAGTCCTCGCCGTCCGGGACGGCCACGGCGCAGCGGTCGGCGTCCGGGTCGTTGGCGATGATCAGGTCGGGTCCGCTGTCGCGGGCCGTCGCGAAGGCCAGGTCCATGGCCCCCGGCTCCTCCGGGTTGGGGAAGGAGACGGTCGGGAAGTCCGGGTCGGGCTCGGCCTGCTCGGCGACGAGGACCGGCGCCGGGAAGCCCGCGCGGGCGAAGGCGGCGAGCAGGACGTCCTTGCCGACGCCGTGCATCGCCGTGTAGACGGTCCGGGCGGTGCGGGGCGAGCCCGGGGCGAGGACGGCGTCCGTGCGGGCCAGATAGGCGTCGAGGACGGCGTCGTCGAGGATCTCCCAGCCGCCGTCCGGGCGCGGCACGTCGGCCAGGGAGCGGACGGCGTCGATCTCGGCCGCGATCTCGGCGTCGGCGGGCGGCACGATCTGCGAACCGTCGCCCAGGTACACCTTGTAGCCGTTGTCGCGCGGCGGGTTGTGGCTGGCGGTGACCTCGACCCCCGCGACCGCGCCGAGGTGCCTTATGGCGTACGCCAGGACGGGGGTCGGCAGCGGGCGCGGCAGCACGGCGGCCCGCAGCCCGGCGCCCGTCATCACGGCGGCGGTGTCGCGGGCGAAGTCGGCGGACTTGTGACGGGCGTCGTAGCCGATCACGACGAGCCCGCCGCGCTGCCCCGTGGCGTCCAGGTACGCGGCGAGACCGGCGGCCGCGCGGATGACGACGGAACGGTTCATCCGCATCGGCCCGGCGCCCAGCTCGCCCCGCAGCCCGGCGGTGCCGAACTGCAGCGTGCCGCTGAACCGCCCGGCGAGTTCGGCGACGTCTCCGGCGGCCAGCAGCTCGGCGAGTTCCTCGCGGGTCTCCGGGTCGGGGTCCTCGGCGAGCCAGGTCTGGGCCCGGGCGATGAGATCGTCGTGCACGGTCGGTCAACCTTCTCTTGGGCGGCTGCTCTGTCGGCGCCGGTCGGCATCATCCAGCCTGTCCGGCGTTTGAGGACGAGGCCCGTTCAGGGCCGAAGCGGGGGCCTGGGGGCGGCAGCCCCCGGACACCGGCGGAACCGATGCCTACAGCCTTCCCAGCACCTGGGTCAGCAGCGACCCCATCCGGGTCGCCGAGTCACGCCCGGCCTGGAGAACCTCTTCGTGGTTCAGCGGCTCACCCGTCATACCGGCGGCGAGGTTGGTGACGAGGGAGATGCCGAGGACCTCGGCGCCCGCCTCCCGCGCCGCGATCGCTTCGAGCACCGTGGACATGCCCACCAGGTCCGCCCCGATGACCCGGGCCATCCGGATCTCGGCGGGAGTCTCGTAGTGCGGGCCGGGGAACTGGGCGTAGACGCCCTCCTCCAGCGTGTCGTCGATCTCCTTGCACAGCGCGCGCAGCCGCGGCGAGTACAGGTCCGTGAGGTCGACGAAGTTCGCGCCGACGATCGGGGACGTCGCCGTGAGGTTGATGTGGTCGCTGATCAGGACCGGCTGGCCGGGGCGCATGCCCTCGCGCAGGCCGCCGCAGCCGTTGGTCAGCACGATCGTCTTGCAGCCGGCCGCCACCGCCGTACGGACCCCGTGCGCGACGGCGGCCACACCACGGCCCTCGTAGTAGTGCGTGCGGCCCAGGAAGACCAGGGCCCGCTTCTCGCCGATCTGGTACGAGCGGACCTTGCCGCCGTGCCCCTCCACCGCCGGCGGCGGGAAACCGGGCAGCTCGGTGACCTGGAACTCGGCGTCGGGAGCGCCGAGGGCGTCCACGGCCGGCGCCCAGCCGGAGCCCATCACGAGGGCGACGTCGTGGGTCTCGGCGCCGGTCAGTTCGCGCAGGCGCGCGGCCGCGGCGTCGGCGGCGGCGTGGGGGTCGCCCTGGATGTCGTCCGGGAGAAGAGATGCGTTCACGCGACTGAGGGTAGCCGGTTCCGGCCTACGCGCGTAGATGACAGAGCCCACCGGAAGGCGATCGTTGTCTTGTCGTTTCCAACGAGGGCCGGGGCCGTCACTCGCCGGTGACGTAGATGTCCTTGTCGTTGAAGACCATGACGACGAAGATCAACAGCCGCCCCACACTGACCGTGTACTCGATGAGGATGTTCTGCGTCAGCCGGATCGTCCGGTCGTCGCCCGTGGAGCTTATGGGCCGGGACAACTCGGGAAAGGGATCGGCGGTGAGCATGGTGATGCCCTTGTCGAACGCGGCGCGTTGCTGTGCGTCGAGCTCGTCGCGTGCCACCGCTGCCTGCTCGGTGTAGTAGACCGTGTAGGCGGTCCTGCCGGTCATCCTGTCCTCCCGGTGGTCAGTCGATCCGGGACCGATTCTATGGGCGGGTGTCCTCAGCAGGGTCGTTTCCGCAGCTCCATCACGTAATCGTGGGGCGCACCCGCGGATTCCGCCGCGTCGGCGATCTCGCCGAGGTAGCGGGCCGAGGGCAGGCCGCCCTCGTAGCCGTCGAGGACGTACATCCAGGCGGACTCCGTCCCGTCCAGCGTGTGGACCTGGACCCGGGCGCGGCGGTAGATGCCCAGGCCGACGCCCTCCCAGCGGTCCAGCGAGTCCTCGTCCATGGGGGCGACGTCGTACAGCGCGACGAAGACCTGCGCGGCGGGGTCCTCCACGACCATGGCCAGCGCACCCTCCCAGCCCAGCTGCTCCCCGCCGAACGTGAGCCGCCACCCGTTCAGCCAGCCGGTGGCGCGCAGCGGCGAGTGGGGAGCACGGCGGGTCATCAGCCGCGCGTCGAGGTTGCCGGCGTACGCGGCGTAGAGCGACATGTAGAGGAGAGTACGGCAGCCCGCGCACGCGTCACTCCCGTAACAGTGCGGCCTCGCCCCGCCCCCGGGGCGGTATCACCGTCGGCCGTGCGGGAGAATGGGGCATGTGACTCGGATCGTGATCATCGGTGGCGGACCCGGCGGCTATGAGGCGGCCCTGGTGGCCGCGCAGCTCGGCGCGGAGGTGACCGTCGTCGACTGCGACGGTCTGGGCGGGGCGTCGGTGCTGACCGACTGCGTGCCGTCGAAGACTCTTATCGCCACGGCAGAGGTGATGACCACCTTCGACTCGTCGTACGAGGAACTGGGCATCATCGTCGCCGACGACACCCCGCCGCTGGAGCAGACGGCCCGGGTCGTCGGGGTGGACCTCGGCAAGGTCAACCGACGGGTGAAGCGCCTCGCGCTCGCCCAGTCCCACGACATCACCGCCTCCGTCACCCGGGCCGGCGCCCGGGTGCTGCGCGGCCGCGGCCGGCTCGAGGGCATGCAGGCCCTGGACGGCTCCCGCAAGGTCGTGGTCACGGCCGCCGACGGCACCGAGGAGACCCTCGTCGCCGACGCGGTCCTGCTCGCCACCGGCGCCCACCCGCGCGAGCTGCCGGACGCCCAGCCCGACGGCGAGCGCATCCTGAACTGGACCCAGGTCTACGACCTCGCCGAGCTCCCCGAGGAGCTCATCGTGGTCGGCTCCGGTGTGACCGGCGCGGAGTTCGCCGGCGCCTACCAGGCCCTCGGCTCCAAGGTCACCCTCGTGTCGTCCCGCGACCGCGTGCTGCCCGGCGAGGACCCGGACGCCGCCGCCGTCCTGGAGGACGTCTTCCGCCGCCGCGGCATGAACGTCATGGCCCGCTCGCGCGCCGAGTCCGCCAAGCGGGTCGGCGACCGGGTCGAGGTGACGCTGTCCGACGGCCGGGTCATCTCCGGCTCGCACTGCCTGATGGCGGTCGGCGCCATCCCCAACAGCGAGGGGATGGGGCTGGAGGAGGCGGGCGTCCGGGTCCGCGAGTCCGGCCACATCTGGACCGACAAGGTCTCCCGCACCACCGCCCCCGGCGTCTACGCGGCCGGTGACGTGACGGGCGTCTTCGCCCTGGCCTCCGTCGCCGCCATGCAGGGCCGGATCGCCATGTACCACTTCCTCGGCGACGCGGTGGCCCCGCTCAACCTGAAGACCGTCTCCTCGAACGTCTTCACCGACCCCGAGATCGCCACCGTCGGCTACACCCAGGCCGACGTCGACGGCGGCAAGATCGACGCACGGGCCGTCAAGCTGCCGCTGCTGCGCAACCCGCGCGCCAAGATGCAGGGCATCCGCGACGGCTTCGTCAAGATCTTCTGCCGGCCCGGCACGGGCATCGTCGTCGGCGGTGTGGTCGTGTCGCCGCGCGCCTCGGAACTCATCCACCCCATCTCGATCGCCGTCGACAACAATCTGACGGTCGAACAGATCGCGAACGCGTTCACCGTGTACCCGTCCCTTTCGGGGTCGATCGCGGAGGTCGCGCGTCAGCTGCACACGCGCAAGGCGGCGGGCGAGGCCTGACGGCCCGGCGCAGAACCGTTTCGACTCCCCGTCGGGCGCGGGGAGTTGACGGACGGTTGACGGCGGGTCGCGGACGAGTTGACGGCACGTCATCTTCGGAAGCGGGCCCTATACCACCTCCCGTCCCCCTGTGCGAACAACTTCTACTATTCGGCGCAAAGAGCTGAAAGCAGACGGTCGTCCGCGTTACTGTCAGTTTCGTGTTCGCTGCAGAACGTCGTCAATTGATCCTCGAAATGGTGCGAGCGAACGGGGCCGTGTCGCTCCGTGAACTCGCCCGCGTCGTCCAGACCTCCGAAGTGACCGTGCGGCGGGACGTGCGCGCACTGGAGGCAGAAGGACTCCTCGACCGCCGGCATGGCGGTGCGGTATTGCCGGGCGGGTTCACGCGAGAGTCCGGCTTTCCGCAGAAATCCCATCTCGCGACCGCCGAAAAAACCGCCATCGCGGACCTCGCCGCCAACTTCGTCGAAGAGGGCGAGGCCATTGTGGTCGGGGCGGGAACCACCACCCAGGAGCTGGCCCGCCGGCTCGCCCGGGTGCCCGGACTGACCGTCGTCACCAATTCCCTTCTGGTGGCCCAGGCATTGGCCCATGCAAACCGGGTCGAGGTCGTGATGACCGGCGGCACCCTGCGCGGTTCCAACTACGCCCTCGTCGGAAGCGGCGCCGAGCAGTCCCTGCAGGGGCTCAGAGTGTCGCGGGCCTTCCTCTCCGGGAGCGGACTGACGGCCGAGCGCGGGCTGTCCACGTCCAACATGCTGTCGGCGTCCGTGGACCGGGCGCTGGTGCAGGCGGCTGCCGAGGTCGTCGTCCTCGCCGACCACACCAAGCTCGGCACCGACACCATGTTCCAGACCGTGCCCACGGATCTCATCACCCGTCTGGTGACCGACGAGCCGCCCGCGCACGACGACCGCGCCGCCACCGAACTGCAGGCCCTGGCCGACCAGGGGGTGCAGATCGCCGTGGCCGGGGCGGCGGGAAGCCAGGGGGGTGAAGCGGTCCCGGCGCGCCACCAGCAACAGCAGCGTCGGGACGTACCGCTGCCGGCTCCGCGCCGGGGGCAGCTGCCGGGCGCGGGCGCGGGCGCGCTGCGCGCGGCTTCGGGGCTGGGTGAGGCTGCTCCTGGCGGGGAGCGGGCGCGGGTCGCGGACCTGCGCCGTCGTTGACGCGCGGGTCCACGGCTCCTGGGGGCTGCCGCCCCCAGACCCCCGCTTCGGCCCTGAAACGGGCCTTGTCCTCAAACGCCGGACGGGCTGAAATGCCATCGCCGGGCGGGCTGGGAAGCAGACGCCCGGCAGGCTGAAAGGCAGGTGCCCGGTCGGCTGATGGGGGAATGCGGCGAGGCGCCCGGGGTTGCCGGGCGCCTCGACTTGGTTGATCTCGGGGTCAGTCCTTGATCTCGCAGATCGTTGCGCCCGATGTGATGGACGCGCCGACCTCGGCCGCGAGGCCCTTGACGGTGCCGGAGCGGTGCGCGTTCAGCGGCTGCTCCATCTTCATCGCTTCGAGGACGACGATCAGGTCGCCCTCCTTGACCTCCTGGCCCTCCTCGACGGCGATCTTGACGATCGTGCCCTGCATCGGGGAGGCGAGGGTGTCGCCGGAGGCCATGGGGCCGGACTTCTTGGCCGCGCGGCGCTTGGGCTTGGCGCCCGCCGCGAGGCCGGTGCGGGCCAGGGACATGCCGAGCGAGACCGGGAGGGAGACCTCCAGACGCTTGCCGCCGACCTCGACGACGATCGTCTCGCGGTCGGTGTCGTCCTCGGTCTCGGCGTCCGTGGGGGCGGCGAAGGCCGGGATCTCGTTGACGAACTCGGTCTCGATCCAGCGGGTGTGGACCGTGAACGGGCCCGCGGAGCCGGTGAGCTCGGGGGCGAACGCCGGGTCGGTGACGACCGCGCGGTGGAAGGGGATGGCGGTGGCCATGCCCTCGACCTGGAACTCGGCCAGCGCGCGGGCGGCCCGCTGGAGCGCCTGCTGCCGGGTGGCGCCGGTGACGATCAGCTTGGCCAGCAGGGAGTCCCACGCGGGGCCGATGACCGACCCGGACTCGACGCCCGCGTCCAGGCGGACGCCGGGGCCGGTGGGCGGGGCGAACGTGGTCACCGTGCCGGGGGCGGGCAGGAAGCCGCGGCCGGGGTCCTCGCCGTTGATGCGGAACTCGATGGAGTGGCCGCGCAGGACCGGGTCGCCGTAGCCGAGGGCCTCGCCGTCGGCGATGCGGAACATCTCGCGCACGAGGTCGATGCCGGCGACCTCCTCGGTGACCGGGTGCTCGACCTGGAGCCGGGTGTTGACCTCCAGGAAGGAGATCGTGCCGTCCACGCCGACGAGGAACTCCACCGTGCCGGCGCCGACGTAGCCGGCCTCCTTCAGGATGGCCTTGGAGGAGGAGTACAGCTCGGCGACCTGGGCCTCGGACAGGAACGGCGCCGGGGCCTCCTCGACCAGCTTCTGGTGGCGGCGCTGGAGGGAGCAGTCACGGGTGGAGACGACGACCACGTTGCCGTGGGAGTCGGCCAGGCACTGGGTCTCCACGTGGCGGGGCTTGTCGAGGTAGCGCTCGACGAAGCACTCGCCGCGCCCGAACGCGGCCACGGCCTCGCGCACCGCGGACTCGTACAGCTCGGGGACCTCTTCGAGGGTGCGGGCGACCTTGAGACCGCGGCCGCCGCCGCCGAAGGCGGCCTTGATCGCGATCGGCAGCCCGTGCTCCTCGGCGAAGGCGACGACCTCGTCGGCTCCGGAGACCGGGTCGGGGGTGCCGGCGACCAGCGGCGCGCCGGCCCGCTGGGCGATGTGCCGGGCGGCGACCTTGTCACCGAGGTCGCGGATGGCCTGCGGGGGCGGGCCGATCCAGATCAGGTCGGCGTCCAGGACGGCCTGGGCGAAGTCGGCGTTCTCCGAGAGGAAGCCGTAGCCGGGATGGACGGCGTCGGCGCCGGACTCCCGCGCCGCGTTCAGCACCTTCTCGATGTCGAGATAGCTGGTCGCCGGAGTGTCACCGCCCAGGGCGAACGCCTCGTCCGCCGCCCGGACGTGCAGAGCGTCCCGGTCGGGCTCGGCGTACACGGCCACGCTCGCGATACCGGCATCCCGGCACGCCCGGGCCACGCGGACAGCGATTTCGCCACGGTTGGCGATGAGCACCTTGCGCACGATTTTGGCTCCCTCCTTGAAACAAGCCGAGTTTAGGGACTGCCGACACGACTCATCGACCCGTCCCCAAAGGTGAGCTTGCCCACACGGAGCGTGATGCCAGGCTCACTCGACACCGAAATCCCTTGTAGTACCGCCGTACGCAGCACTCCTGCGGGAAACCCTAGCCCTCTCATGTGGTCAAGGTCTCTGTGAGAGCGTGCTGCGGCCCACTCCGTTTCTTTGTGGAGTCCCTACGAATGGCCCAACGATTCTTTGCCGCCCGCAGAACCCTTGTCCCGCGGTTTACCCGTTAGTAGCGTTCAGGATGCTGACTCGAGCCAGGATCGAAAGTGGGTGGGGACCGGTGGTTCGCAGACCGGTGGCGTGGATCGTGGCGGTCGTGCTCTTCGCCGAGGCGCTCGGCATCGCCGCGCTGAACTGGTTCATGGGCATCGTGGTGGACCGGCAGGACATGTCCCTGGCGGGCATGGACCCGGGCGTGATGTCGACGTCCTCGAAGGTCGGCGGGATCGTCTTCGGCCTCTACTTCGCCCTGTGCGGCGTGGTCGCCCTGCTGGTGGCCCTGCGCGACCGCGCGCCCGCCGGGCTCGGCAGGGTCCTGCTGATCAGCGTGGCGGTGGTCCACGGGCTGCTGGGCGCCCTCGCGTGGGGGCTGCTGGGCGTGCCGCAGTTCGTGTTCATGGTGGTCGTGCTCACCCTGATCGTGCTGCTCCTGATGACCTACGACGCCCAGGCGCAGCCCGCCGCCCCCGCCCCGACCCCGGAACCCGAGGACGGCAGGGGCGACGGCGGCGGCTCGCCCGTCATCCCTCCGCCGGCGCCCACAACTCCGTGATGCCGACGCCCAGTTGCGCCAGCAGCCGGCGCACGAGGGGCAGGCTGATGCCGATGACGTTGCCGTGGTCGCCGTCGATGCCGTCGATGAACGGGGCCGAGCGGCCGTCCAGGGTGAACGCCCCCGCCACGTAGAGGGGTTCGCCCGAGGCGACGTACGCGGCGATCTCGTCGTCCGTCGGCTCGCCGAAGCGCACGACGGTGGAGGCGACGGCGGAGGTGTAGCGCCCGCTGAGGGTGTCGTAGAGGCAGTGGCCGGTCTGGAGCGTCCCGGCCCGCCCGCGCATCGCCTTCCACCTCGCGGTGGCCTCCTCGGCGTCCGCGGGCTTGCCCAGCGCCTCGCCGTCCAGATCGAGCACCGAGTCGCAGCCGATCACCAGGGCGCCCTTGACCTCCGGCTTCGCGGCCACGACGGAGGCCTTCGCCTCGGCGAGCGCGAGCGCCAGCTCGGCGGGGGTGGGGGCGGTGACGGCGTCCTCGTCGACCCCGCTCACGATCACCTCGGGGACGAGGCCCGCCTGCCGCAGCAGGTTCAGTCGGGCGGGGGACTGGGAGGCGAGGACGAGTCTGCGCATGGGCTCAGGGTAGTGCGACCGCAGGCCCCTCACCTGACGCCCAGGACGATCATCGCCACGACCATGGCCACCGCCAGGAAGAAGCCGAGCCGTCTCAGGGTCTCCTGCATGTCGCGGAGTTCCTTGGGGGGCTCGTTCTCGGGGTCGGACCACAGCATTCCACCAGCGTGGGGCTTGGGCAGCGCCGGGTGCCTGAGTAGGGGTACTCAAATCGGCACCCGGGGTTCCTCCCCTGTGCGCGGTTCCCCGCGCCCCTTTAGCCGGGCCAGTAGGTGCGGGTCCAGGACGCCTCGCCGGGGTGCGGGAGGCGTTGGGCTGCGATGCGGGACGGGTCGGACCATGCGTCCCTCGGGGGTTCCGCGCCGGGCGGCGTGGCCGATGCCGCCGCGGCGCGGGCTCGGACGACCGCCAGGGCGGCGGCGAGCTCCTCGGGGGTCGGGTTGCCCCGTACGACCTTGATCGTCACAGCGGCTCCTTAGAGGGGGATGTTGCCGTGCTTCTTGGGGGGCAGGGACTCCCGCTTGGTGCGCAGCTGGCGCAGGCCGCGGACGATGTGCCGGCGGGTGTCGGACGGCATGATCACCGAGTCGACGTAGCCGCGCTCGGCCGCGATGTAGGGGTTGAGGAGGGTGTCCTCGTACTCGCGGATCAGACGGGCGCGCACGGCCTCCAGGTCCTCGCCGTTCGCCGTCGCCTCGGCGATGGTGCGGCGGTGCAGGATGTTGACCGCGCCCTGGGCGCCCATGACGGCGATCTGGGCGGTCGGCCAGGCCAGGTTGAGGTCGGCGCCCAGGTGCTTGGAGCCCATGACGTCGTACGCGCCGCCGAAGGCCTTGCGGGTGATCACCGTGATGAGCGGGACCGTGGCCTCGGCGTAGGCGTAGATGAGCTTGGCGCCGCGGCGGATGATGCCGTCGTGCTCCTGGTCGACGCCGGGCAGGAAGCCGGGGACGTCCACGAAGGTGAGCACGGGGATGTTGAAGGCGTCGCAGGTGCGCACGAAGCGGGCCGCCTTCTCGGAGGCGGTGATGTCCAGACAGCCGGCGAACTGCATCGGCTGGTTGGCGACGATGCCGACCGGGCGGCCCTCGACGCGGCCGTAGCCGGTGAGGATGTTCGGCGCGAACAGGGCCTGCGTCTCGAAGAACTCGGCGTCGTCCAGGACGTGCTCGATCACCGTGTGCATGTCGTACGGCTGGTTGGCGCTGTCCGGGACGATCCGGTCCAGCTCCAGGTCCTCGTCGGTGACCGCGAGGTCCGCCTCCTCCGGGAACGCCGGGGGCTCGGAGAGGTTGTTGGACGGCAGGTACGACAGCAGCTGCTTGACGTACTCGACGGCGTCCTTCTCGTCGCCGGCCATGTGGTGCGCCACGCCGGAGACGGAGTTGTGGGTGCGGGCGCCGCCGAGCTCCTCGAAGCCGACGTCCTCGCCGGTGACCGTCTTGATGACGTCCGGGCCGGTGATGAACATGTGCGAGGTCTGGTCGACCATCACCGTGAAGTCGGTGATCGCGGGGGAGTACACCGCGCCGCCCGCGCAGGGGCCGACGACCAGGCTGATCTGCGGGATGACGCCGCTCGCGTGGGTGTTGCGGCGGAAGATCTCGCCGTACGCGCCGAGCGAGGCCACGCCCTCCTGGATGCGGGCGCCGCCGGAGTCGTTGATGCCGATGACCGGGCAGCCGGTCTTCAGCGCGAAGTCCATGACCTTGACGATCTTCTGGCCGTAGACCTCGCCGAGCGCGCCGCCGAAGACCGTGAAGTCCTGGGAGAACACGGCGACCGGGCGGCCGTCGACGGTGCCGTAGCCGGTGACGACGCCGTCGCCGTAGGGGCGGTTGTGCTCCAGACCGAAGTTGGTGGAGCGGTGCCGGGCGAACTCGTCCAACTCGACGAAGGAGCCCTCGTCGAGGAGGAGGTCGATGCGCTCACGGGCCGTCAACTTGCCCTTGGCGTGCTGTTTCTCGACGGCGCGTTCCGAACCGGCGTGCGTCGCTTCGTCGATGCGGCGCTGGAGATCCGCGAGCTTGCCCGCGGTCGTGTGGATGTCGATCCCTGGGATCTCGTGGCGCTCTTCCGGCTCGGACATCGGGATTCGGCTCCCTGCCTGCTCAAAAGGGGGGACGGTTACTCATCCGTAGAGTAGTGGGGGCCCTACCGATCGGCAGTGCGGCGTTGAACACACCTAGGGTGGCTTGCATGACACCGCGAGATGCAGCAGACGCAGGCGGCAGCCGGTGGTCCGATCTGGACCGTCCGCCCCTCAACGCCCCGACCCTGCGCCGGGCGCTGGTGCGGGAGGGCGGGCTGTGGTCACAGGTGGATGTGGTGCAGCGGACCGGGTCCACCAACTCCGACCTCGTGGCGGCGGCGAGCGCGGGCAGGGCGGGCGAGGGCGCGGTCCTCGTCGCCGAGGAACAGACCGCGGGCCGGGGCCGCCTGGACCGGCAGTGGACGGCGCCGCCACGCTCCGGGCTGTTCTTCTCCGTGCTGCTCACCCCGAGCGAGGTGCCGGTCGCCCGTTGGGGCTGGCTGCCGCTGCTCACCGGGGTCGCCGTGGCGACGGGCCTGTCCCGGGCGGCGGGCGTCGACACGGCACTCAAGTGGCCCAACGACCTCCTGGTGACCGTCGGGGGCGAGGAACGCAAGGCCGGCGGCATCCTCGCGGAGCGTGCCGGGGAGGACGCGGTGGTCGTCGGCGTCGGCGTCAACGTCTCGCTGCGCGCGGACGAACTCCCGGTGCCGCAGGCGGGTTCGCTCGCCCTGGCCGGCGCGGTGGCCACGGACCGCGACCCGCTGCTGCGCGGCGTCCTGCGGTCGCTGGAGGAGTGGTACGGGCGCTGGCGGACCGCCGGCGGCGACCCCGTGGCGAGCGGTCTGCAGGAGACGTACGCGGCCGGGTGCGCCACGCTGGGACGAACGGTACGGGCCGAGCTGCCGGGGAACCGGTCCCTGGTGGGAGAGGCGGTGGCGGTGGACGGCGACGGCAGACTCGTGATCGCTACGGAGGAAGGCGTGCAGCAGCCGGTGGGCGCGGGTGACATCGTGCATCTGCGGCCGGCCTGAGGCTGCAGGAAGCCGCATCTTTTCCGCATTTTCCCCGGTCGGTCCCCGTCTGACAGGAACGCCGGGCAACATGTTCCCGGCCGGCACCGAACGGAGTGAGCTGGCGCACACCTGCCGTAGAGTTGAGGCCGGTCGATACCTGACCGCGGAAGATCGGAAGGGCAGCAGGCGTGACCGTCGACGACACGGGCTCCGGCGCGGGCGCGGACGGCCGGGTAAACCTGCCGGCCGCTGAACCCGGCGAACCGGGCGACCCCGGAGAGGACCCGCATCCTCTCGCGCTGCGCCTCGAACAGCTCATCCTCGGCGCCGAGCGGCGCTACACCCCCTTTCAGGCCGCCCGCAGCGCCGGCGTCTCCATGGAGCTGGCCTCGCGGTTCTGGCGGGCCATGGGCTTCGCCGACATCGGACAGGCCAGGGCGCTCACCGAGGCCGACGTCCTCGCCCTGCGGCGGCTGGCCGGTCTCGTCGAGGCGGGCCTGCTGAGCGAGGCGATGGCCGTGCAGGTGGCGCGGTCCACCGGGCAGACCACCGCCCGACTGGCGGAATGGCAGATCGACTCCTTCCTGGAGGGTCTGACCGAGCCGCCCGAGCCGGGCATGACCCGCACCGAGGTCACGTACCCGATCGTCGAGCTGCTCCTGCCCGAGCTGGAGGAGTTCCTCGTCTATGTCTGGCGCCGGCAGCTCGCCGCGTCCGCCGGGCGGGTCGTGCAGGCCGCGGACGACGAGGAGATGGTCGACCGTCGGCTCGCCGTCTGCTTCGCCGATCTCGTCGGCTTCACCCGGCTGACCCGGCGGATGGAGGAGGAGGAACTCGGCGAGCTGGTCGAGGCCTTCGAGACCACCTCCGCCGACCTGGTCGCCGCCCGCGGCGGACGGCTGATCAAGACCCTCGGCGACGAGGTGCTGTACGCCGCCGACGACGCGGGCACCGCCGCCGACATCGCGCTGCTGCTGGTCGAGACGATGAGCAACGACGAGACGATGCCCGAGCTGCGCGTCGGCATGGCCTTCGGCACGGTCACCACACGGATGGGCGATGTCTTCGGCACGACCGTCAACCTGGCCTCGCGGCTGACGTCGATAGCTCCTCGGGACGCCGTCCTCGTCGACAGTGCCTTCGCCGAGGAGCTGATCCGCACCGGCGACGCCCCGGCCTCGGAGGCGGAGGCCGCGGAGGAGGCGGCCGCCGCCGAGAAGGAGGGCGAGGAGCCGCCCACGTACCGCTTCGCACTGCAGCCGATGTGGCAGCGCCCGGTGCGCGGCCTGGGAGTGGTCGAACCCTGGCTCCTCACCCGTCGCCACACCGTGGACTAGCGCGTCACCAGCGGGTCCACGCAGAGGCCGATGATCGGGACGCAGACGGTCGGCCGGTGTGGGGTCTCGGGGTTCTCGGGCTGGGGTGCGGGCGCCGGGGCGGCGGTGGTCGGGGCCGGCTGCGGGGGTTGCGGAGCCTTCGTCGCCGCGGCGGCGGGTGGCGGGGCGTGCGGTGCGGGCGTCGCCGCGGGGGCGGCCGGGGTGTAGGTGGCGCCCGGGGTGAGGGCGACGGACGTCGGGGAGCCGGGGGCGCCCGGGAGGAGACCGGGCCCGGGTGTCGGGCCGGCGCTCGCCCCGCCCATGGCGCTGGGCGCGGTGGGACTGACCGCGACGATGTCCTCCGCGTCGGCCGAGCGGCCGGTGCCCCGGTCCGCCTCCGTGTCCGGGTCGCCGCCGATGTCGTCCGCCGTGCTCGCGACCGGGTCGGGCTGCGGCTCGGCCTCGACCGTGCCGAGACCGCCGGCGCCGCCCGGATCGGGGGTCAGCCGGACGAGGCTCAGCACCCCGGCCGCCAGCGCGAGGCCGCCCGCGGCGAACAGCACCTTGCGGGGGCGGGGGCGGCGATGCCGGCCCCGGGCGCGCGGGGCCCACGGCCGGTCGGCCTCCACCGGTCCCGCCACGTCCTGAGCCGCCGTGTCGTCGTGCCCGGTCCGGGTGCTCGTCATCGTTTCCCTTCCCGATGCGGTCGCGCCCCCGATGCGCCGGGGCGGACGCACGTTATGCGCTCCCGTGAGCGGTGCGGGGGGAGTTGGGCGGGATGTCACTCGAACGGGTGGGCGGGGCTGTTTTCGGGGACCGGTTCGCTCTTTCGCTCGCGCGCCCCGGCTGGGATGATCGGACGGCAGTTGTTAACCGTCGTTAACCGGAGGGTGTCGTGAGCGGAGTCGGCGAAGAGCGGTTCGGGGAGTTCGTGCTGGTGCGGCGGCACGGGGACGGCGGGCACGTCGCGGAGCTGGCCCTGGACCGGCCGAAGGCCATGAACGCCGTCTCCACCGACATGGCCCGGTCGATCGCCGGGGCGTGCGCGGCGCTGGGCGAGGACCGGGACGTCCGGGTGGTCGTGCTGACCTCGACGCACGAGCGGGCGTTCTGCGTCGGCGCCGACCTGAAGGAGCGGAACTCCTTCAGCGACGCCGAACTGCTGCGGCAGCGGCCGCTCGCGCGCGGGGCGTACACCGGGGTGCTGGAGCTGGCGGTGCCCACGGTCGCGGCGGTGCACGGGTTCGCGCTGGGCGGCGGGTTCGAGCTGGCGCTGGCCTGCGATCTGATCGTGGCGGACGGCACGGCCGTGGTGGGGCTGCCCGAGGTGTCGGTGGGCGTGATCCCCGGCGGCGGCGGGACACAGCTGCTGCCGCGCCGGGTGGGGGCGGCCCGGGCGGCCGAGTTGATCTTCACGGCCCGTCGGGTGGAGGCGGCCGAGGCGCGGGAGCTGGGGCTGGTGGACGTCCTGGTGGAGGAGGGGCGGGACCGGGCGGAGGCGCTGGCGCTGGCCGCGCGGATCGGCGGCAACTCGCCGGTGGGGCTGCGGGCGGCCAAGCGGGCGCTGCGGCTGGGGCAGGGCCTCGACCTGCGGGCCGGGCTCGAGGTCGAGGACGCCGCGTGGCGGTCGGTGGCCTTCTCGGGGGACCGGGCGGAGGGGGTGGCCGCGTTCAACGAGAAGCGGAAGCCGCAGTGGCCGGGGGAGTGAGTGTGACCGGGGGGCGAGTGTGACCGGGGAGTGAGCGTGACCGGGGGGTGAGTCGTGCGCGGAGAGTCACCCGTCACTCTAAGTGGCTCTTCGCATCCCCTTTCGGGCTGAATGTCCCTAGCCTGGGGATATGGGTGAGGACAGACGCCTGGTGGCCGTGGTGGCGCTCGCGCAGGGGATGGCGGCCGCGCACACCCCCCGCGAGTCGTGGCGCGCGGCCGCGCTCGGCGCCTGCCGTGCGCTGGCCGGGAGCTTCGCCGCGCTCTCGGTGTGGGAGCGTGACCTCGGGCGGCTGCGCGTCCTGGTGAACGTGGGGGACCGGGCCGCCGACGAGGACGAGTTCCCGGAGGCCGAGGCCTACCCCGTGCACCAGTTCCCCGAGATCACCGAGTTCCTGCACGAGCGCTGGGCGTCCGGCGGCGAGCCCAACGCCTGGGTGGAGACCGCCCACGGGCTCGCCGCCGGGCGCCCCGGCTACTGCCAGCAGCGGGTCGCCGCGCTGCGCCGCCGGGGCCGCGGCTCCTGTGTGGTCGCGCCGATCGTGCTGCACGGCCGGGCCTGGGGTGAGCTGTATGTCGCGCGCTCGGCCGGCACGCCCGTCTTCGACCGGGCCGACGCCGACTTCGCCACCGTCCTCGCCGCGGTCGTCGCCGCCGGGCTCGCCCAGACCGAGCGGCTGGAGGAGGCCCGCCGGCTCGCCTTCACCGACGCTCTCACCGGCCTGGCCAACCGCCGGGCCGTCGACGTACGGCTGGAGGAGGCGGTGGAGCGGCACCGTGCGCAGGGGGTCGTCGTCAGCCTCGTCGTGTGCGACCTCAACGGGCTGAAGCGGGTCAACGACACCCTCGGGCACGCCGTCGGGGACCGGCTCCTGGAGCGGTTCGGATCGGTGCTGTCGCTGTGCGGGGCCATGCTGCCCGGCGCGCTGGCCGCGCGGCTCGGCGGGGACGAGTTCTGCCTGCTGGCGGTCGGGCCGCCCGCCGACGACGTCGTCAAGGTCGCCGACGACCTCTGCCGCCGGGCCGGCGAGCTGGAGCTCGGCGAGGGCGTCGCCTGCGGGGTCGCCTCCACCGAGGACCCCATCGGGCCCGTGCGCTCCGCCCGCCGGCTGTTCCGGCTGGCCGACGCCGCCCAGTACCGGGCCAAGGCCGTACGGGCCGCCCGGCCGGTGGTCGCCGGACGGCAGGGTCCCGACGACCCGGTCGTACGCCTCGCCGACGAGCCTCCCGGCGAGCGGGCGACGACCGGCGAGCGGAGACGGTTCCGGGGGCGGCCGTGACCAATTCGGTAAGGGGCGAACGGGCACCCCACTCGTGACATCCTCGTCTTCACTGCGTACGCTCCTGAATATGGATATGCACACTGTGGTGGTGGGGACGTCCGGGGTGACCGCGTCCGACGTGCTCGCCGTGGCGCGCGACAGCGCGCGGATCGAGCTCTCCCAAGAGGCGGTCGCGGCCCTCGCCGCGGCCCGCGAGATCGTGGACGCGCTGGCGGCCAAGCCCGAGCCCGTCTACGGCGTCTCCACCGGTTTCGGCGCGCTCGCCACCCGGCACATCAGCCAGGAACTCCGCACCCAGCTGCAGCGCAACATCGTCCGCTCGCACGCCGCCGGCATGGGCCCGCGGGTGGAGCGGGAGGTCGTCCGCGCGCTGATGTTCCTGCGGCTGAAGACCGTCTGCTCCGGGCACACCGGTGTGCGGCCCGAGGTCGCGCAGACCATGGCCGACATCCTGAACGCCGGCATCACCCCGGTCGTCCACGAGTACGGCTCGCTCGGCTGCTCCGGCGACCTGGCCCCGCTCTCGCACTGCGCCCTCACCCTGATGGGCGAAGGGGACGCGGAGGGCCCGGACGGCGTCGTACGGCCCGCCGGCGAGCTGCTCGCCGCCCACGGCATCACCCCCGTCGAACTGCGCGAGAAGGAGGGCCTGGCGCTCCTCAACGGCACCGACGGCATGCTCGGCATGCTGGTCATGGCCCTCGCCGACCTGGAGATGCTCTACAAGTCCGCGGACGTCACGGCCGCGCTCAGCCTGGAGGCGCTGCTGGGCACCGACAAGGTCCTCGCCCCCGAGCTGCACGCCATCCGCCCGCACCCGGGGCAGGGCGCCTCGGCCGCCAACATGCTGGCCGTGCTGGCGGGTTCGGAGCTCACCGGCCACCACCAGGACGACGCGCCCCGCGTCCAGGACGCCTACTCGGTGCGCTGCGCCCCGCAGGTGGCCGGCGCCGGCCGCGACACCATGGCCCACGCCCGGCTCGTCGCCGAACGGGAGCTGGCCTCGGCGGTCGACAACCCGGTCGTGCTGCCCGACGGGCGCGTCGAGTCCAACGGCAACTTCCACGGCGCCCCGGTCGCCTACGTCCTGGACTTCCTCGCGATCGCCGTCGCCGACCTCGCCTCCATCGCCGAGCGCCGCACCGACCGGCTGCTCGACAAGAACCGCAGCCACGGCCTCCCGCCGTTCCTCGCGGACGACCCCGGCGTCGACTCCGGTCTGATGATCGCCCAGTACACGCAGGCAGCGCTGGTCAGCGAGCTGAAGCGGCTGGCCGTCCCGGCGTCCGCCGACTCGATCCCGTCCTCCGCCATGCAGGAGGACCATGTGTCGATGGGCTGGTCCGCGGCCCGCAAGCTGCGCACCGCGATCGACAACCTGACGCGCGTCATCGCCGTCGAGCTGTACGCGGCCACGCGCGGCGTGGAGCTGCGCGAGGGGCTGACGCCCGCGCCGGCGACCCGCGCGGTCATCGAGGCCGTGCGCAGGGCGGGCGTCCAGGGCCCCGGCCCGGACCGGTTCCTCGCGCCCGATCTCGCGGCGGCGGACACGTTCGTCCGCGACGGGCGGCTGGTGGAGGCCGTGGAGACGGTCACCGGGCCGCTGCGGTGACATGGGCGGGGCCCTGCCGTAGGGAGCTACGGCAGGGCCCCGGTGTCTTCTCGCCCGTCGTGCGGGCTACTTGAGCTTGGCGACCTGCGCGGTGATGAGGGCCGCCGGGACGTCGCCCATGTCGCCGCCCTTCTCGAACGCGGCGAAGTTCACCGTGTAGAAAGTGGCGAGGATGTTGTCCTTGCGCACCACCTCGGTGTGGAAGGTGGCCGTGCCCGCGCCGTCCATGTCGACGTCCTCGGTGAACGCGAGCGACTCGTCGCCCGTCCCGGAGGCCTTCTCCGCGGCGACCTTGACGACCTTCGTGTTCTCGCTGTCGGCCGAGAGGCCGTAGCCCCCGGCGCAGGCGGTGATGCCGTCGGAGACGGCCTTCATGGCCTTCTCGGCGCCGTCGCCCTCGTAGGAGGACAGGCCCACGAACGTCAGGTCGATGTCGAAGGCGGCCTCGAGGTCCTCGGGCGCTGCGGTGGCCGTCGACGCCTTGTCCTCGCTGACGCTGTTGCTCGCGTTCGCGGTCGTGTCGCCCGGGGGGAGCGCGGCCGTGGCCCAGGCGAGCGGGTCGCAGGCCGGCTTGTCGGTCTTCACCTGGGTCTTGGACTTCGGAAGGGTGTCGTCCCCCGAGTCGACCTTGAAGCCCTTCGCCTCGCCCTGGGCGAGCAGCAGCTTCTCCAGTTCGGCGGAGGTGAGCGCCTTCGCGGCCGGGTCCGACGAGGAGGTGGACGCGGACGCGGAGGACTTGGAGTCCTTGGCGTCGGCGGAGTCCGATCCGTCGTCCCCGCAGCCGGTGAGGAGGGAGAGCGAAAGTGCGCCTATCGCGGCAGTGGCGCACAGCCGCGCCCCCGAGGTTCTCTTCATGAGCGAACTATGAAGAGCCTGTCAAAGAAGAGTCAAATCAATTCAAAAACCCAGACGTTCACGACGAATGGAATACACCACGAAGCCGGCACCCAGGGCGAGAAGCGTGGTCCCGCCGACGACGTAGGGGGTCGTGTCGAAGCTTCCGGTGTCGGCGAGCCGGGTGCCGTCGTCGCTCGTGGTCCGGGCCGCCTGCTCGGCCGTCGCATCGGTCGCTGTGTCGGTCGTCGTATCGGTCGACGTCGTGCGCGTCGTCGTCTCGGTCGTGGTGGTCGACGCGGTCCGCGCCTGGGTCGTGACCTGCGTCGTCGGCTCCGTTCTGGCCGGTGTGTCCTGGGACGCGTTGGCGGACGGGACGAACCACAGGGCACCCAGCAGGGTCCCCGCGGCGGTGGCGGTCAGCAACGGACGGCGAGCGGATGACACGGAATATCTATCCCCTTGTGGCGCTGGCGAATTGGCCGTGTGGCCCGATGCTAATGAAAGGCGCGGGTCGCGGGAAAGTTGCGGGAGCTGTGAGCCGTACGCTCCGGCCATGAGCACTGAAGAGACATCACGTTATGTACGGGTTCGAGTGGAAATTCTTGTCGAAGTTCATGACGAGGACGCCGTCACGAAGGCGGCGCTGCGCAGGCTCGCCGAGGACGCGGAGGTCGCGGACGACGAGCGCGCGCATGCCGAGGGCGCTGTGACGGAAGACACTGCGGAGGCTCTCGCCTATCTCGTCGACCCGTTCGACCTGATCGGAGAGGTGCCCGGGGTGGAACTCCAGCAGGCCTCCTGGTCCAGTGAACGCGTCGACTACGACCCGGATTCGCCGGAGTGGGACCTCGACGACGATGATGTCGACGAGGATGAAGAGGCGGACGGCGACGACGCACGCGGCATCGGCTGAACGTCTTGGGGAATTCGTGACCCCGGACGGCAACCGCCGGCCGGGGTTTCGTCGTCTCAGCAGACGCACGAACCGACACCCGCACCATTCGATACCTGCACCATGAACGCCGCGAACGTGGCGTGCCCCACACCTTCGGAAAACGTGGAACGGGAAGAAGCGGTCGTAGCGTTGAAGATTCTTAACGGGGATCTCGGGGTTTTGTTAACGGCAACGATGGAGAAGCGTGTGATGACGGACAGTAGGCGGCGTCGGGGTCTTGTGGCCGCGTCCGCACTGCTCGGCGGTGTTCTGGTGCTCTCTGCGTGTTCCGGCGGTGACAGCGACGCCTCGGACGGCGGGGGCAGCTCCTCGCAGGCCAAGGCGGACGAGGCGGCGGCCAAGAAGTCCTCCGAGGCCCAGATCAAGATCACACCCGCGGACGGCTCGGACAACGCCTCCATCAACAACTCGGCGGCCGTCACGGTGAGCAAGGGCACGCTCACCCAGGTGACGATGACCACCGGCGAGGGCACAGCCGTCGAGGGGACCCTCTCCGCCGACAAGACCAGCTGGAAGCCGAACGCCCAGTTGGAGCGCTCCACCACCTACAAGGTGGCGGCCAGCGCGACGGACTCGGCGGGCCTCGAGGCCCACGAGAACGCCTCCTTCACCACGGTCTCCCCGGACAACAGCTTCATAGGCAACTTCACGCCGGAGGACGGTTCGACCGTCGGCGTGGGCATGCCCGTGTCGATCAACTTCAACAAGGCGATCACCGACAAGGCCGCCGTCCAGAAGGGCGTCACGGTCACCTCCACCAGTGGCCAGGAGGTCGTCTGCCACTGGTTCTCCACCCAGCGCATGGACTGCCGTCCGGACGACTACTGGAAGGAGAACTCCACCGTCACGCTGAAGCTCGCGCTCGACGGAGTGGAGGGCGCCTCCGGTGTCTTCGGCGTCCAGCAGAAGACCGTCACCTTCAAGATCGGCCGTAACCAGGTCTCCTACGTCGACGCGAAGACCAAGCAGATGAAGGTCACGCACAACGGCGCCACCATCAAGACCATCCCGATCTCCGCCGGCTCGCCCGACAACAAGACGTACGAGGGCAAGATGGTGATGTCGGAGATGTTCAAGGAGACGCGCATGAACGGCGCGACCGTGGGCTTCACCGACGACGACGGCAAGGGCGAGTACGACATCAAGGACGTGCCGCACGCCATCCGCCTCACCAACTCCGGCACCTTCGTGCACGGCAACTACTGGGGCGCGAAGTCCGTCTTCGGCTCGGTGAACACCAGCCACGGCTGTGTGGGCCTGTCCGACACCAAGGGCGCCAACGACACGGGCAGCGCGGGCTACTGGTTCTACACGAACTCGATGGTCGGCGATGTCGTGGTCGTCTCCAACACCGGCGACAAGACGGTGTCGCCGGACAACGGCCTCAACGGCTGGAACATGGACTGGGCGCAGTGGAAGGCGGGTTCGGCCGTCTGAGGCCCGACTCTCCCCGAGTTCGACGATGAGGTGAAGGCGGTCGCCCGCGAGGCGGCCGCCTTCCGCATGTGACGCCTCGCACGGCCCCCTCAGTCGCGGCGTCGGCGCGGCCGGGACCGCCGCTTGCGGGCCCGCCCTTCGGCGCCGTTCCCCGGTTCGCGCCCGGGGGTCCTGACGTTCTCCAGCAGGGACTGGCCCTGCCGGTCGACGGCACGGGTCACGGGCTCCTGGAGAATGCCGAACGCGATGGACCACGCGACGATCTGAGTGGACGTGTCGAGAGCGGTGAGCCCCGGGAAGAACCGGCCGCTGAGCAGGATGATCCCGATGACGGCGGTGAGCGCCCCGACGGGCAGCCGCAGCAGGAGCAGTCCGGTGGCCACCCGGTAGGGACCGGCGGTCCCCCGGACCTCGCGCAGGGAGATCGCCCCGGCGACCGCGGCGCCGAGCAGTCCGCAGAACTCGATGAACCAGACGCCCTGCCAGGACGGTTCGTCCCCGAGCGGGCAGACGGTGGGTTCGGCGTTCGGATCGTCGGCGTTCATCGGGAAGCAGAAGCGTTCTCCGACGTCCTGCGAATCCGTCAGGGCCCACAGGGCGAAGCCGACGGCTATCAGGGCCATGACGGCGGTCGCCGCCGACATGATGGCGATGAAGCTGCGTACCTTGGCCCGCTCCCGTTCCTCGGCCTGGTAGGCGCCGTGCAGTGTCTGCGCGAGCAACTCCCGGTCGCTCTCGGTGACTTGGGCGTCGCGCGGGCGGGAGTACAGTCGCTCCAGTCGCTGCAGACGCACGTCCTTCGGATCGAGATGCAGACGCGCCTGGACGAGGACGGGCAGGAGTTTCCCGTGGAGCGCGGCCGCCGGGACGAGGCGCACGAGCGCGACCTCGGCCTCGTGCATGTTCGCCAGCGCCCGGTCCGTGGCTCTGCCCGAGAAACGCTGCCGGAACCTTCTTCTGACCAGTGCCTCCCGGGCCGCCCGGAGATGGGACTCGGCCTTCTTGACGTACCAGGTGTCGAGTCCGTCGCCGGCGGCGGCATGCCGCTTCAGCCTGTTGAGCTGCCCTTGCAGATCGGCGACATGAGCCGTGGTTCGCTGCGCCCAGGACGAGTTCTGGTGGACGGCGATGTCGCCGTCGCCGTCCGGAGTGTCGGGGGGTGGAGTTCTGGCTGCCATCGATCGCTCCCGGCGCCGGCAGAACACCCCTGTCCCCATTGTCGATCCGGTGCGCGGATCGAGCAACCGTACGGGTCCGGGTGGGGGGCGTGGCGTGGGCCGGTGGGCTCTGTAGGCGTCCCCTGCTGACAGGTGCGTGCGGGCTGGTTCCTGGTTCTCGGACAGCCTTCTCATGCTTCTCTTATTTGCGCCTTATCCAGTCATCACGCGCCGTACCTAGCTTTCGGCCATGTTCTTCACCTACCTGAGGCGCGAGCTGCGCCGCCGCAGAAAAGCGGCCCTCGTCGTCGCCTCCGGCCTCGCGCTGGGCATCGCGCTGGTCATCGTGGTCACCTCCGTGTCCTCCGGCATGGGGAAGGCTCAGGACAAGGTCCTGGAGTCCCTGTACGGCCTGGGTACGGACATGACGGTCACCAAGGCCGCCACGCCCACCGCGAACGCCTCGGACCGTCCGCGCTTCCAGTTCGACGCGCAGGACCAGGACTCCGACGCGGAGCAGAGCACCGACCGCGTCATGGTGCAGGGCTTCCAGACCCTGTCGACGGCGACCGTCACCAAGGTCGGCAAGCAGAGCGGCGTCTCGGACGCGGTCGGCGGGCTGAGCCTGCAAGTCCTCAAGGTCAGCGGCCAGTTCACCCGCGGACAGTTCCAGCAGCAGGACGGCGGCACCACCGGCGGCGGCAACGGCGGCCAGCAGGGCGGCGGCAACGGCGGCGGTGGCGGCCAGCCGCAGGGTGAGGTGCAGGGCGGCGGCGCCAACTTCGACGTCAACAGCTACTCCGTCTACGGCACCGACGTCACCCAGCCCGCGCTCGGCCCGCTGACCTCCTCGACGATCACCGGCGGCCGTACCTTCAAGACCTCGGAGACCAGCGGCAAGGTCGCGGTCCTCGACTCGGCGTACGCCAAGGAGAAGTCCCTCAAGGTCGGCTCCACGCTCACCATCAGCAGCACCAAGTTCTCGGTGATCGGCATCGCCACGGCCGACAGCGGCGACGCCGCCGCCAACGTCTACATCCCGCTGACCCAGGCTCAGACCCTCAGCGACTCGAAGGACAAGGTCACCACGATCTACGTCCAGGCGACCGACTCCAAGAAGATCGACAGCGTCAAGTCGACGATCCAGAAGAACGTCTCGGGTACGACGGTGACGACCTCCGCCGACCTCGCGGACACCGTCTCCGGCTCCCTCTCCACGGCGTCCTCGCTCGCCTCCAACGTCGGCAAGTGGCTGTCCATCGCGGTGCTGCTCGCCGCGTTCCTGGTCGCCGGTCTGCTCACCTCCTCGGCGGTCTCCCGCCGGGTCCGCGAGTTCGGCACGCTGAAGGCGCTGGGCTGGAAGTCCGGCCGGGTCACCCGGCAGGTCGTCGGCGAGGCCATGGTCAACGGTCTGCTGGGCGGCGCCCTGGGCATCGGCCTCGGCCTGGCGGGCGCGTACGCCGTGACCGCCGTCAGCCCCACGCTGCAGGCCCAGTTGGGCGGCGGGGGCGGTGGCGGCGGCCAGGGCGGTCCCGGCGGGGGCGGCGGCTTCGGCGGCGGTCCCGGTCGCCAGGCGGCGGCCAAGACCCTCGACGTCGCGCTGACCGCTCCGGTGAGCGTCACGACGGTGGCCGTCGCGGTGGGTCTCGCCGTGGCCGGCGGTCTGATCGCGGGGGCGTTCGGCGGCTGGCGGGCGTCGAGGCTGCGTCCGGCGGACGCGCTGCGCCGCGTCGAGTAGCAGCCAAACCCACCTACGAGCTCCAGGAGTTGTTGTCCCCATGTACGAACTCAGAGGCGTCACCAAGCGCTACACCCGGGGCAAGGACACGGTCCACGCCCTCGACGGCGTCGACCTGACCATCCCGGACGGCGACCGGCTCGTCATCCAGGGCCCCACCGGCGGCGGCAAGTCCACGCTGCTGCAGATGATCGGCGCGCTCGACCGGCCCAGCGAGGGCGAGATCGTCCTGGACGGCGTCGACCTGGCGAAGCTCTCCGAGGCCAGGCTGACGAAGGTGCGCAGCGAGAACATCGGCTTCGTCTTCCAGTCCTTCAACCTCATCCCGACGCTCAACGCGCAGGAGAACGTGGAGACGGCCCTCGTGCCGCTCGGCGTGAAGGTCAAGGAACGCCGTGAACGGGCCGCCGAGGCGCTGAAGTCCGTGGGCCTGGGAGAACGCCTCGGACATCTGCCGTCCGAGATGTCCGGCGGCCAGCAGCAGCGCGTCGCCATCGCCCGCGCGCTGGTGAAGCAGCCGAAGGTGCTGCTCGCCGACGAGCCCACCGGCAACCTCGACGAGGGCATGCGCGACGAGATCATGGACGTGCTGCACACCATGTGGAAGGAGCACGGGCTGACCTTCATCATGGTCACCCACGACTCCTCGATCGCGAAGAAGGCCCCTCGCGTGGCGACGATCCGCAAGGGCAAGATCACGGTGAAGGAGAACGCCGCTTCATCCTGACGTGGTAACCCTCAGGTTTGACGTACTTCTGGCGTATTGAGGCGTCCGATGACCCCCCGTCATACTTCTGTATGTTCCGGGGGGTTTGCGCATGAAGCGTGTCTTGAAGCATGTCCAGAAGCATGTTCTGAAACATGTCCGGTTGTCGGTCGTCTTCGTAGTGCTGCTGGTCGCGGGTTCGGTCGGCCCGGCCGCAGCTGAGTCCACAACAGGGTCCGATGTCAGAGGAGTCGAGCGGCAGCACCTCACCCTCATCACCGGCGACCGGGTCACGGTCGACGGCAGTGGGCGGGTCGTCGGTCTGTCGCGGGCGGCGGGGCGCTCCCACATCCCCGTGCAGATCCGCAGGTGGGCCGGGCACACCCTCGTCGTCCCGGCGGACGCCGCCGTCCTGGTCGCGGCGGGCAGGCTGGACCGCCGGCTGTTCGACACCGCCGAGCTGGCCAGGTCGTCCGGGAACGGCACGGCGGCGAACGGCACGGCGCTGAAGGTCATCGTCGGCTACCAGGGCGCCGCCACGGCCGCCAAGGCCGACGTCCGGGACGCGGGCACCCTGCGCCGCACCCTGAAGTCCCTGAACGCGGACGCCGTGCAGACCCCGCAGCAGGACACCCCCGAGCTGTGGGACGCGGTGACCGAGGGCGACGAAACGGCCGCCGGCGTCGCGCACGTGTGGCTCGACGGGGTGCGCAGGGCGAGCCTCGACAGGTCGGTCCCGCAGATCGGCGCCCCCAAGGCGTGGGCGGCCGGCTACGACGGGAAGGGGGTGCGGATAGCGGTGCTGGACACCGGCATCGACACCGCGCATCCCGACCTGAAGGACCAGGTGGTCGCGGAGCGGAACTTCTCCGCCGCCGCCGACGCGAAGGACCGCTTCGGCCACGGCACGCACGTGGCGTCGACGGCGGCCGGCACCGGCGCGAGGTCCGCCGGCAAGTACAAGGGCGTCGCCCCGGGAGCCAAGCTCCTCAACGCCAAGGTGCTGGACGACGAGGGGATGGGCGAGGACTCCTCGATCATCGCCGGCATGGACTGGGCGGCCGAGCAGGGCGCCGACATCGTGAACCTCAGCCTCGGCGGGCCGGACACCCCGGGAGTCGACCCGATGGAGGCGGAGGTGAACAAGCTGTCCGCCGAGAAGGGCATCCTCTTCACCATCGCGGCGGGCAACTCCGGTCCGGAGACGGTCGGTTCGCCCGGCACCGCCGACGCGGCCCTGACGGTCGGCGCGGTCGACGGCAAGGACCGGCTCGCGGAGTTCTCCAGCACCGGCCCGCGCGTCGGCGACGGCGCGATCAAGCCCGACGTCACCGCGCCCGGCGTGGACATCACGGCCGCCTCCGCGCACGGCAGCTTCCTCGCGCGGGAGGCGGGCGAGAAACCGGCGGGCCACCTCACCCTGTCCGGTACGTCGATGGCGACCCCGCATGTGGCGGGCGCGGCGGCGATCCTGAAGCAGCAGCACCCGGGGTGGACGTACGCGGAGCTGAAGGGCGCGCTCGTCGGCTCGGCCAAGGCCGGCAGCGGCAGCGGCGGCGCCAGGTCCACGCCGTTCGAGCAGGGTTCGGGCCGGATCCGCGTCGACCAGGCGATCCGGCAGACGGTCGTCGCCGACCCGGTGTCGCTGAGCTTCGGCGTCCAGCCGTGGCCGCACCAGGACGACCGGCCGCTGACGAAGCAGCTGACGTACCGCAACCTGGGGCCGAAGGCCGTCACCCTGAAGCTGACGGTCACCGCGACCGACCCCAAGGGCCGCCCGGCGCCGACAGGTTTCTACAAACTGGCCGCGAGGACGGTGACGGTCCCGGCGGCCGGAACGGCGACCGTGGGCGTGACCGTCGACACCCGGCTGGGCGGAACGCTGGACGGCGCGTACTCGGCGTATGTGACGGCGACGGGCGGGGGCCAGTCCGTCCGAACGGCCGCCGCCGTGCAGCGTGAGGTGCAGTCGTACGACGTGACGCTGAAGCACATCGGCCGTGACGGCGGCCCCGCACCCGGCTACGACACGGCCCTGCTCGGCTACACGGGCCTGGCGACGGACCGCGTGTACCAGGCCCCGGCGGCGGCCTCCGGCACGACGACCCTGCGCCTGCCCAAGGGCACATACCTGCTGGACGCATGGATCGCCGCCGACCTGGTCGACTTCGAGGGAGGCGTGGACTGGCTGGTCCAGCCGAAGCTGAACGTCACCCGGGACACGACGGTGACGATCGACGCGAGGCGGACGAAGGCGGCCGACATCACGGTCCCGGACCCGTCGGCGAAGTCGCTCTCGGCCACGATCTCCTACCTCCACGCCCCGGCGGGCGTCGGCGTCGGCCTGAGCCTGGGCTCCTTCGCCGACCTGCGCATGGCCCACCTGGGCCCGCGGACGACCGGGCTGACGCAGACCTGGAGCGGCCAGTGGGCGAAGGGCGCAACGGCGGAGTACGACGTGGCGACGACGGCGAAGGCGCCCACCGTCCAGGGCGCGAAGGTCCGTCACTTCAGGGCGGCCGAACTGGCGAGGACGCAGAACACCCTGGGCGCGTCGGCGCCCGGCAGGACGGGCGGCCTCACGGTCTGGGGCAGTTTCCCCGAGGACCTGGTCCTGGGCCTGCCGGTGGCCCAGCCGCTGCCGGGCACACGCACGCTGTATCTGTCCACCTCCGACCGGATCCGGTGGAGCGTCGACTTCGAGCAGTACGGCGACGCGAAGGACGAGGACGGCCTGCCGATCGCCGAGGTGTACTACACACAGGGCGACCCAAGGACGTTGCAGCCGGGCCGCAGCTACCGGAACACCTTCAACAGGGCGGTGATCGGCCCCCACCTGGAGACCGACTACGGCCTGTTCCGCGAGGCCGACACCCTCTACGGCTTCCTCCCCCTGTTCGCCGACTCGTCCGGCCATGTGGGCTCGTCCGCGTTCACGGAGGTGGAGACCACCCTCTACCGCAACGGCGCAAAGCTCGGCACGAACAAGGACCCCCTGTTCGGGGACGAGTCGTTCAAGGTGCCGGCGGGAGACGCGCGCTACACCCTGACGACGTCGGTGCGCCGAAGCGCGGCGGTGGCGACGGCGACGAGCTCGGTGACGGCGAGCTGGACCTTCCGCTCGAAGCGCCCGACGGGCGACGAGGTGGCCGTCCTCCCCGCCTCGACGGTCCGCTTCGGCGCGGTGACGGACCCGGACAGCCGTGTCGAGGCGGGCCGCAAGGCCTTGGTGCCGATCACGGTGGAGGGCGCGGCCAGGGGCACGAACCTGCGCTCCCTGGCGGTGTGGGTGTCGTACGACCACGGCACGACCTGGCTGAAGACCCCGGTGGTCGCCGGCCGCATCACGGTGCTGAACCCGGCGGTCGGCCGGTCGATCTCCTTCCGCGCGGAGGTCGCCGACCGGAAGGGGAACACGGCTTCGGTGGCGGTGTACGACGCGTACTACGGCAGGTAGGCGACCGGTTCGCTGAGCGCTGAGCGAACGCCCGCCGGAAGGGAAGCCTCCGGCGGGCGGTTCGTGCTTGCGTGACCCCATGACGGGATCTGAGACCACACCCACCCCATCCACCACAGTCGAGTACATCCGCTATCGCATCCCTGACGAGAGGTCGGCGGAGTTCCTCGCCGCGTACACCCGGGCCGCGCGTCGGCTCGCGGCCTCGCCGCACTGCGTCGACTACGAACTCGCCCGCTGCGAAGAGGACTTCGAGCACTTCATCCTGCGGATCACCTGGACCTCGACCGAGGACCACCTCAAGGGCTTCCGGACCTCGGAGCTGTTCCCGCCCTTCCTCGCGGAGATCCGCCCGTACATCGGGGACATCGACGAGATGCGCCACTACAAGGCCACGTCGGTGCGCGGGACGGGCTCCGCCGTGCCCACGCTGTACGCGTGGGCGGGCGGCGCGGAGGCCTTCGCCCGGCTGACGGAGGCCTTCTACACGAAGGTGCTCCAGGACGACCTCCTCGCGCCGGTCTTCGCCGGTCTCGCTCCCGAGCACGCCGAGCACGTCGCCCTCTGGCTCGCGGAGGTCTTCGGCGGACCGGACAGCTATTCGGCGACCCAGGGCGGCCACAGTCACATGGTCGCCAAGCACTTCGGCCGGGACATCACCGAGCCGCAGCGCCGCCGCTGGGTGAACCTGATCCAGGACGCCGCCGACGAGGCCGGTCTGCCGACCGACGCCGAGTTCCGGTCCGCGTTCCTCGCCTACGTGGAGTGGGGCACCCGGCTCGCCGTCCACTTCTCCGGCCCCGAGGCCAAGCCCCCGGCCGAGCAGCCGGTGCCGAAGTGGGGCTGGGGCGCGGCCCCGCCGTACCAGGGCTAGCCCGTCGGGCGGCGGCGCGGGGACCCGGTCAGGCGGACGGGGTCGGGGACTCCGCGCCCGCCCGCCGCGCGTCCGCGCCCCAGCTGGCCAGCAGCCGCAACGCCTCCGCCGAGGGCGAGCCCGGCTCCGCGTGGTAGGTCACCAGCGACTGGTCACCGTCGTCCGCCAGCTTGAACCCCTCGAAGTTCAGAAAGAGTTCGCCGACCAGGGGATGCCGCAGGCGCTTCACCCCGTGGCTCTTCTCCTTGACGTCATGGGTCGCCCACAGCCGTCGGAAGTCCTCGCTCTTCACCGACAACTCGCCCACCAGCGCCGAAAGCCGCGGGTCGTCCGGATAGCAGCCGGCGTCCATGCGCAGGTGGCACACGATGTCGATCGCCTTCTGCTCCCAGTCCACGAAGAGGTCCCGGTAGTCGGGGCGCAGGAACACCAGCCGCGCCCAGTTGCGCTCCGCCGGCGGCAGCTCCGCCCAGTCGCCGAAGACCGCCGCCGCCATCCGGTTCCACGCCAGGATCTCCGTGCGCCGCCCGCCGACGTACGCGGGCACCGAGTCCATCGTGTCCAGCAGCTGCCGCAGCGCCGGCCGCACCTGCTGGGGCCGGGCCGTCTGCTTCTTCTTGTGCTTCGGCTTCGCCAGGTGGGTGAGATGCGCGTGCTCGGCGTCCGTCAGCCGCAGCGCGCGGGCGATGGAGTCCAGCACCTCCGCCGACACGTTCCGCCCGTTGCCCTGCTCCAGGCGCGTGTAGTACGCCACCGACACCCCGGCGAGCTGCGCCAGCTCCTCGCGCCGCAGCCCCGGCACCCTGCGGTGCCGTCCGAAGTCGGGCAGGCCCACGTCCTCGGGCTTCAGCCGGGCCCGCCTGGTGCGCAGGAACTCGCTGAGCTCGGCGCGCCGGTCCAGGGAGGCGCCGGCGGGTTCGGGGCGATCGTCCATGCCGTCCAGTATTCCCGGTCGTACGTACAGCAGCCTGACCCCGCCAGTGGTAGGCACAGCGGACGTACGCAGAAGCGTGACCTGGGTGAATCCCCTGGGCTGGGGCAGGCTGGACGCCGTACCCGGCCGGAAGGCAGGCCGGGACGACGAACCCCCCGCTAGGAGAACCCGGCATGACCACTGTTGCCGCGTACGCCGTACCCGCCGCCAAGGCTCCGCTGGAGCGCACGACGATCGAACGCCGCGCGGTGCGTGAGTTCGACGTCCTGATCGACATCAAGTTCGCCGGCATCTGCCACTCCGACATCCACCAGGCCCGCGAGGGCTGGGGCGAGGCGATCTTCCCGATGGTCCCCGGTCACGAGATCGCGGGCATCGTCTCCGAGGTCGGCCCCGGCGTCACCAGGTTCCGGGTCGGCGACCGGGTGGGCGTCGGCTGTCTCGTCGACTCCTGCCGGGAGTGCGAGAGCTGCAAGGCCGGTGAGGAGCAGTACTGCACCGGCGGCAACGTCGGCACCTACAACGCGGTCGGCAAGGACGGCGAGCCCACCTACGGCGGCTACGCCGAGAAGGTCGTCGTCGACGAGAACTTCGTCGTCGGCATCCCCGAGGGCATCGCCCTCGACGAGGCCGCGCCGCTGCTCTGCGCCGGCATCACCCTGTACTCCCCGCTCAAGCACTGGAACGCCGGCCCCGGCAAGAAGGTCGCGATCGTCGGTCTGGGCGGCCTCGGCCACATGGGCGTCAAGATCGCCCACGCGCTCGGCGCCGAGGTCACCGTCCTCTCCCAGTCGCTGCGCAAGCAGGAGGACGGCCTCAAGCTGGGCGCCGACCACTACTACGCCACCAGCGACCCGAAGACCTTCAAGGAGCTGGCCGGCACCTTCGACCTGATCGTCTCCACGGTCTCGGCCCCGCTCGAGTTCAGCGCGTACCTCTCCCTGCTCAAGCGGGACGGCGCCCTGGTGAACGTCGGCGCCCCCGAGGAGCCGATCTCCCTCAACCTCTTCTCCGTGATCGGTGGCCGCAAGACCCTCGCCGGCTCCATGATCGGCGGTATCGCCGAGACCCAGGAGATGCTGGACTTCTGCGCCGCGCACGGGTTCGGCGCGGAGATCGAGCTGATCCGCGCCGACGAGATCAACGAGGCGTACGAGCGGGTGCTCGCCAGCGACGTCCGCTACCGGTTCGTGATCGACACGTCGACGATCTGACCACCACCTGGATTCCCGGGCCCTCGGCGTGCGCGCCGGGGGCCCGGCCTCGTCGCGAGGCGGCGCACGGGCTCAGCCCAGGCAGTCGACCGGCCCGCCCGCCGGCTGGTACAGCGTCCAGACGATCACACCCTGGAGGACGAGGAGCAGCAGCGCCGCCGGCAGCGCCATCCCCGCCATCTGCACCGGCCCGCGCGGGCGCAGCGGCTGCAGCAGCCGCCGCCCCGCCAGCGCCGCGGCGGCGAGGGTCGCGAGGAGTCCGGCGTAGGCGGTCGCGTACATCGGCCAGGTGCTCGCCATGACGTGGCAGGCGGCCGACTCGGCCTCGGCGCGCGCGTTCTCGGCCACGCTGAACCCGTACGCCGCGAACACACCGAGGACGAGCAGGGCGACGGACGCGTACGCGATCCCCCACCCCTCGCTCCTCCTGCCGTCGGTGGCGGAGGCGGTCGCGTCGGCGGTGACGTCCGTGAGCGTGTCGGTACCCATGCCCCTCAAGAGGGCCGTCGAGCACCCCTCGGTTCCCGTCCCAGCAGCCACAGCAGATACGGCCCGCCGACCAGCGCGGTCAGCGCGCCGACCGGGATCTCCAGCGGCGGCAGCAGCATCCGGGCGGCCAGGTCCGCGCCGACCAGGACGACCGAACCCGTCAACGCGCTCGTCACCAACGGGAGTTGGGGCGTACGGGTGAGGCGGCGGGCCAGTTGGGGCGCGGTGAGCGCGACGAAGCCGATCGGGCCCGCCGCGCCCGTGGCGGTCGCCGCGAGGACGACGCCGAGGACCGTCAGACCGAGCCGCGCCCGGTCCACCCGAACGCCGAGCGCGGCCGCAGTGTCCGTGTCGAAGCCGAGCGGACGGACGGCCCGGCTCGCCCACACCAGCGCGGGCAGCGAGAGCAGCAGGACGGCGGCGAGCGGCCCCGCCTGCTCCCAGCCGCGGCCGTTGAGGCTGCCGGTGAGCCAGAGCTTGACCTGCTCGGCCGCCTCCAGCTCGCTGTCGGCGAGGTAGAGCTGGACGATCGCGGAGAGGGCGACGCCGATGCCGACGCCGGTGAGCACGAAGCGGCTCGGCTGCATCCCACGGCGCCAGGCGAGGGCGTAGACGAGGGCCGCGGCCGCGAGACCGCCCACGACGGACACGGCCGGCATCGCACCGGGCGAGGAGACGGCGCCGGTGGCGAGGGCGAGGACGGTCGCGGCGGCCGCGCCATGGCCCACACCGATCACATCCGGGCTGGCCAGCGGGTTGCGGGTGACCGTCTGCACGAGCGCCCCGGACAGCCCGAGGGCGGCGCCGACGAGGGCGCCGAGGGCGATACGGGGGACCCGCAGCTCGCCCACGATCAGGTCGTGGGGGCCGGCTTCGCCGCGCAGGGTGCGGTAGACCTCGTCCGGCGGGACGTAGGTCTGCCCGAAACAGGCGGAGGCGAGCATGACGCAGGCGAGGAGCAGCAGAAGTGCGGTGGCGGCGCAGGCGGCCCGGCGGTGGAGGAGGACCGAGATCCGGGGGTGGGGGCGCAGGACCGCGACGTCCCTGGGGCGAGCGACCGTGATGTCCTTCTGTGGGCTCACGGGGCGGGTGACCGTGACGTCCTTCTGTGGGCTCACGTCGCCACTCCCTTCCGCCGCACCAGCACCACCAGCACCGGCACCCCCACCAGCGCCGTCATCACCCCGGCCGGTACCTCCGCGGGAGCCCGTACCACCCGCCCGGCCACATCCGCGAGCAGCAGCAGCGCGGCGCCCAGCAGTGCCGACAGCGGCAGCACCAGCCGATGCGCGGCGCCCCGCGTGACCCGGCGGGCGAGGTGGGGAACGGCCAGGCCCACGAAGGCGATCGGCCCCGCGGCGGCCACCGCGGACGCGGTCAGCAGGGTCGCCCCGAGCGCCGCGCACACCCGTACCGTGTGCACCCGGTGCCCCAGCGCCCGGGCCGTCTCGTCACCGAGGGCCAGCGCGTCCAGCCCCCGCGCGCACGCCAGCACCAGCAGCGCGCCCGCCCCGAGGAACGGCAGCATCCGTACGACGGTGTCGGCGTCGCGTCCGCTCAGCGCGCCCACCTGCCAGAACCGGAACTGGTCGAGGGTCGCCGAACTCGACGTCAGGACGACGGTCGTGCCGCCCGCGGTCATCGCGGACAGGGCGGTGCCGGCCAGCGCCAGCTTCACGGGCGAGGCCCCGCCCCGGCCCCGGACGGCGATCCCGTACACCAGACACGCGGCGCCGACGGCGCCGACGAAGGCGTACCAGACGTACCCCGAGAAGCCGTTCGCGAGGCCGAGGGAGATGGCGAGGACGACCCCGGCCGCGGCGCCCTGACTGAGGCCGAGGATGCCGGGATCGGCGAGCGGATTGCGGGTGACCGCCTGCAGGGCCGCCCCCGCGAGACCGAGCGCGGCCCCCGCCGTCAGCCCGATCTCGGTCCGCGGCAGCCGCAGCGACCGCACGACGAGGGCGTCCGGTGAGCTCCCGCCGTCCAGCAGGGCGTCGAGCACGGCGGACGGCGGCACGGCCCGGGCGCCGACGGCGAGGCTGAGCACGGCCGCGACGGCCACCAGCAGGGCGGCCGCCGGCCAGGCGAGGTGTTTCACTCGGGGCTCACTGGGCTTTCACTTGGTCAGGCGGTCGGCAAGCTCGGTGACGACCAGACGCGCGGCCGTCGGACCCGCGTTCAGGTACCAGGGGTCGTCGTCGACCTTGACGGCCTGCCCGGACTTCACCGCGCCCATCCCCTTCCACAGCGGCCCGGCGACGATGCTCGCGGCGTCCGTCTTGCTCGCGTCGCCCTGGACCGAGTAGAAGATCCAGTCACCGTCCGCCGTGTCGATCTTCTCGGCGCTGATGTCCTGCGAAATGGCGTTGAACTGCTGCGACTTGGGGCGGGAGAGCCCCATGTCCACGGCGATCGACCCGGTGAAGGACGACACGCCGAACATGCGCGTGCGGTCCGGGGTGAACCGCAGCATGGACACGGTCGGGTCGCCCTCGACCGCGTCGCCCTTCGTCCGGGCGTCGCCGACGATGCCGTCGAGCAGCTTCTGCGCGGCCTGTCCCTTGCCGATCGCCTCGCCGACGAGCAGCAGGTCCCGCTTCCAGTTGATGCCCTGCCCGGCCGTGACGACGGTCGGCGCGATCTTCGACAGCTTGGGGTAGAGGTCGCCGAGGGAGTCGTTGACCAGGATCAGGTCCGGCTTCGCGGCCGCCAGGGACTCCAGGTTGGGGGCCTGACGGGTGCCCGCGTCGGTCATCGCGGCGAGCTTCGCCTTGACTTGCGGGAAGGCGTCCGTCAGATAGTCCGGGACGAGACCGGCGTTGTCGGCACGGGTCGAGGCGGTCGGGACGACGCCGAGGCTGAGCAGGTCGTCGAGCTGTCCCGTGCTGAGCACGGCGATCTTCTTCGGCTCCGTCTTGACGGTCGTGCTGCCCTGGAAGTGCTTGACCGTGCGCGGGAACGTTCCGTCCGCGTCGGTGTCCGCGCCCATGCCGTCGGCGAGGGCGCTCGGAGCGGCGGAGGGTCCTTCGGAGGCCCCGGCGACGAGGTTCTTCTCGCCGTCGGCCTTCGCGCCGGAGGACTTGGCATCGTTGTCGGATGCGGACGAACAGCCGGCCAGCAGCCCTCCGACCACGACGGAGACCACGGAGACTTTCCACTTCAACGTACGCACAACCACTGCTTCCGGTCATCCACTAAGGCGAGCCTTACCTTAACCGGTGCCGGACTGCGGTGATGACGGGGGTCGGGGTCGGGTCGGGGTCGGGCGACCGAGGCCCGACCCCTCGAACGCACCCTCAGCCGTCCGCCTGGAGACCCTTGAGACCGTCGTACGCGGCCATCACCATCTCCATTCCCCGCTGGTCGGCAGCGGGTTCGCGCATCTGGTTCGTCGCGTACGCGACCGTCATCCGCGTCTCGGGGTCGATCACGACCAGCGCGCCGCCCCAGCCGCCCCACCCGTAGGTGCTGCCGAAGCGCCCGTAGCCCAGGCCCCAGCTGACCGGCATGCCCAGGACGCGGTCCTCGCCGCTGAACTGCTCCTCCCACGCGCGCTCACAACCCGCCCGCGACAGCAGCCGCACCCCGCGCACCGAACCTCCGCAGGCCATCACCGACTGGACGAGGGCCACCGAGCGGGCATTGCCGAATCCGCTCGCCGCGGGGATCTGCGCCCGGCGCCAGGCCACGCTGTTGCCGTCGCGGACCCGCAGCACGGTTCCGGCGGCCGGGGCGGCGGCGCCGGGCGCGCTCGCGGCGTAGTCCTCGTCGTGGGACGGCGGCGGGATCGTCGCCGCCACCCGGTGGTCGTGCTCGGCCGGCAACCCCATCCGGAAGTCCGCGCCCAGCGGTCCGGCGATCTCGTCGGCGAAGAACTCCCCGGGGCTCCGGCCGGTGATCCGGCGCACCACCTCGCCCACGAGGAACCCCTGGGTGAGCGAGTGATACCCGACCGCGGTGCCCGGCTCCCACTGCGGCGCCGTCGCGGCCAGTCGTGCCGTCGCGGCGGACCAGTCGTAGACCTCCGCCACCGGCCCCTCCCAGTCGGGCAGGCCCGCGGTGTGCGAGAGCAGATGCCGTACCAGCACCCCCTCCTTGCCCGCCGCGGCGAACTCCGGCCAGTACCGGGCGACCGGCGCGTCCGGATCGAGCTCCCCACGGTCGGCCAGCACCAGCGCGCACAGGGCCGTCATCGTCTTGGTGACGGAGAAGACGTTGACGATGGTGTCCCGCTGCCACGGGACCGTGCGCTCCGCGTCGGCGAATCCGCCCCAGACGTCCACCACCGGCTCGCCGTCCACGAAGACGGCCACCGAGCCGCCGGCGTCCCCGCCGTCCAGCAGTGCGGCGAGGGCGGTGGGCACCGCGGTGAAGAGTTCGTCGTACGAGCCCTGAATGTCAGCCGGGTGAGCCGTGTCAGCCATGTCTGCCATGTCTGCCATCTAGCCTGCGTCGGGCCGCCCACGGCAACCGCATTTACCCTCCGGTCACTTGACCTGCGGGGATATCCCGAACGGGCTACTTCCGACGAGTGGATATGCGAGACGGTGATTGCTGGATAGAGTCGTCTCGTTACAGCTGGTTGCGGGGACAACCAAAGCGTCGCGCCTTCGGCTGCCCCCGTCCGGGGGAGGACCTGCCGCACATGAGTCGTCGCTCTACTGGTTTCGTCGGCGTCTGGGCCGAGATGCAGCGGCAGCAGCAACGCCAGCTGGAAGCCGAAGCCAGACGGCGGCGACAGCACGAACAGGAAACGCGGGCCTACCAGCGGCGAGCCGCCCAGAGCCACCGCGAGTACCGGCAGGCAGAGGCGCTACGGCGCACGGAGGAACTGGACGCGCAGGTGGCGTCGCTGCAAGGCCTGCTTGCCTCGGGTTGCCGGGCTCCGGCCTTCAGGGCCGCCTCGCTCATGCGACCCGAGGAAGTCCAGCCCTTCGCTCCAGGACCGTTGGCGCAGCCGGTGCCCATGCCCGATTTCAGCCACTACCAGCCCCAGAGCGGCTGGACCGCCGGCCGCAGGGCCCAGGCGCAGTCCGAAGCACGAGCGCGCTTCGAGCACGACTGGCAGGCCGCCCAGGCCGCGGAGGCCCAGCGACAGCGACAACTGGCGTCGTACCAGCGGGAGTACCAGCAGTGGGTCGACGCTCAGCTCGCTGAGGTACGACGGCACAACGCCGGCGTCGTGGCGATAACCGAAGGCGTGCGGCGCCAGGACCCCGATTCCGTGATCGAGTACTTCTCCGCCGCCCTCTACGCCTCGACGGCATGGCCGGAGGGTTTCCCACGTCAGGTGGCGGCCGCCTACGACCCGGCGGCACGGCAGCTGGTGCTGGACTGGGAGTTGCCCGCCTACGGCATCGTGCCGGAGGCCAAGGCCGTCCGGTACATGCACGGGGTCGACCAGGACAAGGAGACTCCCCGCCCCGTGGGCCGGCGCCGCGCTCTCTACCGGGAGGTTCTGGCCCAGTGCATGCTGCTTGTCCTGCACGAGCTGTTCGGCGCAGATGAGCTGGGTGCGCTCGAGTCGGTGACATTGAACGGCTTCGTCGACGGGCATGACCCCACGACGGGCCGACCGGGCCAGATGTTCCTCGCCACCGTCATGGCCTCGCGCTCTTCGTTCCGTGACCTGCACCTGGCACAGGTCGACGCAGGCAGTTGCCTGGCCGACGCGCTGCGCGGGCAGCTCTCGGCTCGGCCGGACCAACTCACACCCGTGCGGCCGAGCAGGCGGCCGCAGGATGTCGGGAACCGCGTCGTCGCCCACGGCAGCGACGAGGAACCGGACCTGTACGCCATGGACCCGATCGCCTTCGAGAATCTCGTCGCCGATCTCTTCCGTGCCATGGGGATGCAGGCGGTGACCACCCAGCGCTCCAACGACGGCGGGGTGGACGTCGACGCGCTGGATCCGACGCCGATCCGAGGCGGCACGATCGTCGTGCAGGTGAAGCGCTACCGCAACACGGTGCCGCCCACCGCCGTGCGCGACTTGTACGGAACCGTTCAGGACGCCGGCGCCAACAAGGGCGTCCTCGTGACGACATCAGGCTTCGGCCCCGGCTCGCACACCTTCGCCAACGGCAAGCCACTGGAACTCATCTCGGGCCCTGAACTCGTCGACCTGCTGCATCGCCATGGACTGCGCGGGCGGTTGGGCGACGCAGGACGCCAAGTCCCGGCCCGGCCGACGCCCTCCGTGCCGAGCACCCGGCTGCCCGACGACTACAACGTCCTGGGCATGTCGTGGACCGGAAGCGTCGCCTTGGACGTGTGCGCTCTCGTCTGCCGTGGCAACCGCGTCCTCAGCGACGATCACTTCGTCTTCTTCAACAACCCGCAGACGCCGGACGGCTCAGTGCGTGCCCTTCCCGCCACCGCGCCTGACAAGGCCGCGATCTGTGTCTCCTTCGACGGACTGCCCGAAGAGGCGGACCGGTTCGTCCTCGTGGCGGCCATCGACCCAGAGGTCGACCCGGACGCCGACCTCTCCGGTTTCACGGACGCCTGCATCCGCCTGCTCGATCCGGCCCTCGCCGAGCTGGGCCGGCTCGAAGTCTCCGACGGCCGACCGGGCGAGACCGCCTTGGTGCTCGGCTCCTTCCGCCGGAGGCCGAACGGGGACTGGGACTTCGTCCTGGGCGGCAAGGGCTACCCGGGCGGCCTGGAGGACCTCGTTCAGGATTTCGGCATCGAGGTGGAGTAGCGCCGGCCGGAGTCCGTCGGCCGCAGCTGTGTCCGGAAGGCCGTCGGGACGGCGGTCGGGACGGCTGTCGGGACGGCTGTTGTGCCACGGGACGCGAGATGCGCACGTTGTCGCCTACGCTCGAAGGGAACAGGTTTCCCCTGGACCGTGCGGAACGGTCACGGAGGTGACAGCCATGCGTGCCTCGCTGTTACAGCTGTCCGTGGACTCGTCGGACTCCGCCGACGAGCGCCGTCACAGGGCGGCTTCCCTGGTCCGCAGCCGGGCGGGCGACGATCTCGTGGTCCTGCCGGAGCTGTGGACGGGCGGCGCCTGGGCCTACGACCGCTGGGGACGCGATGCCGAAGGGGTCGACGGCCCCACCGCCGAGATCATGTCCGCCGCCGCCCGTCAGGCCGGGACGTGGCTCCACGCCGGATCGATCATCGAGCGGGACGGGGACGGGACCCTGTACAACACCGCACTCCTCTTCGACCGGGAGGGCGAGCTGCGCGGCAGCTATCGCAAGATCCATCGATACGGCTTCGACACCGGTGAGGCGACCATGATGGGCGGCGGCGACGACATCGTCACCGTGCCCACCGACTTCGGTGTGATCGGCCTCGCCATCTGCTACGACCTCCGCTTCCCCGAACTCTTCCGGGGCCTGCTCGACGCGGGCGCGGAGCTGATCGTGGTGCCTGCGGCCTGGCCCGCGGCCCGCCTCGGCCACTGGCAGCTCCTTACCCGCACGAGGGCCCTGGAGGAGCAGGTCTTCCTCCTGGCCTGTTGCGCGGCAGGCACCCACGGCGGCATGCAGCAGGCCGGCCACAGCATGATCATCGACCCCTGGGGAACCGTCCTGGGCGCGGCCGGCGCCGCAGCGGAGACGGTGACGGTGGACCTCGACATGGCCGAAGTCACCCGCATCCGCACCGAGCTTCCCGTACTCCGCGATCGAGTCCTCGCCATCGGGGCCCCTGAACGGCGGTGAATGCGGCATCGGGGCCCCTGAACAGCGGTGAATGCGGCGGGCGGGGCGGGCAGACCGGGTCGCCGCCGCTGACGAGGGCGTGGATCTCCGGATGCCCCGTCTCCATTGATCCGGCCCGGCAGCGGATCTGCGGGAGGGGCGTCGCCGGGAATAGCCTGGAGAAGAACGAAACCGGGACAGAACGGACCATGTGAAGAAGAGGTGGAGCCATGTCCTGGAATCTGAACGGCACATATCTGGAGAGCTGCAACTGCGACGTGGTGTGCCCCTGCACCACCTCCGGCCTCACCGCACCGGCCGACCACGAGCGCTGCCAGGTGACCTTGGCGTTCCACGTGGACAGCGGGAGCGTGGACGGCGTGGACGTCTCCGACCGCAGCGTCGCCGTCTTCATCGACGCGCCCCGGGTGATGGCCGACGGCGGCTGGCAGGTGGCGCTGTACCTCGACGCTTCGGCCGACGACGGCCAGGCGGAGGCGCTGGGCAAGGTCTTCTCCGGCCAGGCCGGCGGGCCGATGGCGGCGCTCACCCCGCTCATCGGCGAGGTCCTCGGCATGGAGCGCGCTCCCATCGACTACCGCGACGACGGCCGCCGCCACGCCGCGCGGGTGGGCGACGCCATCGACATCGAGATCGAGGACCAGGTCGCCCCCCAGTACGGCGAGGACGGTCCGGTCATGGGCCTGACCGGCATGTTCCACCCGGCGAACAGCACGCTGACCATCGCCCGGTCCACCCGGGCGACGGGCGACGGCGTGTACGGCCGATCCTGGGACTTCTCCGGCGGCAACGGACACTCCGCGCCCTTCACGTGGTCCGCGTGACCGGTCGGCTGGTCACCGTCCGCCGCAGGGCGGGCCCCGCCGGACTGCTGTTGGTCGCGGCGGCCGCCGCCTGGGTCTGGGTGGTGACACGCTGGGACGGCACGCAGGCGATGCCGGGCACCATGGGCCTGGGCCTGCCCGCTTTCCTGGCCGTGTGGACGCTGATGATGGCTGCGATGATGCTGCCCGCCACGGCACCCGTCGCCGCGCTGTACGCACGCACCATCACCGTGCACCGGGTGCCGCGCATGGTCGTTTTCACCGTCGCCTACCTGCTCGTCTGGGCAGCGGCCGGGCTGCTGGCGTACGGGCTGGCCGTCGGCCTGGGCCGTGCGGCGAGCCTCCCCGCCGCGACGGGGACGGCAGTCGCCGCGGCCGTTTTCGCGATCAGCGGTGTCTACCAGCTCACGCCCCTCAAAGACCGCTGCCTGGCGAGGTGCCGCTCGCCGATCTGGCTGATGCTGCGCTACGCCTCGTACTCGGGGCCCTCGCGCGATCTGCGTGTGGGAGCCCACCACGGGGCCTTCTGCCTGGGCTGCTGTTGGTCGCTGATGGTGCTGCTCGCGGCGTTCGGCGTGATGAACCTGTGGGCCATGGTGGTCCTGACCGCCGTGATCACCGCTGAGAAGCTGGCTCCGGCCGGCCCTCTGGTGGCCCGTGTCGTGGGGATCTCCTCGATCGCCCTGGCCGTCGCCGTCTTCTGGTTCCCGGCGCTGGCTCCGGGCCTCACCGGTGGCGGTATGGCCAGGATGTGAGGGCGGGCAGGTGCCCGCGCGAAATCACCCGCCGCGCGTTCTCCGTCACCGTCTACGCTCTCCATACAGCCCCCGCTCATCGAGATCCGAGTAGATCCATGCGGTGCGGCACTCGGGCTCCGAGAAGCATTCAGCCTCCCCGGCGTAAATCGCCACCCATGAGTCGCTTCCGCGCCACCAGGTGTCCGCCAGCCCCATGACCTCCGTCACGGGCTCGAAGCCGTCCAGGGGGATGGCATCGACCTCAGCGCCGGTCACCCTGGTGATCCGCTTCGCCCGCGTGGACACACAGTGGGCCAGCGCGACGGACTCCACCCACCCCTCGACGGACCGGTGCAGGGGCGTCCAGCGATCGCCGTGGATGCCGAACTCGCCCCCCCCGGGCCGATCAAGAACGAATACGGGAGCGCTGTCCGCTGGGGCCCGGCAGCGAACCACCACCCTTCAGCCGACGAACCTTCCGGAAGATCGGAATCCAGATACCTGGGTCCGCCGTCGTAGTGCGGAGCGGGCGGCAGGACGAGTCCACCCCAACGTTCCTGATACGACGCCACGCGGTCGATCTCCGAGGAGGGGATCCCGATTGCGAGCCACCGCTCCCTGAGCCCGCTGACGGGCGGCACGTCGACCCGACGCTATCTGTTGTGCATCGGCGCGAGCGTCGCACAGCAGGCGTCTGCGGTGTGCGCTCCGAATCTCACCCGGACCGACGTCAGGCATCAGGCGCGTAGTAGGCGGCGTACAAGGCTGAGTGCCCTGCGGCGGAGAAATCCTCGAAGTCGCCGGCCGCCTCACAGCGGAGCAGTCGTTGCAGTGCCGCTTCGGCTTCGGGACGGCGCTGGTTCGCCAGATACGCCTTGGTCCTGGCCAGTCCGCTTCCGCACAGCAACTGGATGTCGATCGAGCAGTCGGCGTCCATGCTTGCGGACTTGGCCTGCCAGATGAGCAGCACGTCTTCGAGGACCGCGGCGTTGAACAGCTGTACGCAGCACAGCTTCATGAGCTCCGTGTCGCCGTCTCCCTGCGCACACTTCTCCAGCCGGGTCTGCGCGGTGAGCAGACCTCGTACTTCGTCGAGGTCCGCCCCGGCAGGGTGCAGACCGTACCGGTGCAGGCTCTCGTCCTCGTCCATCGCCGTGCTTTCTCAGGTTTCGGCGCTGCCGGCGGGACTGTGGTCCGTCCTGCGAGTCCACAGTGAAATATCGCTGCTCGTCGCTACGGCGATGGTCTGCCCGGAGGGCGAGAACCCGACCGCTCGGAGTTCGGAGTAGTGGGAGTGGAAGATGTGCCACCACCGCTCTCCGTGGGGACCGCGGTGGGGCAGGCCGCCGTCGCCGGAGAGCAGGACACGGTCGTTCGGCCAGGCCGGAGTGACGACCTCCAGAGTCCAGCCGTCCGCCGTAGTGGTGTGAAGCCCACCGCCGAAGAGCCCCGCGATACGCACGCGGCTACCGCTGATCGGCCCCAGTCCGGGGCAGGACAGGTCGGCAACGGCGTCGGGGGTGCCGTCCTCAGGGTCGGGGTCGCGGTCCCTGGCGATCTTCTCCCCGGTGACGGCGTCGAAGAGGCCGTGACCGTCGTGCGAGACGACCATCACCAGATCGCGACCATGGTCGGGATGCGACGCGAAGCCGATACCGAGGAGCCCGCCGACAGGCACGAAGGCAACCCGCCGCCACGGTTCGGGGGCAGGCACCACGGGAGCCGCGAGGAGCCGTGTCCGCAATGCCCGTTGGTACGCGGAGAGCTCTGGCTCAAGAACTGGCTGCTCGACCGGAACTGCTTTCTTCGTCCACTTCGCCACGGCTCCATGATCTCCGCTTCGGCAGGCCTGCCCAACGGAGTTGACGCAACTCTGCGCCCAGACAGGCAGCCTTGCAGGCTGTGAAAGCGGCTTGGTGATCCATGTCATTCTGTCCCGCTTCCGTGCCGCCGGGAAACGGCCGTCGCGGGCGGCGGGTAGGCCGATTTCCTGGGAGTACGCCTGGTGGACGGTGATCGTGGATTCCGAGTGGGCCGCGCGGATCCTGCGTTGCGGTTCTTTCGTGGCGTACAGCGTGAAGTCGGCCGGTTCAGGTGGTCATTGGTTTTCGGGTCGCTTGGTTTGACACCCGTCCTGCTTGGCTCAGAGCAGCAGGGGAAGGCCCACGAGTGTCGCGCCGCTTGCGCCGAGTGCGGCCATGAGTGATCCGGGCCAGTTGCCCGACTGGGCGTAGGTCAGCAGCCCTGCCAGCAGTCCTGCCACCACCGCGGCCAAGAGGATGAGAGCCCAGCGCAAGGACAGCCGCTCCGGCGGTGGCGGTGGCGGTGGCGTGGGCGAGGTCGGTTCGGACATACGGCACTCCTGCAGCTGCGTCAGGAAACCTCTCGAATGAGTGACCACCGTAGCCAGATGAGCGGTATCAGAGAAGGCTTCTGATGTGTCGTCACTGCGCGAAGGGGGTGCAAGGGGGCGGTTGCGGGTGGGCGCGCGCTCCGTTGTGCGCCCATAGGGCTCTCTGTGCTACTTCACGCGTTGGCCGGACGGCTGACCAGAACCGCGCTGTGACCTAGCATTCCCGCCATGACTGGTCCTGAATTAGACCCTCGCGTGGATTCCGAGGACGCCCTACGGGGTTCCACCGCCAAGGTGGTGGAACTGCTGGGCTGTCAGATCGTGGAAGGCGGAAAGCCGCGCGACCAGCACCTGACCGTGGACGCCGTCGTGCACGAGTTCGGGATCACCCGGCCCATGGCGCGCGAGGCACTGCAGACGCTGCATCAGAAGGGCCTGATCAATCTGCAGCCGCGGATCGGAGCCACCGTCCAGGCGCTGGAACGGTGGGACCTGCTGGACCCCGACGTGATCGCGTGGCGTCTGGAGGTGGCCCCCGACAGCCAAATGCGGTCACTCACCGAGCTGCGGGAGGTGATCGAGCCCCGGGCGGCCAGGCTTGCGGCGCTGAGCAGGTCCGCGGAGGTCTGCCACGACTTGACCAGCCAAGCCCGCACCTTGCTCGCCCTCAGCGAGGAACCGGACTTTGCGCAGCCGCGGGAAGGCGCCGCGATCCGGCAGCGCTTCCGGGACGTCGACGCCGCCTTCCACCGCACCCTGCTGGCCGGCTCGCGCAACGAATTGTTCCTGCGTCTCTCCCACCCGGTCGTCATGGCCCTGAACCACCGGATCGACCGGGACTGGGCGGGCGGTCACCAGGAAGCGACAGTCACGTCGGCGCGCGCCGCTGTCGGCGCCGACACCGTGCAGAGCTATCCGGCCCGGCCGGAGCCGATCGCCATGTGGCTGCACATGGGGCTGGCCTACGCCGTCGACCAGGGACTTGCGACGGCATCGGAGGCCTTCGCAGAGGCCATCCTCGCCGAGATCCGGGGCGGACGACTGCAGGATCCCGCGGTCCTCGACCATCTTCGGGCGGGGCTGGACGAGTTCAACGCGAACGGCCTGCCGACCGCCCATCGAGACGGTTTCCGGGAGGCCATGGCCGCGTTGGTCCGTGCTCGGCGCGCTCCCGTCGTCGTCATGGGGGTGACCGGGTGCGGCAAGACCACCGTGGGCCAGTACCTGGCGGAGTCGCTCCGGGTGCCCTTCGAGGAGGGGGACCGCTTCCACAGCAGGCCCAACCGGGAGTCGATGGAGCGCGGCGACCCGCTCGACGACCGGAGCCGCAGTCCGTGGCTGGCCGCCATCGCGGGCCGTATGCGGGCGGCGGGCTCGGAGGAAGGGCTGGTGATCACGTGCTCGGCCCTCAGACGTATCTACCGCGAGATGCTGCGTGTGGCCCGCCCCGACGCGTTCTTCGTGCACCTGGAACTCGGCCAGGACGAGGCCACCGCCCGCGTGGCCGGCAGACAGTCGCACTACATGCCCTCCTCCCTGGTGCCCTCACAGTTCGAGGACCTCGAACCGCTGCAGGACGACGAGGTCGGCATGACGGTCGACGCGACCCTGCCCGTCGAACGCATCGTCGCCGAGGTGCAGACCCGGCTGGCCCGGCACGCGCGGGGGCGCTGAGCCGGTCCGCCCGAGCACGGACCGCCGTCCGAGTCGCCCGGCCTGTGCGTGCGTTCCGCCGGCCGCGTGCGGACCGAGCCCCGGCAACGGGCTCGCCGCCCCCCTGTCGCCGCACGGCTCCGTGACCGACGACCCGAACGGTCGACCTCGACCATCTGACCCGACCGTTTGGCCTGGCCGCTTGACCCGACCGTTTGACCTGACCGTTTGAGCCTGGCCGTTTGAGTCTGGCCGTTTGGCCTGCCCGGTCGACCCTCCCGGTCGACCCGCCCGATTGACCCGCCCGATTTGACCTGCCCGATCGACCCGACCGAAGAGAAGGGGACCTCGTCATGCGGATCGAGTCTGCCGAGGTGATCGTCACCAGCCCGGGACGGAACTTCGTCACCCTGCGCCTCACCACCGAGGACGGCGTCACCGGCCTCGGCGACGCCACGCTGAACGGCCGGGAACTGGCCGTGCAGTCGTATCTGGACGACCATGTCGTCCCCCTGATCCTCGGCGGCGACGCCTCGCGTATCGAGGACACCTGGCAGTACCTCTACCGGGGCGCCTACTGGCGGCGCGGCCCCGTGACCATGGCGGCCATCGCGGCGGTCGACACGGCGCTGTGGGACATCAAGGCCAAGAGCGCCGGGATGCCCCTCTACCAGCTCCTCGGCGGCGCGTCCCGCAGCGGAGCCCTGGCCTACGGGCACGCCTCGGGCCGCGATGTGCCCGAACTGCTCGACTCCGTCCGCAAGCATCTGGAGCTGGGCTACCGCGCCATCCGCGTGCAGAGCGGCATCCCCGGCCTGGACTCGGTGTACGGGGTGGCTGCCTCCGGCGCGGAGGGCGCAGAGCGCTACGACTACGAGCCCGCGCGCCGCGCCACCGTCGGCGGGCGGCTCCGCCCGACGGTGGAGATCTGGGACACCCGCGCGTATCTGCGGCACATGCCGTCCGTCTTCGAGGCCGTCCGGGCGGAGTTCGGTCCCGAACTGCCGTTGCTGCACGACGGGCACCACCGGATGACGCCGATCCAGGCCGCTCAGCTGGGCAAGGCACTGGAGCCGTACGACCTGTTCTGGCTGGAGGACGCCACGCCCGCGGAGGATCAGGCGGCCCTACGGCTGATCAGGCAGCACACGACGACACCGTTGGCGATCGGTGAGGTCTTCAACTCGGTGTACGACTACACCACGTTGCTGAGCGAGCGGCTGATCGACTACGTGCGATCCGCCGTCACCCACACCGGTGGTGTAACCGCCATGAAGAAGCTGCTCGACCTCGCAGATGTCTACGGCATCAAGTCCGGGATGCACGGCCCGACCGACATCTCCCCGGTGGGCATGGCCGCGGCGCTCCACCTGGACCTGGCCATCCACAACTTCGGCATCCAGGAGTACATGCAGCACTCCGAGCGGACGCTGGAGGTCTTCCGCACCTCGTTCCGGTTCGAGGACGGGCTGCTGCACCCGTCCGACACCCCGGGACTCGGAGTCGAACTCGACACCGAGGCGGCGCGCCACTTCCCGTACGAACCGGCGTACCTGCCGGTCAACAGGCTGCGGGACGGGACCGTGCACGACTGGTGAGCACCGTCCGCCGACGGTTGCGGAATGCGTCGGCCGGTCCGGATCGGGGTCGCGGTCCCGGGCAGACTTCCTTACGCCCTCGTCTCTGAAAGGATCCGGCCGGCGCCGGACAGGACGGGTTGTGGAATCCATGACGGAAGAGGAGTCGCGCCAGAGGCAGCGGGCGCGCTTCGAAAGACTGGCGCACGTGGTGGTGGAACCGTTGCACCGGTATCTGCTGCGACGGACGAGCGCCGACATGGTCGACGACATCCTGGCGGAGGCGATGCTGGTGCTGTGGCGCCGTATTGACGACGTCCCCGGCCTGGGGTCGGCGCCGGCTTCCCTGCCTGACCTCGACCCCGACCCTGACCCCGACCTCGACCCCGACCTCGACCCCGATGACGTGCTGCCGTGGTGCTACGGGGTGGCACGGGGCTGCCTGGCGAATGCCCGCCGTGCCGACGGGCGCCGACTCCGGCTGGTGGAGCGGTTGATCCGGACGCAGGAGGAGCAGCCGGCCGGGGTCGCCGACCACAGCGATCTGCACGCCGCGCTCGCCTCCCTCGGGGCGCTGGACCGTGAGGTGGTGCGGCTGTGGGCGTGGGAGGGGCTGGCACCCCGGCAGATCGCGGAGGCGACCGGGTTGACGTCCAACGCCGTGAGCATCCGGCTGCACCGGGCGAAAACGAAACTCGCCGAACAACTCAGGCGAAAGCATGACGAACCGTCCGGACACAAGAGAGATGAAGGAAGGAGCGGTCAGTGAATGACGACGAGTTGCTGGCCCGGCTGAAGTCCGCGGACCCGGCGCTGGCCCCACATGCTCCGCTGCCTGACATCGACCGACTTGTGGAGGACATCTTGACCACCGACACCACGCTCCAGACCGGCAGTACGGTCCCCGTGAAGACCGCCGCGCGACGGAGCCGCCGTCAGCTCCTCGGACTCGCGGCGGCTGCCGGTCTGCTACTGCTCGGCGGCGGCATCGCCGGAGGAGTCATGGCGAACGACGACAACGGGCACCCGGCCTCGGCCGGCCCACTGAAACTCACCACCCAGGGCGGCTTCGGCAACCAGAAGTGTGTGGCACCCGGTCCCGACACCCTGCGTGGGTACCCGACCCTCTTCGTGGGAACGGTCACCTCCATCAAGGGTTCCACGGTCACCTTCCGCGTCGACGACTGGTTCAAGGGCGGTGACACGGAGACGGTGGTGCTCGACAGTGACGCGAACCGGCCGGAGGCGCTGACGTTCTCGGAAGGTGAGCGCTACATCGTGGCCGCCGAGAACGGCGTCGTCCCGGTGTGCGGTACGAACGGGGCCTCGGACGAGACGGTCGACGAGCTCCGCCAGGCATTCGGGAAGTAAGGGCAACCAGCCGCAAGGGCAACCGGCTGCCCGGACGATCCGAGCCCACCGACGGCCGCGGTGGGCTCGGACCGGCCGAACGCTCCGGAGCGCGTGACGGCCGAGTTCCTGGACGATCACGACATCGAGGTGGTCGTGCACGGAGACGACATCTCGCCGGAGACCGTCGAAGAGGTCTTCGGTCCGGTGGCCGCTGCGGGGAAGTTGCAGCTCGTGAAATACACGGCGGGTGTCTCCACCACTGACCTCATCCGAAGGTGCGTGACGCGAGGCATCTCCTCGTGATCTCCGTGTGATGCCGCTCGGCGGACGCGGGCCCGTGCAGTTCGCGAGCCGGGTCGGCCGGGCCCGGAATCGGTGGGGACCCTCGTGCGTTGAGGTCAGTGGGCTGGGATGCCGGTGGTGTGCGAACCGAGCAGCCCGCGTGACCGAGCCGACAGATATTGGAGGGGCCGTAATGGCGTCGCAGACGCAGAGGGCCGTGCTGGCTGGTGGATGCTTCTGGGGGATGGAGGAGCTGATACGCCGACTCCCGGGCGTGACGGCGACCCGGGTCGGATACACGGGGGGTGACGTGGCGAACGCGACGTACCGTAACCACGGCACGCACGCGGAGGCCATCGAGATCGTCTTCGATCCCGAGAAGACCGACTTCCGCGCGCTCCTGGAGTTCTTCTTCCAGATCCACGACCCGAGCACCAAGAACCGCCAGGGCAACGACATCGGCCTCAGCTACCGCTCGGCGATCTACTACGTGGACGACGAGCAGAAGCGGATCGCCGAGGACACGATCGCGGATGTGGACGCCTCCGGACTGTGGCCCGGCAAGGTCGTCACCGAGGTGGAGCCGGTCGGCCCCTTCTGGGAGGCCGAGCCCGAGCACCAGGACTATCTGCAGCGTTACCCGGACGGCTACACCTGCCACTTCCCGCGCCCGGGATGGCGGCTGCCCGCCCGCGCGGAGGGCTGACGGCGCGGCGGTCCGGCGAAGGGCGGAAGGCGCAGGCCGGCCCGGCCGACTGGCCGGCCCGGCCGACTGGCCGGGCCGGCCCGGCCGAGGCTTCGCCCGACGGTCCGCCGACCTCAGTGCGGCAGCGTGGCCGGGCTGCCGCCGTTCGCCTCGTAGCCCGCCACCGCCAGCGCCCGGTAGATCGCGAACTCGCCCGCCGGGTCGGGGGAGAGGGTCCAGGGGAGGGCGCCGACGTGTCCGTCCACATGTATGAGCTGGCTCATCGCCTCGGACCAGCGCTCGGCCCGCACCAGGAAGAAGATCAGCAGGTGGCGGACGTGCGCCAGCATCGGGTCGTCGGGCCGGGCCGCGTGCACCGCGAACAGCGCGCCGTGCATCGCCTTCGTCACGACCTCGCTCTGGTAGAAGCCGCTGACCAGGTTCACCTCGGGCAGGTGCTCGAAGACCGCGAACAGGGGCATGGCCGCGAGGAGCGAGCCCTGGGGGGCTCTGGCCGCTGCCGCCTCCGCGAAGGCGTTCGCCATCTCGCGCGAACCGTGCCACTTCTCGCACCAGTAGTGCAGGGCCGCCAGATGCGCCCCCATGTGCGCCGGAGCGCGGTCCAGGATCTTCAGCCAGAGCTGCTCGAACTCCGCCTGCGGGTAGTTCAGGCCACGGGCCACGGACAGCTCGACGATGTACGGGATCGGGTCGCCGGGGGCGAGCAGCGCCGCCTGACCGCAGGCGTCCTTCGCCTCCTCCATGATGATCCGGAAGTCGTCCGTGCCCCGCGTCGACGTCCGCCACGCCTGCTGGACCAGGAACTCGGCGTGCACCGCCGCACCGCCCGCGTCCTTCGGGGCCTCGGTCCGCCACACCCGCAGCCACTGCCCGCCCGGCGTCTCGCTGACACCGCCCGGCCGCTGCTGCAGCTCCAGCGCCGCCGCGCCCGCGAAGGCCTGCACGCGCTGCCAGCGCAGCTCACCCTCCGTCTCGGTGCCGGCGAGCAGCTGCTGCGCGGCCCGGTAGTCCTGCGTGTGCTGCACCACGTCCAGCACGTCCAGCAGGTCCTGGTCGGGGCCGGGCATGCGGATGTCCAGCTCCTCCGTGCGCACGAATCCGTAGGTCGCCGGGTCCGCGGCGTCCGGGTGATCCGCCGGGACCAGCTCGATCTGGCCGCGCCTGCGCCGCAGGAACGGCAGCAGCACGAAGCCGATCAGGACCAGCGCAATCAGGACCCAGAGAATCTCCATGCCACAAGCGAACCAGACCGCGCCGACAATTGGCCAACCCGCCCCCGCACCTGTGGACAACTGTCCGCTCACAGCCGAGAAAACCGCCCGTCCCACGCCCGTTCCACGCCCGTCGCACGCCCGTCCCGGGCCCTGCCCGCGTCCGGCGCGCGAGCGGACTACGCTCGTTGTCCATGAGTGACAGGCACATCAGTCAGCATTTCGAGACCCTCGCGATCCACGCGGGCAACACCGCCGATCCCCTCACCGGCGCGGTCGTCCCGCCGATCTACCAGGTCTCGACCTACAAGCAGGACGGCGTCGGCGGCCTGCGCGGCGGCTACGAGTACAGCCGCAGCGCCAACCCGACCAGGACCGCCCTGGAGGAGAACCTCGCCGCGCTCGAAGGCGGCATCCGAGGCCTTGCGTTCGCTTCCGGACTGGCGGCCGAGGACTGCCTGCTGCGTACGCTGCTCAGCCCCGGCGACCACGTGGTCATCCCCAACGACGCGTACGGCGGCACCTTCCGGCTCTTCGCCAAGGTCGTCGCCCGGTGGGGGGTCGAGTGGTCGGTCGCCGACACCAGCGATCCGTCCGCCGTGCGGGCCGCCCTCACCCCGAAGACCAAGGCGGTGTGGGTGGAGACCCCCTCCAACCCGCTGCTCGGCATCACCGACATCGCCGCCGTCGCCCAGATCGCCCGTGACGCGGGCGCCCGGCTCGTCGTCGACAACACCTTCGCCACGCCGTATCTGCAGCAGCCGCTGGCGCTCGGCGCGGACGTCGTCGTGCACTCCCTGACCAAGTACATGGGCGGTCACTCGGACGTCGTCGGCGGCGCGCTGATCACCGGCGACGCGGAGCTGGGCGAGGAGCTGGCGTTCCACCAGAACGCGATGGGCGCGGTCGCCGGGCCCTTCGACTCCTGGCTGGTGCTGCGCGGCACGAAGACGCTGTCGGTGCGCATGGACCGGCACAGCGAGAACGCCACCAAGGTCGCCGACATGCTGACGCGGCACGCACGCGTGACGAGCGTGCTGTACCCGGGCCTGCCGGAGCACCCCGGTCACGAGGTCGCCGCCAAGCAGATGCGGGCGTTCGGCGGCATGATCTCCTTCCGGGTGACCGGCGGTGAGGAGGCGGCCGTCGAGGTCTGCAACCGCGCCAAGGTGTTCACCCTGGGCGAGTCCCTGGGCGGCGTCGAGTCCCTCATCGAGCACCCGGGGCGCATGACGCACGCGTCCGTGGCCGGTTCCGCCCTCGAGGTGCCCGCCGATCTCGTCCGTCTCTCCGTGGGCATCGAGAACGTCGACGATCTCCTCGAAGACCTGCAGCAGGCCCTCGGCTAGACCCTCGCCGGGGCTTGTCCGTCACCAGTCGGTGAGCGGTGGAGTCGTCTCCGACGGCGGCTCCACCCAGGGCTGGGCGATCACCGCCCAGACCACGAACGCCACGGTCGCCGCGAGCAGCAGCAGCCACAGCAGCCGCCGGGCGATCGTCCGCCGGCGCAGCATGCGGCTGCCCCGGCGTACGACGTCCGCGTGCAGCTCCGCGGGCACGTGCGGCGCCGTCCGCTCCATGATCTGCCGTACGGCGGCGTCCCGCTCGGCGCGGTTCACGACGCGGCCGCTTTCGCCCGGCGGACCGCGGGCGCCGGTCCGCGCGGGGGGTGCAGAAGCGTCGCCGTCGCGCGGTCGCAGACCGTGCGGACCCGGTCCTTGGGGAGGCCGAGCAGGGCCGCCACCTGCTCCTCGGCGACGCCCTCGTACAGCCTCAGGACCAGGACGAGGCGTTCCTGGGGAGTGAGCCGGGCCAGTGCTCCGACGGCGGCGGGCCGCTGCAGGATGCGGCCCAGGGGCAGCGCGCCGTACTGGTGCCAGGCGCCGTGCAGGAAACGGGTGGCGAGGTGCTCGCGGGCACGGTTGTACGGATCCTCGCCGTGCAGTCGGTCCCAGCACGCGTACGTGTGCGCGAGGGCGAGCGTCAGCAGGCGACGCGCGCGCGGGTTGGCGTCCGGGGCCTCGGCCGTGAGCAGTGTCGCGGCGTGCAGCAGCCGTCCGCCCGCTCCGGCGACGAACGCCTCGAACTCCCGGGCCCGGCGGGCTTCCTGGGCCGCACGCGTCTCTCGCACACCGAGCCTCCCGCCCGACGGCGTCCCCCTGAACCCCTGGATCCCGGAGCTCCCCGAGCTTCCCGAACTTCCGGGGCTTTCGGAGCTTTCGGATCCCTGGCCTCTGGACGGCCATGTCCTCCGGTCTCATATGAGGCCAGGGGCAGGCTTTCGGTCAAGGGCCGCGCACTCCTCGTTCGAGGGCCGCGCACGCCTCGGCGAAGAGCCGTGCACGCCTGGGCGAAGAGCCGCGCGCTTCTCGCTTCTCGCTCAGGACACGGTCTATGACGGCTCCGCGCCCGGCAGGCCCTGGGCGGCCATCCGGGAGGACAGCGCGGTGTTGAAGCGCGTGAGGAGCGTGCAGAACGCCTCGCGCTCCTCCGGCGCCCACTCTTCCGTGAGCTCGGCCATCAACTGCCGCCGGGAGGACCGTACTTCCTCCAGACGCGACTGCCCGCGCGGGGACAACTGCAGCACCACGGCCCGTCCGTCCTCGGGGTGCGAGGTCCGCTTGACCAGGCCGGTGTCGACGAGCGGGGCCACCTGCCGGGTGACCGTGGACGAGTCGATGCCCATGCTCGCGGCGAGCGCCTTGACGCCCATCGGGCCTTCCTTGTCGAGGCGGTTGAGCAGCAGGTATGCGGCGCGGTCCATGGAGTTGCGCACCTGCCCGACACCGCCGAGCCGGGTCTGTTCGGCACGGCGGGCGAACACCGCGACCTCGTGCTGCAGCGTGTCGAGAAGACCGGTGTCACCGACGGTCGTCATGTCCATCGACATTTCAGGTGTTGTGGGCATGGCCGGGGGCTCACTTCATGAAGGGGCTGCTGGAATGGGGGACAGAGTACGCGGCTGGAAGGCGGGTCGTACCGGCGCTGAGGAAACCGGTCTCGGAGGTTGGTCACAGCGGCCGTTCCCGCCTGTGAACTGCGATGCTGGTGTCATGAGCTACCGCCCGGCTGACTCCTTGCGTGCCGTCACCCTCGACGATGTGCGTGGCGCCCAGAAGATGCTGTCGGGCGTCGCGCGGATGACCGCGATGGAGGGCAGCAGGCACCTTTCCCAGTTGGTGGGGGCTCCGGTGCACTTCAAGTGCGAGAACCTCCAGCGGACGGGATCGTTCAAGCTGCGCGGCGCGTACGTCCGGATCTCCGGGCTGCTGCCGGAGGAACGGGCCGCCGGGGTCGTCGCGGCGAGCGCGGGCAACCACGCGCAGGGCGTCGCGCTGGCCTCGTCGCTGCTGGGCGTGCGTTCCACGGTGTTCATGCCGCAGGGCGCGCCGCTTCCCAAGATCAGCGCCACCCGCGAGTACGGCGCCGAGGTGCGCCTGCACGGCTCGGTGGTCGACGAGACGCTGGCCGCCGCGCAGGAGTACGCCGACGCGACGGGGGCGGTGTTCATCCACCCCTTCGACCACCCCGACGTCATCGCGGGGCAGGGCACGGTCGGCCTGGAGATCCTGGAGCAGTGCCCGGAGGTGCGCACGATCGTCGTCGGGGTCGGCGGCGGCGGTCTGGCGGCGGGCATCGCCGTCGCGGTGAAGGCGCTGCGGCCGGACGTGCGGATCGTCGGCGTGCAGGCGGCGGGGGCCGCGGCGTATCCGCCGTCGCTGGCGGCCGGGCGGCCGGTGTCGATCCCCAACCCGGCGACGATGGCCGACGGCATCAAGGTCGGCCGGCCCGGCGATGTGCCGTTCGCCCTCGTCGGCGATCTGGTGGACGAGGTGCGCACGGTGACGGAGGACGAGTTGTCCACCGCGCTGCTGCTGTGCCTGGAGCGGGCCAAGCTGGTCGTCGAGCCGGCCGGCGCCAGCCCGGTGGCCGCGCTGCTGAGCCGGCCCGAATCCTTCGACGGGCCGGTCGTCGCGGTGCTGTCCGGCGGCAACGTCGATCCGGTGCTGATGGAGCGGGTGCTGCGGCACGGCATGGCGGCGCAGGGCCGCTACCTGGCCGTACGGCTGCGGCTGACGGACCGGCCGGGCGCCCTCGCCACGCTGCTCGGCGTGTTGTCAGCGGTCGATGTCAACGTTCTGGACGTGGGCCATGTGCGGACCGATCCCCGGCTCGGGCTGACCGAGGCGGAGGTCGAGCTGCACCTGGAGACGAAGGGTCCGGCGCACTGCGCCGAGGTCGGCCGGGCCCTGCGCGAGTCCGGCTACACCGTCATCGCCTGACCGCCTGACCGCCTGACCGCCTGACCGCCTGACCGCCTGACCGCCTGACCGCCTGACCGACCGACTGGCTGATTGGTCCAGGTCGGATCCCTTCTCCGTCACTCGTTCGAGTAAGTCCGTTGTGAGACGCGATACATCGCGTTATGGTGTGTCGCATGCCGCTCATTCCATGCCCGGTCCTGCGGAGAGACGGGTGGAACGAAAAGTGCAAACCTAGGCTTTCTGAAGAATCCCCAACGACGTGGAGACTCATATGCCAGGCGCCATCTACGCCGAAGGTCTGGTCAAGGCCTTCGGCGACGTAAAGGCTCTGGACGGCGTCGACCTCGACGTCCCGGAGGGCACCGTCCTCGGCCTGCTCGGGCCGAACGGGGCGGGCAAGACCACCGCGGTCCGCTGTCTGACCACCCTCCTGCGCCCCGATCGGGGCCGGGCCGTCGTCGCCGGCTTCGACGTGCTCAAGCACCCCAACGAGGTGCGCCGCTCGATCGGCCTGTCCGGCCAGTTCGCCGCGGTCGACGAATACCTCACCGGCCGCGAGAACCTCCAGATGGTCGGTCAGCTCTACCAGATGAGATCCCGTGCGGCCAAGGTCCGGGCCGCCGAACTGCTCGACCAGTTCGACCTCGCGGACGCCGCCGACCGCACCGCCAAGACCTACTCCGGAGGCATGCGCCGCCGCCTCGACCTGGCCGCGGCGCTGGTGGTCTCGCCGCCCGTGATGTTCATGGACGAGCCGACGACCGGCCTCGACCCGCGCAACCGCCAGCTCCTGTGGGAGGTGATCAAGCGTCTGGTCTCCGGCGGCACGACGCTGCTGCTGACCACTCAGTACCTCGAAGAGGCCGACCACCTCGCGCATGACATCGCGGTCGTCGACCACGGCCGCGTCATCGCCCGCGGCACCTCCGACCAGCTCAAGGCCCGCACCGGCGGCGAGCGCGTGGAGGTTGTCGTGCACGATCGCGAACACATCGCCACGGCCGCGGAGGTACTGGCCGGCTTCGGCAAGGGCGAGACAACCGTCGAGCAGCACACGCGCAAGCTCACCGTGCCCGTCGCGGGCGGCGCCAAGCTCCTCGCCGAGGTCATCCGCGAGCTCGACACCCGCGGCATAGGGATAGACGACATAGGCCTGCGCCGCCCCACCCTCGACGACGTCTTCCTCTCCCTGACGGGACACGTGGCCGAAGCGAAGGCCGAGGGCAACGAGCACAGCGAACGCAACGGACAGAGCGAGAGGGAGACCGTCAAATGAGTGCCGTCACCGACGCCGTACGCGGCGCGGCGCCCGCGCCCGCCCATCCGCTCGGACAGTCCGTCCGCGACTCACTGGTCGTTGCTAAGCGCAACTTGATTCGGATGTCCCGGATCCCGGAAATGGTCATTTTCGGGCTCATTCAGCCAATTATGTTCGTGGTGCTCTTCACCTATGTGTTCGGCGGCTCCATGCAGATCGGCGGCAGCACGAGCGCCACCGACTACACGAACTTCCTCATGGCCGGCATCTTCGCGCAGACCGTCACCTTCGCCACCGCAGGCGCCGGCGCGGGCATCGCCGACGACATGCACAAGGGCCTCATAGACCGCTTCCGCTCCCTGCCCATGGCGCGCGGCGCGGTACTCACCGGGCGCACCCTCGCCGACCTGGTGCAGACGGCGCTCACGTTGCTGGTCCTGGCGGTCGTCGCGCTCCTGGTCGGCTGGCGGGTCGGGTCCGACGGCGACACCGACATCGGCCGGGTGCTGGGCGCCTTCGGTCTGCTGCTCCTGCTCGGGTACGCGTTCACCTGGATCGGCGCCCTGATCGGTCTGACCGTCCGCACACCCGAGGCGGCCACCTCCGGCGGGCTGATCTGGCTCTTTCCGGTGACCTTCATATCCAACGCGTTCGTCGACACCAGCAATATGACGCCCTGGCTGCGTCATGTGGCCGAGTGGAACCCCTTCAGCGCCACCGTCCAGGCCTGCCGGGTGCTGTTCGCCAACCCCGGCCAGTCGGCGTCGGACGCCTGGCCCATGCAGCACCCCGTCTGGGCCTCGCTGATCTACTCGGTGCTGATCGTCCTGATCTTCCGGACGCTGGCGGTCCGCAAGTACCGCTCGGCCACCGCATGACGAAGCCCCCGGCGGCACGGGGCGCCGGGGGCTCGTCCGGAAGGTCCGGGAACGGGAACGTCCGGGAAAGGGGGCTCAGCCGCTGTGAAGGTCAGGCGCTGTAGGGCTCGGCCTTGAGGATGCGCACGGAGGCCTTCTTGCCGTTCGGCAGCTCGTACTGCGCGTCCTCACCGACCTTGTGACCGATCACGCCGGTGCCCAGGGGCGACTGCGGCGAGTAGGTCTCGATGTCGGAGCTCGCGTACTCGCGAGAGGCGAGCAGGAACGTCGTCGTGTCGTCCTCGTCACCGTCGAACGCGATCGTCACGACCATGCCGGGCGCCACCGCGCCGTCCGTGGAAGCCGGGGCCTCGCCGACCTTGGCGTTGTCGAGAAGCTGGGTCAGCTGGCGCACACGAAGCTCCTGCTTGCCCTGCTCCTCCTTGGCCGCGTGGTACCCACCGTTCTCACGCAGGTCCCCCTCCTCGCGCGCAGCCGCGATCTTGGCGGCGATCTCCGTGCGCGCAGGACCAGTAAGGTACTCAAGCTCGACCTTGAGCTTGTTGTACGCCTCCTGGGTCAGCCAGGTGACGGACTCGCTGGTCTGGGTCACAGGTGCTCCTCGTCGGTACTGGGAATACAAAGCATCGCCCTACCCAGAAGCATGTTCCTCAGGGGATGGGCGAAACCACGAGCCTAACAATTCAGCGGGCGAAGGGGGAGGACATAAGGCACCAGAATTACGTCAACGCAGGTCAGCGTGTACGTATTGCGGAGGATGCCCCGCCTGGACGGCCCGGCGTCAGCCGGCGTGACAGCCGAGCAGCTCTGCCGTCGTGCCCTTGGCCGTCGTACGCAGGGTGACCACCCGGTCGATGCGCGTGTCCGAACCGGAGAAGCGGAAGTCCGCCCGGCCCACCTCGGTGCCGTCCTCGGCCTGCGAGCGGACCGTGCAGTAGCCGTTCGCGCCCGAGTCCTTGCGGACCTCCAGGTGGACCTGCACCGCATCGTCCGAGGCCACGTCGAAAGTGATCACCTCGGCGCTGATCTTGTTCTGGCCGACGTAGTGGTAGGCGAAGTAGCCGACCACCGCGAGCAGCAGCGCGCCGAGCACGGCACCGGCGATCTTGAGCTTGTGGTCGGCGTGCTCGTCCGAGGAGCGGCCGTAGCGGCCCTCGGGCAGTCGCGTGCTCGCCGTACTCATGATCGTCCTCCCGGCGCGGAATTAATCGCCCTCCGATTCGGTCACTATAGAAGCCTGCGATCGCGCCGGTTCACACCGGGCGCCGACTTACCGAGGATTGAGTCTTGACTGACCAGCTGCGACTGATGGCCGTCCACGCGCACCCCGACGACGAGTCGAGCAAGGGCGCGGCCACCATGGCGAAGTACGTGTCCGAGGGGGTGGACGTGCTGGTCGTGACCTGCACGGGCGGGGAGCGCGGCTCCATCCTCAACCCCAAGCTGCAGGGCGACAAGTACATCGAGGAGCACATCCACGAGGTACGCAAGAAGGAGATGGACGAGGCCCGCGAGATCCTCGGCGTCAGTCAGGAGTGGCTCGGCTTCGTCGACTCGGGCCTGCCCGAGGGCGACCCGCTGCCCCCGCTGCCCGACGGCTGCTTCGCGCTGGAGGACGTCGACAAGGCGGCCGGCGAGCTGGTCAAGCAGATCCGTTCGTTCCGCCCCCAGGTGATCACCACCTACGACGAGAACGGCGGCTACCCGCACCCCGACCACATCATGACCTACAAGATCTCGGTCGTGGCCTTCGACGGCGCGGACGACGCCGAGAAGTACCCCGAGGCCGAGTTCGGCCCGGTGTACCGGCCGCTGAAGCTCTACTACAACCAGGGCTTCAACCGCCCGCGCACGATGGCGCTGCACAACGCGATGATCGAGCGCGGCCTGGAGTCGCCCTACGCGGAGTGGCTCAAGCGCTGGGACGAGTTCGGGCAGCCGGAGCGCACGCTGACCACGCACATCCCGTGCGCCGACTTCTACGAGATCCGTGACAAGGCGCTGATCGCCCACGCCACGCAGATCGACCCCGACGGCGGCTGGTTCCGCGTTCCCATGGAGATCCAGCGGGAGGTCTGGCCGACCGAGGAGTACGAGCTCGCGAAGTCCCGCGTCGATACCTCCCTCCCCGAGGACGACCTCTTTGCGGGCATCCGCGACAATGCCTGACATGAGCGCAAGCGTGAGCCTGGCAATGACGCATCTCGTCCCCCTCGCCAAGGAGGTCGACGAGAACAAGGTCACTCCCGGCGTCCTCGGCTTCATCGTCTTCGCGGCGATGGCGGTGGCGGTGTGGGTTCTGATGAAGTCCATGAACAAGCACATGGGCAAGGTCGACTTCACCGAGCCGACGGGCCCGGACGAAGCCCCCGGCAAGGGCGCTCCGGCGAACACGCCGGGCACCGCGCCGACGACCGGGAAGCCGTCGTCGGCGACCTGAGGCGAAGGCGTAGGCGCGGGGCGGGGGCGGGGGCGAATCGCCCCGCCCCCGCCCCCGACCCCGACGCTCCGGGCGTCGGTGCCGACGCCGGCTACCCCGTGGGGAGTTCCACGCCCATGATCTCGCGGCCGTGTCGGCTCGGGACCATTCCCAGACGCCAGGCCTGCCAGCCCGACTCCAGACGGATGCCTCGCTCCAGGAGCAGCGCGTAGGCCTCCAGGCATTCGGTGAGGCGGCCGTCGCGCAGCGGGTGGTGGGTCCGGCTCAGCTGCGCCAGTTCCTCCTCGGCCACCGCCGTGCCGACCACGACACCGCCCGGGGCCGCGTACGGCAGCAGGGTGCAGCGCAGGAAGCGCGCCCAGTCCTCGCCGCGCCGGTCGCCGTAGGACGCGAACAGGGCCGTCGCCTCCTCGCACAGCGCCAGGGCGGCCTGGGCACGGGCGTTGCCCGCGTCGACGATCGCCAGCTCCAGGCAGGTCCAGGCCTCGCCGTGGGGGACCCCGATGCGCTGGAAGTCGGCGCGCGCGTCGACCAGCAGCTGCCGGGCGAAGCCGGAGTTGCGCAGGGAGCCGGTCTGCGCGGCACGCTGGTCGCGGGTCACCCGGGCCGAGTGGTGCCGGGCGCAGGCCAGGCCGTAGACGTCCCGCATCCGGGAGAAGAGACTGCGGGAACGTTCCAGCTCGCGGACGGCATGGTCGAGGTCGCCCGTCTCCTCCAGGGCCAGACCCAGGTAGTAGATCGTCCAGGCCTCGCCGCGCGCGTCCTCGTTGTCCCGGTGCCTGGCCGCCGCCCGGCGCAGATCCTCGGCCGCCGGGCCGGGATCGCCGGCGATCATCCGGGCCCGGGCCAGCTGGGTCAGGGCCCAGGCCTCGCCGCGGGCGTCGCGGGTGCGGCCGTACAGATCGAGGGCCTGCCGCAGCTCGGCCTCGGCCTGCGGGACGTCGCCGCGCCGCAGATGCAGCTGGCCCAGCTGGAAGTGCGCCCATGCCTCACCGTGCACGGAGCCGCCCTCGCGGTGCAGGACCAGGGAGCGGGTGAGCAGGTCCAGGGCCTCGGCGAGGTGGGCGCGGTCCCGCTCCACCGCGGCCAGCGCGTGCATCGTCCAGGCGCGGTCCGTGGCCAGCTGGGGTGCGGCCTGCAGATCCATCGCCTCCCGCAGCTTCGCCGACGCCTCGGTGAGCTGGCCCTGGTGGTGCAGGGTGATGCCCAGCGAGCACAGGGCGCGCGCCGCGCCCGCGTCGTGATGTGCCTGGAGATAGAGGTCGACGACCGAGCTGAGCGTGGTGCGGGCCTTGTCGAGCTCGCCCAGCTGACGGGCCGCGATGCCCGTACGCCACTGCACGGACCGGACCAGCAGGTCCTGGCCCACCGACTGGGCCAGCTCGCTGATCTCACCGAGCCGGTAGAGATCGCCGCGCAGCAGGCAGTAGTCGCACAGCGCACCCAGCAGGCTCATGACAGCGTTCTGGTCGACGCCCTCCGCGTGCCGCAGCGTGGCCGTGATGAAGCTGGACTCGTCGTCCAGCCAGCGCAGCGCCTCGTCCAGCGAGGTGAAGCCGTGCGGGGTGAAACGGTCCGAGCGGGTCGACATGTTGCCGTCGACCAGCCGCAGCACGGAGTCGGCGAGCTCGGCGTAGCTGACGATCAGACGCTCCTGGGCGGCCGAGCGGTCGGCCTGTTCCTCCTCGTCCAGCAGCCGGGCCTGCGCGAAGGCGCGGACCAGGTCGTGCAGGCGGTAGCGGTCGCCGCGGACCAGGTCGACCAGACCGGCGTCGGCGAGGGCCGCGAGATGCCGCGCGGCCTCACCGCGGTCCGTGGCGAGCAGCGCCGCCGCCGCGGCCGCCCCGAGCGAGGCCCGCCCGGCCAGCGCCAGCCGGCGCAACAGCCTGCGCGGCACCTCCGGCTGGTCGGTGTAGCGCAGCCACAGCGCGCGCTCCACCGGCTCCACCGGACCGTACGCGCCCAGATCCGCGGCCAGCGCGCGCGGCGAGCGCGGGCCGAGCGAGGAACCCGCCACGCGCAGGGCCAGCGGCAGTCCGCCGCACAACTCGGTGATCAGGTCGGCGGATTCGGCGTCGTACGGACCCGAGGAGTCCTGCGCCGCCGCGCCCAGCAGTTCCTCCGCGCCCGCCGCCTCCAGCGGGCGCACCGCCAGCTCGTGCACCCACGCGGACAGCTCGGCCGGCAGCGCGGGCGGGGTCCACGCGGTGATCAGGACGAGGCTGTCGGAGCGTTCGGGGACGAGCGCGCGGATCTGCTCCGCGTCGGAGGCGTCATCGAGGACGACGATGACCGGCAGGCCCGTCAGATGCTGCTGATACAGCTCGCCCAGCCGTTTGACCTGCTGGTCCGCGGAGGAACGCTCCCGGAAGAGGAGCTGCTCGCGGGGCGCGCCCAGCCGGTTCAGCAGGTGCAGCAGGGCGTCCCTGGTGGGCAGCGGCGTCTCCTGAGCGCTGTCGCCGCGCAGGTCCACCACGCACGCGCCGCGGAACTGGTCCCGCAGATCGTGCGCGGCCCGTACCGCGAGCGTCGTGCGGCCGCTGCCGGGGTCGCCGTGCAGCACGACCACGGTGGGCCGGGTCTCCGTACTGGCCCGCGCCGACTGCACCCACTGCCGGATCTGCGCCAGCTCCGCCCGACGCCCCGCGAACGGACCGGACGGCTCCGGGAGTTGGGTGAAGGACTGCGCCAGCACCGTCCGCCCGCGCGCCGCCGCGCTCTTGTCCGTACCGCGCAGCTGCGGTCCCGGCGTCTTCTTCGCCCCGGTCGTCGCGCTCAGCACCCGCTGCTGGTCCAGGAACGGCCGGATGCCCCGCACCTCCAGCGCCGTGAGCCACTGCAGCCGCAGTTGCTCGGCGCCGCCGGGCTGTCCCGCCTCGCCGGCCCGGTGATGCGCGGCCGGCAGATGCGAGCCCGCCACCTTCACGACGGTCGCGGCGGCCCCGACGACCCCGACGGCCATCCCGGCCCCGATGGCCGTGCCCGGACCCGTGCCCAGCGCGAGGTCGGCGACCGCCGTCGTCACGGCGGCAACACCCGCCACCAGCAACGGAGTCCGTCCGCCTTCGCGCGCGTACCGCTGCCCGAAACTGATCCGCCGGGCCTCCGACTCCTCCAGGGCGCGCGCATACGCCTCGTACTCCTCGGCGGCCGTCTGCGCCATGGCGTCCAACGCGCCACGCGCCCGGGTCAGCAACGCCTGACGATCGGCACGCCCGCCGGACCGCCGCACCTCCTCCTCCACGGCCCGCGCCAACAACCGCTCGGCTTCCGCCCTATGGCCGTCCCGCATGTCCCGTCCCCCTCCGGCGGTCACACATTTCTTGGTCAAGTGTGCTGCGGGCGGCTCTGTGGCGCGAGGGGGCGTGGGGCGCGATCGTCCCGCCCGGACACGGCCTCGGCGCGCGTGGCCGCCGTCCGGCGGACGCCTGACGCATGAGCGGCGGGGTACTGCGGCAGGATGGACCCCATGCCGAACCGACTGGCTCATGAGACATCCCCCTACCTCCTCCAGCACGCCGACAACCCCGTCGACTGGTGGCCCTGGTCGGCCGAGGCCTTCGAGGAGGCGCGCAGGCGGGGGGTGCCGGTGCTGTTGAGCGTGGGATACAGCAGCTGTCACTGGTGCCATGTCATGGCGCACGAATCCTTCGAGGACCAGGAGACCGCCGACCAGCTCAACGCCCACTTCGTCAACGTCAAGGTGGACCGCGAGGAGCGGCCCGATGTCGATGCCGTCTATATGGAGGCCGTTCAGGCGGCCACCGGGCAGGGTGGCTGGCCGATGACCGTGTTTCTCACGGCCGATGCCGAGCCGTTCTACTTCGGGACGTACTTTCCGCCCGTGCCGCGGCACGGCATGCCCTCCTTCCGGCAGGTGCTGGAGGGGGTCCGGCAGGCGTGGACCGAGCGGCGGGACGAGGTGGCCGAGGTCGCCGGGAAGATCGTGCGGGATCTGGCGGGGCGGGAGATCTCCTACGGGGACGGTCGGGCGCCCGGCGAGCAGGAGCTGTCACAGGCGTTGCTCGGGCTGACCCGGGAGTACGACCCGCAGCGGGGCGGGTTCGGCGGGGCGCCGAAGTTTCCGCCGTCGATGGTCGTCGAGTTCCTGCTGCGGCATCACGCGCGGACCGGGGCCGAGGGCGCCCTGCAGATGGCGCAGGACACGTGTGAGCGGATGGCCCGGGGCGGGATCTACGACCAGCTCGGCGGCGGGTTCGCCCGGTACTCCGTCGACCGTGACTGGGTCGTGCCCCATTTCGAGAAGATGCTGTACGACAATGCGCTGCTGTGTCGTGTGTATGCCCATCTGTGGCGGGCCACCGGCAGCGAGCTTGCCCGGCGGGTCGCGTTGGAGACCGCCGACTTCATGGTGCGGGAGCTGCGGACCGACCAGGGCGGCTTCGCCTCGGCGCTCGACGCCGACAGCGACGACGGGACCGGGAAGCACGTCGAGGGCGCCTATTACGCGTGGACGCCCGCGCAGCTCGGCGAGGCGCTCGGGCCGGACGACGCCGAGCTCGCCGCCCGCTACTTCGGCGTCACCGAGGACGGCAACTTCGAGCATGGCTCCTCCGTGCTCCAACTCCCGCAGCAGGACGGGGTCTTCGACGCCGAGAAGATCGCCGACATCAAGGAGCGGCTGCTTCGCGAGCGCGCCGAGCGGCCCGCGCCCGGGCGGGACGACAAGGTCGTCGCCGCCTGGAACGGGCTCGCGATCGCCGCGCTCGCCGAGACCGGCGCCTACTTCGACCGCCCCGACCTCGTGGACGCGGCTCTCGCCGCCGCCGACCTTCTCGTCCGGCTGCATCTCGACGATCTGGCCCGCATCGCCCGGACCAGCAAGGACGGGCAGGTCGGGGCCAACGCGGGCGTCCTGGAGGACTACGCCGACGTCGCCGAGGGGTTCCTCGCGCTCGCCTCGGTCACCGGGGAGGGCGTCTGGCTGGAGTTCGCCGGGTTCCTGCTCGACCATGTCCTCGTCCGGTTCGTCGACCCCGAGTCCGGTGCGCTGTTCGACACCGCGGCCGACGCCGAGCAGCTCATCCGGCGTCCGCAGGATCCGACCGACAACGCCGTCCCCTCCGGCTGGACCGCCGCCGCCGGCGCCCTGCTGAGCTATGCGGCCCACACCGGTTCCGAGCCGCACCGCACCGCCGCGGAACGGGCGCTGGGGGTGGTGAAGGCGCTCGGGCCACGGGTGCCCCGGTTCATCGGGTGGGGGCTCGCCGCCGCCGAGGCGCTGCTCGACGGGCCGCGCGAGGTCGCCGTCGTCGGCTCGGACCCGGACGACAAGGCCTCGAAGGCCCTTCTTCGCACGGCACTTCTGGGGACCGCCCCGGGAGCCGTCGTCGCGTTCGGGACCCCGGGGAGCGACGAGTTCCCGTTGCTCGCCGACCGGCCGCTGAGCGGCGGCGAGCCGACCGCGTACGTCTGCCGCAACTTCACGTGCGACGCCCCGACCACCGACCCGGAGCGGCTGCGCACCGCGCTGAACGGCTGAGCGGGACGGATCTCAGGCACCGCTGAGGATCATCGCGCCCAGCGTGAGCTGCGCACCCCACTGCACTCCCACGGCCCCGAGCCTCGCGTACGTCCAGCGGGCCCGGGGCCACACCAGCGCCGCCAGCCCGGCCAGCACGGACAGCCAGAACATGCCGTACAGGGCGCTGCCGGGGACCGTGGAGCACCGCTCGCCGTAGGTCAGACAGCGGCCGCCGCGCTCGGTGGAGAGCACGGCCAGCCAGGCGAGGCCGGCGGTCGGCAAGAGCGACACGAGTCCGGCCACGGCCCAGCCGGCGAGGAGGCGGTCCTTGTGCTGCGGAGTGAGCGTGACCTGCTGCGGGGCGGTGGTGTTCATGGCCCCATCCCACCGCGCGGCAGGGCTGTCCGTGAGGGCCGGCGTACTCAGTTCCCCTGCGCGCGCATGCTCAGGGCGTCCTCGACGATCGCCACCAGCTGTTCGTGGTGGGCGCCCTTCCAGTACGCGCGCCCGCAGGAGCGGCACTGGGCGAAGACGTCGTAGGACTTCTGCGTGCCGTGTCGCAGCTGGTCGGCGACTTCGTCCTTGGTGGCTTCCTTCAGGAGGCCGTTGCAGGCCGTGCACCGGGTCCAGGGGAGGAGTTCGGGTGCGAACCGGTCGAGGACGTCGCGGAGTTGCTGTTCGGGGTCGGTGCTGTAGACGTAGGCGCCCGCCCACAGCTCGCGGCGGCGCAGCAGGCCGCGGTCGCGGCTGAGCATGACGCGCTGCTGCGCCGCCGAGCGGGCGGCGAGCGCCGGGTCGCCGATGTCGGTCGACTCGTATGCCGCGTCCACGCCGAGCAGCCGCAGCCGGCGGGCGAGGGTGCCGAGGTGGACGTCGAGGATGAAGCGCAGGGGGGCGCCCGGGACGAGCTGGGGGCGGGCGACCGGGTGGACGGCGACCGACTCGCCGTCGGCCGGGATGTGCGAGACCCGTACCTCGCGGCCGTCGACGAGGAGGGCGCCGACCTCCGTGAGGGGCACCCCGAGGGACTCGACGACATGGCCGAGGGTCGAGGCGCCGTCGACGGCCAGCGCGGTGGCGCCGGCGCGCCGGGCGTGCGGGACGAACAGGGCGAGCTCGGGGGAGATTTCGACGCGGATCTCGGGTGCGTTCACCTGGTCAGGATGGCATGGCCGGAGGTGGGGGATCAGCGGGTTTCCTTGCCGAGGCCGTGCTCCAGGACGTCCAGCGCGCGGTCGACGAGGCTCGCGAAGTCGTCCTGGTGGCCCTGTTCGGCCCAGTACAGGGACGTCTCCATCAGGCCGCCGATGAGGGACATCGCGTAGACGCGGACCTCCAGGCTGTCGGGGTCGCGGCCGGTGCGCTCGCCGATCGCGGTGCAGATCATGCGGCCGATGACCGACATGCTCTCCATCATCCGTGAGCGCACGGCAGGGATCTGGACCATGAGGTGGGTGCGCAGCCGCGCCACCTCGATGTCCTCCTGGATGCCCTGGCGGACGCCTTCCTGCAGCACGTACCGCATGGTGTCCGGCACCGGCTCGTCCGCCGGGCGGGCCAGCAGCGCCTCCAGGAGGATCGGGTCGTACTCGTCGGTGAGCACGATGTCCTCCTTGGTGGGGAAGTAGCGGAAGACGGTCGAGGGCGACACCTCGGCACGCTCGGCGATCTGGTCGATCGTCGTGGCGTCGTACCCCTGTTCCTTGACCAGCGCATAGGTCGCGGTGCGGATCGCCTCGCGGGTCTTGATCTTTTTGCGCTCACGGAGGCCCAGCTGGGGGCGGTCGGCGGGAGAGCTGAAAGGTGCGGCCGTCATGTCGCTCATTGTCGGGCATCGGCCGTGGGGGCGGCCATGGCGGCGTCGTCGCTCACCTTGCGGGCCGCCCCGGACCCGCCCGGCAGGAACGCCGCCGCGAGCAGTGCGGAGACCAGGGCGGCGATCCCGCACACCAGCATGACCAGGCCCATGCCGTGCACATAGGCGCTGTCCGCGGAGGCGGCGAGATCGGTCAGGTGGGCCTTCTCGGCGATCAGCCGGGCGGCGACCACCGAGTCCCCGGCGGTGTCCGCGGTCCCGGCGGGCAGACCGGTGACGTCGAGGCGGTCGCGGAAGGTGCTCGCGAGCAGGCTGCCGAGCAGGGCGATGCCGATCGCGCCGCCGACCTGGCGGAACGTCATCAGCAGGCCGGAGCCGCTGCCGGCCCGGTCGGAGGGCAGGGCGCCCAGCGCGCCGGACATCGCGGGCACGATCGAGAAGCCGAAGCCGGCCCCGGCGAGCGACAGCCACAGCGCGACGAAGCCGTAGCCGGAGTCCACCGTCGTCCGGCTGCCGAGGAGGGCGGCGAAGGCGAGCACCACCAGGCCCGCGCTCACCACGGCCCGGGCTCCGAACCGGGCGACGACCGGCTGCGCGGTCCGCGCGGCGACGAGCAGGCCGCCCATCAGCGGCAGCAGCCGCACACCGGTGCCGAGGGAGTCGTGGCCGAGGACGGCCTGGAGGTAGGGCGGCAGGACGAACATCAGTCCGGACAGCACGAACATCACGAGGGTCGCGGCGAGCGTGTTGAACAGGAACCCGCGGTGGGCGAGGAGCCCCATGTCGAGCATCGGCCGCACGGCGCGCCGCTCGCGCAGTACGAGTGCGGTGATCAGCGCGACGGACGCGACGAACATCGCCAGGACCAGCGGGTCGGTCCAGCCGCGGGTGGGTGCCTCGATGATCGCGTAGATGAGCGCGGCGAGGCCGGACGCGGTGAGCGCGGTGGAGACGGTGTCGACCTTGGGGGAGGCGGGGTCGCGGGTCTCCGGCAGCAGGAAGACGCAGGCGGCGATGCCGATGGCGGCCATCGGGAGGTTGATCAGGAAGACCGAGCCCCACCAGAAGTGGTTGAGCAGCCAGCCGCCGAGGATCGGCCCGAGCGGCAGACCGAGCGTCGAGCCGGCCGAGACGATGCCGACGGCCTTGGTGCGCTCCTCGGGGGTGAAGAGCGAGGGCAGCACCGACAGTGCGAGCGGGGTGACCAGCGCGGCGCCTACGCCCATGAAGGCGCGGGCGGCGATCACCGCGTCGACGCTCCCGGCGAGGGTGCCGACCAGTGAGCCGACGAGGAAGATGCCGAGCCCGGCGATCAGCATCCGGCGCCGGCCGAACCGGTCGCCGAGGAGTCCGGCCGGGAGCATCAGCGCGGCGAACACGACGATGTACGAGTCCGCCATCCACTGCTGCTGGCCGGTGGTGGCGCCGAGCTGCTCCGCCATCGTCGGGAGGGCCACGTTGAGGATCGTGGTGTCGAAGCCGAGCGTGAGCATGCTCGCGACCAGGGCGCCCAGGGCCCACCAGCGACGGGGGTCGGTGCCCGTCTCATAGTCGTGCGTGACAGTAGCCATGAAATGAGAGTAGCTCTCAAAAGGTGGTTCCTGTCAATCGCGTTCCCGTCCATCGCGATGTGCTCGCACAAACACGATGTGCTCGCACAAAAAGAACCGGCCACGGCGTGGAGCCGTGACCGGGAGAAGGCGGAAAAGCGACGGTTACGCGTGCTGGTAGGCCACCAGGGAGATGCCGACGTAGTGGACGACGAACGCGGCGAGCGTGAAGGAGTGGAAGACCTCGTGGAAGCCGAACCAGCGCGGTGAGGGGTTGGGGCGCTTGATGCCGTAGATGACGCCGCCCGCGCTGTACAGCAGACCGCCGACGATCACCAGGACCAGCACCGCGATGCCGCCCGTGCGCATGAAGTCCGGCAGGAAGAAGACGGCCGCCCAGCCCATCGCGATGTAGCAGGGCGTGTAGAGCCAGCGCGGGGCGCCGACCCAGAAGACCCGGAAGATGATCCCGGCGAGGGCCGCTCCCCAGATGCCCCACAGCAGCCACTGGCCCTTGGCCCCGGGCAGCAACAGCATGGTCAGCGGCGTGTAGGTGCCCGCGATGATCAGGAAGATGTTCGCGTGGTCGAGTCTGCGCAGGATGCCGTCCATGCGCGCGTTCCAGTTGCCCCGGTGGTACAGGGCGCTCACCCCGAACAGCAGGCAGGCGGTGAGGGCGTAGATGCCGCAGGCGATGCGGCCGCGGGAGGAGTCGGCCAGGGCGGTGAGCACGAGGCCGGAGATCAGTACGGCCGGGAACATGCCCAGATGCAGCCAGCCGCGGAGCTTGGGCTTGATTTCTTGCGGCAGGGAGAGCGCGACGGGGCCGCGGCCGGCGGCCGGCGTGTCCGTGGGCGCGTCGGGGACGGGCGCAGTCATACCCCGAATCGTACCTACGGAACCGTAAGTTACGGATCAGTCCGGCGAGATGCGGGGCGAAGAGTGGCCATCGTCTCACGGGAGTTACGTCAAAAGGGTCCCGTCTGAACGTCATGTGGACGCAAAGAGTCGTCCGTACACCTGGCCGGGCACGTGGCCATCCTCACTCCGCTCACCTGTGAGGCCCTATGGACATATGGGCGGAACGGTCGGATGATCAAATGAGTGCGGTCGACACCGGATGAGCGCCAAGGTCACCACCAAGAAGCATCCGGGTCGCAGCCCCCACGGGGCCTCCAACAAAAAACCCCTCTTCTAGGAGCAATCGTGGCGCGCGACATCGCGGCTCCCCCCGTCATCCCCACCGACCACCAGGAACTCGTCTCCTGGGTGAACGAGATCGCCGAACTGACGCAGCCGGACAACGTGGTCTGGTGTGACGGATCAGAGGCCGAGTACGAGCGACTGTGCGAGGAGCTCGTCGGCAAGGGCACCTTCCGGAAACTCGACCCGATCAAGCGCCCGAACTCCTACTACGCGGCATCCGACCCCACCGACGTCGCCCGCGTCGAGGACCGCACCTTCATCTGCTCCGAGCAGGAGGAGGACGCCGGCCCGACCAACCACTGGAAGGCCCCCGCCGAGATGCGGGAGATCTTCTCCGGGGAGAAGGGCCTGTTCCGCGGCTCGATGCGGGGCCGCACCATGTACGTCGTCCCGTTCTGCATGGGCCCGCTGGGCTCGGACCTCTCCGCGATCGGCGTCGAGATCACCGACTCCGCCTACGTCGCCGTGTCCATGCGCACCATGACCCGCATGGGACAGCCGGTGCTGGACGAACTCGGCGCCGACGGGTTCTTCGTGCGTGCTGTGCACACGCTCGGAGCGCCGCTGGCCGAGGGCGAGGCGGACGTCCCGTGGCCCTGCAACTCCACCAAGTACATCTCGCACTTCCCCGAGAGCCGCGAGATCTGGTCCTACGGATCCGGCTACGGCGGCAACGCCCTGCTCGGCAAGAAGTGCTACGCCCTGCGCATCGCCTCCGTCATGGCCCGCGACGAGGGCTGGCTCGCCGAGCACATGCTGATCCTCAAGCTGACCCCGCCGCAGGGCGAGTCGAAGTACGTGGCGGCGGCCTTCCCCTCGGCCTGCGGCAAGACCAACCTCGCCATGCTCGAGCCGACGATCTCCGGCTGGACCGTGGAGACCATCGGCGACGACATAGCCTGGATGCGCTTCGGCGAGGACGGCCGGCTGTACGCCATCAACCCCGAGGCCGGCTTCTTCGGCGTCGCGCCCGGCACCGGTGAGCACACCAACGCCAACGCGATGAAGACCCTGTGGGGCAACTCGGTCTTCACCAACGTGGCGTTGACGGACGACAACGACATCTGGTGGGAGGGCATGACGGAGGAGACTCCCGCCCACCTCACCGACTGGAAGGGCAACGACTGGACGCCGTCCGCGGACGTCCCCGCCGCCCACCCCAACGCCCGCTTCACCGTCCCCGCCGCACAGTGCCCGATCATCGCGCCCGAGTGGGAGGACCCCAAGGGCGTGCCGATCTCGGCGATCCTCTTCGGCGGCCGGCGCGCGAGCGCGGTCCCGCTGGTGACGGAGTCCTTCGACTGGAACCACGGCGTCTTCCTCGGCGCGAACGTGGCGAGCGAGAAGACCGCCGCCGCCGAGGGCAAGGTCGGCGAGCTGCGCCGCGACCCCTTCGCCATGCTGCCGTTCTGCGGCTACAACATGGGCGACTACATGGGCCACTGGGTCGACGTCGCCAAGGGCAAGGACCAGGCGAAGCTCCCGAAGATCTACTACGTCAACTGGTTCCGCAAGAACGACGCGGGCAAGTTCGTCTGGCCCGGCTTCGGCGAGAACAGCCGCGTCCTGAAGTGGATCGTGGAGCGGCTGGACGGCAAGGCCGAGGGCGTCGAGACGGCGATCGGCGTGCTGCCGGCGAAGGGCGCGCTGGACACGGCGGGTCTCGCACTCGCCGAGGAGGACCTCGACTTCCTGCTCACGGTCGACAAGGAGGTCTGGCGCGAGGAGGCCGCGCTGGTCCCCGAGCACCTGAACACCTTCGGCGATCACACGCCGAAGGAGCTGTGGGACGAGTACCGGGCGCTGGTACAGCGCCTGGGCTGACGCCCGCCTTCAAAGAAGACTCCGCGGCCGGTACGGGTGTGCCCTGACCAGCGATCGTCACGGCCGGCCGCGGTGCAGACCGGCGAGGCCGCGTACAACGGCGTATGCGGCCCTGGGTCTGTCGTCTGCTCCCCGTCCGCCCCGACGGTGAGCGGACGACAGACCCTCGCCTATGCGGTTTTTCGGGTGCGGGTCCGCTGTGGCTTGTCGTGCCCACGCGGCGGAGCCGCAGATCGACACAGCCCCGCGCCCCTGGGTTGGCTACTGTGAGCGGTCCTCCAAGTAGCGCGTGTGCGTCTCCTGGCGCCTTGCCTCTATCTCCTGCAGTGCGGTCGCCAATCGCTCCGCCTCCTCCTGCAGCAGTGTCAACTGTCGCTCCAGGTGGCGTTCCGGGGGTTCCTGGCCCGGTGTCATCCTCGTCCACCAGCGTGCCCGTACGAAGCTGTCGACCGCCTCCGGCAGGTCCTGGCGCACGGTCCGCGACAGGACGTGGACGCCCTCCGGGTCCTGGGCGAGGATCTCGGCGACCCAGCCGGGTTCCAGCAGCGCGCTCAGCAGGCCGGTGAGTTCGGCGAGGCGGCCGGCGGCGGCCGGGGGCAGGTCGACCTCCGCGAGGTACTCACCGAGCCGCTCGAAGTCGCCGCGCACCTCGTCGAGCTGGGCGGACGGGTCCGGGAAGTCGGGCAGCGGGGGCCGCTCCGGCGGGGCGATCAGCGCGCCCGCGCCGTAGAGGCCGACGACCACGACCGGCCAGTACGGGCCCGCGACGCCGGTGAAGGTCAGGACCAGGCCGACCAGTCCCGCCGCGCTGCCGGTGATGTTCTTGCGGGACTCCAGGTACCCGACGAACCTACTGGTAGCCACGGATCTCCTCGAAGGCGCCGTCCAGCGAGCCCTTCTGGGCGTCGAAGAGCCGGCCGCCGGTCAGCTCGGCGATGTGCTCCAGCTCCCCCCGGTCGGAGTCGCCGAAGAGGATGGGGAAGACGGGGATGTCCTGCCGTTCGGCGTCGAGGCCCTTGTAGAAGCCGTCGAAGTCGTCGGCCTTCGCGCCCGCCGTGTTCTCCCCGTCGGTCATCAGCACGATCGAGGTGAACGCGTCCCGGTCGGCGCCGAGGTGGTCGTACGCCTTCTCCAGCGAGGTGTAGATGGCCGTGTCCCCGTCGGCCGACAGTTCCTTGGTGTCCTTGCGGATCGCGGCGAGCCCGGTGTCCGGGTCGGTGGGGCTGACGACATGCGTCCGGACGCTCTTCACATCCGAGCCGAACGGCATCAGCGTCACCTCCTCGCGGTCCCGGAAGTCGCCGGTCAGGTCGGTGAGGGCCGCCTTGAGGCGGCGCAGCCGGTCGCCCTCCATCGAGCCGGAGGTGTCGAGGACGTACACCGTCCGCGAGGGGCGGCGCAGTTCGTTCTCGTAGGCGTCGAGCAGTCCGTCGGCGACGGATCGGCTGCCGGGGAAGGGCAGTTCGCGCCGCCGGGTGGTGTCGAGACCGGGCGCGGGCGGCACGGAGGCGACCACCGGGCGGCGGTGCGTCTTGGCGGTGATCAGCCGCTGGACGGCCTCCGTGCGCAGCGCGTCGGTCACCCGCTTGACGTTGTCGCGGGTCGTCGCGTCGGTCGCGGCGAGCGAGGAGAGGGGGTAGTCGGCGGTGATGACGCCGTCGGTGGGGCGGATCACGGTCAGTCCCGGGATGCCCTTCAGCACCGACTCGTAGTTGAGCAGTGCGTCGACGTCGCCGCGCCGGGCGTACGCGTTCGCCAGCCAGCCGGACGAACCCGAGGTCAGCTGCTGCCCCTTGAAGAACTCCTTCAGCCTCGGGGTCGCCTTCGCGACATCCGCGTCGGTGAGCGCGGATTGGGCTCCCGAGAGCGCCGAGGCGACCGAGACGAGAGTGGAGAAACCGGAGTTGGAGCGGGCCGGGTCGGTCATGCCGTAGGTGAGCTTGCCGTCCTGGACCGCCTGCTCGATCTGCGACCAGGTGACCTGGTCGGCCTTCCAGCCGAGTGAGGTGAGCGTCGTGGTCTTCACCCCGAGGGCCACCGGACTCGACATGATCGGCGTCTCCGAGACGATCTTCTTCGCCGCGTCGGGGCGCAGCCGCAGATAGTCGTCGGAGGACAGCCAGACGGCGTCGTACCTGCCGTCCGTGCCGCTCTTCGCCAGCACGTTCACGGCGTCCAGGGTGCCCATGTAGGTGGGCCGGATCGTGACGCCGGTGTCCTTGCGGACCTGCTCCAGGACGGGGGCCATGTCGCTCAGCTCGCTGGAGGCGAGGACACGGAGGGTGCCGGGCCGGGCGGCGTCGGGGTCCTTCTCGTCCCCGTCGGCCGCCGTCGAGCAGGCGGTGAGCAGCAGGGCGAAGGCGGTCAGCGCGAGGAGGGGCCGAAGAGGCCGTCTCATGAGAGGCCGCCTTCCAGTGCGCTCCGCGAGCGGCTGCGGTCCAGGTAGGTGCTCGCCTGCTGGAGTTCGGCCGTGAGGTTCTCCACGGTCACCGCCATCGCCTCGGTCGCCTGCACCTTGTAGGTGTCGATGGCGTCGAGGGTGCGGTAGATCTGCTGGAAGGCGGAGCGCAGGGTCTCCGCGCCGACGGCCGGGTCGGCGGCGATGCGCTGGATCTCCCCGCTCTGCGTCGCCAGCATCTCCGCGTTGCCCCGGATGAGGTCCTCGGTGGTGCCGCGCAGGGCGTTGACCTGCTCGATGACCTTCTTCTGGTTGTCGAGCGCGGAGGCCAGCATGACCGAGATGCGCAGCGCCGAGACCGTGGTCGTGGCGGCCCGGTCGACGCCCTTGATCAGTTCGTCGTTGTTGCGGCGGACGACGTCCATGGCGAGGTAGCCCTGGGCGCACACCGCGAGCTGGGTGAGCAGGTCCTGGTGCTTCTGCCGGACCGGGAAGAGGACGTCGGCGCGCAGGCTGTCGGCCCGCTCGGGGTCGGTGATCTCGGTGCCGGAGATCTGCTGTTCGACGGCCGAGTCCAGGGCGTCGGTCAGGACGATGTACTCCTGGAGCTTGCCCATGGTCTCCCACAGCCGGACCCGCTCGGTCTGCAACGCGGCGTTGTCGCGCCGCAGTTCGTCCTGGCCGCCGCGCAGCGAGCCCACGATCTTGTTGAGCGTCCCTTGCGCGGAGGCGTACTTGGCGACGTGGTCGCGCAGCTTGTTGCCGCCGGGGAGCTTGGAGAGGAACTTGCGGCCCTTGCTCGCCGGCAGGTCCCGCGGGTCCAGGTCCTCGACCACCCGCCGCAGTTCGACGAGCGAGCCGGCCACCTTGGACTGGGCGTCCCCGCCCTGGTCGGGCAGGCTGCGGATGGTCCGCTCCAGCATGCGGTTGGACTGCGCGGCGGCCGTGCGCATCTCACCGGCGCCGAGCGCGGTGATCTCGCCGACCTTGCCGACGAACTCGGGCGAGCGGGCGTCCAGCGCGGCGAGCCCGTCGACATAGGCGGCGGCCTTGGTCGCCATGTCGGTGCGGACGGAGTCGTCGACGGGGACGAGTCCGCCGGCCCGCTCGCGCGGAACGGCGGCGACCGCCTCGGGCGGGGTGAGGGTGAAGTCGCTGTCGGTGGTGTTGCTCATGTGGTGTCGTCCCCCTTATCCGCGCGCCCGTCGCGCCAGCTCGTGCAGCACCGCGGAGGTGGGCACGGGCGCCTGGCGGACGCCGGTCAGTTGCTGCTTGAGATAGGTGCCGGCCGAGGCGAACTCGGCGGCCACGCCCTGCGGACGGAACCCGTGCCGGATCTCCAGCTTGCGCAACCCCGGGTCGGTGGCCAGGAGTTGGGCGAGTCCGGCGCCGTTCTCGGTGAGCGGCACGGCGGTGTGGTCGCTGTTGACGGTGGTGTCCGGGTAGAGGACCACCAGGTCGCCGGGCTGCTGTCCGTCCGCGAGGAGCGAGGCGACCTGCGACTCGTAGACCAGGACGAGCGGGTTGCCGGCGCCGCTGACGAAGTCCCGGAAGGCCGCGTCCGTGCCGGTCTGCTGGGCGCCCTGGACGCTGACCAGCTTGTGCAGCAGCGGCGCGGTCCTGTCGACCTCGGCGTCGCTCGCGACGACCTTGCCGCCGTTGGCGACGTAGGAGGCGGCGGCGAGATAGAGCGCGCCGGAGTTGGAGGTCTCCGGGTCGGTGCTGGAGAGATAGAGGGTGCCGGTCAACTCCCCGTACTTCTCGGCGCCCTTGAGCTGCTGCCAGGTCCGGTCGGCTTGGGCCGCGTCGAGATAGGCGGCCATCTTCAGCGTGCCGCGGTGTGCGGCGTCCAGCGTGGCCAGGCCGTTGCCGGCGAGCACGTCGGCGGCGTTCTTGTGCGCCACGACGACGAGGGGCGAGTAGAAGGGGCGGGGGAGGGTCCCCTGCACCTTGTACTTGGCCGCGAGCTCGACGGCGGGCGCCTGGCTGCTCGGGAACGCGAGGTCGTAGCCCTTGAGGTCCAGTCCTTCCATGGCCCAGGACCCGGAGGTCTCGGCCTTGACGGTGTAGCCCTTGGCGGCGAGGGCCTTCACCACGTCCGGGTCCGCGAAGAACTCCGCCTTCTCCGACCCGATCACCGTCCGCACGGTCTTCGTTGCCGTGCCCTTGTCCTCATCGCTGCGACCTGCGACGACGGCGACCACCACACCCGCCGTCAGCAGTACCGCGAGGACGATTCCCACGATTCGTCTCACAGGTGGAGAGTGCTCCCGGAACCCCACATTCCTGGGTGCTCCGAATGAACACGGGGTGACACGCAAGCTCCGGCCCTGCAACACCCCTGAGGGGCGCGGGGAACTGCGCGACAAGCCGCAACGGACGCGCACCCGCAAGACGGCATCAACGCCCACGGTGAATAGGCGCCCCCGCCAAAGCCACGCAGTGCATGGCTCCCGGTCCGCGCGTCGCTGCGGGTGCACGCGGACCGGGGCCGTTCGGGGGGTTCAGCCGGCGGTGTTGCTCAGTTCCCTGGGCTCCGTCAGGGCGGCCGTGTGCGCTTCCATGCGCTGGGCCGCCAGGATCGCCGCCGTGGTGTCCGCGCGGGACGCGGCGACGAGGAGGGCGCGGCCCGCCAGGGCGTTCGCCCGCTCGTGCAGCACCGTGAGGTGCGGCTCGGCGGCGGAGGTCGGGCGGACCGGGGTCCGTCCTCCCCGCAGCCGGGTGACCTGCTGCGCGAGCCGGGCGGCCGCGGTGTCCAGATCGGTGGACGGGGCCGTGGCGCGCAGCTCGTCGGTGACGGCGAGCAGTGCCGCGAGATGACCGGCGAGCTGGATGTCCAGCTCCTCCTCGCGGGAGCGGTGGGGGAAGTCCGAGGACGTGCCGGCCATCGTGCTGTGGACCGACTTGGTGCGGATCGGCTCGTACATGAGGATGGCCTCCTGTGCTGTCAGGAAACCATCCTAGCTTAGATTTCGTCTAAAGTAGACCCATGGCCCAAGCCGCGGCTACGGCTGGCCGTAGCCGTCCAGGAAGCGGGCGATCCGGCCCACCGCGTCGCGCAGGTCCGTCGCCGTCGGCAGGGTGACGACCCGGAAGTGGTCCGGTTCCGGCCAGTTGAAGCCGGTGCCCTGGACGACCATGATCTTCTCCCGGCGCAGCAGGTCCAGGACCATCCGCCGGTCGTCCTTGATCTTGAAGACACTGGGGTCCAGGCGCGGGAAGAGATACAGCGCGCCCTTGGGCTTCACGCAGGTCACGCCCGGGATCTGGGTGAGCAGCTCGTACGCGACGTCCCGCTGCTCCTTGAGCCGGCCGCCCGGCAGCACCAGGTCGTTGATCGTCTGGCGTCCGCTGAGCGCGGCGACCACTCCGTGCTGGCCCGGCATGTTCGCGCACAGCCGCATGTTCGCCAGGATCGTCAGGCCCTCGATATAGGAGTCGGCGTGGGCGCGCGGGCCGGAGATCGACATCCAGCCGACCCGGTAGCCGGCCACCCGGTACGCCTTCGACATGCCGTTGAAGGTGAGGGTGAGCAGGTCCGGGGCGACCTTGGCGGTCGGGGTGTGCGTGGCGCCGTCGTAGAGGATCTTGTCGTAGATCTCGTCCGAGCAGATCAGCAGGTTGTGCCGGCGGGCGATGTCCGTCAGCCCCCGGATCATGGCCTCGTCGTACACCGCGCCCGTCGGGTTGTTCGGGTTGATGATGACGATCGCCTTGGTGCGGTCGGTGACCTTGCGCTCGACGTCCGCGAGGTCCGGCATCCAGTCCGACTGCTCGTCGCAGCGGTAGTGCACGGCGGTGCCGCCGGAGAGGGAGACGGCCGCGGTCCACAGCGGGTAGTCCGGCGCCGGCACGAGGACCTCGTCGCCGTCGTCCAGCAGGCCCTGCATCGCCATGACGATCAGCTCGGAGACGCCGTTGCCGATGAAGACGTGCTCGACGTCCGTCTCGATGCCGAGCGTCTGGTTGTGCATCACGACGGCCCGGCGCGCGGCCAGCAGGCCCTTGGCGTCGCCGTAGCCGTGCGCCGTCGAGACGTTGCGGAGGATGTCCTCCAGGATCTCCGGCGGGCAGTCGAAGCCGAAGGCGGCCGGGTTGCCGGTGTTCAGCTTGAGGATGCGGTGACCGGCCGCTTCCAGGCGCATCGCCTCTTCGAGAACCGGGCCCCGGATCTCGTAACAGACGTTGGCGAGCTTGGTCGACTGGATCACCTGCATGTCTGGGAGCTTACGGCTCGGTAACGCATCCCGTGGCGTGTTTTCCACCACGTGAGACGGGTGGTTTGGGGTGTTATCGCCGGTAGCTGTCCCAGGAATCACACCTGTCCCTAGAATCTGCAGCCATGTCCAGGTCAGGTGAGAGCGGTACGCCCCGGGTTCGGCCGATCGTGTACCACCCGTACGCCGAGTCCGACCCCTCCTCGTACGAGCAGTACGCCGATCCGGCGGCGGCGCACGGATGGGAGAACGCGTACGACGAGACGCAGCGGCTTCCCCCGGTCCCCGCCGTGCAGGAGGGTGCGGGCGGTCGCGCGGACCGTCGGCGCGCCGTGCGCCGGACGGGCGGGTGGCGTTCGCGCCGGGTCGTGGTCGCGGCGGGAGCGGTGGGCGCGGTGTCGCTGGCCGCCGTGGTGGCGGGCCTGTCCTGGTCCGGTCCGGCGACCGACGGGCGGCAGGGCGAGCGGGGCGAGCAGGGCGGGCGTGCGGATACGCGCTCGTCGTCCGACGACACGGCGAGCCCCTCGGCGTCGCCGTCGCCGTCCCCGTCCGCGGGCGAATCCACCGGTTCCGCGGGGCCGAGCCCGTCCGCGTCGACCGCTGCCGCTGCGGCGCCGTCTCCGGGCGGTACGACGTCCTCCGCGCCCGCGGCCGCCTCCTCGGCCGGCGAGCCGACGGCGAGCGACCCGGCCTCTTCGGCGGCGGCGCAGGGATCCGGGAAGGGCAACTCCGGGAAGGGGCGGGGGGCCGGCAAGGGGGGCAGGTAGGCGGGACGCTCACCGGCTCCTGCCAGGCCGCTTCCCGGCGGCCGAAAACCAACCCTTGTCCGTGATCGCTCAGGGCAGCGTCCAGAACTGGGTGGTGACGAGGTAGAAGACCGCGACCCAGAACGCCATCAACGCGGTGACGACGCCGAGGCCGACGAGGTTGGTCCGCGTCGCCGGCTCGTCCGGGGGCGGCCGCAGCCACCGGCCGAGGAGCCGGTTCACGTAGTGCGGCATGGTGAGGAAGCTCATCAGGAAGCTCGACAGCAGGTTGCCCACCAGCAGCCCGAGCCAGAACGGCATGCCCAGCGGCGACAGGGCCAGCGTCAGCAGCACGACGGTCGGGTACAGACCGACCCAGACGGCGATGGACGTCTTCGTCTCCGAAGGCGGCGGCGATTCCTTGCCGCTCTCGTCGAAGGCGAACCAGCTGCCGAACGAGTTGTCGATCGTGTGCAGTCTGAAGTCGTTGAACTTCGCGCCTTCGGCGAGCAGCTCCTGCCGCCGCGGTGACGTCAGCCAGGCGTCGAGATGCTCGGCGCTGTCGAATCGGTACATGGTGGTCCAGTCGGCCTGGACCCCCTCGACCGGGCGGAACAGCTCGGTCCCGCGGAATCCCTCGAACTTCCCCTCCTCCTGGCTCATACGGCGCTGCCAGGCGAGGAACTCGTCCACCTGGCCGGGATCGACGCGGTGGGTGATCACGACCGTCACCAGCGGATCCGCCGGCCGGCCGCCGCCGCTGACGACCTGCTGCGTGCCGGGGCCGTCCAGGTAGGTGTCGCCGACCTCCAGGAGGCGCTGTCTGGTCGCGCTGTTGATCCACGCCTGAAGATGGGCCACCGAGTCGAACCGGTAGACGACGACCCACTCGGGCTGCAGGTCCGTCGGCCGGGACACCTCGACGCCGAGATACCCGGCGTAGTCGGCGGCGGCGGCGTTGACGTCCTCCTGCCAGGATTCGTATTCCTGTTCGAGTCCGGGCAGTACCTTCTGGCCGATGATCGCCGTCGCCGCCGCACCCTCGTGCTGTCCGGTGCTCATGAGTCCGGGCCCGTCGACACCGACTGCTTCTCGATGAGCCGGCTGTAGATCCGCTCCGGAGTCAGCGGCAGCGAGCGGAAGCGGACGCCCGTGGCGTCATGGAGGGCGTTCGCCAGCGCCGGGGCCACCGGGTTGATGCAGCACTCCGCCATTCCCTTCGACCGCAGGGGGCCGACGGAGTCCGTCGAGGCCACCAGAAGCACGTCGGTGCGCGGAACGTCGGCGTAGGTGGGGATGCGGTAGTTGCGCAGGTTCGGGTTCACCATGACGCCGTCCGCGTCGATGTGATGGTTCTCGGTCAGCGCGAACCCGATGCCCTGGGCGACCCCGCCCTCCACCTGCCCGCGCACTTGGGCGGGGTTGACGACCGCGCCTGCGTCGGCCGCCTGGACGCTGTGGAGGATGCGGATCTCCCCCGTCACCCGGTGCACGGCGATCCGGAAGCCCTGGGTGTTGGAGGTGACGCTGCGCGGCGAGCCGTAGGCCTTGCGGGCGGCCGTGAAACGGATTCCGCGCGCCCTCGCCGAGGCGACCAGCTCGGCCAGCGGCACCCGCCGGTCGCCGCAGACGATCTCCTCGTCGTCCATCGAGCACAGCACGAGATGCACGCCCGTGTACGCGGCGGCGTACTCCAGGATGCGGTCGCGCACGGCGTCGGCCGCCCGGAGCACCGCGTTGCCCGACACGAACAGCCCCGCACTCGCGAAGGCGCCCGTGTCGAAGCCCGTGCGGTCGGTGTCGGACTGCACCAGCCGGATGCGCGACGGTGTCGTACCGAGCTGACCGGCCGCGATCTGGACATGCGCGGTCGACGTGCCCTCGCCGAACTCGACCGTGCCGACGGCCAGTTCGTACACCAGGTCGTCGCCGAGCGTGACCCAGGCCTCCGAGATGTGCTCGGTCGGCGGCGCCGTCTCGTGCAGGGAACTCGCCACGCCGGTCCCGACGAGCCACTCGGGGCCGGGGGCCGCCTGGCCCGCGGTCCGGGCCAGGGCCTCGCCCACCCGGTCGATGCACTTCGCGAGGGAGTCCTCGGTGAACGACACGTCGTCGGGGCCGTCGTGCAGGGCGACGAGCGGTTCGCCGGGACGCACGATGTTCCGGCGGCGCAGTTCGAGCGGATCGAGGTGCAGGGCGCGCGCCAGCTCGTCCATCGCCGACTCCACGGCGAACGCCGGCTGGGTCATCCCGTAGCCGCGCAGTGCGCCGCTCGGAACGGTGTTGGTGTAGACGGAGTACGCGTCGTACTTCTTGTGGGGACAGCGGTAGATCATGACGGCCGCGCCGCCCGCGTACAGCGTCTCGCCGCCGTGGTTGCCGTAGGCGCCCGTGTTCGACACATTGCGGACCTGGAACGCCGTGAGGGTGCCGTCGGCCTTCGCGCCGAGCTTCACCGTCAGCGTCATCGGGTGGCGTGGCGAGGCCGTGGTGAACTCCTCCTCGCGGGTGTACTCGAAGCAGACGGGACGCCCGGTGTCCAGGGCGGCGAGCGCGGCGAGGTCCTCCGAGATCACCTCCTGCTTGCCGCCGAAGCCGCCGCCCACGCGCTTGCAGAACACCCGGAGCTGGTCGGGGCGCAGGGCGAACAGATGGGCGAGTTTGACCTTCGCGATCGACGGCGACTGCGAGCTGGTGCGGACGTTGAGGCGCCCGTTCTCCAGCCAGGCGATCGAGCCGTGCGTCTCCAGATGCGCGTGCTGCACCCGGGGCGAGGAGTACGTGCCCTCGTGGATCACGTCGGCCTCGGCGAACCCCGCGTCCACGTCGCCGATGTGCGTGTGGATCGCCAGCAGCACGTTGTGGACGGGATCCAGGGCGAACGGATCGTCCGTGCGGTGGAGTTGTGGCGCCCCCTCCGCCATTGCGGCTTCGGCGTCGAACACGGCCGGCAGCACCTCGTACTCCACGACGACCTTCCGGCAGCCCTCCTCCGCCGCCCCGACCGTGTCGGCCACGACCGCGACCACGCGCTGTCCGACGAAACGGACCGTGTCGTCCAGGATGAAGGTGTCGTCCGGGTCGACGAGATGGTCGGTGTGGATCGCCGTGGTGAAGCGTCTGCGCGGCACGTCCTGCCAGGTGTAGACGCGCCGCACGCCGGGGACCGCCAGGGCGGCGCTCTTGTCCACGGACACGATCCGGGCGTGCGCGTGCGGCGAGTGCAGCACCTTGAGGTGCAGCATGCCGTCGAGGCGGGCGTCCATCGTGAACTCGGCGCGGCCGGTCACCACATCGTCGGCCGCCGGCGCGCCGACGCTCGTCCCGACGGCCTTTCCCGGCGCGGCGGCCTCCACGCCCACGACGCCCCGCACGGCGTCCTCGATCGCCCGATAGCCGGTGCAGCGGCAGAGGTTGCCCTTCAGCGCCCGGGGCAGGTCCGCCCGTTGCGCGTCGGTGAACGTCGCCGACGTCATGATCATCCCGGCGGTGCAGAAACCGCACTGGAACCCCGGGGCGTCGCGGAACTCGCGTTGCACCGGATGCAGGTCGCCGGGTGCTCCGAGGCCCTCGATCGTCGTGACCTCGTGGCCGTCGGCGCGGAAGGCGGGGGTGATGCAGCTGTGCACCGGGTCGCCGTCCAGCCACACCGTGCAGGCGCCGCAGTCGCCCGCGTCGCAGCCCTTCTTGACGCCGTAGTGGCCGAGCGAGCGCAGGAAGGTGCGCAGACACTGCCCGGGCACCGGTTCCTCGGCGAAACTCCTGCCGTTCACCAGGTAGCTCATGTCAGGTCACCGGCCTTGAGTTCGCGACGGATCTCCTCGGCGAAGTGCCTTGTCAGATGGCGACGGTGGTCGGGGGTCCCGTTGGGATCGGCGAACCACAGGCCGGCCGGGACGGCGTCGATGCGCCGGCGCAGGGTGGGGGCGTCGGGCGGGCTGTCGAAGGCGAAGCGCACCGGGCGGGTGGTGCCGGCCGTGACGGTGAGCAGCAGGTCGCCGCTGCCCGGTGTCCGGGTGCCGATGAGGAACACCGTCGAACGGCCGAGCCGGGTCAGCGTGAAGCGGCGGTGCGCGGTGCGCTTGCGCAGGGCGTGGGCCGGGATGCCGACGCGGCGCAGGATCTCCCCGGGAGCGAGCACGTTGCGGTGGTCCCCGGTGACGAAGTCGACGGCGTCCACGATGCGCGTCGACCCGTCGGGAGCCCAGAGCTCGTAGCGGGCCTCCAGCGCGACCGTCAGCGTGATCATCGGTCCGGCGGGCAGGGACATGCAGATGTTGCCGCCGACGGTGGCCGAGTTCCAGACCTTGAAGGAGGACAGAAAGGCCTCGCAGCTCGCCGCCAAGAGGGGGCCCGCGATCCAGTCCCGCGGGGGCGCGTAGGCGTACAGATCGCGGACGGTGCAGGTGGCGCCGATCTCCAGGCCCGCGTCGGTGGCGACCAGGGGCGCCCAGCCCAGCGCGGTCAGGTCGACCAGTCGGCGCAGCTGAGGCTGCTCGGCGGAGAAGAGCCACGTGCCGCCGGCGAGCCAGGCGTCGCCCTCGCGCCAGTCCCTGCCCGGTCGATCGGGCGACGGTTGCCGGACGACTTCGGTGATCGTGTTCAGGTCCATGGTCGGGAGCCGATCTCTGAACTGCGCCCCTCTCCAGGGTAGTCCCGGCGGCCGAAAACCGACTCTTGATCTCACCCCCCACGGCACTAACAATGCGCATGACAAAACTGTGCATGACAAGTCAACGGGCGGCCGGAAGATCTCCGGTCGCCTTGTCGTAAGAGGGGACCCCCACATGAGAAAGCCTCTCGTCGCCGCGTTCATCGCCCTGGCCATCGCCGGGGCAGGCGCGGCACCCGCGGTCGCGGCGCCGGTGAGCGCACCGGCCGCGGCCCAGGCCGGGACGACGACCGAGACCAAGGCCGCCGCGCCCACGCTCCAGGCCGTCACGCTCGCCGGGACCGTCGCGCTCAGCAACTGTTCCGGCTCGGTCATCCGCTTCCCGAACTCGCTGGCCACCGACCCGGCGCTGGTGCTCTCCAACGGCCACTGCCTGACGACCGGCTTCCCGGAGCCGGGCGAGGTGCTCGTCAACCAGGCCTCCAGCCGCACCTTCGGCCTGCTCAACTCCGCCGGCACCCGCGTCGCCACCCTCCGGGCCAGCAAGCTCGCCTACGGGACGATGACCGACACGGACGTCTCGATCTACCAGCTCACCAGCACCTACGCGACGATCCAGTCCGCGTACGGGATCGCCCCGCTGACCGTGCAGGACACCCACCCGACCGCCGGCACCGCCATCACCGTGGCCTCCGGTTACTGGAAGACGCTCTACAACTGCAGCATCGACGGGTTCGCGTACCGCCTGAAGGAGGGCGACTGGACCTGGAAGGACTCGATCCGTTACACCTCCGCCTGCCAGACCATCGGCGGCACCTCCGGCTCGCCGGTGATCGACCAGGCCACCGGCAAGGTCGTCGCCGTCAACAACACCGGCAACGAGGACGGCGAGACCTGCACGGTGAACAACCCGTGCGAGGTCAGCGAGAGCGGCACCGTCACCGTCCGCGAGGGCATCAACTACGCCCAGGAGATCTACCAGATCCCGGCCTGCTTCACGACCGGCAACCAGCTCAACCTCAGCGCTGCCGCTTGCACCCTGCCCAAGCCGTAGCACTCCGTCGGGGGGTGCGATCGGTTGTCGGGCGACTGCGGGTCCGCTGTGGCCGGTCGCGCAGTTCCCCGCGCCCCTATAGGGGGTTGCGCCGGCCGTAGGGTCAAGAGTGGGCGTTCCGTCACACGGGACTGCGACGGACCGCCCTGCCCGCCAACTCATCCGTGCGGCGACCGTCCTCGATGACGAACCGGCCGTCGATCAGCACGTGCGGGACGCCCCTCGGCAGGGTGCGCGGGCGGTCGAAGGTGGAGCCCGCCGCGACCGTCGCCGGGTCGAAGAGCACCAGATCGGCGCGGTAGCCCTCGCGGACCAGGCCCCGGTCGGCCAGACGCAGCCGGGCCGCCGGGCGCGAGGTGAGATGGGCGACGCAGTCCTCCAGGGACAGGACGCCCAACTCCCGTACGTACCGGCCGAGATACTGCGGGAACGTGCCGTACGCCCGCGGATGCGGCTTCGCGCCCTGCAGGATGCCGTCCGAACCGCCCGTGTGGACGCGGTGCCGCATGATCGTCCGGACGTTCTCCTCATGGCCCACGTGCTGGAGGACCGAGGGGGCGAGCCGGTCGTCGAGGAGCAGCCGGCGGGCCGTCGTCCAGGGGGTCTCGCCGCGCGCGGCCGCCGACTCCCGGACGGTACGGCCGACGTACTCCCCGAGCGCCGGGTCGCCCACGCCGGAGATCTCGATCGTCTCCCAGTCCACCGGCACCCCGTGACAGCCGTCCGCGCCGACGACCTCCATATGGTGACGGACCCGCTCGGCGGTCTCGTCGTCCGCGAGACGGCGCAGGATCTCCGCCGGGCCGCCCTCGCTCGCCCAACTGGGCAGCAGGGCCGCGAGCGTGGTGCTGCCGGGGGTGTAGGGGTAGGTGTCGAGACTGATGTCGGCGCCCGCCTCCAACGCCTCGTCCAGCAGCGCCAGCAGCTCGGGCGCCCGGCCCTCGTTCTCGCCGAAGTTCATGGTGGCGTGGGCGAGATGGAGCGGACAGCCCGCCCTGCGGGTCAGCTCGACCATCTCCGCGTACGCCGCCAGCGCACCGGCGCCGTAACTGCGCTGGTGGGGGCAGTAGTAGCCGCCGTAGGACGCCACCACCCGGCACAGTTCGGTGAGTTCGGCGTCCTGCGCGTACATGCCGGGCGTGTACGTCAGCCCGGACGACAGTCCGACCGCGCCCTGCTCCAGCCCCTCCGCCACCAGCTGCCGCATCCGGTCCAGCTCCCGGGGCGTGGCCGGGCGGTCCTCCCAGCCGACGGCGAGGGCGCGGACCGTGCCCTGCGGGATCAGATACGCGGCGTTGACGGCGATCCCGCGATCCAGCCGGTCCAGGTACTCGCCCACCGACCGCCAGTCGAAGTCGACGTCGTCGCCGGGGCCGTTCCAGCCGGCTATGGCCGACCGGACCTCTGCCAGCGTCCGGTCGTCGACCGGGGCGTACGACAGACCGTCCTGGCCCAGCACCTCGAGGGTCACGCCCTGCGCGGCCTTCGCACTGTGGTCGGGGTCGCGCAGCAGGGCGAGGTCGCTGTGCGCGTGCATGTCGATGAAGCCGGGGGAGAGGACGAGCCCCTCGGCGTCCAGCTCCCTGCGCGCCCTGGGCCGTTGGCACCCGGCCGCGGCCGCCTCCTGCACGATCCCCACGATCCGGCCGCCGCCCACGACCACATCGGCGCGGTACGCGGACGCGCCCGAGCCGTCGACGACGTCCGCGTCCCGGATGACGAGTTCTTCCATGACCGGCCTCCAGCGATGAGAAGTGCGATGAGGACAGGTCCTAGAAGAACGTGCGGATGTAGTCGACGACCGTGCCGTCCGCCTCGGCCACGGGGATCAGCGGCCACTTGTCGAAGGACGTGCAGGGGTGGGACAGACCCAGGCCGATCCAGTCGCCGACCTCGACGTCCGCCTCGGCGGTGGTGCGCAGCCAGGCGTGCTGGTCGGACAGGCCGGTCACCGAGACGCCGGTGGCCGGGCGTTCCGTGCCGTCCCGGCGGACCGCCTGGGCGAAGGGCAGGTCGAGGTCGTAGGCCGCGTCCCGCTTGCCCGCGTTGAGGAACGCCTGCTCGGGGGAGGGGCGGGAGACGACCTGGGTCCACAGCCGGAACGCGGGCTCCAGCGCGCCCTCCCCGGGTACCCGGTTGAACGGCGTGAGCTTGCGGTAGTGGCCGTCGTCGTGCGAGACGTACGCGCCCGAGCGCAGCAACTTCAGGACCGGGAGCGAGAGTTCGGGGATCTCGGCGAAGACGTCGGCGACCGCGTCGAACCAGGCGCTGCCGCCCGCGCTGACCACGATCTCCTCGGCGCCCGTGAACCGTCCCGCCTTGTCGAAGTCCACGGCGAGGGCGACGAGTCGACGCAGCCACGCGTGCACCCGCTCCGGGTCGGCCTGCGGGACCTCGCCCTCGTAGCCCGCGACCCCGACCAGCCGCAGGCTCGCCGCGCCGGCCACCGCGTCCGCGACCGCCGCGCACTCGGCCTCCGTGCGCACCCCGGTGCGGGCGCCCTCGCCGGCGGCCAGTTCGACGACGACGTCCAGCGGGCGGCCGGCGCCGCGCAGGGCGGCGTCCATCAGCTCGACCCCGCGCACCGAGTCGACGTAGCAGACGAAGCGGAAGCCGGCGTCGGCGTCGAGCTGCGCCGAGATCCAGCGCAGGGCGGCCGGGTCCACCAGCTCGTTGGCGAGGAAGACCCGCTGGACGCCGTACGCCCGGGCCACCCGCACCTGGTGCGGGACGGCGAGGGTGATGCCCCAGGCGCCGCGGTCGATCTGACGGCGGAAGAGCTGCGGGGCCATGGAGGTCTTGCCGTGCGGGGCGAACGCGAGACCGTGCCGGGCCGCGTACGTCTCCATGAGGTCGAGGTTGTGCTCCAGGCGCTCGGCGGAGAGGGCCAGCACCGGGGTCGCGAAGCCGCCGGTGAACAGGTTGCGGCGCTGGGCGGCCAACTCGCCGACGGTGAGGCCGTCGGCGTCCGGCGGGAGGCCCTTGAAGCGGTGGTCGACCCGTTCCTCGGCCAGTCGGGCCAGCGCCTCGCTTGCCTCGGTGCTCATGGAACCTCCCTGATCAGGAGCGTTGCAATATCTGCAACGTCCATTGCGTATGTCGCTTACTGCTGTCTAACATCTCGGCCAACGCCGGGTCAACGGAGCCGCCGACCCGCACCAGCACAGGAGCCACGAGGTGGACGTCGTAGACGTGGTCGCGCTCGGCGAGTCCATGGTCACCTTCCTGCCCACCCGGCCGGGCCGCCTCGCCGACGTGCCGTCCTTCGACCGGGCCATCGGCGGCGCGGAGTCCAACGTGGCCTGCGCGCTGGCGGCCGCCGGACACCCGGTGCGCTGGGTCAGCCGGGTCGGCGCGGACGGCTTCGGCGACCATCTCGTCGAGGCCGTCGGCTCCTACGGCGTCGACGTCGCCTCCGTACGGCGCGATCCCGCCCGCCCGACCGGCGTCTACTTCCGCACCGCCGGCGACCGGGCCACCGACGCGCACGAGGTCGCCTACTACCGGACCGGGTCCGCGGCCTCCGCGATGTCCGTCGACACCGTCGACCTCGACGCCGTCCGCGCCGGCCGCGTGCTGCACCTGACCGGCATCACGGCCGCCCTCTCCGACGACTGCCTGGGCCTGCTGCGGGAACTGACGGCCCGCCGGCCCGGACGCCCGCTGATCTCCTTCGACGTCAACCACCGCTCCGGGCTCTGGCGCAGCGCCGACGGCCCGCGCGTGCTGCTGGAACTCGCCCGCGCAGCGGACCTCGTCTTCGTCGGGGAGGACGAGGCGGAGGAGGCGTGGGGGATCACCGGCGGCCCGACGGCGATCAGGGCGGCGCTGCCGGAACCGCACGTGCTGGTGGTGAAGCAGGGGGCCCGGGGGGCGACGGCATTCGAGAACGACGGCACCGGGCGGCCGACGGTCACCTTCGTGTCCGCGCCGATCGTGCGGGTCAGCGCAGCGGTGGGCGCCGGGGACGCCTTCGCCGCCGGGTTCCTCTCCGCGACCCTGCGCGGGCTCTCGGCGCGGGAGCGGCTGCGGCACGGGCACCTCATGGCCGCCGCCGCCCTCACCGCCCCCGGCGACCTCGCCGTACCCCCGACGCGCGAGCACGCGGACCGGCTGGCCGACCTCGACGACCGGTCGTGGGAGACACTTCGACTCGGCCCCGGCTGGACCAAGGCCGTGGCCCCGGAGGAGGTACCCACCCCATGAGTCAGACCGTCGACCGCGCCCTGAGCATCCTGCCGCTGCTCGCCGAAGGCCCCGCCGACCTGGGACAGGTCGCCGACCGCCTCGGCGTGCACAAATCGACGGCCCTGCGGCTGCTGCGCACCCTGCACGAACACGGCCTCGTCTACCGCCAGTCCGACCAGCGCTACCGCCTCGGCGCGCGCCTCTTCGCCCTCGCCCAGGAGGCGATGGAGAACCTCGACATCCGCGAGATCGCCCACCCCCACCTCGTCCGCCTGAACGAGACCTGCGGGCACACCGTCCATCTCGCCGTGTACGAGGAGGGCGAGGTCCTCTACATCGACAAGGTGGAGAGCCGCTACCCGGTGCGCATGTACTCGCGGATCGGCAAGCCCGTCGCCATCACGGTCGCCGCCGTCGCCAAGCTGCTCCTCGCCGACCTGCCCGAGCCCGAGCGGCGCGCGGTCGCCGAGAAGCTGGACTACCCCCTCTACACGGCCCGCTCGACCCCCAACGCCCCCGCCTTCGTACGGGAGCTGGAGAAGGTGCGCGAACAGGGCTGGGCCACCGACCTCGGCGGCCACGAGGAGTCCATCAACTGTGTCGCCGCGCCGATCAGGGGCTCCGACGGCCGGGTGGTCGCCGCGATGTCCGTCTCCGCGCCGAACGTCGTCGTCACCGCCGACGAACTCCTCACCCTGCTCCCGCTGGTCCGCCGCGCGGCGGACGCCATCAGCGGGGAGTACTCCGGAAGAACGCCAGCGAAGGACACCCAGTGACCGAGAAGACCGCCCTCACCCCCAAGACCCACACCGCTCCGCCCGCGAAGTTCTCGCACGGCGTGCGCAAGGGCAACATCCTGCAGGTCGCGGGCCAGGTCGGCTTCCTGCCCGCCGAGGAGGGCAAGCCCCCCACGCCCGCCGGACCCACCCTGCGCGAGCAGACCCTGCAGACCCTCGCCAACGTCAAGGCGATCCTCGAGGAGGGCGGCGCGAGCTGGGACGACGCGATGATGATCCGCGTCTATCTGACCGACGTCGACCACTTCGCCGAGATGAACGGCATCTACAACGCCTACTTCGAGGAGCAGGGCCTCACCGCGCCCCCGGCCGCCCGCACGACGGTCTACGTCGGCCTCCCCGCCGGGCTCCTCATCGAGATCGACGCACTCGCCGTCCTCGGCTGACACCCGCCCCCCCCCGATTCCCGCACGCCGTGAACGGCGCGGCACCCCACGGGGTGCCGCGCCGCGCTCCCCCCTGCCCGAAAGCTGTATGCGTCTACGCAGAGGACCCCCATGTCCCTTCCGCTCGCCGCCTCCGCCCCGGCCGAGACCCCACCTCACACCGGAGGCCTGCTGCTCCTCGTCGACGGCACCGCAGGCCTTCTGACGGTCGCCGCCCTCGGCATCGCCCTGCTCCTCTTCCTGATCATCAAGGTCAGACTCCAGCCCTTCGTGGCCCTCCTGGCCGTCTCCATAACCGTCGGCCTGCTCGCGGGACTCTCGGTCACCGAACTCTTCGGCACGGTCCAGCGCTCGGACGCCGTGTCCACCATCGAGTCCGGGATGGGCGGCATCCTGGGCCATGTCGCGATCATCATCGGCCTGGGCACCATGCTCGGGGCGATCCTCGAAGTCAGCGGCGGGGCCGAGGTGTTGGCGTCCCGGCTGCTCGGCCTGTTCGGGGAGAAGCGGGAGCCCCTCGCCATGGGCCTCACCGGCCTGATCTTCGGCATCCCGGTCTTCTTCGACGTCGGCATCTTCGTCCTCGCGCCGATCGTGTACGCGGCGGCCAAGCGCTCCGGCAGGTCGATCCTGCTCTACTGCCTCCCGCTGCTCGCCGGTCTGTCGATGACCCACGCGTTCCTGCCCCCGCACCCGGGCCCGGTGGCCGCGGCCGGCCTGCTGCACGTGGACCTCGGCTGGGTCATCCTGATGGGCGTCGTCTGCGGCATCCCGGCCGTCCTGGCCGCGTGGGCGTTCTCCGCCTGGGTCGGCAAGCGCCTCTTCGTCGCGGTGCCGCAGGACATGGTGGAGGCCGCCGCGGAGGCCAGGCTCGCGGTGATCGACGAGCAGCGCGAGCAGGGTGTGGAGCCGCGGGAGGACCCGGTGCCGCTGGGCACGGTCCTCGGCATCATCGGCACCCCGCTGGTCCTGATCCTCGCCGCGACCTTCTCCTCGATCGCCCTCGACCCCTCCACGGGCCGCTCGGTCGTCGAGTTCTTCGGCCACCCCTTCGTGGCCCTCACGATCGCCCTGTTCCTGGCGTACTACCTGCTGGGCATCCGGCGCGGCTGGTCCCGCAAGTCCCTGGAGACGGTGTCCACGGCCTCGCTGAAGCCGGTCGGCAACATCCTGCTGGTGGTCGGCGCGGGCGGGATCTTCGGCGCGGTCCTGAAGGCGAGCGGGGTGGCGCAGGCGCTTTCGGACACCTTCAACGACGTCGGCCTCCCGGTGATCGTCCTCTCCTACCTGATCTCGGTGGTCCTGCGGGTCGCCCAGGGCTCGGCGACGGTCGCGATCGTGACGACGGCGGGCATCGTGGCGCCGCTGCTGGCGGAGGGCGACCACTCGCAGGCCTTCGTCGCCCTGGTCATCATGGCCATCTCGGCGGGCTCGATCTTCGCCTCGCACGTCAACGACGGCGGCTTCTGGATGGTGGCCAAGTACTTCGGGATCAGCGAGCGCGACACCCTCAAGACGTGGACCGTGCTGGAGACGGTGCTGTCGGTGGTCGGGTTCGTGATGGCGGCCGGATTGAGCCTCTTCGTGTAGGTCTCCGGTAACGAAGTAGGGGCTGGCTGTGTCCGGCACAGGATCTTCGACCATACTGCCCGCTGTGGAGCAGCGCATAGGTTCGAGCAGCCAGCCCCTGGAGGGCGCCGGATTCGACCCGGCATTCATCCCCGGGCTCACGTCGCCCGTGACCGCGGAGCCGGAGGACGCGAAGCCGGCCGAGGACGAAGAGGGGGAGTCGACGACAGAGGAGACTCCCGCCGCGGAGACCTCCACCGAGAAGGCGGAGTCGGACGACGACTCGGATGAGGACTCGGAAGAGGAACTGTCGTCCGAGGGCCCCGTCTTCGAGGCCTCCGACCGCCGGGCGCGGATCGCCGCCGACGCCAAGGGCGTCCGGCTCCGCCTCGACGAGGAGGAGTGCGAGTTCCGTTGGGACGAGATCGGCGCGATCGAGACGGAGTCACCGCGCTTCGGCAAGCGGTTCACCATCACGGTGCACACCCCTGACCGCCGCTGGTACCCGATCGAGATCGAGGCGACGGCCAGGGCCCGCTTCGGCGAGTGGGAGAAGCAGTTGGACGACGTCCTCGACGCCTACTTCGAAGAAGGCGACGCCGAGGACGACGATGTAGACGTAGAGGTCAAGGAAGCCGACTAGCTGCAGTACTGGGTCGCCTTGCCGATGGACCGGTACATACAGTCCGCGTTCTCCAACAGCTGCAGCACCGCATCCCGGTTACGGGACGTCTCCCGCTCGATGACCTCGTCGGGCGGGTAGAACCCGCCTCCCGCGCTGGAGGACGGGTACATCTCGAAGGTGTACGAGAAGATCTTCTGCGTACCCCAGAGGTAGTCGTCGATCGACCCGTCCGTGATGTACAGGTCACTGGCCTGTTCGGCGGTGTACCCGTTGCTCGCGGCCATCTTCTGCCCGACGGCCTTGAACGCCGCGTTGTCGTCCACGGTCATCCCGGTCGCCGTGTCGGCGGTGGTGTAGCCGAACGGCCACAGCACGAGCTGGCTGTAGGTGTGGAAGTCGATCCCGGCGGTGATCTGCTGCTTCCCGCCGACGATCCGGCTGCGCACGAAGTCCGCGACCACCTTCACCTCGGGCGCGGACTCGGCGGAGGTGCCCCGGTAGGTCTCGGAGGACGTGGTGCCCGAGGAGCCGCCACAGCAGCCGAACTTGTAGTTCCAGTTCCGGTTGAGGTCCGTGCCGACGTAGGAGGAACCGGAGTTGGGCTGCCGGTTCTTGCGCCACGAGCGGTAGGAGCCGGTGGCGACGTCGTACTCGCCGCCGTCGGGGTTGAGGTCGGGGACGATCCAGATCTCGCGGCCGTTGACCATGCTGGTGACGCGTGAGTCGGAGCCGTAGCCGGCGCCCAGCTCGCGGATCAGGTACAGGGCCATCTCCACGGTGAGGTGCTCGCGGGCGTGCTGGTGGTGGGTGAACAGCACCTCCGGCTCGGCCTCGTCGCTGGCCACGTTGTCGCTGATCTTGATGGCCACGATGTCCCGGCCCTGGTACGACTTGCCGATGACCCGCTTGCTCATGATGCCGGGGTAGGCGGCGATGCGCTGGTCGATCTCCGTCGTCATCTCGGCGTAGTTGTGGTAGCGCGAGTCGGCGGACGGGAAGTCGAAGAGCCGTACCTCGTCCTCGGCGACCCGGTCCGGCGCCGAGCCCAGCAGGGACACTTCGTACCCCTGCGCGCGCAGCTTCTTGATGTGCTCCGCGCGGCCGGAGACCACGACGGTCTCCTCGTCGGCCTCGTCGATGCTCACGCCGGACGCGGCGATCGCGGTGCGCAGTTGCGGGGTGCTGTGGGCGATGTGGATCTCGTACTGGCGGATGTCGTCGGCGGAGGGCGCCGCCTTCGGGGCGCTGCCCGCCGCCGCGTCGGTGACCGTCGCCGAGACCGGCGCCGCGAGGGCGAGGGCCAGCAGGGCGGCGAGCACGGCGGTCCGTCTGCCGCTTCGGCGGCCGGTGGCGCCGGGACTGCCTGAGCCTGAGCCGCGAATGCGAAGTCGCATGAACGCTCCTGGTGGGGAGTCGGGTTGTGGGGGGCTGTGCGCTTGCTGTGCGGCGGTACGGGTGTCGCTCATCGTCGGTGTATGGCATGAGCAGGTCAAGAGACGACAAAGCGTCGATGTGGCTGGAATCATGCGGAATCGGCACCCGACCGGCCGCGCAGTGTAGTCGCGGCGGCGCCTCCCGAAGCGATCCCACGCGAAGTGCACCCACGCGTGTGAGGCGAGTGTGCATATATGTACGCCTCGGGGAAGGCTGGGGATTCGCGACGACGACCAAGGACTGTTCATGGGCGGATCAGCGCCGCGCCGGGACGGTCACCTGCCGGTGGAGACGACCAGCTTCGTCGACCGGCGGAGCGAACTGACAGCGGGCCGTGAGCTGTTGGCCAGAGCCCGACTGGTCACCCTGAGCGGCCCCGGCGGGGTCGGCAAGACCCGGCTGGCCGGCCGGATCGCGGCCCGCGTGGAACGGGCCTTCCCCGACGGCGTCCGCTTCGTGCCCCTGTCCGGCCTGCACGATCCGACCCTGGTCCCCCTGGCCGTGGCCGACGCGCTCGACCTGCACGACCACTCGGAACGCCCCGCGCTGGACGCGCTGGTGGAGCAGCTGACGGACCGCCGGGTGCTCCTGGTCATGGACAACTGCGAACACCTGCTCGCCTCCTGCGCCACGCTGGCCGGCGCCCTCCTGCGGGGCACGACCGGCGTCCGCGTCCTCGCCACCAGCCGCCACCGCCTCGGCCTGACCGAGGAACACCTGATGGACGTCCGCCCGCTGCCGGTCCCGGACCCGGACGGCGACCTCACCGCCGCCGACGGCTACCCGGCCCTCGCGCTCTTCGCCGACCGGGCGGCCGCGGTGGCCCCCGGCTTCCGCCTCACCGCGGCCAACCGCGCCTCGGTCGCCCGCCTCTGCCGACGGCTGGACGGCCTCCCCCTCGCCATCGAACTCGCCGCGGTCCGCATGCGCGTCCTGGACCTCCCCCAGCTCCTGACCCGCCTGGACGACCGCTACCGCCTCCTCACCACCGGCAGCCCCACGGACCCGCCACGCCACCAGACCCTGCGCGCGGCCATCGACTGGAGCTACGAACTCTGCGACGCACAGGAACAGCTGACCTGGTCCCGGCTGTCCGTCCTCCCCGGCACCTTCGACCTGGAGACGGCCGAGGCGGTGTGCGCGGGGGAGGGACACCTGGAAGCCGGCGACGTCCTGGAAGCCGGCGACGTCCTGGACGCCGTGGCCGGCCTGCTCGACAAGTCCGTCCTGTGCCGGGAGACCGGCCCGACGGGCGGCGCACGGTACCGCCTCCTCGACACCCTCCGGCAGTACGGCCTGGAGCGCCTGCGGGAGCGCCCCGGCGAGGAGCACCGGGCGCTGGTCCGGCACCGGGACCGGATGCAGCGGCAGGCCGCCACCGCCGAGCGCGACTGGTTCGGCCCCGCGCAGCCGGACATCGTCGCCTGCCTGCGCGCCGACCAGGACAACCTGCGCAGCGCCCTCGACTTCAGCCTCACCACCCCCGGCGAGTCCCACGCGGGCCTGCGGCTCGCCGGCACCCTCTGGTTCCACTGGCACGCCTGCGGAGCCCCCCGGGAGGGCCGCTACTGGCTGGACCGGGCCCTGGAGGCCAACCCCGACCCCACCCCCGAACGGGCCAGGGCCCTGTGGGTCGCGGGCCTCCTCGCCGGCTGCCCGGAGGACCTCACCCGGGGCCGCCGCCGCGCGCAGCAGGCCCGCGAGCTGGCCGAGACCCTCGGCGACGAGGCGGAAGCGGCCCACGCCGACTACGTCGTGGGCGTCATCCGGCTCTTCAGCGACGACCTCACCGGCGCCCTCGACCACTTCCGGGCCGGCGTCGCCCGCGGCCGGGTCCCCGGCCAGCACCTCAGCCTCGTCGGCCTGGACCGGGTCGAACTGGCCTGCGCCCTCGCCTACCTGGGCCGCGCCGACGAGGCCATCGAGGTCTGCGAGGCGACCCGGCGGCTGTGCGACGGGCACGGGGAGCGATGGGTGCTGTCGTACGTGGAGCGCATCCTCGCCCTGGCCCACAGCGTGCGCGGCGACTGGGAGCGGGCGCAGCGGCACGGCCGGGAGGCGATACGTCTCAAGCACGCGGTCCACGACGTCCTGGGCATGGGCCTCACCCTCGACCTGCTGGCCCGGATCGCGACGGCCCGCGGCGCCCACGAACACGCGGCGGTCCTCCTCGGCGGCTCCGATCGGGCCTGGGCGGACGTCGACCGCGACCGGTGGGGCTCCGCCTGTCTGAACTCCACCCGGCGCGGCAGCGAGGAGCGCGTCCGGGCGGCGATCGGACGCGCCGCGTTCCGCCGGGCGTACGAACGCGGGGCCGCCCTCACGCTCACGGACGTGGTCGCCCTCGAACTGGAGGAGATGGCGCCCGCGCCGGCCCCCGTGGAGGAACCGCCCACCGCCCCCGGCGTCCGGCTCACCCGCCGTGAGGCCCAGGTCGCCGAACTCGTCGCCGAGGGGCTCGCCAACCAGCAGATCGCCGACCGGCTGGTGATCGCCCGCCGCACCGCCGAAGGACACGTCGAACGCATCCTCAGCAAGCTCGGCTTCAGCAACCGCAGCCAGATCGCCTCCTGGGTGACCGCCCAACGCTGACACCCAGGCGAGTTGCATCCACCCGACCGCTCGACCGATGGGGATCCATGACCGCTCAGCCCGCCACCGCCCCGGGGACGTTCGACCACCGCATGTCCGTCTCCGCCACGGACGAGGGGTTCGTCGCCGCCGCCCTCCCCTTCCTCGCCGAGGGCCTGGCCGCAGCCGAGGAGCCCCCGCCCGTCGCCATCGTCGCCCCCGACAAGCTGGACCTCCTGCGCGACGCCCTCGGCGCGGACGCCCGGCACGTCGGCCTCGTCCCGCACACCGACTGGTACACCGGCTCGGCGGCCAACGCCATCGCCCGGGCGGCCGGCCACCTCGCCGCGCACGCCGGTCCGGGCGGCCGGGTCCACCTCCTCATGGAGCCCGTGTGGAACGGCAGGGCCGGCCGCTCCCCGCGGGAGAGCGCCGAGTGGATCCGCTACGAGGCCCTCGCCAACCTCCTCTTCGCGCCGACGGCGACCACCGCGATGTGCGTCTACGACACCCGTACGGCAGGCTCCGTCCTCATCGAGGCGGCCCGTCGCGCCCACCCCGACACCGGCGTCTACGCGGACCCGCTGTGCGTGGCGGCGGAGCTGGACGCCGTGCCGCTGCCCCCGACGCCCGCCGACGCCCGGCGGCTCGCCGACCCCGCCCCGGACGCCGTCCGCTCCTGGGCGGTCGGCCGTGGACTGGGCGCGGCGGACGCGGAGCTGTTCGCCACGGCCGTCGCGGAGGCGGCCTCCCTCGGACCGGTCACCGGGGCCCTGCTGTGGGGCGAGGCGCCCGGCTGCGTCTGCGAACTGCTCCTCGCCCGCCGACTCGACGACCCCCTGGCCGGCTTCGTCCCGCCGCCGACGCTGGAGCCGGCACCCGGCCAGGGCCTGTGGTTCGCCCGCCAGGTGTGCGCGTACGTCGACGTCCGGGACGCCTATGCGGGCGCGGACGGCCGGGTCGACGCCGGCGTAGGCACGACCGTACGACTGCAGTACGCGTAGACGTGGCCGGGGCCTCTCGACGGGTACGGAATCGGGTAGTCCTCCCCGTACGTGGACGGCCCGGGGGAGGACATCCTGAACCCATGCTGCGACTTTCCGGGGGAAGCGGCCCCCTCCCGGACCCCCGCCCCCAGTACGCCGCCTACCCTCAACCGCCGATAGGAGCAGGCCATTCGAGCGTCGAGTACGAGCCCCGGCCCTCCGCCGTCCGCGAGGCCCGCGCGCAGGTGCGCAGGCAGTTGGAGGGCTGGGGGCTGGCGGACCGGGCGGAGTTGGTGGACACGGCCGAGCTGCTCGTCAGCGAACTGGCCACCAACGCCCTGCTGCACTGCGCGAGCAGCTTCCGCCTCACGCTGAACGCCGCGCACGGTGTCCTGCGCTGCGAGGTGACCGACTCCGGCCGCCGCGTCCCGCAGGTGCTGCAGGCGGGCGGTGCGGAGAGCGGCCGGGGGATGTTCCTGGTGAACGCGCTCGCCCGGCGCTGGAGCTGCCACCAGGAGGGGGCGGGCAAGACGGTCTGGTTCGAACTCGGCACCTGCGGGGGCGACGGCTGCGAGCGGCGCGAGGCGCTCGACCGGCGGGTGGTTTGAGGGGAGCGTGATCACTTCGGGTGGAGATCGCGCACGCCCCCTTGTCGGACCGGCGTCTTTGGGCTTTCTTGACCTTCATGGCGGACACCACGGGAAACCCCACGGACACCGAGGCAACATCCGACATCGACAATCCCTCCCGCAACCCCTCCCCCCGCAAAGCGAGTTGGAAGTACATCGGCCCGGGCATCGTCGTCGCCGCGACCGGTGTCGGCGCCGGCGACCTCGTCGCCACCCTGATCGCGGGCAGCAACTTCGGCTACACCCTCCTCTGGGCGGCGGTCGTCGGCTGCCTGGTCAAGATCTCCCTCGCCGAGGCGGCCGGCCGCTGGCATCTGTCCACCGGCCGCACCCTCTTCGACGGCTGGGCGAGCCTCGGCCGCTGGACGACGTGGTTCTTCGTCGTCTACGTGGTCGTCTGGGGCTTCGTCTACGGCGCGGCGGCGATGTCGTCGAGCGCGCTGCCGCTCCAGGCGCTGTTCCCGGACGTGATGGACCTGAAGGCATGGGCCGTCGCCTGCGGGCTGGTGGGCCTGGTGTTCGTCTGGTTCAACAAGTACGCCGTCTTCGAGAAGGTCATGACCGTCCTGGTGGGCGTCATGTTCGTGGTGACGGTGTATCTGGCGATCCGGGTCACCCCGAACCTGGGCGACGCCTTCGCGGGCCTGCTGCCGGTCCTGCCGGACGAGAAGGACTCCGTCCTCAACACCCTCGGCCTGATCGGCGGCGTCGGCGGCACCATCACGCTCGCCGCGTACGGCTACTGGGTCAACGCCAAGGGCTGGACGAACACCGGCTGGATGAAGGTCATGCGGCTCGACAACCGGGTCGCGTACATCACCACCGGCATCTTCGTCGTCGCCATGCTCTTCGTCGGCGCGGAGCTGCTGCACTCCGCGAACGTGGCGATCGCGAGCGGCGACAAGGGGCTCATCCAGCTGAGCGACATCCTGGCGGCGGAGTACGGCACGGCGACGGCCAAGTTCTTCCTGATCGGCTTCTTCGCCACCTCCTTCACCTCGCTGATCGGCGTCTGGCACGGCGTGAGCCTGATGTTCGCCGACTTCGTGGCCCGCTTCCGCGGCCGGGGCGGCGCGAGCGGGAAGGAGGTCGCCTCCGGCGAGCGGGAGCGCTCCTGGCCCTTCCGGGCGTACCTGCTCTGGCTGACGTTCCCGCCGATCGTGCTGCTCTTCCAGGGCCAGCCGTTCCGTCTGATCATCCTGTACGGCGTGCTGGGCGCGGCCTTCCTGCCGTTCCTGGCGGGAACGCTGCTGTGGCTGCTCAACTCCTCCCGTACCCCGCGCGAGTGGCGCAACGGGCTGCTGAGCAACGCGATGCTGGTGCTGGCGGGGCTGCTGTTCCTGGTGCTGTGCGTGAAGCAGGTCTGGGACCAGCCGTGGTCGGAGTTCTTCTGACGTGTCCCCACACCTGCAGAACTGTTTGAGAAACTCAAGCTTGATTAAGTCAAGCTTGAGTTCGGCAATCATCTCTCCTAGGCTGCTGATCCCCTAGGAGAGGTGCCAGGCCGTGGCCGTGACCGTGCTGGACGACAAGACCGCGCTCGTGCTGATCGACCTTCAGGCCGGCACGCTCGCCGCCCCCACCAAGCCCTACCCGGCGGCGGACGTGGTGGCCCGGGCCGCCGAACTCGCCGACGCCTTCCGCGCCGCCGGCGCCCCCGTCGTCCTGGTCCGGATGGTGACCTCGCCCGACGGCGCCGACGCGACGTCCGGCCGCAGCGAGGCGGCCCGACTGGCCGGCGGCCGCTCCCGCGCCTACGACCTGGGCCCGATCGCCGAGCCGCTCACCGGCCACGACGAGGACATCCTGGTGGCCAAGCGGAACTGGGGCGCCTTCCACGGCACCGACCTCGACATCCGGCTGCGCCGCCGGGGCGTCACCCAGATCGTCCTGGGCGGCATCGCCACCAGCCTCGGCGTCGAGTCCACCGCCCGCGCCGCCCACGAGCACGGCTACCACGTCACGTTCGCCGTCGACGCGATGACCGACATCAACGAGGACGCGCACCGGCACGGCGTGTCGTACCTCTTCCCGCTGATCGGCGAGCCGGGCACGACGAAGGAGATCATCGCGCTGCTGGCCGACCGCTGACGGACGGGCCCTCGGCCGCCGACTCGTCAGCCGCCGAGCACGTCCCAGTGCGAGCTGAGCGCGATCTTCCGCAGCTGGGCCATGGTGAGGGCGGGTTCCGGGCGGGTCGCGGCCGTCGACTGGCTGCCCGAGTTGAACGCGCTGATCACCACCCGCCTGCCGTCCTTGCGCATCGTGTCCACGGTCCACATCACGACGCCCTCGCCGCCCTTCTCGCCCGGCCCCTGACTCGTCGCGACACGGGTGCCGTCGGGGAGGGTCTCGGCGGAGCCGTACAGCTGGTCGGCGACGTCGGACATGTTCAGCTGGAGGTTGACCTGGACGTAGCTCTTCCCCTTGCCGTCGTCCACGACGGCGTAGACGAACCCCTCCTGGCCGCCGCTGATGCCGATCGTCAGGTTGTCGGGGAGGGTCATGCTCAGGACGGAGAGCATCCGCTGCACCTGGACGGCCGGGTCGGCCTGGGACGACGAGGTGGCCGGGGTCGGCTTCACGTCCTTCGCGGGGATGGCGGCGATGATCCGGCGCCAGTCGTCGGCCGCCGCGAGCGTCTTCAACTGCGCGACGGTCAACGGCGGTTCGGGGCGGCTGACCGGCTCGCCCTTCTCCGCCGGGGCGTTCCACTCCAGGACGCTCACATGCTGCCCGGCCGGGGTGACCAGGTCCGCGCCCCACGCCTTGGTCTCCTCACGGCGGTCGGGATACTCGTAGCCCTGGTAGACGGTGATCGCGGACCCGTCGGGCAGCAGCTCGGTCTTACAGCTGTCGAGGCCCGAGTCCGGACTGTCCGGGCAGGGCATCACCTGGCCGGACGGATTGACCTCGCTCCCGTCCGGGCGGATCTGGTCCAGGCCCACCGAGACGGCCGCGTCGCCCTTGCCGTCGTCGAACACGCCCGTGGCGAGCGGCGGCAGCTCCCCGTCCGTGCCGCGCGCCTCCGTCCTGGTGAACTTCCCCTCGGGGAGCAGCTTCTGGAGGGTGCGGACGACGTCGTCGGCGGAGAACGCCGGCTGCGCGACATCGCTGCTGCCGGTCGCGGCGGCGGCGGACGGCTTCGAGGTGCCTCCGGCGCCGCCCCACGGCACCAGCAGTGCCCCGCCCACCCCCACGAGGGCGAGGCCCGCCGCGCTCCCCGCGACCGCGGCCCTGCGCCGCAGTCGCAGCCGGTGGCCCCGGGCCTGACCGGCGGCCGTGAGCTCGGCGCCCGGGTTGCCGAAGGTGCCGCCGGCCTCGTGCAGGGCGGCGGAGAGCTGCTCCTCGAAGGGATCGCTGTGCTGGTCGACGGGCATGGTGAACCACCGTTTCCGCAAGATGGGTCGAAGTGATGGGGGCGAAGGCCAGAGGAACCGGGAGTCGAACGGGAGGCCGAACCGGAAGTCGGACCGGGAGGCTCAGGGGCGGGCGTACTCGCCGATGTCCTCGCCCAGCAGTTCCCGCAGCCGTCCGAGGGCTCGTGTGCACCGCGTCCGCACGGCCGCCGAGCTGGCGTTCATCGCGCCGGCGGTCTCCTCGATCGAGCGGTCCTCCCAGTACCGCAGGACCACGACGGCCCGGTCCTTGGCGGGCAGCCGCCCGAGGGCCTGGAGCAGCGTCATTCTCAACGGCGTGTCGGTGCCGCCGCCGTCGGCCATGTCCGGGAACGTGTCGACGGCCCGCTCGCGGCTGCTGCGCCGGCGCTGGTGGGCGAGGAAGGTGCGGGTGAGGACGGTCTGCGCGTATCCGGCCGGGTTCTCGACCCGGGACACCCGGCCCCAGCGGACGTACAGTCTGCCGAGGGTCTCCTGGACCAGATCCTCGGCGAGGTGCGTGTCCCCGGCGGTGAGCAGACACGCCGACCGGTAGAGGTGCCCGGTACGGGCCGCCGCGAACTCGGCGTACTCGTCCGCGCGGACCTGCCTCATGAGTGTTCCCCCTGCGTCGGTTGCCGTGCCGTCCTCATCTCATTAATGCGCTGGGGCACGCGGAATGTTTCAAGGGGGGCTTCCAGGGGACCGAAAGCGGTCGCACAGGGGCCGCCGGGTAGGTTTCGGCTGTGACAGACCAGCCGCCGACGCCGCCGACGCCGCCGATCCCGCCGGGCTTCGGCCCGCCTCCGCCCCAGTACGCCCCGCAGGCGGTCCCGCCGCAGCCCGGCCCGGAGTTCCTGGCGGTCGACAAGCACAACTCGGTCGTCGTCGACGCGTCGGGCGTCGCCTTCGAGATGTACGACATCACCGTCGACTTCCCCTGGCCCGAGATCCGCAGCGTGCACTACAAGGCCGCCCCCAACGGCAAGGCCCTCATGGTCGCCGTGGTGCACGTGGACGGCAGGGTCTACGAGTGCGTGGTCACGGCGAAGCCACGAGAGCGCTTGCAGGGTTGGTTCGCACAGCTGGCGTGGGTGCTGGGGTACTACCGGCCGGCGGGGTAGGCGGCGGAGGCGGTGGACTTCGGGGCGCTGCGGTTACGGCAGCCCGTGCACATGCGGGCCGACCGCGTTGGACCAGGCGTTGCCCGCCGCCGCGTCCCAGTTGGTCGACCAGGTCATCGCGCCCCGCAGGTCGGGGTAGGTCTTCGACGGTTTGAAGGAGCCGCAGCCGGTGCCCTTCGTCAGACAGTCCAGGGCGTTGTTGACCACCGTCGGCGACACGTACCCGCTGCCCGCGCCGCTGGGTGAGGCCGGCAGGCCCAGGCCCACCTGGGACGGGGCGAGTCCGCCCTCCAGTTGGATGCAGGCGAGCGCGGTCAGGAAGTCCACCGAGCCCTGGCTGTAGACCTTGCCGTCGCAGCCCAGCATCGAACCGCTGTTGTAGTACTGCATGTTGACGACCGTGAGGATGTCCTTCACGTTCAGCGCGGTCTGGAAGTACGCGTTGGAGGTCGACTGCATGTCGATCGTCTGCGGGGCCATGGTGAGGACCAGCCCCGAACCCGCCTTCCCCGACAGCGACCTCAACGCCTGCGACATATAGGTCGCGTTGAGCCCGTTCTCCAGGTCGATGTCGACGCCGTCGAAGCCGTACGTCTGCATCAGCGCGTACACCGAGTTCGCGAAGTTCGCCGCGGAGGCGGAGTCGTTGATCGACACCGTGCCGTTCTGGCCGCCCACCGAGACGATGACCTTCTTGCCGGCCGCCTGCTTCGCCCTGACGTCCGCCTTGAACTGGTCGACGGTGTAGCCGCCCAGGCCGGCCGAGTCCAGGTTGAAGGTCACGGCGCCCGGCGTCGTCGTCGCGTCCGCGAAGGCCACGGCGATGATGTCGTACTGGGACGGGACGTCCGAGATCCGCTGGACCGTCGCGCCGTTGTTGAAGTTCTGCCAGTACCCCGTCACCGCGTGCTTCGGCAGGGTGGGACCGGTCGGGACGGCCGACGTCGTGGCCGTCACCGTCGTCGACTTCACCGACTCGCCGGCCGCGTTCGTCGCGGTGACCTGGAAGCTGTACGAGGTCGACGCGGCGAGCCCGGTCACGGTCGCCGAGGCGCCGGTCACGGCGGTGACCTTGGTGCCGCCCCGGTAGACGGAGTAGCCGGTCGCGCCGGACACCGCGTTCCAGGCGAGGGAGACGGACGACGACGTCGTGCCGGACACGGACAGTCCGCTCGGCGCGCTCGGCACCGTCGGGGCCGGGTCGCCGCCTCCGCCGCCGTCGGGGCCGTAGACGGAGACGTCGTCGGCGTAGTACGCCGCCTGGCCGTACCAGCCGTGGGTGTAGAGCGTCACCGAGGTCGTCGAGGCGCCGGTGGTGAAGGTCGTCGACAGCTGCTTCCAGGTCGACGAGTCGGGGGTCCAGGTCGAGACGTCCGTCGTGCCCGTGCCGGTCACGCCCAGGTAGGTGTAGCCGCCCTGGACCCAGGCGCTCAGCGTGTAGGTGGAACTCGGTTTCACCGCCACCGTCTGGGTGCACCTGGCGTTGTCCTGCCCGGCGGGCGTCGCCTTCAGCGCGGCCGCGCCGCCGTGCACGGGGGAGGAGACGGTCGTACCGCTGCCCGCGGAGCACGTCCAGTCGGTCAGGCCGGACTCGAAGCCGGCGTTCTTCGCGTTGTTCAGGTCCGCGGCGGACGCCTGAGCCGCGCCCGTCAGGGACAGGGCGAGGGCGGCGACGATCGCGCCCGCGGCTCCCGACCGGAGTCGTGTCACTCGTGTCACGCGTGACTTTCGTTTAAGTGGGGACATGACAACAAAGTGGTCCAGACCAATCCCGGTTGTCAAGGGGTCCGTTTGTGGAGGGTCGGTGTGCGTAACCTGCCCCGTTTTGCTGTGAGTTGCGCGAAGAACAGTTGCTTACCAGCTACGGAAAGCTGTTCTCCGGCCACAGGGGCGTGGATACAGTGCTGAGGTAGTCACGCAATGAAGTCACTGCGGTCCACCGGAGTAACGCCGGCGGACCGGACTGCGGGAGTCGGGGAGCTGCGCGTGCCAACAGCCATTGCCGTGACCGGAGCAGACCTCGCGCTGCCGCCACAGGACGAACGCACCCTGCCCGCCGCCGTCCTCGCCGACCTCGACCGCCAGCCGCTGGACCGGTCCCTCGCCGCCGTCCAGGCGCTCCTCGACCAGTACGGGCACCTGATCGTCCTGTACTCGCGCGCCGCGCCCACCGCCGTGGAACAGCGACTGCACACCATCCGCTCCCTCCTGGAGAGCGACCGCATCGCGCTGTTCCGCCCCGACCTGCCACCGCTCGGGGTCGCCGTCCTCGCCCGCCAGCTGCGTCAGCTGGCCTCCTGCGACCTCGGGCCCGGCGTCCTCGCCTCCGCGGGCCGGCTGCTCACCCACTACATCCACGCGGGCGCGCTCCTCGGCTCGGTCGCGCGTCTCGACCGCGTTCCCGTCGTCGGCCTGAAGTCGCATGCCCGGTCGTGGGTCCCGGGCGCCCAGTTCGGCGTGCTCGCCCACCCGCAGCCGCAACTGGTCAGGGCGACCCCCGAAACCGTGCTGCCCGGACCGGAGTTCGGCACCTGGCTGCTCGTCGCCCGCGGACAGCTCCAGTCCGACTGGGTGACCGACGTCCTCGCCCCCGCCTGGAAGGTCCAGGGGCTGCGCGAGACGACGCTGCCCGCCGAGTCCGCCGACTGGTGGGGCACCGGCAAGGCGATCGAGTTCTGCGCCTACCTGCCCGACCTCTCGGTCCTCTACCAACTGGTCGCCTCGGTCCGCCAGAGCGTCTGTCACTGGTGCGGCATCGACGTCATCGGCGACCGCTGCGTCTTCTGCTCCGCCACCCCGCCGCCCGCCTCCGAGCTCACCGCCCGATCCGCCCGCGCACTCACCGCGGGCGGCTGAACCGCACCGTCCCAGGCCCCCGTTCCGTCCGCTCGACCCGACCCCCGACGAGGTTGTACGGCTCATGAACTCCCGTCAGCGCCGCGGCGTGATTCTCCTGCTCCTGTCGGTCGTGTGCGCCCTCGGCGCGTTCGCCGGCGTCCTCTCCGTCATCGACGACGTGAAGTCCAAGGTCGGCCCCGAGGTCACCGCGTACGAGCTGCGCTCCGACGTGGCGCCCTACACCACCCTGAGCGCGGGCCAGTTCAAGAAGATCGAGATGCCGAAGCGCTGGCTGTCCGAGAACGCCGTCACCGACCTCGCCGCCATCAGCGGCAAGATCGCCGTGACGACGCTCAAGAAGGGCTCCCTGCTGCAGAGCGACATGATCGTCGACCAGCCCGCGCTCCAGCCGGGCCAGCAGGAGGTCGCCATCATGATCGACGCGGCCACCGGCGTCGCCGGCAAGATCACCCCGGGGTCGTCCGTCAACGTCTACGCCACGTTCGAGGGCGCCCGCGACTCCGACCCCGACCAGTCGAAGATCATCGTGACGAACGCCCGGGTCCTCGACGTCGGCGAGCTGACCCCCCTGGAACCGGACGCGAACAACCGCAGTCAGTCGGTCACCGACGCGGTCCCCATCACCTTCGCGCTGTCCACTCTCGACGCCCAGCGCATCACGTACGCGGAGTCGTTCGCCAAGCGCGTCCGCCTCGCCCTCGTCGCACCCGGCGGCGACACACCGGTCCCCGACCAGGACCGTACGTACGAACTCGCCACGGACAAGTGAGAGGCCGCCGCCCATGCCCACGAGGATCCTCCCGGCCGTCGGCGACGCGGACGCGGTCCGTTCCCTCACCACCCTGCTCAGCCAGCTCCCGGACGCCGAACCGGTCGCCCCCGTCTCCGACTCCACCCAGCTCGTGGACACCCTCGCCCGGCTCGCCGCCGAGTCGGTCGACGAACTCCCCGAGGTCGTCGTCGTCCACGAACGCATCGGCCCCGTACCGGCGCTGGAACTCGTCCGCGAGGTCGCCCTGCGCTTCCCCGCGGTCGGCGTCATCCTCGTCACCACCGACGTCGGCCCCGGCCTCTTCGCCGCCGCCATGGACTCCGGCGCCCGCGGCCTGGTCACCCTGCCACTGAGCTACGAGGATCTCGCCAACAGAGTCCAGGCCGTCGCCCAGTGGTCGGTCGGCGTCCGACGCCATCTCGGCCACGGCGGCGACGTGTTCACCGGCGTCGGCGGCACGGTCGTCACCGTCAGCGGCGCGAAGGGAGGAGTGGGCGCCACCCTCACCGCCGTCCAGCTCGCCCTGGCCGCCCAGGCCTCCGGCCGCTCCACCGCCCTCGTCGACCTCGACCTCCAGGCCGGCGACATCGCCTCCTACCTGGACGTCCAGTTCCGCCGCTCGGTCGTCGACCTCGCCGCCATCACCGACCTCTCGCCCCGGATCCTCGCCGAGGCCGTCTTCCGCCACGACACCGGCGTGGCCCTGCTGCTCGCCCCCGGCGAGGGCGAACGCGGCGAGGAGGTCACCGACCGCGCCGCCCGCCAGATCCTCTCCGCCCTGCGCTCCCGCTACGAGGTCGTCGTCGTCGACTGCGGCGCCCAGCTGAGCGGCGCGGGCGCGGCCGCCGTCGAACTCGCCGACCGCGCACTGCTCGTCACCACCCCCGACGTGGTCGCCGTCCGCGGCGCCAAACGCACCGTCCGCATGTGGGACCGGCTCCAGATCCGCAAGGCCGAGGAGACGACCGTCGTCGTCAACCGGCACACCCGCGGCACCGAGATCCAGCCCCCGCTCATCCAGAAGATCACCGGCACGGCCATCGCCGCGACCACGGTCCCCGCCAACTTCCGGGAACTCCAGGCCGCGGTGGACGCCGGCCGCGTCCACGCCCTCGACGGCAAGGGCGCCGTCCGCCAGGCGCTGTGGGCGCTCGCGGCGGAGCTGGAGCTCGTCAAGGCCCCGGAGACCGCGCTGGTGCGCCGGGGCGGCAGCCGGGCGCGCGCCGCGGACCGGAGCCCGGTCGGGTTCCGGCGGCGGAAGGAGTGACGCCATGAGGAGACCGTGGGGGCGCGACCGGGGCCAGGTCACCATCGAGTTCCTCGGCATGACGCCGCTGATCATCGTGACCCTGGTGGTGGTGTGGCAGTTCGTCCTTGTGGGGTACACGTTCACGCTCGCGGGGAATGCTGCCGACGAGGCGGTGCGGGCCGGCACGGCGGCGCACCCGGGGGAGCGGCAGGCCGCGTGCCAACAGGCGGGCCTGGCCGAGCTGGGGAGCGCATGGAAGGGGAACGCCGAGGTGAACTGCGGCGGCACCGGCTATGTCACGGCCGACGTCACCCTCCACGTCCCCGTCCTCTTCCCGGGGCTGATCGACTTCCCGTTCCCGGTGCACGGCCATGCCGGCGCCGTCGAGGAAGAGGACGGCGACTGAGATGGCGGACGGACGCCGGACAGACCGCGGACGCTCCCGTGACCGGGGCCAGGTGGCCCTGGAGTACCTGGGTTTCCTCCCCCTGCTCCTGCTGGTCGCGCTGGCCGCCGTCCAACTCGGCCTGATCGCGTACGCGGCGCAGCAGGCGGGCACGGCGGCCCGCACGGGGGCGCGCAGCGCGTCGCTGCGCGAGGACTACGCCGCGGACTGCGCGAACGCGGTCAGCAGCTGGCTGGACGCGGGCTGCACGCCCGCGTATCTGGGCGACGAGGTCAAGGTCACCTCCACCGTCACCATCCCGTCCGTCATTCCCGGCATCGACTTCGGCACGGCCAGCAAGACGGCCGTCATGCCGGTGGACCACTGAAAGGCGGCGCGGCCATGAGTCTGCGGGCACGGATCACCTCCCCCGAGGAGAACGGCGGCCGGGGCGAGGACGGCCATCTGGTCTCCTCCTACCGGACCAAGCTGCTGGAGGAGATCGACCTCGCCGAGATGAGCTCGCTGGCGGCGGCCGAGCGCCGGGCCCGGCTGGAACGGGTGCTGGGGCACATCATCAGCCGCGAGGGCCCGGTGCTGTCGACGACGGAACGCGCCCAGCTGATCCGCCGGGTCGTCGACGAGGCACTCGGCCTGGGCATCCTGGAGCCGCTGCTCGAAGACGCGTCGATCACCGAGATCATGGTGAACGGCCCGGACTCGATCTTCGTCGAGCGCGGCGGCCGGGTCGAACAGCTCCCCATCCGCTTCGCGTCGAACGACCAGCTGATGCAGACGATCGAACGCATCGTCTCGACCGTCAACCGGCGCGTGGACGAGACCAACCCGATGGTCGACGCCCGCCTCCCGTCGGGCGAACGCGTCAACGTGATCATCCCGCCGCTCTCCCTCACCGGCCCCATCCTCACCATCCGCCGCTTCCCCCGCTCCTACACCCTGCACGAGCTGGTCGGCTTCGGCTCGCTCGACGAGCACATGCTGTACCTGCTGGCGGGCCTGGTGCAGGCGAAGTTCAACGTGATCGTCTCCGGCGCGACCGGCACCGGCAAGACGACGCTGCTGAACGCGCTCTCCGGTCTGATCCCGGAGGGCGAACGCATCATCACCATCGAGGACTCGGCGGAACTCCAGCTCCAGCAGTCCCATGTGATCCGCCTCGAGTCCCGCCCCCCGAACGTGGAGGGCAACGGCCGCATCACCATCCGCGACCTGGTCCGCAACTCGCTGCGGATGCGCCCGGACCGGATCGTGGTCGGCGAGGTCCGCGGCGGCGAGTCGCTCGACATGCTCCAGGCGATGTCCACGGGCCACGACGGCTCCCTGGCCACCGTCCACGCCAACAGCGCCGAGGACGCCCTGATGCGCCTGCAGACCCTCGCCTCGATGTCCGACGTCGAGATCCCCTTCATCGCCCTCCACGACCAGATCAACAGCGCGGTGGACGTCGTCGTCCAGCTCACCCGGTTCGCCGACGGCGCCCGCCGCGTCACCGAGATAGCCCTGCTCGACAGCCACGGCGGAGAGCCGTACCGGCTGGCGACGATCGCCCGCTTCAACGCCCGCCCGATGGCCGCCGACGGCCGCATCCACGGCGACTTCGAGTACTTCCCCCTCCCGCGCCGCACCGCGGACCGCCTGTACATGGCCAGCCAGCCGATCCCGCAGGCCTTCGGGGTGGCCCGCGCGGCACACGAACTGACCACAAGGGAAGCCCGGTGACGCCGATGAACCTCGACACCCTCACCGCCCTCACCACCGGCGTGACTGTCCTGACCTGCACCCTGGCCGTCGCCGGCCTGCACGCCTACGGCAAGGGCCGCGCCCAGCGGGCCGAACTCGTCGAACGCCTCTCCTACACCGGCCGGCTCCCCGACACGGGCCGCCGACGCCGCTTCCGCGGCCTGGACCGCCGGCTGCGCCGCACCCGGTCGGGCCGCAACCTGGAACTGAGGCTCGCGGCGACGGGCCTGGACGTGACGCCCGGCGAGTTCCTCGCCTACATGCTGGCGACCGTGGCCGGCCTGTGGCTGATCGGCGACGCCGTCCTCGCCCCGTTCTTCGGACCCATCGCCGGTCTCCTGGGCGTCTGGGCGGCCTGGCAGTTCCTCAACTGGCAGCGCCAGAAACGCATCGAGCGGTTCATCAACCAACTCCCCGAACTGGCCCGCATCCTGGCCAACGCCACCCACGCCGGCCTGGCGCTGCGCACCGCGATCGGCATGGCGGCGGAGGAGCTGGAGGCCCCGGCGGGCGAGGAACTGGCCAAGGTCGCCAACCAGTTGACGGTCGGCCACTCCATGGACGACGCCTTGGGCGAACTCGCCGACCGGCTGCCCTCCCGCGAACTCGTCGTCCTCGTCACCACCCTGGTCCTCTCCAACCGGGCCGGCGGCCAGGTCGTCGGGGCCCTGCGGAACCTGACGGAGACGCTGGAGGAACGCAAGGAGACCCGGCGCGAGGTCCGCACCCAGCTGTCACAGGTGAATCTGACCTCCTATGCGGTGCCCGGGCTGGGGGTCGGGGCGTTGTTCCTGATGAACAGCGTGGAGGGCGGCACGCTGGACCGTATGACGGGCTCGCCCGTCGGCCAGGCCTGCGTGATCATCGCGTTCGGCCTCTACGCGGTCGGCTTCGTCCTCATCCGCCGCATGTCCCGTATCGACGTCTGAGCAGTCCGGGGAGGAGAGGAACGGGATGGAGTACCTGCTCGCACTGGCCGTGGGGCTCAGCGTCTGGGGCATGTTCGCCGGCATCCGCATGTACCGGGCCGACGTGAAACTGCCCAGCGACCTCCAACTGGCCCTGGAGGTCGGCTCGACCCGCACCGGCGCGGTCGGCTCGGTCGTCGACCGGATGGGCATGCGGTACGCGCCCGCCGTCCTGCGTCTGATGGGCCCCAAACAGGTCACCCGGTACCGCCGCAGGATCGACCTCGCGGGCAACCCGGGCGGCCTGACGATCGACCGCTACGCCGCCCGGCGCGCCGTCTACGGCGCGATCGGAGCCTTCGGCGCGCTGGCCGCCGTGCTCCAGGGCAGCTACTTCGTCGCCCTGCTCATGCTCGGCTTCGGCCTGTTCTGGTCCGAGGTCGGCATCTGGTCCGCGATCCGGATCCGCAAGGACGCCATCGAGCGGACCCTGCCGGACTTCCTCGACGTCCTCGCCGTGGTCGTCAGCGCGGGCCTCGGCTTCCGGCAGGCCCTCGACCGGGTCGCCACCAGGTACGAGGGACCGTGGGCGGACGAGATCCGCATCACGCTGCGTCAGATGGACCTCGGCGTGAGCCGCCGCGAGGCCTTCCAGGAACTGCGCCGCCGCAACGACTCCGAGCAGGTCGCCATGTTCGTCACCGCACTCCAGCAGGGCGAGGAGCTCGGCGCGCCGATCGTCGACACGCTCGTCGCGATCGCCAAGGACATGCGCCGCACGGACGCGCAGAACGCCCGCCGCAAGGCGGCCCGAGCGGTCCCCAAGGCCACACTGATGATCACGACGTTCATGGTCCCGGCGACGATGCTCCTCCTCGGCGCGGGGATGCTGCTCGGCTCCGGTACGGACTTCAGCTCGATCACGGGCGAGTAGGCAGGCGGGCGAGCGGGATGACGGCCATGACGACGGCGGGCATGACGGCGACCACGAGGGGGCGCGGGCAGGCGCTGCGGCGGCGCGTGCGGCTGCCGGGCCTGCTCGGCCGTGCGCACACCCCCGCCACGCCCATACCGCTCCAGGTCAACGCCCTTCAGGCGATGTGCCGTCAGGTCTTCGGCTTCCGGCTGGCCATGATCGCCGTCGCCGCCCCGCCCGCCCTGCTGAACGCGGCCCCGGGACTGGGCGTCCGCCTGGTGGGCGCCGCCGTGGTCGTCACCTTCATGGGCTCGTACGTCCTCTTCCGGGACTGGGAACGCTTCGGCCCCCTGCTGCTGCGCCACCCCGCGCTCCTGGTCGCGGACACCGCGTTCGGCACCCTGCTGCTGATCTCGGCGGGCCCGGACACCACGCTCGCCTACGTCAGCGTCTGCACCCCCCTGCTCGCCGGCATCGTCTACGGCTGGCGGGGCGCCGCCTGCTTCGCCTCCCTCCAGTCGCTGATCCTGCTGCTGGTGCACGCGACCCTGGTACGGGATCCCGGCGCGAGCCTCGCCGAACGGCTGCTGCTGCCGGGCCTGTGCGTCATCACCGGTGCGATGGGCTCGTCGCTGCGGGGCCTCATGCTCCGCTTCGGCGCGGCCACCCTGGCCCTGACCACCGTCAAGGCCCGGCTGGCCGTCACCGAGGCGGTCGCCGCCGAACGCGCCCGGCTGGCCCGCGAGATGCACGACTCCGTGGCCAAGACCCTGCACGGCGTGGCCCTCGCCGCGGACGCCCTCGCCCGCTCGGCCGCCGCGCCGGACATGGACCCGGCCCGGGTGCGGCAACACGCCGAACTGGTCGCCCGGGCCGCGCGCCGGGCCGCCGCCGAGTCCCGGGAACTCCTCACCGACCTGCGCCGGGAGTCGGATCCGGCGCAGGGCGTCGACATCCTGCCCGAACTGGCGGCCAACACCAGCGACTTCGCACAACGCACCGGCCTGCCGATCACCTACCACCCCTCGGGCGACCGGACGACCCTCCCCGTCCCGCCCGCCGTGGCCCGCCAACTCCTCACGATCACCTCGGAGGCCCTGGAGAACGCCCACCGCCACGCGGCCCCGACCCATGTCGAGGTGCGGGCGGCCGTCCACGGCGAACTCCTCACCCTCAGCGTCCACGACGACGGCCGGGGCCTCCCGCCCGACACCACCCTCGAACGACTGCGCCGCACCGGCCACTTCGGCCTGGTCGGCATGGTCGAGCGGGCCGCCTCCGTCGGCGCCCGCATCCACATCGGCCACGGCCATGACTCCCGGGGCACCGAGGTGCGCCTGGAACTCCCGCTGGCCGCACTCACCCGAGAGGAGGCCGCCTGATGCCGGACGGCGCCGTGCAGCCGCTCTTCCCCCCACCGCCCAGGCCGGCCCGTGTGCGCGTGGTGGTGGCCGACGACAACCCGGTCGTCCGCGCGGGCCTGACCGCCCTGCTCTCCGGCCGGGACGACATCACGGTCGTCGCGGAGGCGGCGGACGGCCGTGAGGCCTACGAGGCCACCCTCCGCCACCGCCCCGACGTCGTGCTCCTGGACGTCCGCATGCCGGGCGTCGACGGCCTCTCCGCCCTTCCCCACCTGGTGCGGATCGCCCGGGTCGTGATGCTGACGTACAGCCACGAGGCCGAGATCGTCCGGGCGGCCCTGCGCGGCGGGGCCGGCGGCTATCTGGTCCACGGGGAGTTCACCGTGGAGGAACTGGCGTCGGCGGTGCGGGACATCACCTCGGGCCGCGCCCACTTCACCCCCACGGCGGCGACGGCAGTCCTCGCACACATCCAGTCCGATGCGAATGCACACGCCGAACCGGACCCAACACCCCTATTTTCCCCGACATCCCCGGAATCGCTTTCGCAGTTGCAATCGCCTGTGAGACAGTTGACCCCTGTACATAGCCTTGTACACAGGGCGGGGTTCCAACTCAGCGTGAGGGAGGCGGAGATCATGGACTTCATCGCATCGGGCATGAACAACCAGCAGATCGCCGCCGCCTGCTTCATCAGCGAGAAGACCGTCAAGAACCACATCAACCGCATCTTCGCCAAGCTGCACAGCAGCAGCCGCTCCGAGGCCGCGGCCAAGTGGCTGGGAACGGCGGTGACCTCATGACACCCGACCGCACCCCGCACTGGGCCCGGAATTGGGCCCTGGGACCCTCGGCCGAACCGCCGCCCCCGTCGTACGGTGCCCCTTACGCCACGAACGGAGGGGAACGCCATGAGCGACCTGCTGCTGAAGACCGCCGTCGCGGCCAGGGTCCGGGTGAGCGGCTGGACGAACACCACGGTGCGGGCGGTACGCCGCCGCGCCGCCGACGACAAGGGACAGACCGCGGTCGAGTACCTGGGCATCATCGCGGTGGTGGTGGCGATCGTGGTCCTGATCGCCAACACGAACCTGGGCCAGACGATCGTCGACAAGCTCCGGGCACAGATCGCCAAGGTGGCTCCCTGACACGAGTCCGCGCACACGGCGACGCCGGGCAGGTCTTCCCCATCTACATCACGGTGGTGGCGGGCCTGCTCTTTCTCGCGTTCGCGTACTTCGCCGTCGGCCAGGCCGCAGCGAACCGCAACGGCGCCCAGACCGCCGCCGACGCGGCGGCGCTGGCGGCGGCCCAGGAGACCAGGGACCAACTGGCCGACCTGTGGGTACTGGCCGTCCTGGACCCGACGAAGTGGCAGGACATCTTCGACGGCAAGGGCGCGGACAACTCGTGCTGGCGGGCCGGCCAGTTGGCGGCGATGAACGATGCGACCGTCGAGTGCAGCCCGGACGGCCTTCTCGGCTACACCGTCACGGCGCAGACGAACAAGACCATCGGCGAATCAGTCGTTCCCGGCACAGCGGACAGGCGGGCTCATGCCGACGCCATCGCTGTGATCGAGTCCCTGTGCACGTTTGAGCTGCCGGACCCGACCCCGACCCCGACCCCGACTCCGGACCCGACCTCGACCCCGGACCCGGACGCCGAGGACGACGTGCTGCCGAGTCTCACCTGCAAGGACGGGGGGATATGGGATCTGGACCCGACGGACCTCGGCGATCTGCCTGGGCCCGAGGACCTCTTCTCCGTCCACCTGGCCGACTGAACGAGCGAACGACGAGTGAAGAAGGAGGCAGGGCGATGAGCATGCGGTTCACTGCGAAGGCCCGCAGGGGGATGGTCGCGCTGGCTGTCGTGGGCGGGCTGGCTCTTGGCTCGGCCGCCTGCGGGGGCGGTGGCGGCGACGATGACAAGAAGCCACAGAACACGTCGTCCGCTTCCAAGCCCAGTGGATCGCAGCCGGACGTTCAGGAGGGTCAGTCCGACGAGCCCTTGGCCGAGTTGAAGGGTCCGAGCGGGCTGCTCCTGCAGATCAAGTCGGCCGTGCGTGACTCAGGCGGCTTCGTCACCGTCAACGGCGCCCTCAAGAACGACAGCGGAACAGAAGCCGTGATCCCCTCCGCGCTGAGCGGCAATGAGACCGAGATCATCAACAACGGGCTGTCCCTCGGCGGAGCCACCCTCGTCGACTCCAAGAGCAAGAAGCGTTACTACGTCCTCCGTGACACCGAAGGCCGGCCGTTGACGACGACGGGCTTCTCCACCCTCAAGGCCGGCGAATCCATCGACGTCTTCCTCCAGTTCCCCGCCCCGCCCGCCGGTTCCACGGACGTCACCTTCCAACTCCCGCTGTTCCCCAGCGGGGTCATCAAGATCTCCGGGTGAGGCGGTCATGACCCCACGTCTCGCTCTGGCGGTGGCCACGGCCACCCTCGTGATCGTCGGCACGGCTCCTGCCGCCCGGGCCGACACCACCCCCAGCGTGCCCCCCGGCACCGAGCCCACCGCCACCGCCCCGGTCGAGGTGGACCCGAACGACCCCGATCTCAAGCTCCCCGAGGGCGGCACCCTGGCCGAACCCAAGGTGCTGGACATCAAGCAGGTCGTCGAGGACGAGACCGGTGACGAACGCCGGGAGGACACCAACGCCGATGTGACGTTCGCCCTCCAGGCCGAGGTCCTCTTCGGCAAGGACAGCGCGAGTCTGGGCGCGGCGGCGAAGGCCCGGATCGGCACGATCGCGGCGGAGATCAAGAAGCAGAACACCACCCTGGTCCGCGTCTTCGGCTTCACGGACGACCTGGGCTCCTCCGCCCACGGCGACGTCCTGTCGAAGCAGCGGGCGGACGCCGTGCAGGCCGAGCTCGCGGGGGAGCTGAACAACCCGAACATCACCTTCGAGGTGCGCGGCTACGGCGAGCAGTACCCCATCTCCGACAACTCGACCGAGGCCGGCCGCAAGAAGAACCGCCGGGTGGAGGTCACGTTCCCGCGGACGGTGAGCTGACCCGGACCTCGACCCGCACCCCCGCCCGCACCCCCCACCCCTCCATCGCCCCCGCCGCGGCCTCCAGCACATGCCGGGACCGCAGCCGGGGCAACCCCAGTCGCCCCGGCCGCATGGTGCGCACGGCGATGACCTTCAGCCGCCGGTCGAGATACGCGACGTCGATCGGCATCCGCATCCGGAACGTGTGCACGCTGCCGGCCGGGGTCAGCAGCATCGCCCCGTCCACGGAGTCCCGCCCGAGCAGGCCCCTCGTGCGGGCCCGGTAGGAGGCCGCGACCTCCAGCGGAACCCGCGGGCCGGCACCGCCGCCCACGATCAGTTCCCCACGCCCGTCCCGCCAGCGCGCCATCCCCGTCTCCCCTCGGCCGCGTCGTTACCCTCTGCACCGTAGCGAGCCGGGGACACGAAGGGTGGCCGTCGTATGGGGAAGATCGTCCTGATGATGTCGATGTCCCTGGACGGCTGTATCGAGGGCCCGGGCCACGACATCTCCTGGCATCGCGTCGACGACGAGGTGCACCGGTACGTCAACGACAGGGTCCGGGAGCTGGGCGCCATGCTCCTCGGCCGGACCACCCACGACCTCATGGCCGACTTCTGGCCGACCGCCGACGCCGACCCGGCCGCCCCCGCCTCGGTGGCCGACTTCGCCGCGATCTGGCGCGAGAAGCCGAAGTTCGTCTACTCGCGGACGCTGGAACACGTGGAGGGGAACACGACGATCGTCCGGGACGTCGTCCCCGCGGAGGTGAACGCCCTCAAGGAGCAGATCGGCGGCGACCTCGGCCTCGGCGGCGCCGAACTCGCCGCGGCCTTCCTCCGCCAGGACCTGGTCGACGAACTCCGTGTCTACGTCCATCCGGTGCTCGTCGGCGGCGGCACACCCCTGTTCCCCCACACCGACCGTCCCGCCACGACCGCGCTCCACCTCACCGAGTCCCGCACCTTCGGCAACGGGGTCGTGATGCTGCACTACGAGCGCCCGGAGTAGGTCCGGTCGGCGTCGCGAAAATCAGCGGCGGTTCTTGCGCCCGCTCTGCCACGATCCCCGTATGGACGTCTTCGAGAGCCTCCTCGCGGAGGGCGCCGCCGTGCCCACCGAAGGGTGGGACTTCTCCTGGTTCGAGGGGCGGGCCACCGAGGCGCGGCCCTCCTGGGGGTACGCCTCCTCGCTGGCCGGGCGGCTGGCGGGCGCGAGCGCCGTGCTCGACGTGCAGACCGGGGGAGGAGAGGTCCTGGACTTCGCGCTCGGCCGCGCCGCCCCCGACGCGCCCGTCCTGACCGTCGCCACCGAGGGCTGGCCGGCGAACGTCGCCAAGGCCACCGCCCTGCTCCGCCCGCGCGGCATCGCGGTCGTCGCGTCCCCCGAGGACGGCCCGCTGCCGTTCGCGGACGCCGTCTTCGACCTGGTGAGCAGCAGGCATCCGGTCCGGCCCCTGTGGAGCGAGATCGCCCGCGTCCTGCAGCCGGGCGGCACGTACTTCGCCCAGCACGTCGGTCCCCGCAGCGTCTTCGAGCTCGTCGAGTACTTCCTCGGTCCGCAGCCGGCGGCGGTGAACAGCGGACGTCACCCCGACCGCGAGCGCGCCGACGCCGAGCGGGTCGGCCTGGAGATCGTCGGCCTGCGCGCGGAACGGCTCCGCGTCGAGTTCCACGACATCGCCGCCGTCGTGCACTTCCTGCGCAAGGTGGTGTGGATGGTGCCCGGCTTCACGGTGGAGGCCTACCGGCCCCGGCTGCGCGCCCTGCACGAGCAGATCCAGGCCGACGGCCCCTTCGTCGCGCACAGCACCCGCCACCTCGTCGAGGCGCGCCGCCCGTAGGCCCTCCCAAGAGCCCCCGTTGTGCCAGTCGTGGCGAATTGGCCAGGAATCACCCCTGCGCACCCGGGCCCCGCTCCCCTCCTCGCGCCTCCCCTCCACCCTCCGGATCCACGGAGTTTCCGGAGCGCGGAGGGGGCTGCGCGAGGATGCCCGCGTCAAGCGGGCGTTCGCGGCCGCGTTAGCCCGTCGGAGGGACGGATGGACATGTGGCCGACCGGGGCTCAAGTCGCTCCAAAACCTCAGCTTCCCTCGGCAATCGGGTGCATTGCCCTGCGAATCCGCTGTGTTCCGGCCATGAACCACCCATGAACAACGCCCGAAAGGGCCACCGGCGCGTCGTCGGGCGACTCCGGAGAGTAGTTGTGGTGCGCCGATGCGCGCAGCATCACTTACGAAGGGTTATGGTGGAAACCCCCCCTCGGGCCGGTCCGTCTCCCCCCCACGGACCGGCCCGTTTTTTTGTCCCCGCACCACCGTCGGCTCCCGTGTGACCGGTCCGAGCCCTGCGCGGTAGGCTGCGCCCCGCGGGGACCGCACCGTACGGAGGGGCTGACAAACACGTGAACCTGCGCGACAAGCTGCGCGGCCTTCTGGTCAGGCTGTACGCACGCCGGGTGGAAGGTCACCTGGACCACGCTCAGGTGCCCAAGCACATCGGCGTCATCATGGACGGCAACCGGCGCTGGGCGAAGGCCGCGGGTTCCACCACGGAGCACGGCCACCGGGCCGGCGCCGACAAGATCGAGGAGTTCCTCGGCTGGTGCACCGAGACGGACGTCGAGGTCGTCACCCTCTGGCTGCTGTCGACGGACAACCTCGACCGCGCCAAGGAAGAACTCGTCCCGCTCCTCGGCATCATCGAGGACGTCGTGCGCACCCTCGCGGCCGACGGCCGCTGGCGGGTCCACCACGTCGGCAACCCCGACATCCTCCCCTCCCATGTGCAGACCGCGCTGAAGGAGGCCGAGGAGGCCACCGCCCATGTCGACGGGATACTGGTCAACGTCGCCATCGGCTACGGCGGCCGGCAGGAGATCGCCGACGCCGTGCGCTCGATGATCGTGGACGCGGCGGACAAGGGCACCTCGATCGAGGACCTCGCCGAGTCCGTCAGCGTCGAGCTGATCGGCCGCCACCTCTACACCGGCGCCCAGCCCGACCCCGACCTGGTGATCCGCACCAGCGGCGAGCAGCGGTTGTCCGGTTTCATGCTGTGGCAGACCGCCCATGCGGAGTACTACTTCTGCGAGGTCTTCTGGCCGGCCTTCCGCAAGGTCGACTTTCTGCGCGCCCTGCGCGACTACGCGGCCCGGCACCGCCGTTACGGCGGCTGAGGCGCCACCCTCGCGTTCACCCTCTTGGGGCGGAAGTAACAAGGAGTTCACCGGGGCGCCGTCATATGCCCTGGCATGGCAGCGCATGTTCGAGGGCATAAGCCAAGCAGGTCGACGCCCGAACCACGGGTGTCGTATCTCAGCGGACGGCACGGGGCCGTCCGCCCGGGAGGCCCTTTGCACCAGCCCGACCGTGCGGTCACGGCACGGAAGAAGCAGCGGGGGGCCGGTTCTCGGCCCGTGCAAGCGGGCCGGGAACCGGTCCAGCTCCACTCCGTCGCTCCCCGACCTCATCCGAGGGGGTACGTCCTTCCGTGGTGACCAGCACAAAGCGCCGTATGCCAGACCGGCGCACCTATGTTCTCGACACCAGCGTCCTGCTGGCCGACCCGAACGCCATGACCCGCTTCGAGGAGCACGAAGTCGTGCTTCCCATCGTCGTGGTCACGGAACTGGAGGCCAAGAGGCACCATCCCGAACTCGGCTACTTCGCCCGGCAGGCACTGCGCCTGCTCGACGACTACCGGGTGAAGTTCGGTCGCCTGGACGCTCCCATTCCGATCGGCGAACTGGGCGGGACCATCCGTGTCGAGCTCAACCACTCGGACCCCAGCGTCCTGCCGTCCGGCTACCGCCTGGGGGACAACGACTCCCGCATCCTCGCGGTCGCCCGAAATCTGCAGGCCGAGGGGTTCGACGTCACCGTCGTGTCGAAGGACCTTCCGCTCAGGATCAAGGCGTCCTCGGTCGGTCTCCTCGCCGAGGAGTACCGCGCCGAGCTCGCCATCACGGGCTCCTCCGGCTGGACCGGAATGTCCGAACTGACCCTGTCCGGTGAACAGGTGGACATCCTCTTCGAGGAGGGGCGCATCCACGTGCCCGAGGCCGCCGACCTTCCCGTGCACACCGGTCTGACCATCCAGTCGGAGCGCGGCAAGGCCCTCGGCCGGGTCACCGCCGACGGAAACGTCCGCCTCGTGCGCGGCGACCGGGAGGCCTTCGGCATCAAGGGCCGCAGCGCCGAGCAGCGCATCGCGCTCGATCTGCTGCTCGACCCGGACGTCGGGATCCTGTCGATGGGCGGCCGGGCCGGCACCGGCAAGTCCGCGCTCGCGCTCTGCGCGGGTCTGGAGGCGGTCCTGGAGCGCCGCCAGCACCAGAAGGTGATGGTCTTCCGGCCGCTGTACGCGGTGGGCGGACAGGAGCTGGGCTATCTGCCCGGTTCCGAGGCCGACAAGATGGGCCCCTGGGCGCAGGCGGTCTTCGACACGCTGTCCGCGGTCACCAGCCGCGAGGTCATCGAGGAGGTCACCGCGCGCGGGATGCTGGAGGTCCTGCCCCTGACGCACATCCGGGGCCGTTCCCTGCACGACGCCTTCGTGATCGTCGACGAGGCGCAGTCGCTCGAACGGAATGTGCTGCTCACCGTTCTGTCCCGAATCGGCGCGAATTCCCGGGTCGTGCTGACCCACGACGTGGCGCAAAGGGACAATCTGCGCGTCGGGCGTTATGACGGAGTGGTCGCCGTCGTCGAGAAACTGAAGGGGCATCCGCTCTTCGCGCATGTCACTCTGAACCGGTCCGAGAGGTCCCAGATCGCGGCGCTTGTGACCGAAATGCTGGAGGACGGGCAGATCTGAATGCCCTGCCCCGATTGACGGGGATTGGGCGTGAGTTGGCGCCGTCCGACAAAGGCTGTGAGCCTAGTCGGGCGGCGTCGGCGTGTGTGGGGGTTTCGCGAAATACCCAGGGTCCCGACAGGTGTGAGCTTTCACACGTAACTCGGAATTGCCTTGCGCGGTTTGGTTACGGCAGAGTCTCAGTTCCGTCAGGCCCCGCATACGACACAGCTGTACCCCCAGCGGCACAGCGCCACTTGAGTACCACCTCAAACTCCATACCGACCGTCGTATGCCGCCCGCGCACCACGGGCGCTCCCTTTCCGGGAGCCGTCCAACGGGCCCGCGTCTCCTGTGACCCCGCAGTTCGGAGACCAGCGTCAAGGGGCACGATTGCGTCCGCCAGGGTCACCGAAGCGGGCGATGCTGGAAGGAAACCGTGTGAGCCGGATCTCGGTCCGGGGATTCGCAGTGGCCTCGGCCACGGCGGTCACCGCTGTCGGAAGCGTCGTCGGCGTTGCCTCGGGCAGTGTCGCGCAGCCCAACGACGCAGAAGCGACGGCAGGCGACGCGACGCTCCTCGCCGACATACCCGTGGGCCAGCAGGCCCAGGTGCAGACGGCGTCCCTCGCGCAGCAGGCCAACGTACAGGCCATCGCCGCGGACGAGGGCGCGAAGAAGGACGCCGAGGAGACGGCCCGCAAGGCCGCCGCCAAGACGGCCGTCGCGAAGAAGGAGGCCGCCGAGAAGGCGGCCAAGGAGCGCGCCGAGGCCAAGGCCAAGGCCAGCCGCAGCGCGGGCGACTTCCCGATCCAGAGCTCCTACACCATCGCCCAGATCAAGGCGATGGCGGCGCAGATGGTGCCGAGCGGCCAGTTCCAGTGCTTCAGCAACATCGTGGACCACGAGTCCAGCTGGAACTACCACGCCGTGAACGCCTCCTCCGGCGCCTACGGTCTCTTCCAGGCGCTGCCCGCCGGCAAGTACGCGTCCGCCGGCTCCGACTGGCAGACCAACCCGGCCACCCAGATCAAGTGGGGCCTCAACTACATGGACAGCCGCTACGGCAGCCCGTGCGAGGCGTGGTCGTTCTGGCAGGCCAACCACTGGTACTAGGCCGTACGGCCGGTCGGCCGTGCGTTCCCTTCAACTGACGACCAGCAGACCTGTCGACCACAGATCTGACGACCAGCAGAAGGAATCCGTGTGAGCCCGATATCGGCCCGGGGATTCGCCGTTGCCTCGGCTACCGCTGTCACCACCGTGGGCGCCGTCGTGGGCGTCGCCCAGGGCGGCGTCGCGCAGCCTCTCGACGACGCCGAGGCGACAGCGAGCGAATCCACCCTCCTCGCGGACTTACCTGCAGGCCGGCAGGCCCAGGTGCAGTCCGCCACGCTGACGCACCAGGCCGACGTCCAGGCCATCGCCGCCGACACCACCGCCAGGAAGTCCGCGGAGGAGTCGGCCCGCAAGCAGGCGGCCAAGGACGCGGTGGCCAAGCAGAAGTCCGCCCAGGCCGCCGCGGACAAGGCGAAGGCGGACAAGGCCGCCAAGGAGGCCGCGGACAAGGCGGCCGAGAACGAGGTCGAGTCGACCTCCGCCTCCGGAAGCTTCCCCCAGCAGGCGTCGTACACGGTCGCCGAGGTCAAGGCCATCGCCCGGCAGATCATCCCGAGCGGTCAGTTCCAGTGCTTCAGCAACATCGTGGACCACGAGTCCACCTGGAACTACCAGGCCGTCAACCCCTCCTCCGGCGCCTACGGCCTCGTCCAGGCCTATCCCGGCTCGAAGATGTCCTCCGCGGGCGCCGACTGGCGGACCAACCCGGCCACCCAGATCAAGTGGGGCCTGAACTACATGAACGACCGCTACGGCAGTCCCTGTGACGCCTGGGCCTTCTGGCAGGCCAACGGCTCCTACTGAGCCGGTGACTTCGCGGTAGCTCTCAACCCTGCGCAGCCCCTCCCCGTCCTAGGGGGAGGGGCCATCGCCATGTACGGTCGGTACGGCCGTGACCGACGACTCCAGGGGGAGTGGTGGGGAGAGACGGGGGAAGAGGTCGGATCATGTCGCGAGTGCCAGGGTGGCTGGGGCGGCTCGGCGCCGGGCTGAGCGAGATGGGCGAGCGGCTCGACGAGCGGCGCGCGGAGGTGGAGCGGGAGACCTCCGCCGAACTGAATCCGACGCCGGATCCGCGGCCTGATCCGAATCCGTTGTCGAAGCCGACGACGTCCGAGGCCGCCGCGGCGTCCGCGAGCTCCGTGGCGACCGCCGAGGAGTTCCTGGCGGAGCCCCCGCTGCGGGCCACGCGTCCCGATCCCGCGCAAGTGGTGCCCTGGGGCGTCCGGGTCGCGGCCGAGGCGGGCTGGCGGCTGCTGGTGCTCGCCGGGACCGTCTGGATCCTGATCAGGGTCATCAGCGCGGTCCAACTGGTCGTCATGGCCTTCGTGGTCGCCCTGCTCCTCACCGCGCTCCTCGAACCGACCGTGGCCCGGCTGAAGCGGGTCGGCGTCCCCGGCGGGGCCGCCACCGCGCTGACGGCGATCCTCGGGTTCGTCGTCATCGGTCTGATGGGCTGGTTCGTCACCTGGCAGGTCATGGCGAACATCGACGACCTCTCGGACCAGGTCCAGGACGGCATCGACGACCTGCGCCGCTGGCTGCTCAACAGCCCCTTCCACGTCACCGACAAGCAGATCAACGGCATCGCCGAGAACCTGCGCGACGCGATCGGCGACAACACCGACTCGATCACCTCGGCCGGCCTGGAGGGCGTCACGGTCGTCGTCGAGGCGCTGACCGGCATCCTCCTGGCGTTCTTCTCCACCCTCTTCCTGCTCTACGACGGCAAGCGCATCTGGGAGTGGACGCTCAAGCTGGTCCCGGCCGCGGCCCGGCCGGGCGTGGCGGGCGCGGGCCCGCGGGCCTGGGCGACGCTCACCGCGTACGTCCGCGGCACGGTGATAGTCGCGTTGATCGACGCGATCTTCATCGGCCTCGGCATCTACTTCCTCGACGTGCCGATGGCCGTCCCGCTCGCCGTCTTCATCTTCCTGTTCTCCTTCATCCCGCTCGTCGGCGCGGTCGCCTCCGGCGCGCTCGCGGTCGTCGTCGCGCTGGTCACCCAGGGCGTGTTCACCGCGGTGATGACCCTGGCGGTCGTGCTGGCCGTCCAGCAGATCGAGGGCCACATCCTCCAGCCGTTCATCCTCGGCCGCGCCGTGCGCGTCCACCCGCTGGCGGTGGTCCTGTCGGTCGCCGCGGGCGGCATGGTGGCGGGCATCGGCGGCGCGATCGTGGCCGTGCCCCTGGTGGCCGTCACGAACACGGTGGTGGGCTATCTGCACGCCTACTCCCGGGAGCAGGCCCTGCGGCACGCGCCGCGCCCGAGGGGAGCCACGGCCTCGGACGTGGCACCGGTGACGGCCGCTCCGGCCACTCCGGCGGGTGCGGCCACTCCGGCGGGTGCGGCCACTCCGGCGGGTGTGGCGACTTCGGCGGGTGCGGCCGCTCCGGCGGATTCGGCGCCTGCGGACAGGGCGTCAAATGAGCGCTGAACAAAGCAAATTGAATTCCCCGAACGGCTGCTGAGCGCTCAACTTCCGTCAGCTGGAGGTCAGCTGAGGGCAGCTCGGAAATCCCCCGCGGGAATATGCGCCCGGACTGATACACATTCCCTCCTCAGCGCTACGCGTCAGGCGTATGTGCGAGAGGCTCAAGGGGAGTGATGTCGGGCTACGAACTGCTGGCACGCGACCTTGCCGCGTGCAGCCGGGAGGGCTTCACCGGGGAACTGCGCGTCTTCGGCGCGCCCGGCGGCGCGTTCCATCTGTACGGCGGGCTGGTCGTCGCGGTCGAGTCGCCCGGCGCGCCCGCGCCGGAGGCGCTGCTGCTGCGGTCCGGCCGGATCGGCGGCGAGGAGTGGGCCGGGCTGGTGCGCGAGTCGGGCGGCGCGCGCTGGCCGGCCGCCGGGCTGATCGCCCACGGCTACGCGGGGGCCGCACAGCTCCGGGTGGTCTGCGCGATGGCCCTCCAGGACGCCGCGTTCGCAGTCGTCGCGGGCAGTGTCGACGGCTGCGAACGCGGTCCGGCGGCCGGTCCGCCGCCCGCCGCGGTCGCCGTCGGCGAACCGCCCACCCGGCTGCTCCAGGAGGCGTCGCGCAAGCTGGCCGCGCTGCTGGCGCTGCCGTGCCCGGTGCGCCCGGACCGGGAGCGGCCGGTGCCCGCCTCCCTCTCCTACGCGGCGGCCCGCCTCGGCGCGTTGCAGTGCGAGCTGCTCGCCCACGCGGACGGCCGACGCACCGCCCGGGACCTCGCCTTCCGCACCGGGCGCGGGGTCTACACCGTCACCGTGGAGGTGGCGCGGATGGTGGGCGAGGGGCTGCTGGAGTGCGTGGACGCGCCTCGTCCGATCCCGGTCCGGCTGCCGCCCGACGGGCACGGCGTGCGCCCCCGGGAGCCGGCGCCGCCCGCGCTCCCGCCGCCGCAGCCGGTCGCGGAGGAGGCGACGGCGCTGCCCCGCCGTCGGCCCGGCGCCAGCGGCATCAACGAAGCGCTCACACCGGAACAGGACGAGGCCGGCAACGGCACCGGCTGGAAGGAGTTCTTCCGCCTGCGGAACTCGCCGGCGAAATAGCGGCCCCACATCGATGCCCCCCGCATGGATCCCTTCGAACGGATCTCCTCGAACGGATCCCTCGCATCGATCCTCCGCGTCTATGCCCCACCCAAATGCCCCCACGTGAAACCCCCAAAGAAAACAGACGGTCATATGCGATCAGAATCAGGGGAGTTGCCTTCATGGACCACAAAGCCCTCGCGCGGGAGATGCGCGGCCTGCGCGAGCAGGTGACCGGCATCACCGACACCGCGGTGGCGGCGGCCGACGGACTGCTCATAGCCGCCGACACCGCCGACTCCATCGACCCGGAGGGCCTCGCCGCCCTCGCCGCGGCCGGCCTCGGCCTCGCCCGCCGCACCGCCGAGGCGACCTCCCGCGGCGCCCTGCACCGCACGGTGGCCTACGGCAGCCACGGCTGCGCCGCGTTCTACGCGGTCGGGGACACCGCGCTGATGGTCGTGCTCGGCGACGAGGGCATGGACGTGGAGCGCCTGCACACGGCGACCCAGCCCGCCCTGCGCCGTATCGACCTGATCCTCACCGAGAAGACCGGAGTCTGAAGGGATGGCGACGAAGCGTATGACCCCAGGTTTCTCCGACCAGGTGATGGGCCTGGTCAAGTCACTGCGTACGGATGCCCCCGACTGCGTCGCGTCCGGCGTCGTCGACATGTCGACCGGCATGCTGCTCTCCTACGAGACCGTCGACAACCATCCGCCCGAGGTCCTGGACCTGCTGGCGGGCGCCACGCTCGACCTCTTCCAGGGCCGTACGGTCGTGATGATCGAGGACGTCTTCAAGGAGCGGCGCGGGAACCAGAGCGACAACCACTTCTTCCAGGAGATCCTCGTCAACAGCGAGAACCTCACCCATCTGTTCGTACGGATGACCGAGCAGCAGGACGTCGTCGCGGTGGTCGTCTGCCGCAAGTCCGTCAACGTCGGCATGCTGTTCGCGCAGGTGCGGAGGGTGGTGCGGGAGTACCAGCTGTGAACGGCGAAGGGCCCCTCGCACCGGCGAGGGGCCCTTCGGGGGCGGTCGGGTCGGTCGCTACTCCGTGCGCAGCCCGTCCGGCCGCAGCAGCCGCAGCAGCGGCGGCAGGCTCAGCAGCGTCACCACCAGGACGACCGCCGCGGCGATGCCGGTCATCGACAGCACGCTGGCCCAGTCGATGCCGACCGGTGTGTCCGTCATCTTCAGCAGGACCGCGCCCAGCGTGAGCCCGACGACCAGGGCCAGCGCCAGGCCCAGCGTGATCGGGATCGCCGTCTGCCACAGCACCGACAGGCCCAGCGTGCGCCGCCGGGTGCCGAAGGCGACCAGGGACGACAGCAGCTTGCGGCGCTCGCGCAGCTGCTCCAGCTGCGCGACCAGCAGGCTCGCGCCGATCAGCAGCAGCACCGCGGCGGAGCCGACGAGCAGGCCGGTGCGCAGGGAAGTGAACCGGGCGGCCTCCCGGCTGGACGCCCACATCATCGGGTCGGCCTGCGGGTCCACCTTCGCCGCGGTGTTGCGGGCGTAGTCGAAGGCGTCGGGCACGGACTGGTCGATCGAGAGGTACAGCTGGCCGGAGAGGATCGCCTCGGCGTCCTTGGGCAGCGCGCCCGGCGTCATCAGGAAGCCGCTGCGCCGGTTGCCGGTCGGGTCGTCGACCGAGTGGGCCTGCTTGATGCCCGCCGGGACGGTCCAGACGACCTCCTGGCCGCGTTGGGAGTAGGACGACGACGCCAGGTACAGCTTCTTGCCGGGCTTGTTCATCTTCGGCGCGTCCCCGGAGTACCCGTCCTGGCCGCCGTCGACGACGAAGATGTCGCCGTCCTTGCAGGAGGGCAGCTTCGCCACCTCGCGCAGGGTCGTGCAGTCGCCCATGGTCAGCGAGTCGGACAGGGTCGGGCCGTCCTCGTTCTTCCAGGTGACGTCGGCGAGGTACTCCTCCCACAGCGCCGTGACCTTCCGGACGCCCTTGGTCTCCTGGAACGCCTTGACGGTCGCGGCCATCGGAGTGCCCTGCGGCACCTGCACCTGCATCTGCGCCCGCCGGACGTCCTGGTCGGTCGTCGCCTGGGTGTAGTCGCTGTCCACTCCGGCGAACAGCATCTGCAGCGCGATGGCTCCGGCCACCGCCACGGCGATGCCGTTGACCATCCGTGCTGCCGTGCCGCTGCTCAACTGCAGCCGCCGTACCGCCAGTTGCCAGGCGACGCCGCCGGACCCGAGCCGGGCGACGACCGCTTCCACCAACCAGGGCAGCAGTGCGGTGACCCCGACGAGGAGCAGCAGGACGCCGCCGACCACCAGGTACTGGTTGAAGTCGCCGTTCTCGCGGCCCTGGCCGATCATCGGGTAGAGCATCACGAGGCCGGCCACCGGCAGCAGCAGCCGCCACCACAGCCTGCGCCGGGCGGGCTTCGCCGCGCGCACCACGCCGAGCGGTTCGATCACGACACCGCGCAGCGAGAGGAGGGTGACGAGGACGGCGGACGTCGGCACCGCCACGGCGACCAGCAGGGCCAGTACGGGGGAGGGGTTGAGATAGCTGGGCCACACGCTGACGCCGAGCAACTCGACGGAGCCCGCCACCTGCCGTCCGACCAGGAAGAAGCCGGTGCCGATGACCAGGCCGAGCAGCGCGCCGCCCATCGCCTCGCCCGCCGCGATGCGCCGGGTCATCCGGCCGTCGGCGCCCACCAGGCGCAGCGCGGCCAGCCTGCGGTCGCGCCGCTCGCCGCCGAACCGCACGGCCGCCGCGATGAACACGGCCACCGGCATCAGCAGCATCACGATCACCACGATGTTCAGCAGCACCAGCACCGGGTCGGTGCTCTCGGGCGTCGGATTCGGGTCCCCGAACTTCGTCAGCCGGGAATCGCCGAAGCCGTCGACCCGGGAAGCGAGTCCGGAGGCGCCCGCGTAGTAGGCGAGTTCGTGCGAGCCGATGAGCCCGCTCTCCCCGATGGTCCCGACGATCCGGTACGGCAGCCGCTCCCGCAGCAGCCGCGCCCCGTCGGAGGCGAGCAGTGTCTTCAGGGCGGGGGAGACCAGCATCTCGCCCTCGGCCGGGTAGGCGTTCACGCCGGGCGGCAGCGGGGCCTGCGCTCCCTCGGGCTCCACCAGCCGGCCGCGTACGTCCTTGTCGCGGAACGTCGTGTCGACGTGGGAGACCAGCACGGTGTTGTCGGCCTTCGGCACCGGCTTTTCCGTGAACGAGTAGTCCATCCGGGCCTGTTCGCGCTCGTGCCGCACCGAGAGGACGTTCGGCAGCGCCGTCGACAGCAGCAGCAGCGCCACGCCGAGGCCGACGCCGAGCGCCGTCAGCACGGCCCGGACCCATCCCTCCCGCCCGCCCGCGAAGGCGAACCGGAGTCCCATCCCCAGATCCTGGGACCACTGGCGCAGGTTCATACGACGCGCTCCATGTCGCGCGACTTGCCGTCCCGTACGACGATCTCGCGGTCGGAGTAGGCGGCGACCCGCGCCTCGTGCGTCACGAGCACCACGGCCGCGTTGGCCGACCGGGCGGCCTCGGTGAGCAGCTCCATCACGCGCTCGCCGTTGAGCGAGTCCAGCGCGCCGGTCGGCTCGTCGGCGAAGACGACCCGCGGGCTGGTGACGAGCGAACGCGCCACGGCCACCCGCTGCCCCTGACCGCCGGACACCTCGCCGGGCCGCTTCTTGCCGAGGTCGTCGACCTCGAGGCGCTCCATCCAGCTCAGCGCGGTGTGCTCGGCCTGCTTGCGCGGGGTGCCGTTCAGCCGCAGCGGCAGCGCGACGTTCTCCACGCAGGTCAACTCCGGCACCAGCTGGCCGAACTGGAACACGAACCCGAACTCCGAGCGCCGCAGCTGACTGCGCTGGGCGTCGGTCATCGTCGCGAGCTCACGGTCGCCGTACCGGATCGAGCCCGAGTCGGGCGTCACGATACCGGCGAGGCAGTGCAGCAGCGTCGACTTGCCGGACCCGGACGGGCCCATCACGGCGACGACCTCGCCGGCGTGGATGGAGAACTCGGCGCCGTCCAGCGCCATCGTCGGGCCGTACGCCTTCTTCAGGTCCTCGGCGACGAGCAGGGATCCCCCGGGAGCGTTCATGCGTTGACCGCCGCCTTCAGCTTGTCGAGGCGCGCGGCGGCGAGCTCCAGCCAGCGCAGGTCGGCCTCGAGATGGAACAGGGCATGGTCGCAGATCAGCTGGTCGGCCAGATCGCCCTTGCGCTTGCGGTCGGTGAGGATGCGCATGCTGCGCAGGTGCTCGGACCGCTGTGTGTCGAGGATGTCGGCCGCGTCGCGGTGGGTCAGCAGCGCGAGGACGATCTTCGTGTACAGCGTGGACTGCAGATACGGCTCGGGCTTCTCGGGCGTGGCGAGCCACTGCGCGACGTCGGTGACGCCGGCGTCGGTGATCGCGTACCGCTTGCGCTCGGGGCCGCCGCCGGCCTCGATGCCGTCGACCTCGACGAGCCCGTTCTTCAGCAGGCGCGACATCGTCGAGTAGACCTGGCCGTAGTGCAGCGGCCGGTCGTGACCGAACTTTTCGTCGAAGGCCCGCTTGAGGTCGTAACCGTGGCGGGGCCCGGACTCCAGGAGTCCCAGGAGAGTGTGACCGATGGACATGAGGAGGACTGTACATGCGGTGTATACCCGGTGTGTATACATGCGGTGTGCAGGTGGCGCCGGAGGGTGGGAGTGCGCAGGTGGGAGTCGATTGTCACTGTTCGGAAACAGCCCCCGGGCCGGTCAGGCCGGCGGGGGCCCGGGGGTGGAGCCGCCCCCGGGGGGCCGCCCGCGGCGCGGGATGGGTCCCGCCTCGCCCGGCAGCCGCCCCGCGTCCTTCAGGGCCTTGCGCAACAGGAACTCGATCTGCGCGTTCGCCGACCGCAGCTCGTCCGAGGCCCAGCGGGCCAACGCGTCGTAGACCAGCGGGTCGAGCCGCAGCAGCACCTGCTTGCGCTGCTGCTGCGGCCGACGCCGAGGGGTCTGGCCCTCTTCGGGTGAGGTCACTGGTAGAGCGTCCCGGTGTTCAGCACCGGCTGGGGCGATCGGTCCCCGCACAGCACCACCATCAGGTTGGACACCATCGCCGCCTTGCGCTCGTCGTCCAGTTCCACGAAGCCCTGTTCGGCGATCCGGCTGAGCGCCGCCTCGACCATGCCCACGGCGCCGTCCACGATCTCCCGCCGGGCCGCGACCACCGCACCCGCCTGCTGCCGCTGGAGCATCGCCGAGGCGATCTCGGGAGCGTAGGCGAGGTGGGTGAAGCGGGACTCGATGATCCGGACGCCGGCCGCCTGTACGCGCGCGTGCAGCTCTATCGCGAGCTTCTCGGTGATCTCCTCGGCGTTGCCGCGCAGCGAGAGCCCGCCCTCGTCGTGCGAGTCGTAGGGGTACTCGATGGCGATGTGCCGGACGGCCGCCTCGGTCTGGGTGGCGACGAACTCCAGGAAGTCGTCCACCTCGAAGGAGGCCTGCGCGGTGTCGTGCACGTTCCACACCACGACCGCGGCGAGCTCGATCGGGTTGCCGTAGGCGTCGTTGACCTTCAGGACGGGCGTCTCGTGATTGCGGACCCGGGTGGAGATCTTCTCGCGGGAGGTGAAGGGGTTCACCCAGCGCAGGCCGTCCTCGCGGATGGTGCCCCGGTAGCGGCCGAAGAGCTGCACCACGCGGGCCTCGCCCGGCGACACCGTGTTCAGTCCGCACATCGCGAGGAACGCGGCGACGGTGACCAGGATGCCGCCGGTGATCAGCGCGGCCTTGAGGCCGGCCGCGGCCGCCATGCTGCCCGCGGCGATCATCCCGCCGCCGGCCAGCAGCCCGGCCAGGCCGAGCGTCAGCGCGAGCCCGCCGCCCACGCTGTGCGCGGCGAACTCCTGCACGCTCGGCTCGGGCATCTGCGGCGCGTCGACGGCCTCGGTCATGTCGTCGGCGGTGACTTCGGCGGTGGCGGTGGGGTCGTGTGCGGACATGGTGGGGTCCCCGTCTCTGTTCATCAGCCGATTCAGTTATCGGCTGCCTAGCTAAGTGATATCACTTTAGCGCGTGATGGCAACCCTGTACGCCTCTCGTACGTCGAATCGGTGGGGACGTTCCACCGGTTCCACGGGGAGGGGTGCTGATTCTCACGCCCTCCGAAGACCGGATCGAGAGCGCTCCGTCATAGCGAGCGGTGTTAGCTTTCTGAGCTGACCTGCCCCTGCCCTTGGGCACTGGTGTGACTGCCGAGTAGGAAGCGGAGCGAGCGGACTCATGGGACGAGCGGAAGAGAGACGAGCGCGACAGCGCGGTGGCCGCCGCGCGGCGCCCAGGAACCGCTCGACGGAGACGGAGGCGCCGACCTCGGCGCCGGAGTCCTCGGACACGGGCACAGCGACCGCCACCGCCACCGCCACGGACGCACCCGAGCCCGGAGGCCGCGCGGCGGCCCGCAGGGGCGCGAAGAAGGGCGGCAAGGGCGGCAGAGGCGTCAAGGGCAAGGCCGGTAAGAAGGACAAGAGCGTCATACGCCGGATCTTCACCTGGAAGAAGATCCTCGGCACGTTCATCGGTCTGACCATGGCCGTCATCGGCGCCCTCGTCTGGCTGTACGTCAGCACGCCCATCCCCAAGGGCAATCCCGACGCCGACCTGCAGAGCAACGTCTACAAGTACGGCAACGGCTCGATGCTCGCCCGCGACGGCGAGGTCAACCGGGAGAACGTCGACCTCGCGTCGGTCCCCAAGCCGGTGCAGCACACCTTCGTCGCCGCCGAGAACAAGACCTTCTACGACGACGCCGGCGTCGACCTCAAGGGCACCGCCCGCGGTGTGCTCAACACGCTCATGGGCAAGGGCGCGCAGGGCGGTTCGACGATCACCCAGCAGTACGTCAAGAACTACTACCTGACGCAGGAACAGACCGTCTCGCGCAAGCTGAAGGAACTGGTCATCTCCCTGAAGCTGGACCGGGAGGAGTCCAAGGACTACATCCTGGCCGGCTACATCAACACCAGCTACTACGGCCGCGGCGCCTACGGCATCCAGGCCGCCGCCCAGGCCTACTACCGGGTCGACGCCGACAAGCTCTCCGTCGAGCAGGGCGCCTACCTCGCCGCGCTGCTGCAGGCGCCCAGCCAGTACGACTGGGCCGTCGCCTCCGACACCGGCAAGCGCCTGGTCAAGGCCCGCTGGAACTACGTCCTCGACAACATGGTCGAGCAGGACTGGCTCGACAAGAGCAAGCGCGCCGCCATGACGTTCCCGGAGCCGAAGGAGCCCAAGGCGGCGCCCGGCAAGGAGGGCCAGGTCGGCTACCTGGTCGACGCGGCCAACGCCGAGCTCGCGGGCCAGCTCGTCGCCCAGGGCATCGCCGACGACTACGAGTCGGCCGCGGCCCTGGTGAGCAAGGGCGGCTGGAACATCGAGCTGAACATCGACAAGACCAAGCAGAAGGCGCTGGAGGAGTCGGTCAAGGAACAGCTGACCAGCAAGCTCGACAAGAAGAAGCGCACGGTCGACGGCGACGTCCAGGCCGGCGCGGTGTCCGTGAACCCGAAGACGGGCGCGGTCGAGGCGATGTACGGCGGCACGGCCTACACCGAGCACTACATCAACAACGCCACCCGCACCGACTACCAGCCCGCCTCCACCTTCAAGCCGGTGATCCTCGCCGCGGCCTTCGACGAGAACGCCCAGACCCAGGACGACGACCCGATCACCGCGAACACGATCTACGACGGCACCAGCAAGCGCCCGGTGGTCGGCAGCGACATCGGCTTCGCCCCGGAGAACGAGGACGACCAGGACTACGGCGACGTCACCGTCCAGACGGCGTTGAACCAGTCCATCAACTCCGTGTTCGCGCAGATGGGCGTCGACGTCGGGATGGCCAACGTGCTGAAGGTCGCGAGCGACCTCGGCATGGACACCGAGGACCTGAAGGCCGTGCCCGCACAGACCCTGGGCACCATGGGCGCGAGCCCGCTGCAGATGGCCGGCGTCTACGCCACCCTCGACAACCACGGCAAGAAGGTCACCCCGGCGATCATCAAGTCGGCCGAGAACAGCGCCTACCCGTCGTTCAAGCACACCGACGCCATCGGGGAGCAGGTCATCGACCGGGAGGCCGCCGACTCGGTCACCTCGATCCTCACCGGCGTGGTCGACGACGGCACGGCCAAGAAGTCCGTACGGGACAACCCGCTGCGCAAGGGCCAGAAGGTGGCCGGCAAGACCGGTACCTCCGACAACAACAAGTCGGCCTGGTTCACCGGCTACACCCCCGACCTGGTGACCTCGGTCGGCCTCTTCGGCGAGAGCGCCAAGACCCACGCCCAGGTCCCGCTGACCGGCGCGACCGGTCTGATCAGCGCGGGCGGCGGCCGCATCAACGGCGGTGGCTACCCGGCGCAGATCTGGGCGGCGTACACCTTCGGCGTCTCCACCAAGGTCACCAAGTTCGACCTGGACACCGAGCAGGGCGCGGCGGTCCAGACGGCGTCCCCGTCGGCGTCCTCGTCCCCGTCCGCGAGTTCGTCGCCCTCCTCGTCGCCGTCCGCGTCCTCCTCGCCGTCCTCGTCGCCGAAGCCGTCCTCGTCGCCGTCCTCGTCGCCGAAGCCGAGTTCGTCCCCGTCCAGCACGCCGACGGGTGGCACGTCGACGGAACCGAGCACGGACGATCCGTCGACCGGAACCGAGGATCCGGACGAACCGCTCTTCAGCCAGTAGCGGCACAACCCGACAGCGGTACAACGCGGAGGGCGCCCGGTGATCATCACCGGGCGCCCTCTCCGCTGTGTCTGTCTGCCGCTGTCCGCGTCGGTCAGCTCCGGTTCAGCTCGAACCAGACCACCTTGCCGGTGCTCAGCCGGGTCGCCCCCCAGCGCCGGGCGAGCCGGTTCACGAGGTACAGCCCGCGGCCGCCCTCGTCGGTGGCCCTGGCCTGCCGCAGCCGGGGCAGCTGAGGCACGTCGTCCCCGACCTCGCAGCGCAGCACATCGGTCCGCAGCAGGCGCAGCGTGACCGGTCGCGTGGCATACCGCACCGCATTGGTGACGACCTCGCTGACCAGCAGCTCGACGGAGTCCGTCATGTCCTCCATGCCCCAGCGGGACAGCGCCCGGCGGGCCAGCCGACGGGCCCGCCCCGGCGCCGCGTCCTCCGGTTCGAGGAACCAGTACGCCACGTCGCTGGGCGCGATCCCGTCGAACCGGGCGGCGAGCAGCGCGATGTCGTCGTCCCGGTCGCCGGGGCCGAGCATGTCGAGCACCTCGTCGCACAGCGCTTCGAGGGGCGGCGGATGGTCGGGACCGGTGAGCTGGGCGGTCGCGGCGAGCTTCTCCCGCAACTGCTCTATACCCGTCGCCACGTCCCGCAGCCGGGACTCGACCAGGCCGTCGGTGTACAGCAGCAGCGTCGCCCCGGCCGGCGCGTCGAGCTCCACCGCCTCGAAGTCGACCCCGCCGACGCCGATCGGCGCGCCCGGCGGCACCCGCAGCACCTCGGCATGGCCGCCCAGGTGCAGCAGAACGGGCGGGGGATGGCCCGCGTTGGCGATGGTGATGCGGTGCGACACCGGGTCGTACACCGCGTAGAGGCAGGTCGCCATGCGGTCCGTGCCCAGGCGCTGGGCCTGCTCGTCCAGGTGGTGCAGGACCTCCTGCGGGGGCAGGTCGAGACCGGCCAGGGTCTGGGCCGTCGTGCGCAGCTGTCCCATGATGGCCGCCGACGTCATGGAGTGCCCCATGACGTCGCCCACCACCAGCGCCACCCGGCTGCCGGGCAGCGGGATGGCGTCGTACCAGTCGCCGCCGACCCGCGCCGTCTCGGCCGCGGGCAGGTACCGGGACGCCAGCCGTACGCCCGTGGGACGCGGCAGGGTCTCCGGCAGCATCGTGCGCTGCAACTCGTCGGCGATGTACGCCTCACGGTCGTACAGCACCGCCTTGTCGATGCCCAGGGCGCTGTGGGTGGCGAGCTGGGCGGCCACCAGCAGGTCGTCGTTCTCGAACGGGATGCGTTCCGGGCGGCGCAGGAACACCGCGGCGCCGATCACCCGGCGCCGGCCCCGCAGCGGGGCCAGGACGGCCCGCTGGCCGCCCGGGATGACCAAGGTGCTGTCCTCGCCGAGGAGTTCGGGCAGCGCGGCGCGTGCGGCCGGGGAGTCGGCGAACACCGGACGCACCCCGCGCAGCACCTCCGCGAGCGCCCCGCCGGGCCGCACCTCGCACAGTTCCGCGATCGCGGCCGACAACTCGGCGGTCAGCTCCGCCGGTTCCGGCGGCGGCAGCGCCAGCGCGGCGAAGCCGGTCTCGGTGTCCCGCTCCTCCGGGATGCGGTCGGTGCGCCGCAGCCGCAGCATGATGCGGTCCGCCGCGGGCCGCTCGTCGCCGACCGGCAGCGGGTCGCGCAGATAGACGAGGATCGCGTCGGAGAAGGTCGGCACGGTGGCCCGGCACAGCCCCATCACGATCTCGTCGAGGTCCAGGCCGCGGGCGATCCGCCGGGTCGCGGCGCCCACGAAGCGCAGCCGGTCGCCGTCCCGCCGCATCGGCGTGGGCCGACCGGGCGTCACCGCCCCGCCGCCGCGCCGGTCCTGCGGGCCGGGAGCGCGCTCCGGTCGGGCTTCGACGCCGCCCGGCTGGGCGGGGATGGACTCGGGCGCGGGACGCGGCCGATGCTCGCCCACGTTCGGCTTGTCCCGCACCGGAGACGCTCCCGTCGCCTCGTCGGACGCCGACGGCTGGGAGTGCTCGGTGTCGGAACCGGCCTCCGGACCGGCCGGCTCCTTTCCCGCGTTTCCTGCGGCTCCCTGGCCGCCGCCCTGGCTGCCCTGGCCGCCCATGTCGCCCTTTCCGCCTTTGCCGCCCTTTCCGCGCGTCGCCGTGCCCGAGGTGTCGGGCGGTAAGGCGGACGCGCCCGGCGCGGGCGCCGGGGTATGCAGGAGTGCCCCACGGGGGTCCGTGGGGTCGACGCCCTGGGGGCGTTCGTAGGAGGTGGGCTGCTCCGTCACGCGTGTCGAATCCGTCCGTCCGGGGCTGCGCGCCGCGCGCGCAGTTGGTCCCGCAGGAAACCCGATACCCGGAATACATGTCCCCGGAACGGAAATCCCGCGTGGTCAGAGGTTGTTCCTGTGTCACGGGTGGACCGGACGCGACCCTGGGGGCCGACGTCGAACATCCCGCCGGTGTTGCCGTCGTGCCCCTCGCTCACGTCCTGCCGCCCCTCGGTGACGTTCGGTCAGACCCGGCGTCTGCTCCGGGAGTTACTACCTGCGTGCCTTGCGGAGGACGATCCTACGTTTGTTGCCCGGGGGCGCATCAAGAGTCTCATGTGGACATGTGCGCGGGGGTACGGTCCCAGTCCTCCGGCAGCAACGGTACGGCCCAGGACGGATCCGGGCGCCAGTGCTGCCAGCCCTCGTTGTACGGCGGCCCCCAGTCGCGGATCCCTTCGACCGCTCTGCGGCCCGCTTCCCGCACCTGTGCGGCCACCGTCGCGTCCATCAGTCCGTCCTGCTGGGCCTGCGCGAACTCGTCCTCGTCGCGCCAGCCCCAACTGCGGTCCGGGTACACGCAGATGTCCAGGAAGTGGTCCTCGGAGTCCACCCCGCCGTCCCAACGGGCCAGCGGCTGCTCCAGGTTGACGTACCAGTTCTTGAACTGCCAGCCCGGCTCCCAGAACAGCCACACCGACCAGGGCTCGCCGGGCCGGGCCAGCTTCAGCACGCCGGTGCCGAACCAGTGGTCGCGCCGCACGGTCCGCGGCTTGGTGTACCGGGTGCGCAGCGGCTCCTGGTGCGGTGAGGTGCCGTCCGCGAGCACCGGCTTGACGCACTCCGTGCCCGGGGCCAGCCACACGGCGAGCAGCTCCTCGTCGTCCCGCACGACGGTGACCGGGCGGGCGATGTGGACCTGCGCGCCGCCGTTCTCCCGGTAGCGCCACAGGATCCGGTCCCCGGGCCTCCAGAAAGCGGCCGCGCCGCCCGTTCCTACGCGTCTCACCGCTCCACCGTCTGCCATGCACAGATATTAGGTGCCATGGGCATACGACGCTGCGGCGCGCGTCACGGTTCTCACGCCGGGGCGCGAAGGTTTCGGGCGCGGTTACGGGTGCGTCATCCGCAGGACATCCAACGCCTCGTCGAGCTGCTGAACCGTCAGATCCCCGCGCTCCACGTACCCGCCCTCGAGCACCGTCTCCCGGATCGTCTTCCGCTCCGACAGCGCCTTTTTGGCCACCTTCGCGGCTTCCTCGTACCCGATGTACTTGTTCAGCGGGGTGACGACGGACGGCGAGGACTCGGCGTACTCGCGGGCGCGCTCGCGGTGGGCGACGATGCCGTCGACCGTCCGGTCGGCGAGCAGCCGGGACACGTTCGCGAGCAGCCGGACCGACTCCAGCACGTTCTTCGCGATCACCGGCAGCATGACGTTGAGCTCGAAGTTGCCGGCCGCGCCCGCCGTGGCCACCGTCGCGTCGTTCCCGACCACCTGGGCGGCGACCATCAGCACGGCCTCCGGGATCACCGGGTTGACCTTGCCGGGCATGATCGAGGAGCCGGGCTGAAGGTCGGGCAGGCTGATTTCGGCCAATCCCGTGCGCGGCCCCGAAGCCATCCACCGCAGATCGTTGGCGATCTTCGTGAGGCCCACGGCGATGGTCCGCAGCTGCCCGCTGGTCTCGACGATGCCGTCCCGAGCGCCCTGCGCCTCGAAGTGGTCGCGCGCCTCGGTCAGCGGCAGCCCGGTGGCCCGGGCGACCTCCTCGATGACGGCGGCGGAGAAACCGGGGGGCGTGTTGATGCCGGTGCCGACGGCGGTCCCGCCCAGCGGCAGTTCGGCGAGCCGGGGGAGGGAAGCGGTCAGCCGCTCGACGCCGTACCGCACCTGCGCGGCGTACCCGCCGAACTCCTGGCCCAGGGTGACGGGCGTGGCGTCCATCAGATGGGTGCGCCCCGACTTCACGACGTCGGCGAACTCCGCCGACTTCCGCTCCAGGGACGCCGCCAGGTGCTCCAGCGCGGGGATCAGATCGCGTGTGACGGCGGCGGTGGCCGCGATGTGGATCGAGGAGGGGAAGACGTCGTTGGAGGACTGCGAGGCGTTGACATGGTCGTTGGGGTGCACGCCCCGGCCCAGCCGCTCACCGGCCAGCGTGGCCAGGACCTCGTTGGCGTTCATGTTGGACGACGTACCGGACCCGGTCTGGAACACGTCCACCGGGAAGTGGTCGTCCCACCGCCCCTCGGCGACCTCGGCGGCGGCCTCCTGGATGGCGTCCGCGATGTCCTTGTCGACCACCCCGAGCTGCGCGTTCACCTTCGCCGCGGCGCCCTTGACCCGGGCCAGGGCCTCGATGTGCGCGCGCTCCAGACGCTGCCCCGAGACGGGGAAGTTCTCGACGGCGCGCTGCGTCTGCGCCCTCCACTTGGCGTCCGCCGGGACGCGTACCTCGCCCATGGAGTCGTGCTCGATCCGGTATTCGCTCATGTCCGGTACAGCGAGCGGGACGGCGGGGATGTTCCGACGTTGAGCCGATCGGGTGAGTCCCGCCATGTGACTCAGGTCTCACCAGGGCCGTGCAGCAGACGAGGGGGCAGCCGCGTCGTGGAGGGGTGACAGGAAGGGAGGAGCGTGTGGAGACGGACTTCCATGAATTCGTGGCCGCTCGATCGGCCGCGTTGTTCAAGGGCGCGTTCGTCCTCACGGGAAACCGTGAGGCTGCGGAGGACCTCGTCCAGGAGACCCTGGAGAAGGCCTGCCGCAAGTGGCGCACCATCGCGGCGAAGGACGCTCCGGACGCCTACGTCCGGCGGATCATGGTGAACCTGGCCAACGACCGCTGGCGGAGATTCCGCCGCCTGACCACCGCTCCGCACCCGGAAGGCGCCGACCCGGCCGCCCCCGGGGACGAGTACGGACAGGTGGACAGCAGGGACCAGTTGGTGCGCGCACTGCAGCGACTGCCCATGCGGATGCGGACGGTCGTGGTGCTGCGGTACTTCCACGATCTCTCCGACCTCGAGATAGGGGCCGACCTCGGCGTCTCGCCGAGCACGGTCCGCTCCCAGCTCGCCCGGGGGATCGAGAAGCTGAGAAGCCAGTTCCCCGCACTCTCCGAACCTTCGCCCCAGCGGCACACGGAAGGAATCCGATGACTTCGTACGGCGACGCGCCGGCTTCCGGCCGCACACCTTTCGAACAGGAACTGATGAACGCCATGAACCTTTTCGCGAACTCCGCCGACGCCCCCGACTTCGACGCGCCCCAGATCGAGCGCCGCACCCGTCGCCGGCGGACCATCGGCATCGCCGCCGTCGCCGCCGCCCTCATCGCGGGCGGCGGGGGCACGGCCCTGGCCACCTCGGTCGCGGGAGGCAGCAAGGCCTCGGCCCCGGCGGCGACCAGCACGGCCGCCGAGAGCGACGACGCCACCACCCTGCTCTACCTCTTCAGCGACGGCACGACCACGCGGATCCCCCTCGCGGGCCACAGCCTGGACATGGCCAAGCCGCTGCTCGAAAAGACGCAGACGAAACTGGGCACCGTCACCAAGAAGGCCGTCAAGGGCTGCAAGCCGAACTCGGTGCTCGAGGTGACCCCGCACGCCCCGAAGACCATCAAGCCGGGCGACACGGTCAGCTTCACCATCTGCGCCGGCTGACCGGCCCCTGCCCCGACAACGACGCCCGCCCCTGCGCCAATCAGGGGCGGGCGTCCGTCACAGGATCACACGGTCACGCGAGGCCGGGCCCGCGCACCGGAATCGTCGTGGCATCACTCAGCCCGTCCGGCGTTTGAGGACGAGGCCCTTCGGGCCGAAGCGGGGGTCCGGGGGCGGAGCCCCCGGGCGGGGTCGACGGGGCTACGCGAGCCCCGGCCCCCGCACCGGAATCGACGTGAACGTCGGTGCGGGTGCCGGGTCCTGGAAGAAGTCGTTGCCCTTGTCGTCGACGACGACGAAGGCCGGGAAGTCCTCGACCTCGATCTTCCAGACGGCCTCCATGCCGAGCTCCTCGTACTCGACGACCTCGACCTTCTTGATGCAGTCCTGGGCGAGCCGGGCGGCGGGGCCGCCGATGGAGCCGAGGTAGAAGCCGCCGTGCGCGTCGCACGCGTCCGTGACCTGCTTGCTGCGGTTGCCCTTGGCGAGCATCACCTTGGAGCCGCCCGCGGCCTGGAACTGCTCCACGTAGGAGTCCATACGGCCGGCGGTCGTCGGCCCGAAGGAGCCGGACGCGTAGCCCTCGGGGGTCTTCGCCGGGCCCGCGTAGTACACCGGGTGGTCCTTCAGGTACTGCGGCATCCCCTCGCCCGCGTCCAGCCGCTCCTTGATCTTGGCGTGCGCGATGTCGCGGGCCACGACCAGCGGGCCGGTGAGCGAGAGCCGGGTCTTGACCGGGTACTTCGTCAGCTCGGCGAGGATCGACTCCATCGGCTGGTTCAGGTCGATCTTGACGACGTCCGACGACTCGTCGAGGTGCTCGTCCGTCGTCTCCGGCAGGAAGCGCGCCGGGTCGGTCTCCAGCTGCTCCAGGAAGACGCCCTCGGCGGTGATCTTCGCGACGGCCTGGCGGTCGGCGGAGCAGGAGACGGCGATGGCGACCGGGCAGGACGCGCCGTGCCGCGGGAGGCGCACCACGCGCACGTCGTGGCAGAAGTACTTGCCGCCGAACTGCGCGCCGATGCCGATCTTCTGCGTCAGCTCGAAGACCTTCTCCTCCAGCTCCTTGTCCCGGAATCCGTGCCCGAGCGGCGACCCCTCGGCCGGGATCTCGTCCAGGTAGTGCGCGGAGGCGTACTTCGCGGTCTTCAGCGCGTACTCGGCGGAGGTGCCGCCGACGACGATCGCCAGGTGGTACGGCGGACAGGCGGCCGTGCCCAGCGAACGGATCTTCTCCTCCAGGAACTTCATCATGGAGGCCTCGTTCAGGACGGCCTTCGTCTCCTGGTAGAGGAACGACTTGTTGGCGGAGCCGCCGCCCTTGGCCATGAACAGGAACTTGTACGCGCCGCCGTCGGTGGCGTACAGCTCGATCTGCGCCGGGAGGTTGGAGCCGGTGTTCTTCTCGTCCCACATGGTCAGCGGGGCCATCTGCGAGTAGCGCAGGTTCAGGTTCAGGTAGGCGTCGTAGATGCCGCGGCTCAGGGCCGACTCGTCGCCGCCCTCGGTGAGCACGTTCTGCCCGCGCTTGCCCATGACGATCGCGGTGCCGGTGTCCTGGCACATCGGCAGCACGCCGGCGGCCGCGATGTTCGCGTTCTTCAGCAGGTCGAGGGCCACGAACTTGTCGTTGGCCGAGGCCTCGGGGTCGTCGATGATGCGCCGCAGCTGCGCGAGGTGCGCGGGCCGCAGGTAGTGCTGGATGTCGTGGATCGCCTCCTCGGCGAGCTTGCGCAGCGCCTCCGGCTCCACCTTGAGGAACGTCCGCCCGTCGGCCTCGAAGGTGGAGACACCCTCGGCGGTCACCAGCCGGTAGGGGGTGGTGTCCTCTCCCATGGGGAGCAGATCGGTGTACGCGAACTCAGGCATCTCGCCCATTCCTCACTCGACAGACAGCGGCCGCCTCCGTTGGCGGGCGCTCACCAGCGTAGAACCTGCTTCGGACGGCGAGCTTGTGAGGTAAGGCTCAGTTCGAACGCGATCGACCTCGCCTCGACCCCGCCGCGGGTCGCCGCGGTTCACCCGACAGGGGCTATCGCGATCTATCGTGTTTGGGTACGCTGATCCCGTGGACCTTCAGAAGCAGACCGCTGCCGCCCCCACGCCGACGGCCGAGTTGCGCGCCTCGGACGCCGACCGTGACCGTGTCGCCGACATGCTCCGCGAGGCCCTCGCGGAGGGCCGGCTCACCGCCGACGAGCACGCCGAGCGCGTCGAGGGCGTACTGGCCGCCAAGACCGTCGGCGAGCTGGAGGTCTTCGTCCGGGACCTGCCGGCCGCCCATGAGGCGCGCACGACCCCCGGCCCCGCCTCCGCGCCCAGTCGACCCACCCCCGGCGCGATACCCGCCGACCCCGACGACACCGTGGTCGCGGTCTTCAGCAGCGCCGTCCGCAGAGGCCGCTGGCGTGCGGGCCGCCGCCTCCACGCGTACGCGGTCTTCGGGAGCGTCGAGATCGACCTCACCGAGGCGCTGTTCGAGTACCGGCAGGTCGTGATCAAGGCGTTCTCGGTCTTCGGCAACGTGGAGGTCCGGGTTCCGGAGAACGTCTCGCTGCGCGGCACCGGCGGCGCGGTGCTCGGGAGCTTCGAGGTGGTCTCGCTCGACTCCCCGCAGCCCGACGCCCCGGTGGTCTATGTGGACGGCTGGGCGGTGCTGGGCAACATCGAAGGCCGGCCGAAGCGCGGAAAGCTCGTCGCGGACATTCTCGATCGGGTTCAGGACAAGGTCGACAAGAGTTTGCGCAAACACCTGGACCGTTGACGGTAGTGAAGAGGGCCGGGAAGCCGGAGCGGCCGCGGTGGTTCGGAACTCAGTGCATAGGCACGCGCACAGCGGGTAGGCCTTGCTGCATCGTCTCTCGCTCGCGAAGCCGTCGTCAGGAGTAGACCCGTGCTGCAACCGCCGCATTCGTCCCTGCAGGTCGCCGCTGTACCGGCCCAGCGGGTACCAGCGCGCGACAGGGACCAAGACGCTCCCTGGCATACCGAGGCGGTGTGCCGGCGCGACGAGGCAGGCCTGTTCTTCGCCCCCTCCAAGGAGCCCACAGCCGCCCGGCTCTCCCGCGAGGAAGCGGCGAAGCGGGTCTGTGCGCGCTGCCCCGTCATGGTGGAGTGCCGCGAACACGCGCTCCTGCAACCCGAGCCCTACGGCGTCTGGGGCGGTCTCACCGCCGCCGAACGCCGAGTGGTCCTCGCCCGACGCCGTCGCCGTGACGTGGAACTGCAGAAGGCGGCCCGCACGACGGGCCGTATAGCGGCGGCGGGCTGACCGGCCCCGCACAGAAAAGGGGCGCCCCCTCCGCACCGGGGGCGCCCTGCTTCTTGTGGCTCTTGCGGTCGAGGGGCGCGGGGAGCTGCGCGATCAGCCGCTGCGGACCCGTATCCGCCGACGGTCCGTACCCTCGGCCCGGTAGGCGCCGGTGCTACTTCGCCCGGTCGAAATCGACCGCGCTGTACGCCCGCAGCTTGCTCAGCCGGTGCTCGGAGTCGATCCGACGGACCGTCCCGGACTTCGACCGCATCACGATCGAGTCGGTGGTCGCGGTCTCCGACCGGTACCGCACCCCGCGCAGCAGCTCGCCGTCGGTGATGCCGGTGGCGACGAAGAAGACGTTCTCGCCGGTCACCAGGTCCTCGGTGGTCAGCACCCGGCCGAGATCGTGCCCGGCGTCGATCGCCCGCTGCCGCTCCTCGTCGTCCTTGGGCCACAGCTTGCCCTGGATGACACCGCCCAGGCATCGCACGGCGCAGGCCGAGATGATGCCCTCGGGCGTGCCGCCGATGCCGAGCAGCAGGTCGACGCCGGTGCCCTCGCGCAGGGCCAGGATCGAGCCGGCGACATCACCGTCGGAGATCAGCTTGATCCGTGCACCGGTCGCCCGGATCTCCTCGATGATGCCTTCGTGCCGCGGCCGGTCCAGGATGACGACGGTGACGTCCTCGGGCGTGGCCCGCTTGGCCTTGGCCACGCGTCGGATGTTCACGGAGACGGGGGCGTCGATGTCGACGAAGTCGGCCGCCTCCGGCCCGGTGACCAGCTTGTCCATGTAGAACACGGCGGACGGGTCGAACATCGCGCCCCGTTCGGTGGCCGCGAGGACGGCGATCGCGTTCGGCATGCCCTTTGCCGTCAGCGTGGTGCCGTCGATCGGGTCGACCGCGATGTCGACCTCGGGCCCGGTGCCGTCGCCGACGCGCTCGCCGTTGAAGAGCATCGGGGCTTCGTCCTTCTCGCCCTCGCCGATGACGACCACGCCGTTCATCGACACGGTGGAGACGAGGGTCCGCATGGCGCGCACCGCGGCGCCGTCGGCGCCGTTCTTGTCGCCGCGCCCCACCCAGCGGCCGGCGGCCATGGCGGCGGCTTCGGTCACCCGGACCAGCTCGAGGGCGAGGTTGCGGTCGGGGGCCTCGGAGGGGACATCGAGTTCGGACGGCAAGTGATGATGCTCGGTCATCGGAGCGCACCTTTCTGACTGATACGACGACGGCCGGATGAGGGTTCGATCCCCGACTCTATCGTCAGTCCGACAAAATGAGCAGGGGACCCCACGGATGAGCGCACCGGGCACCTGCGACGATAGGGGGCGTGGCAGGTTCGAACGGCAAGCAGAAGACGGCCCGGGACATGATCCTCTCCCTGGGCGTGATCATGATCGCGGCGGGCGTCATATACCTCTTCGTCCCGCACGACGATCGCGCTCCCGACGTCAAAAGGGTCGACTACCGCGTCGAGCTCCTCACGGCGCGCCGCGCGGCGTCGTACCCGGTGGCCGCGCCCGAGGGCCTGCCCGACACCTGGAAGGCGACCTCGGTGCGCTTCAAGGGTGACGACTTCGACGCCTGGCACCTCGGTTTCCACGCCCCCGACGGGGAGTACGTGACGATCGAGCAGTCCACTCAGAAGCGCTCGCAGTTCATCGACCAGGCCAGCCAGGGCTCGACCGCGACGAAGGTCACCGAGCAGATCGGCGGCCGCACCTGGACCCGCTACACCGGCGGCCGCTACGACGCGCTCGTCCTGCAGGACGCCGAGGGCTCCACCACGGTGGTCGCGGGCACGGGCTCCTTCGCGCAGCTGTCGACGATGGCCGGCGCGCTGAAGCTGGCCTGAACCTCCGAGCGCACAGGTCATGGCTGAGGCCCCCGGCGGGATCGCCGGGGGCCTCAGCCGTGCAGACCGCTCGCCGTGTGGGTCAGACGGTGGTGACGACCTCGTCGTACGCCAGGCGCGGGGAGCGCGGGTACGAGGCGCCCTCGCCCGGCTTGCCGATGTTGACGACCATCAGCGGGGTGTGGTCGTCGTCCAGGAACTCCTTGCGGACGCCCTCGAAGTCCAGACCGCTCATCGGGCCGGCGGCGAGGCCCGCGGCGCGGACGCCGATGATGAAGTACGCGGCCTGGAGGGCGGCGTTGACCTTGGCGGAGCCCTCACGGGCGGCGCGCTCACCGAAGAACAGGTCCTTGGCCTGGGGGAAGGCCGGGAACAGGGTCGGCAGCTCCTCGTGGAACTCGTTGTCCGCGGAGAGGATCGCGACCAGCGGGGCGGTGGCGGTCTTGGCCTGGTTGCCCTCGGCCATGTGCTGCACCAGGCGCTCGCGGGCCTCGGCGGAGCGGACCAGGGTGATGCGCAGCGGGGTCTGGTTGAACGCCGTCGGGCCGTACTTGACCAGGTCGTAGATCGCCTGGATCTGCTCGTCGGTCACCGGCTCGTCGGTGAAGGTGTTCGCGGTGCGGGCCTCGCGGAACAGCAGGTCCTGGGCGGCGGCGTCAAGAGCGAGAGGCATGCGTGGACTTCCTTTGGTGCGCGTCCGGATCCGGGCTGCCGGACCGGCTGACGTCCACGACGGTACGCGAGAGATGTTCAAGGTTCAACAAAACTCGGGTGTGCAGTGACCGCCCTCACAGCTGTCGTCCCGCGCGCCTACTTGTCCCCGCCTTCTTCTTCCTCCTCCTCGGCGAGCGCCGCGTCCAGCCGGGCCCGTGCGCCCTCCAGCCAGCGCCGGCACACCTTGGCCAGCTCCTCACCGCGCTCCCAGAGCGCGAGGGACTCCTCCAGAGTGGTGCCGCCCGCCTCCAGTCGCCGTACGACCTCGATCAGCTCGTCGCGCGCCTGCTCGTACCCGAGGGTTTCCTCGACCTTGCCCGTCATGCACCCCGTCCTAGTTGTCATTGCCCTGGTCCGTCGCCGGCTCCGGTCGTCGCCGGCTCCGGAAGTCGTCAGCGCTGGTCGTCGCCGGCTCTGGAAGCCGTCAGTTCTGGTCGTCGTTGTCGACCCGAACGGTGAACTCGCCCTCGGCGACCCGTGCGCGCAGCGTCTCGTCCGCCGCCACCTCGTCCGGATCCCGGACCACGTGGCCGTCGGCCCTCTGCAGCACCGCGTACCCCCGCTTCAGCGTCGCGGCCGGCGAGAGGGCCACCACACGCGCGTGCGTGTGCGTCAGCTCCGAGTCGGCCCGGTCCAGAAGGTGCCCGACCGTGCGCCGGGAACGGCCGACGAGCGAGGCGACCTGATCGGCCCGTTCGTCGATCATCCGATGCGGATCCTGTATCGCGGGCCGCGCGAGCGCGTGGGCCAGCCCGCGCTCCTCCCGCTCCACGAACGCCTCCGCACACCGGCGCGCCCGCCCGCGCAGCATCCGCACCCGCTCCAGCTCCTCGCCGACGTCCGGCACCACCTTCTTCGCGGCGTCGGTCGGCGTCGAGGCGCGCAGGTCGGCCACATGGTCGAGCAGCGGGTTGTCCGGCTCGTGCCCGATCGCCGAGACGAGCGGCGTACGGCAGGCCGCGACCGCCCGGACCAGCTGCTCGTCCGAGAACGGCAGCAGATCCTCCACGCTTCCGCCGCCCCGCGCGACGATGATCACGTCCACCTCCTCCAGGGCGTCCAGCTCCTTCACCGCCTGGACGACCTGCGTCACCGCGTGCACGCCCTGGACGGCCACGTTGCGCACCTCGAAGCGGACGGCGGGCCAGCGGTGCCGGGCGTTCTCCAGGACGTCCCGCTCGGCCGCGGAGGCCCGCCCGCACACCAGCCCGATGAGCTGCGGCAGAAAAGGCAGCGGCTTCTTCCGTGCGGGCGAGAAGAGCCCCTCCGAGGCCAGCGACTTCTTCAGCTGCTCCAGCCGCGCCAGCAGCTCACCGACGCCCACCGGCTTGATCTCCACGGCCCGCAGCGACAGCTGGCCGCGCGGCGCGTACCACTCCGGCTTCGCATGGACGACGACCCGCGCGCCCTCGCCCACGACGTCCGCCACCGCGTCGAACACCTGCCGGTAGCAGGTCACGCCCACGGAGATGTCGTGCGACGGGTCCCGCAGCGTCAGGAACACGACGCCGGCACCCGGACGCCGCGACAACTGGGTGATCTGCCCCTCGACCCACACCGCGCCGAGCCGGTCGATCCAGCTTCCGATGAGCCGCGAGACCTCGCCGACGGGCAACGGGGCGTCCGCGGACGTGTTCACAGCCATGCGCCCGAGAGTAACGGCCACGACTGACAACGCAGTGGACGCGAACCATTCACCCCGGCGGGGATCTTCGACCCCCTGGACACGGCCTTACGATGGGACGCATGACTGCTTCGCCTGGCCGCCGCCGTGTCCTGCTCGCCGCTCCCCGGGGCTACTGCGCGGGCGTCGACCGCGCCGTGATCGCCGTCGAGAAGGCCCTGGAGCAGTACGGGGCCCCGGTCTACGTCCGGCACGAGATCGTCCACAACAAGTACGTCGTGCGGACCCTGGAGAAGAAGGGCGCCATCTTCGTCGAACGGACGGAGGAGGTCCCGCCGGGCAACATCGTCATGTTCTCGGCGCACGGCGTCGCCCCGGTCGTCCACGAGGAGGCCGCGCGCGGGCAGCTCGCCACCATCGACGCGACCTGCCCGCTGGTCACCAAGGTCCACAAGGAAGCCGTCCGCTTCGCCAACGAGGACTACGACATCCTCCTGATCGGGCACGAGGGCCACGAGGAGGTCATCGGCACCTCCGGCGAGGCGCCCGACCACATCCAGCTCGTCGACGGCCCGGCGGACGTCGCCAAGGTCGAGGTCCGCGACCCGTCGAAGATCGTGTGGCTCTCCCAGACCACCCTCTCGGTCGACGAGACGATGGAGACGGTCGACGCCCTCAAGGAGAAGTTCCCGCAGCTCATCTCCCCGCCCAGCGACGACATCTGCTACGCCACGCAGAACCGTCAGCTCGCGGTGAAGCAGATGGGCGCGGAGGCGGAGCTGGTGATCGTGGTCGGCTCCCGCAACTCCTCGAACTCCGTACGGCTGGTCGAGGTCGCCAAGCTGGCCGGCTCCCGCGCGGCCTACCTGGTGGACTTCGCGAGCGAGATCGACGAGGCCTGGCTGGAGGGCGTCACCACGGTCGGCGTCACCTCCGGGGCCTCCGTCCCGGAGATCCTCGTCGAGGAGGTCCTGGCCTGGCTCACCGAGCGCGGCTACGGAGACGTCGAGCTGGTCAAGGCCGCCGAGGAGCACATCACCTTCTCGCTGCCCAAGGAACTCCGCCGTGACCTGCGCGAAGAGGCTGCGGCACTGGTCGCCGGGCGCGGCGGCAGCGGTGCCGCGGGAGCCTCGACTGAGTGACTGTCAGTCGATCGTCGTAACGTAGGGCCATGCAGATCTTCGGCGTGGACATCGGTGGATCCGGGATCAAGGGCGCCCCGGTGGACCTGGACAAAGGCGACCTGGCTCAGGAGCGCCTGAAAGTGCTCACCCCGCACCCGGCGACGCCCGAGAGCGTCGCCGACGGGGTCAAGCAGGTCGTGGAGCACTTCGGCTGGACCGGCCCCGTGGGCCTGACCTTCCCCGGCGTGGTCACCGGCGGATCCACCATCCGTACGGCGGCCAACGTCGACAAGAGTTGGATCGACACGGACGCGCGCGCGTTGTTCGGCGAGCGCCTGGGCGGCCTGCCGGTGACGATGGTCAACGACGCGGACGCGGCGGGTGTGGCCGAGATGGCCTTCGGGGCCGGCCGCGACCGCAGCGGCACGGTGATCCTGCTGACCTTCGGCACGGGCATCGGCAGCGCCCTCTTCGTGGACGGTGTGCTCGTCCCCAACACAGAGCTGGGCCACCTTGAGCTGCACGGCCACGACGCCGAGAAGCGCGCCAGCAGCAAGGCCAAGGAGGACGGCGAGCTGACATGGGAGCACTGGGCGCACCGCGTCCAGAAGTACCTCGACCATGTCGAGATGCTCTTCTCGCCCGAGCTGTTCATCATCGGCGGCGGCGTCAGCCGTAAGTCGGAGAAGTTCCTGCCCTTCATCGAGGGCATCAAGGCGGACATCGTCCCGGCCCAGCTGCAGAACAACGCGGGGATCGTGGGGGCGGCGATGCACGCGGCGAAGGGGTACTGAGCGCTTCGCTGGAAGTGCCGCGATGTGCCGTCGTTCCGCTGCGGCGCCATCGTGGCTGGTCGCTCCCCCACTCTCGGCTGCGCTCGAGCGGGGGGACCCCCACCGCGGCGGAGCCGCAAGTCGATGCGGCCCCGCGCCCCTTCAGGGCGCTGCCGAACCGCAGCCGACTTCGCCCGACCCGCTTAGGGCCTGTCCTTGCGCGGCTGCCGAGCACGTACGGCGTGCCGGCGGGCCGCCGCCCGGCGCAGGCCGCGCGCCAGGATGGTCAGCGCGGCCATGAGCGTCCCCCCGTAGAGCCAGCCGACCTGTGTGGCCAGCGCCGTCACCAGCCCCATCAGCCGGGCCCCGAACCCGTGCCCGCCCTCGGCCACGGGCAGCAGCCCGACGGTGAAGGCGATCGGCACGACCACGGGCGCGGAGAGCAGGTCGCCGCCGCGCACCCACAGGGCGGTCAGCAGGCACACCGGCAGGAACAGCACGCCGTACGCCGTCAGCGAGGACCCGAACAGCAGCTGGTCCAGGCACCCCAGCACGAACATCAGCGCACTGCTGAAGAGCCCGGCGCCAAATCCGGTGAGCCGTGGATTGGGCACCCGTAGCCCGGCAGGCCCGGCCGAGGGCCGCACGGGGGCGGTACCGGCGGCACCGGCGGGACCGCTCCGAGGGGCGGCAGGGCGTGGCTGCTGCCGACGGCCCCGCTCCTCCCGCCCGGCGGCCTGGGGCGGAAGGGGCGGCACGGACGGAAGGGCCGGAAGGGGCGGCGTCGGGTCGCGTCGGGTGGCGCCTCGGCTCGGCGGACGGGTCCTGTGTTGCTCCACTGGACCAACTTAGGTCGGTTTATGTGCCGAATCGGGTGTCGGACACGCCGGGGGCCCGAGCTTGGCCATCCGCCCGCGCTTGGCCATCCGTTCGACAGGTCCGCCGGGCCGCGTCCGGGTACGCCGTAAACTGGTGGCCCGGTCGGCCCTCCGCCCCCTGGCCCTCGCCTCGAGGGAACCGGCCCCCTGGCCCTCTCACTACGGGAAGTCGCAACGTGTCGCTCACGATCGGAATCGTCGGCCTGCCGAATGTCGGCAAGTCGACCCTGTTCAACGCCCTGACCAAGAACGACGTGCTGGCGGCCAACTACCCGTTCGCCACGATCGAGCCGAACGTCGGGGTGGTCGGCGTCCCCGACGCGCGCCTCACGAAGCTGGCCGAGATCTTCTCCTCCCAGCGGATCCTCCCGGCGACGGTCGACTTCGTCGACATCGCGGGCATCGTGCGCGGCGCGAGCGAGGGCGAGGGCCTGGGCAACAAGTTCCTCGCGAACATCCGCGAGTCCGACGCGATCTGCCAGGTCATCCGCGCCTTCAAGGACGAGAACGTCGTCCACGTCGACGGCAAGGTCTCGCCGAAGGACGACATCGAGACGATCAACACCGAGCTGATCCTCGCGGACCTCCAGACGATCGAGAAGGTCCTGCCCCGCCTCCAGAAGGAGTCGCGGATCAAGAAGGACGTCGTCCCGAAGGTCGCGGCCGTCGAGGCGGCGAAGGAGATCCTGGAGAAGGGCGACACGCTGTTCTCCGCGGGCATCGCCCAGGGCTCCGGCAAGGAGGAGCTCCTGCACGACCTGCACCTCCTGACCACCAAGCCGTTCCTCTACGTCTTCAACGTCGACGAGGACGAACTGGTCGACGAGGACTTCAAGACCGAGCAGCGCGCCCTGGTCGCCCCCGCCGAGGCGATCTTCCTCAACGCCAAGCTGGAGCAGGACCTCGCCGAGCTGGACGAGGAGGACGCGATGGAACTCCTGGAGTCGGTCGGCGCGGAGGAGCCCGGCCTGGCCACCCTCGCCCGCGTCGGCTTCAACACCCTCGGTCTGCAGACCTACCTCACGGCAGGCCCCAAGGAATCCCGCGCCTGGACCATCAAGAAGGGCGCCACCGCCCCCGAGGCCGCCGGCGTCATCCACACCGACTTCCAGAAGGGCTTCATCAAGGCGGAGGTCATCTCCTTCGCCGACCTGGTGGAGACCGGCTCGGTCGCCGAGGCCCGAGCAAAGGGCAAGGCCCGCATGGAGGGCAAGGACTACGTCATGCAGGACGGGGACGTGGTGGAGTTCCGCTTCAACGTGTAGTCGTCTGCAGGTCAGAAGGGGTCGGACTCCGGCGAGTCCGACCCCTTCTCCGTTTCCCGTGCCGACTTGGTGCTTGACTCTTCAGCTGCTTCGGGGCGGTGCGAGCTTGCCCAGGTCGAGGCTGATCTCGAAGGGTACCGGGCGCCGGAGCGAGCCCCGGAAGATGCCGGCGGGCGCGTAGGCGTGGGTGGGTTCGTCGAGCTCGTAGACGTGTACGACGGGTGCGCCGTCCTCGTCCTCGATGCACCAGTAGTGCGGGATGCCGGCCTCCGCGTACTTGCGGAGCTTGACAGTGCGGTCGCGGTGGGCGGATTCGGGGGACACGACCTCGATGACGAGTCGAACTTCCTCTGGTGCGAACCAGGTCCGGTCACCGTCGAAGTCGGCCGTCGTCACCAGCAGATCCGGTTCGGGCCGGTTGCGCTGGTCGAGCTTGATGGTCATCTCGCGGCCGACTCTGGTGTCGGCAGGAGCCTGCTCCATGAGGGCGACCGTGAGCATGGTGACGAGGTGGCCATGCCACCACCTCTGCGGCGACATCATGAAGACGAGGGCTCCGTCGATCAGCTCGGTGTGGCGGGGTGCCTCGGGGAGGCGGTCGAGGTCCTCCGCGAACCAGCCGTCCGCGCGCGGAGGGCGCATCCAGTCGGGCAGTGCGGTCATGGCTTCACAGTAGCGGGCCGCAGCTCAAGCTGGAGAGCCAACGATCCCGGCCCTCACAGAGAAGGTGCAACGCGAGCGGGCGGAGCCGTACGTCATCGTCGACATCAGGCCCCGTATCCCTGGGGCATCTGGCTGCTCCGGGGTGCTGGGTAAAAATCGATTTCCTCTGATCAGCGTTGTCCGCGGGCCCTGCGGCGGGCGTCTCGCAGTGCTCGTAGGGTGCCCGGCAGCGGTGGGTTCGCGGAGCCCTGGAGGAGGGCGGCGCCGCGGGTCAGGGCCGCGTCTGCGGTCAGGAGTTCGATGTCGATCACCGCGGCCAGCAGGGCCTGGTGGGGGGCCGCGACCAGGGTGGGCAGTTCGCGGGCTGTGTGCAGGGCCTCGCGGGCGGTTTCGACCTCGTGGGTCACCAGTTCGCCCAGGGCCGGTGACTGCACGCCTGCCGTGAGGTCCTCCATCGACACCGAGAAGCGTTCCAGGGTCTGGATCGGGATGCCCAGGTGGCCTTCCCGCAGGTCCTCGGCCAGGTCGTTGACGAAGTCCAGCCGTTGGCTGCCGTCGATGAACGTCCGGCACAGCGCCCGGTAGCGGCCGGCGTCGGTCTCCGGTTCCAGCAGTACGGCGACCAGCCAGAAGGCGGGCAGCGAGTAGGCGTCCACATAGGCCTGGTAGTCGGACTCGGCGGTGAAGCCATCGAAGTCCAGGTCGGTGTCGGCCGTGGACAGGTACTCCTCCAGCGCCGGCCGCAGACGCGGGTTGTCGGCGATGGTGTGCAGCAGCGCGCGGATCAGGGGGACCTCGGCCTCGCCCGTCTCCAGCGCCTTGCGCAGCTGCTGCTCCCAGGACGCCCAGGCCGCGATCCGCTGTGGCTTCGGGCCGGTGTCCAGGAGATTGTCGCTGTGGTGCATCACGGCCGTCGCGGCCACCACGTGGGGCAGCACGGGCCGTGGCAGCAGCAGTCGGGCCGCCAGGTAGGAACTGCGGCGGGCGCGTGCGACGAGTCGTCGCTGGGCGGTGTAGTCGCGGCGCAGCTGCGGCTCCCTGATCCCGGCCGCGTCCAGGCTCTGCTTCCACATGTTCAACTCCGTCTGTCTGTCTGCCGGTCAGCGGAAGGGCTTCGGTTCCGTGACCCACCCTGCCGCCAGTACCAGTCGGGAGTGGCGGTGCAGGGCGAGGAAGCCGAAGGGGCGGTCGAAGCGGGCTCTGAGCCTGGTGGTGACCCAGCGGAGCTGGGGTACCGCACCGGCTCCGACGGGGGCGAAGGCCGTCACCGCGGACGCTCGGAAGCCCTTCGCGCCGAACTCCGCCATCGCGGACTGCCGAGCCGAACCGATGGCCAGCGGGAGAGCGCTGATGCCGGGGAAGTGCCCCTCCTCGGCGTCCCGGGCGGTCGTCAGGCCGAACAGTTCGTGGCGCGCGAGCAGATCGTGGTCGGCGGTGATGCCGAACGCCGCCGTCATGACGTCCAGCGTCGGCGGGTCGGGCGTCATGGAGCGCACCTTCTCGACGCGCAGGCCGGGACCGACGTCCCCGTAGGGGAGCATCGGGCCGGGTATCACCGGGTGCCGGCCGGCGAGCAGGCCCACCCCCGCGCCCAGCACCTGGCCCGGCGTCATCTGCTGCTCGCCGAGGAGCAGATGGACGTCGATGCCGTCGGTGCCGAACACCTTCAGCTCGGTGACGTGTCCGTCGGGTGTGTCCGCGACGCCGATGCGGTCCAGCAGGAGGGTCTGGCGTCGCAGGCCGAGCAGCGTGGGGTCGGTCCGGCCGGGCCAGTGCGGGCTGTACAGGGGGACCTCGTCGAAGGGGCGCAGCCACTTCGTCCGCAGGGTCAGTGCGCTCGCCAGCACCATCTCGGTGTCGTCCGTCAACACGACCGGCATCCGCTCGATCAGCCCGCCGGTCCGCTTCGCCGCCCAGGCGTTCAGGGCCTTCTGGTCGGCGACCGGGTCGGCCGTCAGCACGCCGTGCGCCTCGGCCGGCAGCCCCGCCTCCCAGGCCTCGCGCAGTTCCAGGGTGCGCTTGGTCCACAGCCCCAGGGCCGTGTCGAGACCGCGCATCGACGCCATCGTGGCGAGCAACTCCCGTGCCGCGGGGGCGGCTTCGCCGGCCGGCATGCCGAGGGCCTCCGCCAGCTCCTTGCGCGCCTGGCCCGTCGCCCCGTCCGCGAAGAACGCCAGCAGCGGCCACACCCCCGCGGCCGAGAGGACCGAGCCCTCGTCCACGACCCCGGCCCATCGGCCGGTCAGCGCGTTGACCGCCCGGATCGTTGCTTTCGTGACCGCCATTCCGCCCGCCCCCGCTCGTACCGCGCTTACGATGCGCCCAGTCGTACACCAGTCCAGCGCAACTGTCAGAACCCCCTGTCAGACTGGCCCGAGCACCCGAACGGCCAGCCGTCTTGACAGCCGTTCCGACAACTGACCGACAACCGCCTGACAACTGCCTGAACCGTCTGAACCAGGAGCACGGTACTCGTGTCCATACCCCCGCCTCCCGGGCCCCACCAGCCCCAGGACCCGTACCAGCCTCCGCAGCCGCAGAGCCCGTACCCGGGAAGCCCGTATCCGCAGGACCCCTTCGCCCCGCCCCCGCCCGCGCCCGCCCCGTACGCCCAAGGGCCGCAGGGACCGTACGGGCCGCACGGCCCGCAGGGGCCGTACCCGCAGGCTCCCTACGGGATGGCGCCCTACCCGGGCTGGGGTCAGGCGTACCACCCCTACGGGCAGCCCTCGCAGATCAACGGCGTGGCCATCGCCTCCCTCGTCCTCGGCATCCTCTGCTTCCTGCCGGCCGTCGGCCTGGTCCTCGGGATCATCGCGCTGGTGCAGATCAAGAAGAAGGGCGAGCGCGGCAAGGGGATGGCGTTCGCCGGCTCGATCCTGTCCTCCGTCGGACTCGCGCTGTGGGTCCTGGCGTTGGCCACGGGCGGCGCTTCCGACTTCTGGGAAGGGTTCAAGGAGGGCGCGAGCGCCAACTCCAGCTTCTCGCTCGCCAAGGGCGACTGCTTCGACGTGCCGGGCAAGACCTTCGACGAGGACGTCTACGACGTCGACGAGGTGGCCTGCTCCGGTGAGCACGACGCCGAGGTGTTCGCGTCCGTCCCGCTGTCCGGCAGCGACTACCCGGGCGACGACCGCGTCACCGACGTGGCCGACGACAAGTGCTTCGAGCTCGAGGACGCCTACGCGATGGACCCGTGGGCGCTGACCGACGAGGTCGACGTCTACTACCTCACGCCCACCTCCGAGAGCTGGGCATGGGGCGACCGCGAGATCACCTGCGTCTTCGCCAACGTGGACGAGAGCAAGACCCTGACCGGCTCGCTGCGCGCCGACGAGACGACCCTGGACGCCGACCAGTTGGCCTTCCTCAAGGCGATGGCCACCGTCGACGAGGTGCTCTTCGAGGAGCCGGAGGAGTACGCCGAGGAGGACCTGGAGAGCAACCGGACCTGGGCCGGGGACACCGGGGACGTGACCGGCGCGCAGGCGCTCGCGCTGGGTGCGCACAGCTGGTCCGCGGCGGCCGCGGAGCCCGTCGGGGCGCTGGTGAAGGACATGCAGACCGCGAGCAAGGAGTGGGCGGCGGCGGAGAAGGCCACCGACGCCGACGGCTTCTACGAGCACTACGACACCGCCTACGAGTACGTCGACGGCGACACCACCGTCACCGCACGCGAGGCTCTGGGGCTGGCCACCACGCCGCCCACCTACGACGAGGACTCCGGCGGCGGGAGCGGCGACACGGGCGGGGGCGACAGCGACAGCGGGCTGGATGTGTGATCGCGTCCGCAGGGGGGAGAAAGCGGGGAGAAAGTGCCTGGCTAATGCATTTCCCGGGCACTTGTCATCACATCGAGTGATTCTCTGGCCTTTGCTTGCACGGCACAACCCACGGTTGCCAGGCTGTAGCTGTCTGTACAACCTGATGGGAGTGGCCAGTGACATTCGGTGAGCAGCCGGCGTATCTGCGTGTCGCGGGTGATCTCCGCAAGAAGATCGCCGACGGGTCGCTGCCACCGCACACCCGCCTTCCCTCACAGGCGAGAATCCGCGAGGAGTACGGGGTCTCCGACACCGTGGCCCTCGAGGCGCGCAAGGTGCTGATGGCGGAGGGGCTGGTCGAGGGCCGTTCCGGTTCGGGAACGTATGTGCGCGAGCGGCCCGTGCCGCGCCGGATCTCCCGCTCCGGCTATCGCCCCGTCAGCGGTGCCACGCCGTTCCGTCAGGAGCAGGCGGAGGCGCACACGCGGGGCACGTGGGAGTCCAGCAGCGAGCAGGTCGAGGCGGGCGTCGCGGTCGCGGAGCGGCTGGGCATCCAGGCGGGCGACCGTGTGATGTGCACGAAGTACGTCTTCCGGGAGGCCGGCGAGGTGATGATGCTGTCCACCTCGTGGGAGCCCCTCGCCGTCACCGGCCGCACGCCGGTCATGCTGCCCGAGGAGGGCCCGCTCGGCGGCATGGGCGTCGTCGAGCGGATGCGGGCGATCGACGTCATCGTCGACAACGTCACCGAGGAGGTGGGGGCCCGTCCCGGTCTCGCCGAGGAACTGCTCGCCCTCGGCGGCGTTCCGGGGCATGTCGTCCTGGTCGTGCAGCGCACGTACTACGCCTCGGGCCGCCCGGTCGAGACGGCCGACGTGGTGATTCCGGCGGACCGCTACCGGGTCGCGTACCACCTGCCGGTGAAGTAGCCCCGCCGGAGCGGGCGGGGAGGGGTGGGGAGGGTCGGGGGAGTGGGCAGGGGCGGTAGCGCATTCGCTCGGACGGCGCACACCCTTCCGGCAGTTGCCCCTGGTATCCGCGTGCTGCGGGCCTGTCCCCGGGCCGTCGGGATTCGGTCGTTTCCGGTCGTTCTCGCAGGTCGCTCGGTACGTGCAAAGAACCCCGCCAACCGGACGCATTGCGGCGCGCGGACGGCGCGTTCGGCCCCGTGCGCCCCCTGCGTCTTGGCTGGTTGCGTACCTCTTTGTGCAAAGCCGTGTTCGGTGCGTAAAGGTAAGGCGTACGCTCGGGCATATGCGGATTGCGGTTTCCTTGGCAGGCGGTGCGCGAGGCGTGCCGCGGACGGGATCCGGGCAGGCCGGGGCGAGAAGGGGGCGTGGGGCGCGATGAACGACAGCACCATCTCTCTGCCTTGGCATGTCATACGGCAGGACGACAACGGCAACCGGTACCGCGTGGGCCGGTACGCGACCCGGGCCGAGGCCCAGAAGATCGCGGACAGCCTCGATGCCCGCGGCCACAAGCAGCTCTACTGGGTCGAGCGGGTGGGCCAGGGCGTGGGCCAGGGTCCGACCCCGGCGCAGGCGCAGCCTCAGACGCAACCCCAGGCCCCGGCCCAGGCGCAGAACGGGGGAGACGGCGCCCGGAGCTGACGTGCCCGGAGCCGGCGTGTCCGGTCCCGTAGGCTCCGGCGCATGACGGAACGGATCGTGGTGGTCGGAGCCGCCCTGCTCGACGGCGGCCGCCTGCTCGCCGCGCGCCGCAGCGCACCCCCGGAACTCGCCGGACGCTGGGAACTGCCCGGCGGCAAGGTCGAGAAGGGCGAGGCCCCCGAGGCTGCCCTCGTGCGCGAACTGCGCGAGGAACTCGGCGTGGAGGCGGAGACCGTCGAGCGCATCCCCGGCGAGTGGCCCCTCAGGCCGCCCTATGTCCTCCAGGTGTGGACCGCCCGCCTGCGCCCGGGCTCCCCCGCCGCCCGGCCGCTCCAGGACCACGACGCGCTGCGCTGGCTCACCCCGGACGACATCTGGGACGTCGACTGGCTGGACCAGGACGTCCCCGCGGTACGCGAAACCCTCACGAGGCTCCCCACCCGGACCCGCTGAGCGATCCGGTCGCCCCCAGGGCGCGCGCGACGGTCCCGGTTCGCCCCGGGGGCGCGTTGATCGCCGAGTGGGGCGGACGGTACGCCGTTTGTGCCACTGTGCGCCCTGTCTTGCGGTACTGGCCCGCGGATATCGGGTATGTGCTCCTTAACCCTATGAAATCGGACATGGGGTCTACTCGCTGGCCTGGGAAGTGATCGGCGTGATCGACACCGAAGGCGACCGCGCCGAGTGGACGTTCCCCGCGGAGCCCGGTGCCGTGCGCACCGCCCGCAGTGCCGTCCGGAACCAGTTGCGCGGCTGGGGCCTCGACAGCCTGGGCGACATCACGGCTCTGCTGGTCAGTGAGCTGGTCACCAATGCGTTGCGGCACGCGAGGGGCCCCATCGGGGTCCGGCTGGTCCGCCCCGCGGGCCTGGCCGACGTGCTGCTGGTCGAGGTCTCCGACTCGCTGCCGGACCCGCCCCGCGAGCGCGTCGCCCGGCCCGAGGACGAGAGCGGGCGCGGGCTGCAGCTGGTGGCCTCCTCCTCGCGCCGCTGGGGCACCCGGCCCGGGGACACCGGAAAGACGGTGTGGTTCGAACTCGCGGTGCCGGGTTGACGGCGCGTGACGCGGGGATGAGCCCGGTGTACAGCGGGGGCGGCGGTGTCGTCCGTCCGGTTCTGGTCGCCGACCGGTTGTGGAAGGTGTGATTCGACGACGTGTCCGCTGGTTAGAAGACTGGAAGTGTTGTCGCGGAACGGGCCAAAAAACGCCTGGACCGTGCTGTGATCGTGAACACCGTGTCGTGCGGACCCGTAGTGCTGGATACTGCGGGCAGCCGCCGCCGGTGACCGGTGCCGGACGCGGTGAGCTGGAGGGGACGGTTCGCGTGAGCGAGATACCAGCGAAGGCCACGGAGTCCGAGGACCCGTCGGGCGGCGCGAGGGCGAAGAGTTCTGGCGTGCTCGCCCCGGACGCCGTTCTCGCCGCGGACGCCGTGCACGGCCCGGTCGACCGCGTGACCAGCGACCCGGCCGACCGCGTGGGCGACGGCTTGGGCGACGGCTTGGGCGACAGCGCTGGCGAGGCGGCGGCGCACGGTGACGCCATGTGGCAGAGCAGTCCGCCCGGCTCGATCTACGACTACATCAAGGTCGCCTCGTTCTCGATCGGCCCCGACGGCCTCGTCGACCAGTGGAGTCTGCGCGCCGAGCAGATCTTCGGCATCCCCGCCGACAAGGCCGTCGGCATGGACCCCATCGACGCCTTCGTCGACCCGGACCTGCGCGAACGCGGTCAGCGCAAGATGGCCGAGATCCTGGACGGCCGCGAGTGGACCGGCGTCGTGCCGTTCCGGATGCCGGACCCGGTGCCCGGCGGCGGACGCGGCGAGCAGGGCCTCGCCGAGGTGTACGTCATGCCGACGCAGAGCCTGGACGGCGAGAAGGCCGCCGTGTGCATCGTCGTCGACGTCCGCACGCTCCGCAGTATCGAGACCGACCTCGCCGCCTCGCAGGCCATTTTCGGTCAATCCCCGTTCGGGTTCCTGCTGATCGACCCCGACCTGCGGATCCGCCGGGCCAACCACCGGTTCTCCTCCATCTTCGGCGGCGACCCCGACGACCACCGGGGCAAGGGCGTCCACGACTACCTGCCCCGGCCCGAGGCCGAACGGGTCAGCGCGACCCTGCGCAGGGTCCTGCAGACCGGCGAATCCATCACGGACATGCACGTCACCGGCTTTGTGCCGGGATCCGACGAGCGCCGCCACTGGTCGATCAACCTCTACCGCGTGCACAGCGGCAGCGGCCGTCCCATCGGCGTCGCCTGGCTCGGCACCGACATCACCGCCCGGCGCGCCGCCGCCCGCGAGGCCGCCGCCGCACGGCGCAATCTCGCCCTTCTGAACGAGGCGGGAGCCCGCATAGGGAACTCCCTCGACCTGGAGACGACCGCGCGCGAGCTCCTCGACGTCGTCGTGCCCGGCTTCTGCGACCTCGCCACCGTGGACCTCTACCAGGGACTCCTGGCCGGCGACGAGACCCCGCCCGGCCTCGCCGACGGCAGCGCGGAACTGCGCCGGGTCGCCTTCTCCTCCGCAGTCTCCGACGCCCCCTTCGCCGGCAGCGGCGTGCCCGTCGCCGTCGGCGCGGTCCACCACTTCCCGTTCAACTCGCCCTGCGCGGACGCCCTGCGCACCGCCCGCCCGCAGCTCATCCCCGGCGAGGAGGGCGGTCTCGTGCAGTCCACCCTCGCCGTCCCGATGGTCGCCCACGACACCGTCGTCGGCCTCGCGCAGTTCTCGCGGACGAAGGGCAGCGAGCCGTTCGGGGACCGGGACCGCGATCTGGCCGTGGAGCTGGCCGCGCGCGCCGCCGTCTGCATCGACAACGCGCGGCTGTACCGGCGGGAGCACGAGCGGGCGTTGATACTGCAACGGTCGCTGCTGCCGCCCGGCGACCCGGTCGCCTCCGGACTGGACATCGCCTGTCGCTACCTCCCCGGCAACGCCTCCACCGGCCGCCCCAGCGAGGTCGGCGGCGACTGGTTCGACGTCATCGAACTCCCCGGGCACCGGACCGCCCTGGTGGTCGGCGACGTCATGGGCCGCGGACTGCGGGCCGCCGTCGCCATGGGCGAACTGCGGACCGCCGTGCGCACCTTGGCGCTGCTGGACCTCGAACCCGCCGAGGTGCTCTCCGCGTTGGACGAGATCGCGCGCGGCCTCGGCACCCCCGGCGGCGTCCAGCAGGCCACCCGCGCCGCCCGCCGCCCCCGCGAGGCCGACCTGTCCGAGGTGTACCTCGCCACGTGCGTGTACGCGGTCTACGACTCGGTGACCCGGCGCTGCACCTTCGCCAACGCGGGCCATCTGCCCCCGGTCCTCGTCGAACCCGGCGAGCCGGCCCTGATGCTGGACGTGCCGCCGGGCATGCCGCTCGGCGTGGGCGGCGAGCCCTTCGAGGAGGTGGAGGTCGAACTCCCCGAAGGCGCGCTGCTGGCGCTCTACACGGATGGACTGGTCGAATCGCGCGACCACCCGCTGGACGAGGGCCTCAACGCGTTCGTCGCAGCGCTGACGGACCCCTCCAGCCCGCTGGAGGACGTCTGCGACCACGTCCTGAACACCCTCGACACCCACCACGGCGAGGACGACCTGGCCCTGCTGATGGCACGCGTCCAGGGCCTGCCCGCCGACTCGGTCGGCGACTGGACCCTGCCGCGCGAACCGCGCAGCGTGGGCCGGGCGAGAGAGCACGCGCGCCGGCAGTTGCTGTCCTGGGACCTGGAACCCCTGGTCGACACGACGGAGTTGCTGGTCAGCGAGCTGGTCACCAACGCCCTGCGGTACGGCGAGGGCGAGATCAGACTCCGGCTGCTGCTGGACCGCACGCTGGTCTGCGAGGTCTGGGACTCCGGCCTCGTCCAGCCGCGCCGCCGCCGCGCCCGGGACACCGACGAGGGCGGCCGCGGCCTCCAGCTCGTCGGCCTCCTCTCGGCCGCCTGGGGCTCGCGCCGCACCCCGCGCGGGAAAACGGTGTGGTTCGAACTCCCGCTGCCGGACGGCGAGACGGGCCTGGCGGACCCGGCGGAGGCCTTGCTGAGCCTGTTCTGACGCGCGGTCAGCCGGGGCCGGGTCCGGCAAAGCCGGCCGGCGTCCCGCTCCCGGGATCCTCGGCCGGGACGATGCCGCCGAGGACGGCCCCGCCGACACCGGCCGCGTCGGGCCCCGCGTACGGGTTCCCGTGCGCCCGTACGTCGAGCTCGGCCAGCTCCCGCGCCTCCAGGGCGAGGGCGTCGGCGGGCGGACGGTCCGCCGGGTCCCCCGTGGCGAGCAGCCGTTCCGCCTCCGCCAGCCGGGTGCGTGCGGCGGCCCCCACCGCCCCGCGGTGCGTCGCGACGAAGTCGGCCGCGGCGGCGACGGCGACGCGGGCCGTGAGCAGCGCGGCGGCCGGCAGCACCCCGGCCCGCCCGGAGGCGACCGGCGCGGTCGCCCGCACGATCCGCCGCAGCACCCCGACCGGGTCATGGAGCTGCCCGCCGGTCAACTCCTGCCGCACGGACGCGAGCACGGCATCGGCGTGCGCCAGCCGCGAGTGCAGCTCGCCCGGGGGCGTGGCGGCGAGGTCCTGGGTGCTCTGCCGGGCGGGCGCGCCACCCCCGGCCGCCCGTTGCCGTCCCCGCTCCCGTTCCCGTTCCCGTTTCTGTTCCTGCTCCCGGATCCAGGACAGCTCGGTCTCCGCGCCGGTGAGGGCGGCCGGCACCGTCCGTTCGGCCGTGCTCAGTTCCGCGGCCAGTCGGTCGACTCCGTCGACGAGGACGGCCGCCTGGTCGACCGCGCCCTCTGCCGTACGCAGGTGCCGGGCCGCCCGCTCCGGTTGCCCCGAGTCGGCCGACTGGCGGGCCTCGTTCAGCAGGGCGGTGGCGAACACCAGCCGGTCCTTGGCCTGTTCGACGTTCCCGGTGACCGAGGCGGTGGCGGTGGGCGCGTACCGGGTCCGGAGCCCGGCGAGGACGGTCTCCGAGGCCCCCGCGCGCCCCGCCAGTTCCCGGAAGCGGCCCTCGGCGACCCCCAGAGCCTCACCCAACCCCCCGTGTTCCAGTCCGCGCAGCCGCTGGAAGTCCTCGGCCACGGCGTCCAGCCGCCGCCCCGCCTCCTCGCAGCGTCCGACGATCCCGGCGAGCGCGTGTCCCCGGGCCGCCGCCTCCGCCGGCACCCCCTCGTCGTAGCGCTGCCGCATCCGGAACGCCGCGGCGAGTTCGTTCTCCGCCTCGCGGACGGCCCCGCGGAACTCCGCCACGGCCTCCGCGCCGAACAGCGCCTCGGCGAAGCCGAGTTCGGCGCGAGCGGCCCGCATCCGGTTGTCGGCGGCGACCAGCGCCGCGCAGGCCTGCTCGTCGGGGGCGGCGAGCGGCGGCGACGACGTCCGCGGCGGTGGGCTGCCGGTCCCGCCGGGGGTCGTCCGGTCGCGGGTGCGTCGGACCCGGCGTATGTACCCGTACCCGGCGACCGCGCCCGCCGCGGCGACGGCGGCCAGCGGCAGCACCAGATCGACGGTGGACCTCTCGTCCTCCTGGGCCACGGCGGCGCTCGCGACGGGCCTCGGCTCCTTGATCGCAACCGGAGCGTCGGTACCGGACGTCATCCCTGGCAACACCAGCCACACGACCCCGACCGCTCCGCCCAGCACGGCATGCGCCACCCGCACGGATATGTGCGATGCGGGACGCCGCGGCCGGCCTCGGAGCAAGGAAGAGGTCACATTTGGGAGCGTATGGCCGCGAATACGGCCACGCGACCGGGATACACCCGAGACGGGGGCGGTGGGGCGGAACAACACGGGAGGGGGAACCGCGGTGGAACGCGCAGTGGGGCAGCCGGGGACGGAAGCGGGAACGGAAACAGGGACCGAAGCACGGCCGGAAGCAGGGGCGGAGACGGAGGGGGCGGCCGACGGGGTGCCCGAGGGGGCGGGCGAGACGGCGGGCGAGGGGGAGACGCCACCCGCAGCCGACGACACGGCCGACCACGCGGCCGAGGCGGGTACGCCACCGGCCGCCGAAGACGCCGCCGAAGACGCCGTCGATGATGCGGCCGAGGCGGCCGCGGTCCCTCCGCGGCGGCGTCGCCGACGGCTGCTGCTCCGCGTCGCCCTCGGCCTCGTCCTGCTCCTCGTCGTGCCGGTGCTCGCCGCCCTGACCGCCCTGCGCGTGAACTACCTCGGCGACCCGGCCGACGGCACGTACACCCGCGGCAAGGACGCCATCTGGCTGGGCCACGCCTGGGTCGACGGCCGTAAGAAGGACGCCGACGTCAAGGCGCTGGCCGACCGGCTGCGGGACACCGGGATGCGGGACCTCTACGTCCACGCGGGCCCGCTGGAGCACGACGGCACGCTGCCCGAGTCCGCGTACGCCAATGCGCGTTGGTTCATAGCCGCCGTCCACCGGGAAGCGCCGCAGCTGCGCGTCCAGGCCTGGCTGGGCGACGTCCTCGCCAGCGAGAGCCCGAACGGCATGCGGCTGGAGCGGGCGGCGACCCGAGCCGCAGTAGTCCGGTCGGCCGAGGAGATTCTCGCCGTCGGCTTCCAGGGCACGCACTTCGACCTGGAGCCGCTGCATTCCGACGACGCCGACTACCTCACCCTCCTGGACGCCCTGCGCACCGTCACCCGTGCCCACGACGCCCAGCTCTCCGTCGCCGCCCACCAGATCGACCCGGTGCCCGGCTTCCACTCCTTCTGGGGCACGACCACCGGTCACCCCAAATGGTGGTCGCAGAAGTTCTTCGGTCAGGTCGCCCGCCGCGTCGACCAGATCGCCGTGATGTCGTACGACACCATGCAGCCGCTGGAGGGCACGTACGGCGGTTACGTCGCCCAGCAGACCTCGCTCGCCCTGGAGGTCACCCCGCCCGGCACCGATCTGCTGATGGGCCTGCCCTTCTACCGCGAGAACCGGTTCGGCCACTGGGCGCACGCCGAGACGGTCGCCGCCGCCGTCCGAGGCGTCCGGCTGGGGCTGTCCCGCACCGACGCGGACCGTGCGAACTTCGGCGTCGCGGCGTACGTCGACTTCACGGCGACGGAGACCGACTGGACGTCGTACGAAGAGGGCTGGGTCCGGTGAGCGCTGCGCTGGACGGCGACTTCCCAAGGGCCGGCCTCGCGCGGGCCATCACCTGGTCAAAGATCTTGCGGGCGTCGGCGTTCCTGGCAACATGAGCCCATGCACTGGGTTCTGGTTGGGGTGTCCGCACTGGCCGTGACGGTGCTCGCCGTGGGCGGTGTGGCCGGGATCGCGACCGGCTGGGTCCCGCCGTGGGGCAGGTCCAGGGTCCTCCGGCCGCGACTGTTGGGCTGCGGATCGCTGACCGCCGCGGTCGGAGCAACGGTGTGGATCTTCGTGGGCCCGCTGGCCGGTCCGCCGCACGGCACGTCGGCCTACGTCGCGTGGGCCGGCTGGGTCGTGTTCATGGTGGGGCTGCTGATCCAGCTCCGTTCCCAGCGTCCCGGCCACGGTCCTCGTACCGGCCCTACGACGACCGCCTCCTGATCTTCGACCCCAGCCACACCAGCGGGTCGTACTTGCGGTCGACCGCCCTCTCCTTCAAGGGGATCAGCGCGTTGTCCGTGATCTTGATGCCCTCGGGGCAGACCTCCGTGCAGCACTTGGTGATGTTGCAGTAGCCGAGGCCGTGTTCGTCCTGGGCGGTGCGTTTGCGGTCCAGGCCGCTCTCCTCGGCCCCGTCCAGCGGGTGCATGTCGAGCTCGGCGACCCGCATGAGGAAGCGCGGGCCCGCGAACGCCGGCTTGTTCTCCTCGTGGTCGCGGACGACATGGCAGGTGTCCTGGCACAGGAAGCACTCGATGCACTTGCGGAACTCCTGCGGACGGTCCACGTCCTCCTGGAACATCCGGTACTCGCCGGGCCCGACCCCCTCCGGCGGCACGAACGACGGGACCTCCCTGGCCTTCTGGTAGTTGAAGCCGACGTCCGTGACGAGATCACGGATCACCGGGAAGGCGCGCAGGGGAGTGACGGTGATCGCCTCCGCCCGGTCGAACACCGACATGCGCGTCATGCACATCAGCCGGGGCCGCCCGTTGATCTCCGCCGAACACGAACCGCACTTGCCCGCCTTGCAGTTCCAGCGGACGGCGAGATCGGGGGCCTGTGTGGACTGGAGACGGTGGATGATGTCGAGCACCACCTCACCGTCGTTGACCTCGACCTCGAAGTCCTTCAGGCCACCGCCGTCGACGTCGCCCCGCCAGACCCGGAAGCGGGCCTCGTAGCTGCTCACTCGTACAGCTCCTCTTCGGTGAGGTACTTGACCAGCTCCTCTTTCTCGAAGAGGGCGAGCAGGTCGGCGCGGATGGGTTCGGTGGTCTCGCGGGTGAGGGCGATCTGGCCGTGGACGGGGTCCGTCGCCGCCAGGTCGCCGGTCGCGTCGACGAGTGCGCACAGCAGGTTGGCGTTGCGCCAGCCGCGGTCCATCGTCGGGTGGTCCTCGCGGGTGTGGCCGCCTCGTGACTCCGTGCGTTCCAGGGCGGCCCGGGCCACGCACTCGCTGACCAGGAGCATGTTGCGCAGATCGAGGGCGAGGTGCCAGCCCGGGTTGAACTGGCGGTGGCCCTCGACGCCGGCCCGCCGCGCCCGTACCCGCAGTTCGGCCAGCTTCTCCAGGGCGTGCTCCATCTCGCCCTCCCGGCGGATGATGCCGACCAGGTCGTTCATGGTCTGCTGGAGTTCCTGGTGGAGGGTGTACGGGTTCTCCGGCGGCTTCCCGGTCGGCTCCTCCCCCTCCGCGGAGAACGGGCGCAGCGCCTCCGCGGCCGCCGCGTCGATCTGGGCGTCGTCCACCGCGGGGCGGCCGTCGGCGAGGTCCGCCGTGTGCTGTGCCGCGTGCAGTCCGGCCCGGCGGCCGAAGACCAGCAGGTCGGACAGCGAGTTGCCGCCGAGCCGGTTGGAGCCGTGCATGCCGCCGGCCACCTCGCCGGCCGCGAACAGCCCCGGCACCCCGCGGGCGGCCGCCGTGTCGGAGTCGACGGCGATGCCGCCCATCACGTAGTGACAGGTCGGTCCGACCTCCATGGCCTCCGCGGTGATGTCGACGTCCGCGAGCTCCTTGAACTGGTGGTACATGGAGGGGAGTCGGCGCTTGATCCGTTCGGCCGGCATCCGGGTCGACACGTCGAGGAAGACTCCGCCGTGCGGGGAGCCGCGGCCCGCCTTCACCTCGGAGTTGATGGCGCGGGCCACCTCGTCACGGGGGAGCAGCTCGGGGGGACGCCGGTTGTGGTCCGGGTCCTCGTACCAGCGGTCGCCCTCCTCCTCGGACTCGGCGTACTTCTCCTTGAACACGTCCGGGACGTAGTCGAACATGAAGCGTTTTCCGTCGGAGTTGCGCAGCACCCCGCCGTCGCCGCGGACGGACTCGGTGACGAGGATGCCCTTCACCGACGGCGGCCAGACCATGCCCGTCGGGTGGAACTGCACGAACTCCATGTTCAGCAGGGGTGCGCCGGCGAGGAGGGCCAGGGCGTGGCCGTCGCCCGTGTACTCCCATGAGTTCGACGTCACCTTGAAGGACTTGCCGATGCCGCCGGTCGCGATCACCACGGAGGGCGCCTGGAGGACGAAGAAGCGGCCGGTCTCGCGCTCGTAGGCGAAGACGCCGGAGACCCTGGTGCCGTCCTTGAGGATCCGGGTGACCGTGCACTCCTGGAAGACCTTCAGCCGGGACTCGTAGTCGCCCGTCTCGCGGAAGTCCTCCTGCTGGAGGGAGACGATCTTCTGCTGGAGCGTGCGGATCAGCTCCAGGCCCGTGCGGTCGCCGACATGGGCGAGGCGCGGGTACTCGTGGCCGCCGAAGTTGCGCTGGGAGATACGGCCGTCCGCGGTGCGGTCGAAGAGGGCGCCCCAGGTCTCCAGCTCCCACACCCGGTCCGGGGCCTCCTGGGCGTGCAGCTCGGCCATCCGCCACTGGTTGAGGAACTTGCCGCCGCGCAGGGTGTCGCGGAAGTGGACCTGCCAGTTGTCGTGCTCGTTGGCGTTGGCCATGGCCGCCGCGATGCCGCCCTCGGCCATCACCGTGTGCGCCTTGCCGAACAGCGACTTGCAGATGACGGCCGTGCGGGCGCCGTGCTCGCGGGCCTCGATGGCGGCACGCAGCCCGGCGCCTCCCGCGCCGACCACGACGACGTCCCACTCCTGGCGGTCGACCACGGACATCAGAAGGCCCCACTCGTCTCGCGCAGCTCGCGCATCTAGAAAAACCTCGGATCGTCGAAGACACCGGACGCGACCAGGTACACGTAGAAGTCGGCGAGGGCCACGCTCACCAGCGACGCCCAGGCGAGCTGCATGTGACGGGCGTTCAGCTTCCCGACGAACTGCCATGCCGCGTAGCGCACGGGGTGCTTGGAGAAGTGCTTCAGCTTGCCGCCGACGATGTGCCGACAGGAGTGGCAGGAGAGCGTGTACGCCCAGATCAGCGTGATGTTGAGCAGGAAGACAAGGGTGCCCAGGCCCATGTGGCCCCAGTTGTAGTGCTCGTCGCGGAAGGCGAGCACGGTGTCGTACGTCAGGATCCCGGCGACCACGATCGCGGCGTAGAAGAAGTACCGGTGGATGTTCTGCAGGATCAGCGGGAAGCGGGTCTCACCGGTGTACTTCGCGTGCGGCTCGGCCACCGCGCAGGCCGGGGGCGAGGCCCAGAAGCCCCGGTAGTAGGCCTTGCGGTAGTAGTAGCAGGTCAGGCGGAAGCCGAGCGGGAAGATCAGGATGATGATCGCGGGGGAGATGCCCCACCAGCCGCCGAGGAGATCCGCGTTGGGGCCCTGGCGCATCGTGTCGCAGTTCTCCGCCAGACAGGGCGAGTAGAACGGCGAGACGTACGGCGCCGCGTAGTAGTCCGCGTTCGCGAAGGCCCGCCACGTCGAGTAGACGATGAACGCCAGCAGACCGGCGGCGGTGGCGGCGGGCGCCAGCCACCAGCGGTCGGTCCGCAGATGGGGCGCGGCGATCGCGGCGCGGCCGGCGCCGCGGACGCCGCTTCGGGGATGGGGGTCGGTGGGTGGAGGTTCCGTACCAGTGGCCAACTCAGGACTCCGGTCGGGTCAGGGTGCGTGTCGGTCCCGGGCGCCGAGTCCCTCGTCGTCGGTGTCGATCCACAGGGAGTCGTCGTACGGGGTGTCGGGGATGGTGACCAGCTCGGGCTTGCGCGGTGCGCGGGGCTGGGCTGCGGCCTCGCGCAGCAGGGCGACGCTCTCCTTGAGATGGGCGGCGTCGGTGCGGACGCGGCGCATCTCCAGGCCGCCGCTGCCGAGCTGCTGTTCCAGGCGGCCGACGGACCGGGAGAGGTCGTCGAGACAGCGCTGGACCGTTGTCAGGTCGTCGTGCACGGACATGACATGACCTCGCTTCCGTGGGCGGTGCCCTGGACGGCAACGTTCATGCGCCTGCGAGTGTTGCGCGTCACACCGGTGAATGTGAAGGCGTGTGCAGCGATTGGCGGGTGCGTTGCTCCGCACGGGTGGCCTTGGATGCGCCCGCCGCCGTGTCGCTCCCGGCAGGCGAATCCTTTCGTCTTCAGTTCCTCTGCAGAGAGTCGTAGATCTGATCAACTCCAAAATACCGCCAAACGTGATCAAAACGCACCCGCGTCACCGGAGGTACCAGAGATGTCCCACGACGGCGTCGGTCCGCGCGCGGTGCTGCGCTCGGTCGCCTTCCTCACCGCGGGTGTGCTCGCGGTGCCCCTGCTGACCGGCTGCGGCTCCGCCGACGAGGCCGGCAAGCCGCTGGCCCGCCAGGACATCGCACCCGCCGCCCGCGCCCGGATCGCCGAGGGCGGCACCCTGCGCTGGGCGGTGGACGCGGTGCCCGAGACCTTCAACACCTTCCAGGCGGACGCCGACGCCACCACGACCCGGGTCGCCCAGGCCGTGCTGCCGACGATGTACCGCATCGACGCGAACGGCAGGCCGCAGCGCGACGCCGACTACCTGGAGTCCGCGAAGGTCGTCGACACCGAGCCCAAGCAGGTCGTGCTCTACAAGCTGAACCAGCAGGCCGTCTGGAGCGACGGCCGGGAGATCGGCGCCGCCGACTTCGCCGCCCAGTGGCGCGCGCTGGCCGGCAAGGACACCGCGTACTGGACCGCCCGCAACGCCGGCTACGACCGCATCGAGAAGATCGAGCGCGGCGAGAACGACCTGGAGGTCCGGGTCACCTTCAGCCGGCGCTACGCCGACTGGCGGTCGCTGTTCTCCCCGCTGTATCCGAAGGACGTCATGGGCACGCCCGACGCCTTCAACGACGGGGCGCGGCGCAAGCTGAAGGTGACCGCCGGGCCGTTCCTCGTGAAGCAGATCGACCGTAAGAAGAACGAGGTGCGCCTCACCCGCAACCCGCGCTGGTGGGGGCGTCCGGCCAAGCTCTCCGAGCTGGTGCTGACGGCCGTCCCGAGGGACGAGCGGGCGACCGCGCTGGCCGCCGGGAAGATCGATCTGGCCGAGGTCGACCCGACCGCGGCACAGCGGATCGACGGCGCCGCGAACGGCTCGGCCGGACCGCTCGCCGGCCCCGGCTCCGAGGGCACCGCGGCGAAGGCGCTGCGCTCCTGGGCGCTCGCCCACGGCTCCGACGAGGAGGCGGCCGGCGACGAGGACGCGACCGACGACGAGGGCGCGGCCGAGAACGAGGACGAGGCCCGCACGAAACTGCGCAGCGCGATCGCGCAGTGGGAGCAGCAGCAGAAGGCGCTGCGCGGCTTCGAGGTGCGCAGATCGCTGGAGCCGGCCTACACCCAGCTGGCCCTGAACGGCTCGGAAGGGCCGCTGGCGGACGAACGGGTGCGCCGCGCCGTGGCCAGGGCGCTGGACCGCAAGGAGCTGGCCCGGCTGGTGCTGAAGCCGCTGCGGCTGCCCGCGCAGCCCGTCGGCAGCCATCTGGCCCTGGCCGGACAGGACGCCTACGCCGACAACAGCGGGGCGATCGGCGGCCAGGACACCTCCGAGGCGCAGGCGCTGCTCGCGGACGCGGGCTGGGTGGCCGGCGGCCCGATCAAGGAGAAGGGCGGCAAGGCGGCCGGCCCGGCGGGCAAGAAGGCCGCCGACGACTCCGCCGACGACTCCGCGGACGGCGACGACGGCACCTACATCGTCGGCGAGGACGACAAGGCGCCGGCCGAGACCGGCCGCGAGGAGAAGCACACCGCGGCCAAGGGCGAGAGCGCGCAGAACAGCGCGCACAAGAGCGAGAACGGCGGGCGGCAGCTCGCCCAGGACGGCAAGCAGTACAAGCAGCCGCACCAGGGCGGGGCCCCCGGCGCCTACGCCCCGAAGGGCACCGCGGCCCCGGACGCGACCCCCGCGCCGGCCGGCTCCGCCGCGCCCGCGGTGGCTCCGGGCAAGGCGCTGGCCAAGGACGGCAAGGCGCTCGACCTGCGGTTCGTGCTGCCGTCCGGCCCCGGCTCGGAGTCGCTGGCAGCGGTCGCCGAACGGATCACGAAGATGCTGGCCAAGATCGGCATCCGCACGGAGATCACCAAGGTCTCCGACGAGAGCTACTTCAAGGACCACATCGCCTCCGGCCAGTACGACCTCGCCCTGTACTCCTGGCCCGCGTCCGCCTTCCCCGCCACCGACGCCCGGCCGATCTACGCCAAGCCCGTCCCGGCCGCCGACGGCTCGCTGAGCGTCGAGCAGAACTACACACGGGTCGGCACCGACCAGGTCGACCAGCTCTTCGACCAGGCGATCGGCACCCTGGACGAGGGCGAGGCGCGGTCCCTGCTGCGCAAGGCCGACTCCCGGATCTGGGCGGCTGCCGGATCGATTCCGCTCTATCAGCGGCCCCAGCTCACGGCCGTCCGGAAGAACGTGGCGAACGTGGGCGCCTTCGGCTTCGAGACCCCCGTCTACGAGGACATGGGCTTCCTGAAGAAGGGCGCGAGCGGCGCGAAGGGCACCTCGACGCCCGCCCCGAACTCCTCCGTGAGCCCCTCCGGGAACTGAGGCAGAACCGGCCGGGCGGCCCTGCGGGGGCCGTCCGGCGCGGGGCCACGTACCATGGGGTGAGGCCGTGGCGTGTCAAGCCCGGCAGGGCCCGCGTAACACAGACGTACGCAGCAGGGCCGTCCTCACACTCCGGGAGAACGCCGCTATATGGCCACGCGCCACGACATCCGCAATGTCGCCATCGTCGCTCACGTCGACCACGGCAAGACGACCTTGGTCGACGCCATGCTCAAGCAGGCCGGTGCCTTCGCAGCGCACGCCGCGGAGTCGCTCGACGACCGCATGATGGACTCGAACGACCTGGAGCGTGAGAAGGGCATCACGATCCTGGCCAAGAACACGGCCGTGAAGTACCACCCCAAGGATGGCGGCGAGGTCGTCACCATCAACATCATCGACACCCCGGGCCACGCCGACTTCGGCGGCGAGGTGGAGCGCGGTCTGTCGATGGTGGACGCGGTGGTGCTGCTCGTCGACGCCTCCGAGGGTCCGCTGCCCCAGACCCGCTTCGTGCTGCGCAAGGCGCTGCAGGCCCGCCTGCCCGTCATCCTGTGCATCAACAAGACGGACCGCCCCGACTCGCGCATCGACGAGGTCGTGAACGAGGCCTACGACCTCTTCCTCGACCTGGACGCCGACGAGGAGCAGATCGAGTTCCCGATCGTCTACGCGTGTGCGCGGGACGGAGTGGCCTCGCTCACCAAGCCGGAGGACGGCACCGTCCCGGCCGACAGCGACAGCCTGGAGCCGTTCTTCTCGACGATCCTGTCGAGCGTCCCGGCCCCGTCGTACGACGAGGAGGCCCCGCTCCAGGCGCACGTCACCAACCTGGACGCGGACAACTTCCTCGGCCGTATCGCGCTGCTCCGCGTCGAGCAGGGCGAGCTGCGCAAGGGCCAGACCGTCACGTGGATCAAGCGCGACGGCACCATGTCCAACGTGCGCATCACCGAACTGCTGATGACCGAGGCGCTCACCCGCAAGCCCGCCGAGAAGGCGGGCCCCGGTGACATCTGTGCCGTCGCCGGCATCCCGGACATCATGATCGGCGAGACCCTCGCCGACCCCGAGAACCCGATCGCGCTGCCGCTCATCACGGTCGACGAGCCGGCGATCTCCATGACCATCGGCACCAACACCTCGCCGATGGTCGGCCGCGGCGGCACCGGCAAGGGCGCCGAGAACAAGGCCGTGGTCAAGGACCGCAAGGTCACCGCCCGCCAGGTCAAGGACCGCCTCGACCGCGAGCTGGTCGGCAACGTCTCGCTCCGCGTGCTCGACACCGAGCGGCCGGACGCCTGGGAGGTCCAGGGCCGTGGTGAGCTCGCGCTCGCCATTCTGGTCGAGCAGATGCGCCGCGAGGGCTTCGAGCTGACCATCGGCAAGCCGCAGGTCGTCACGAAGGACGTCGAGGGCAAGACCTACGAGCCCGTCGAGCGCATGACGATCGACGTGCCCGAGGAGCACATGGGCCCGGTCACGCAGCTCATGGGCGTCCGCAAGGGCCGGATGGACAACATGTCGAACCACGGCTCCGGCTGGGTCCGCATGGAGTTCGTCGTTCCCTCCCGCGGCCTCATCGGCTTCCGTACCGAGTTCCTCACCGGTACGCGCGGCACCGGCATCGCGCACTCCATCCACGAGGGCCACGAGCCGTGGTTCGGCACGCTGACGACCCGTAACAACGGCTCGCTGGTCGCCGACCGCGCGGGCGCCGTCACCGCGTTCGCGATGACGAACCTCCAGGAGCGCGGTGTGCTGTTCACCGACCCCGGCACCGAGGTGTACGAGGGCATGATCGTCGGCGAGAACTCGCGCTCCGACGACATGGACGTGAACATCACCAAGGAGAAGAAGCTCACGAACATGCGGTCGTCGTCGGCCGACTCGTTCGAGGCGATCGTCCCGCCGCGCAAGCTCTCCCTGGAGCAGTCCCTGGAGTTCTGCCGCGACGACGAGTGCGTCGAGGTGACCCCGGAGGCGGTCCGCATCCGCAAGGTCGTCCTCGACCAGCGTGACCGCGCCCGCACCGCGAGCCGCGCCAAGCACGGCTGATCCTCGGCCGTTTGACGGCCACTCGACGGCCCTTTTCCGGCCGTCCGAGCCCGGGCGCCCCCATGACGGGGGCGCCCGGGCTTTTTTCGGCTCCACCCCAGCCTCTCCTCGACGCCGTCTATGCCTGCGTCGATCCACGCGCGAGGCTGTCCTAGGCCGGTTTCCGGCCCGCCTGTCGTGAGGGGGTTCGTCGTGACCACGGTGACCGAGGACGCCGGGGAGCCAGGGCCAGGGCGAGGGCGAGGGCGAGGGCCGGAGCCAGGGCCGGAGTCCGAGCTGTCCGGACCGGCCGACGCGGACGCGTTCCTCTCGGTACGGGACCTGCACGTCGGCTTCACCACGCAGGACGGCGTGGTCCAGGCCGTCGACGGGCTCTCCTTCGACCTCGCACGCGGCCGCACCCTGGGCATCGTCGGCGAGTCGGGATCCGGGAAGTCCGTCACCGGCCTGACGATCCTCGGCCTGCACAACCCGATGTTCACCGCCGTCGAGGGCGAGATCCTGCTGGAGGGGCAGGAGCTGACCACGGCCCGGGAGGCGGAGCTGGAGCGGCTGCGCGGCAGCAAGGTCGCGATGATCTTCCAGGACCCGCTCACCGCGCTGTCCCCGTACTCCACCGTGGGCCGGCAGATCGCCGAGCCGTACATGAAGCACCGGGGCGCCTCGAAGAGGGCCGCCCGGGCGCGCGCGGTCGAGATGCTCGACAAGGTCGGCATCCCCGACCCCCGGGAACGGGCGAAGGACTACCCCCACCAGTTCTCCGGCGGCATGCGGCAGCGCGCGATGATCGCGATGGCACTGGTCTGCGACCCCGATCTGCTGATCGCCGACGAGCCGACGACCGCGCTCGACGTGACGGTCCAGGCGCAGATCCTCGACCTGCTCAAGGACCTCCAGCGGGAGTTCGGCACCGCGATCGTCTTCATCACGCACGATCTCGGGGTCATCGCCGACATCGCCGACGACGTCATGGTGATGTACGCGGGCGGCGCGGTCGAACACGGGACGACCCGGCAGGTGCTGCACTCACCGCAACACCCGTACACCTGGGGCCTGCTGAACTCCGTGCCCCGGCTGCACTCGGACCTGGGCACCCCGCTCGCCCCCATCCCCGGCGCCCCGCCCTCGCTGCTGAACCCGCCGTCCGGCTGCCGGTTCCACCCCCGCTGCACCTACCAGCACCGGGTCGGCGGCGGCCGCTGCGTCACCGAACGCCCCCTGTCGGCCCCGGACCGCGCCGCCGCCTGCCACCTCACGGCGGAGCAGAAGCGGACCATCTTCCTGACCGAGATCAAGCCCCGGTTGGCGTAACCGGAGGAGGAGGACCCCGTGGAGAAAGAGGAAGCGACGCTCCCCGCCCCGCGCGAGGCCGACGCCGCGCCGGCTGAGACGGCCGAGACGGTCGCGACGGTCGCGACGGCTGAGGTCGCCGACCCGGCAGGCGCGGTCGACCCGGCCGACCCGGCCGACCGTCCCGTCGAAGGGGAGCCGTTGCTCGTCGTCGAGGGACTCACCAAGTACTTCCCGGTCAGGGGCGGCTTCCCGATCCGGCGCACGATCGGCCAGGTGCAGGCCGTGGACGGCATCGACCTGACCGTGCGGGTGGGCGAGAGCTTCGGCCTGGTGGGGGAGTCGGGGTGCGGCAAGTCCACGACCGGCCGGCTGATCACCCGGCTGCTGGAGCCCACGGCCGGCACGATCACGTACCGCGGGAAGGACATCGGCCACGCCACACGCAGAGAACTGGCGCCGATCCGCTCCGAGATCCAGATGATCTTCCAGGACCCCTACTCCTCCCTCAACCCGCGGCAGACGGTCGGCAAGATCGTCTCCGGGCCGATGGAGATCAACGGGATCCGGCCCGAGGGCGGCCGGGAGAAGCGGGTGCGCGAGCTGCTGGAGATCGTCGGTCTCAACCCCGAGCACTACAACCGCTTCCCGCACGAGTTCTCCGGCGGTCAGCGGCAACGTATCGGCGTGGCCCGGGCGTTGGCGCTGGAGCCGAAGCTGATCGTGGCCGACGAGCCGGTGTCCGCGCTCGACGTGTCGATCCAGGCGCAGGTCGTCAACCTGCTCCAGAACGTGCAGCGGGAGCTCGGCATCGCGTTCCTGTTCATCGCCCACGACCTGGCCGTCGTACGGCACTTCTCGCAGCGTGTGGCGGTCATGTACCTCGGGAAGATCATCGAGATCGGCGACCGCGAGTCCATCTACACCCGGCCGCGGCATCCGTACACCCACGCCCTGCTCTCCGCGGTCCCCGAGGCGAAGGTCACGGACGGGGAGGCGTCGGCGCGACAGCGGATCCGGCTCGCCGGGGACGTGCCCTCGCCGATCGCCCCGCCCTCCGGCTGCCGCTTCCGCACCCGCTGCTGGAAGGCGCAGGACAGGTGCGCGGCCGAGGAACCGCCGCTGGTCCGCATCCCGGGCAACCACGAGGGTCACTCGACGGCCTGTCACTTCCCCGAGGAGCCGACGATCGAGGCCCGCGAGGAGGACATCGTGCTGGACCCGGCGCTGGTGGCCCTGGAGGAGAGCGGGAGCAGGAACAGCCCGTCCGGCGATTGAGGCGAGGCCCGCACCGGCGACGCCCGCACCGGCGAGGCCCGTATCGGCCTCAGCTGTCCGGCGTCACCACGGTGATGATCTCCGGACTGGTCGAGGTCAACGGCCCCCGCCCCCAGTCCCCGTACTGCTCCACCACCCGCAACCCCGCCTCGGCGAGGAAGCCGGAGAGAGCCTCGGGGGTGAGGAAGCGGAGCGTGGTCCGGCTGACGCGGCGGCGGAGCCAGTCGCGGGACTCGAAGGTCTCCGTGAACGTGACCCGGTCGCCGGCCGGCGGGTCCTCGACCTCGTGCCAGACCCGTACGACACGGCCGTCCGGGTCGCTGACCTCGCGCACCCGGTCCGGGGTCCAGGTTTCCCAGGCCCGCGCCGCCGGGTTGCGGGTCTCGAACACGAACCGTCCGCCGTCGCCCAGGGCGGACCGGACGGCCCGCAGCGCGGTGCGCAGTTCGTCGTCGCCCAGAAGCGTCTGGAAGGCGTGGCCCTTCATCGTGACGAGGTCGAACCCGCCGTTCCACAGGTGGGTGCGGAGATCGCCGAGCAGCCACTCCACGCCGGGTGCCCGGCGCCGGGCCTGGACGAGCATCGCGGCGGCCGGGTCGAGGCCGGTGAGCCGCCCGGGGTGGCGGTCCGCGGCGGCCCGCGCGAGGAGCCGGCCGGTGCCGCAGCCGACGTCCAGCACCGCGTCGGCGGATCTCACCAGGTCCAGGTAGAAGTCGTCGTCCGGCCCCCACGGGTTGATGGTGTCGTAGAGGGAGGCGAGGGTGAGATCCGCGAACGAATGATCGACCACCGCGGCAGTCTGCCACACCCCGATGTGACATACGGCAAGATCCACAACATCGGAATCCCCGTCCGGAATCCCCTCCCGAGTCCCGTCCGGATCCCGTGCGTAATCCGCTCGACAGACGGGTGGGCGGGGGACATGCTCGTCCGCGATGACGAGAACAGACGACATGCCTCCCGCGTGGGACGAGCGGACCCAGCTCACCACCTACCTCGACTACGTCCGGGACACCGCCCGCGCCAAGTGCGAGGACCTCTCCGACGCGGACGCCCGCAAGGCGCCCCTGCCGGGTTCGCCGCTGATGACCCCGAGCGGCGTGGTCAACCATCTGCGCTGGGTCGAGTACTACTGGTTCCGGGTCGTGTTCCTCGGCGAGGAGGACGAGGGGCCGTGGACCGACGAGGACCCCGACCGCGAGATGCGCATCGCCGTCGATCTCCCGCTCGCGCGCGTGCTCGACGAGTACGCCGAACACGCGGAGAGCCACCGCGAACTGGTCGCCGGGCACGACCTCGACACCAAGGCACGCACGGCGACCCGCGACGGCCGTCATGTGGACCTGCGCTGGATCCTGCTGCACCTGATCGAGGAGACGGCCCGCCACAACGGCCACCTGGACATCCTGCGCGAACTGATCGACGGCCGGACGGGCGTGTAGGACAGGCCCGGCCACAGGCAACCGAACGCCCTCCAGTTTTCTACTCCTCTCGGATCGCCTCCACCGCCTCCCGGACCTCCGGGTCCGGGTCGGCGGCGAGGCGGTCCAGCAGGTCCGTGACGCCCGGGGTGGACCAGCGGGCCACCGCCCAGACCAGGTCCTCCCGCACCGAGGGGTCGGGATGCCCGGCCAGCGGCGCCAGTTCGGCCAGCGGGCCGCGCCCGCGCATGCCGAACCAGTGCAGCGCCTCCCGCAGCACGGCCGGGTCCCCGGGATCACCGGCCGCCGCGATCCGCGCCAGCAGCACGCGGGGCGGCGGGGGCGGGCCGTCCAGCGGGTGCGGCAGCCGTTCGAGCAGTCGGCGGGCGCCGTAGCCGCCGCGCACGCGGCAGCCGAAGCAGGTGCACGGCTTCGTTCCGTGCGCGTTCGGCAGATACCGCCAGCCGACCACCTGCGGCGCCTTGCGGATCCGGTGCACCTCGCGGGGCCGGATCGCCCGGGGCACGAACACCTCCCACCCGCGCGGGTCCTCCAGCGCCGCGATCCGCCGTACCGCCTCGGCGGCGGTGATCTGCGAGCCCTCGTCCCGGGGGCGGTCCCGGTAGTGGCCCGCCGACACCTCCTGGGCGTCGTCCAGCCGCACGTGGACGGCGACCAGCCCGCCCCGGCTGCCGAACCGGGCCAGCTCGCGCAGCCATTGGTGAGTGAGGGTGTACGACGGCAGCACCGGGAAGCAGTGCACCCCGCGCGCGCCGCCTTGCCCCTGACCGCTCGCGCGGATGCCGGACCGCCGGATGCGCGGCGCGTTCGCCGCGGACGTCAGGTGCACGAACATCGCCATGACACGCATGCTAGCGAGGGTTTCCGCTGGTCGGGCGGTGCTGAAAGGCGGATGAAAGAACGCCGAAGGAGCCGGGAAAGCCGGCCGGCCGAGACTGTTGGTGCGGGGCGGGCATCAACGGGGGAAACGCGGCGCCCGCCCCGCTTCACTTCACTCGGCCACCGCGCTCGGCCACCTCGCTCGGCCACCGCGCCGCGCCGCCCGGCGTATCGGCGACGGCAACCGCGGCCCTCGTCCGCCACATTGGCCGGAACCCGACCCCCGTGCATCCCAGCGGTCACCGTTGGTGAGGGTCGACGTTGCCCGGTCGTTGTCCCTGGACTACGTTCTGTGAATGCTCTCCCCACGGCCCCGGTTCCGCCTGCTCGGACCCCTGGACGTCGAGATCGACGGACGGGCCGTCGTACTCACCGGCCGGCAACGGGCGCTGTGCGCCGTGCTCCTGCTCCACGCCAACCACGTCGTCTCCGTCGACCGGCTGATCCAGTGCCTGTGGGACGACCGTCCGCCCGGCGCCGGCGCGGCCCGCGTACGGGCCCTCGTCGCCGAGGTGCGGCGCGCGCTCGGGCCCACCGGACCGGAGCTGCTGACCACCCGTCGGCCCGGCTACGTCATGCACGCGAGCCCCGACGAACTCGACCTGCTCGCCTTCGAGAACCTCATCAGGGACGGCTCCCGGGCCGCGGCCGACGGCGACTGGCGGGCGGCCCGGCGCAGCGGCGAACAGGCCCTCGCCCTGTGGCGGGACGAGCCGCTGACCGACCTGTCGGAAGTCGCGGTGCGCGAGGCCGAACGCCAACGCCTCGGCGAACTGCACCTCGTGGCCCGTGAGGGCATGGCCGAGGCCGAGATCGAGACCGGCCGGCACCGGGAGGCCATCGCCGAACTCCTCCGGCTGACCGCCGCCCACCCGCTGCGCGAACGCCCGCACGGCCTGCTGATGCGCGCCCTGCACCAGGACGGCCGCAGCGCCGAGGCCCTGGAGCTGTACACCGCGCTGCGCCGACGCCTGGTGGACGAACTCGGCATGGACCCCTCGGCCGACCTCAGGGAGCTGCACCAGCGCCTGCTGCGAGGCGGCGGCGACGCGGGCGGCGGCATCGCCGGCAGCGGCCCGCCCCGGCGCGCGCCGGCCGCCGCGCCCGAGCGTCCCGTGCCGCGCCAACTCCCGCCCACGCCCCGCCGTTTCGTCGGCCGCGGCCAGGAGCTCGACCGCCTCGACTCCTGCCTGCACACGGCCGAACCGCTCGCCGTGATCGTGGGACCGGCGGGCGTCGGCAAGAGCGCCCTGGCGCTCAACTGGGCCCACCGGGCCGCCGACCGCTTCCCCGACGGGCAGCTCTTCCTCGACATGCGGGGCTTCGACAACGCCGAGCCGATGACCCCCGAGGAGGCCCTGCCGCTGCTCCTCCAGGGCCTGGGCTGCGCCCCGCGCGACATCCCGCTGGGCGCCGAGGCGCAGACCGCGCTGTACCGGACGCTGCTGGCGGACCGCCGGGTGCTGGTCGTCCTCGACGACGTGGCCGACGCGTCGTACGTACGCCGGCTGCTGCCCGCCTCGTCGGGCTCACTGACGCTGGTGACGAGCCGCGACAAGCTGAGCGGCCTGGTCACCCTGGACGGCGCGTTCCGGGTCTCCTGCGACGTCCTCGACAGCGCCGCCGCCCTCGAGCTGATCAGCGGCGCGGTCGGCGCGGAGGCGGTGGCCGCCGATCCGGAGGCGGCCGCGCGGCTCGTCGAACTCTGCGACCACCTGCCGCTCGCGCTGTGCGTCGCCGGCTCCTGGATCGGCGACCGGCCAGGCAGTATCCGGGCATACGTCCGTGACCTCGCCGACCGGGGACGGCTGGCCCGGCTGCACGTCGAGGGCGAGGAGTCCGTCGCCGTCCGGGCCGCGCTCGACCTGTCCTACGGGGTGCTGCCGGACGAGGCGCGCCGGGCCTTCCGCTCGCTGGGCGTGCTGCCCGGCACCGGCCGGTCGGTGCCGGCCGCCGCCGCTGCCGCCGGGACGGACGAGCGCGGCCTGGCCGACCTGCTGCGGCTGGCCCAGCGCGTGCATCTGCTGCGCGACGTCGAGTACGGCCGCCCGGCCTGGCACGACCTCGTGCACGAGTACGCCCGCGACCGCACGGTCGCCGAGGACGCCCCCGCGGAGCGGGCCGCCGCCGTCACCCGGACCCTCGACCACTACCTCCAGAGCGTCGTCAACGCGGCCGCCACGGTCGGCCTGTACGTCATGCGCAACCGCCCGGACGCCGTCGAGGGCTCGCTGCCACGGGAGTTCGGCACGACGGAGGAGGCGTACGCCTGGTTCGACGCGGAGTGGGACGACATCGCCGCCGCGATCGGGCACGCCGCCGAGCACGGTCCCGCGCCGTACGTGTGGTGGCTGGTGGACGCGCTCCAGGACCTCTTCCACCACCGCCGTCCGCTGTCCGACTGGATGCGGCTGGCCACCCTCGCCCGGGAGGTGGCCGCGCGCAGCGGGGACGACGTCGGCCAGGCCTCCATGTGTCTGTCCCTGGGCAGCGCCCGCTGGCGCAACGGGGATCTGCGGGGCGCCCTGGCGGAGTACGAGGAGGCGGAGGAGCTGGCGCGCCGGGCCGGCTGGACGTACGGCGAGGCCGGCAGCCTCCAGGGCAAGGGCGTCACCCTCAAGCTGCTGGGCGAGCTGCACCGCGCACTGCCCTGCTACGACCGTGCCCTGGCCCTCTACCGCACCCTGGGGAACGTCAGGAACGAAGAGATCATGCTGATCAACACGGCCTCCCTGAACCTCACCCTGGGCCGCCTCGACGCGGCCGAGGAGGCGGCGTGCACGGCCCTCGACCTGATCGGCGACACGGCCCACCACAACCGTGCGATGGCCCTCGTCAACCTCGCCCTGGTCCGGCAGAAGCAGGCCCGGTTCGACGAGGCGACGGCGGCGCTGCGCACCTGCTTCCTCGTCTCCCGCGACTCGGGCTCCACCTACACCGAGGCGGTGGCCCTGGAGGCGCTGGGCCGGGTCCGCGCCGACACCGGCCGGGACGACCGCGCGCTCCTCGCCTACGAGGACGCCCTCGCCGTCTCCCGGCGGGTGGAGAACCGCAACTGCCAGGTCGACAGCCTGGTCGGGATCGCCTGCGTGAAACTGCGCGCGGGCCGGGCCGAGGAGACGGCCGAACACCTCGACGCCGCCTTCGAGATCGCCGAGCGCACCGGGCACCGCGCGGGCCTCGTCGAGGTCCTGCTGGCCCGCGCCGACCTGGCCCGCGCCCAGAAGCGCCCCGCAGAGGCCCTGGACTGCCTGGAGCGTGCCGAGGGCCTCGCGGCCGACGGGAACCCCCTCACCCTCCCGCGGGTCCATCTGGCGGCCGCCCTGGCCCTCCTGGACACCGACAGCGCGGCCCGCGCCGGCGCCGAGGCGACCCGTGCGGCCGGCCTGGCCCACGCCTCCGGTCAACGCCTCGTGCACGCGCACGCCGTCGCCGCTCTGGCCGCCGCGCACGAGGCCCAGGGGGATGCCGGGTCGGCGCGCACGGCCCGGGCGGAGGCGGAGTCGTTGTACCGGACGATCGGCCTTCGGCCCGAGCCCGACGCGCCGCTGCCCCACCACCGTCATCAAGAGCTCCCTCCGGACGCAGAATCCAGACTCACGCTGTACCTGACCGAACACTTCGACGGCTGAGACGACTGAGACCGCTGAGACGACTGAGACCGCTGAGACGGCTGAGGCACTGAGACGCCGGGGCGGGTAGCGCGGCCGCCACGGCCGGCCGGTCAGCCGGTCGGCCGTGGCAGCCGCTCGACTCACACGGCGGACGTCGCGTACGCGCTGCCGAGCCGCAGCCGCGGGTCGCGGGCGAGGATCCGTTCCTGCAGGGAGCGCAGTTCCGGACCCGGTTCGCAGCCCAGCAGGTCGACCATCCGCAGCCGCAGCAACTGGAAGCAGTCCAGCGCGTCCGCCTGGCGTCCGCCGCGGTGCAGGGCGAGCATCAGCAGGCCCGTGACCTTCTCGTCGAAGGGATGCATCTCGGCCAGCCAGTGCAACTGCGGCAGGCACTCCTCGTGCCGCCCCGCCCGCAGAAACAGCTCCGTGCTGCCGATCAGCGCCTCCCGGTGCTCGCGCCGCAGCGCCACCCGCGCCGACTCCGCCCAGGCCGTGCGGACGTCCGCCAGCGGCTCGCCCCGCCACAGCTCCAGGGCCCGCCCGTAGTGATCGAGGGCGAGATCGGTCTCCCCGCTCCGGGCGGCCTGCTGAGCCCGACGCACCAGACCCCGGAAGCGCGCGGTGTCCACGCTCTCCTCCTCGACGGCGAGGAGGTACCCGCCCCGCTTCCGCACCAGCTCGACCCCCTCGGACCGCTGCCGCCCGTCGGCCCGCAGCGCCTTCCGCAGCCGGGTCGCCTGGATGTACAGGGCGTCCCGCGGACGCTGGGGCCGGCGCTCCTGCCACACCCGCTCGATCAGCGCCTCGTCGGCCACGAAGCTGCCAGGAGTCCACGCCAGCGCCGCCAACAACAGCTTGGTCCCGTGCGGAAGCGGCAACTTGTCCCCCGACCGCGCCCGCGCCTCCACACACCCCAACAACTGAATTTCCATCACGCACCCCCGTACCTGGAACCACTCGAGCCACCACTGTGCGCACGAACTGTTCGGCTGGTGCATGGATACTGCACGGCCTTCGACACCCGAGGAACGCCGAAGGCCCGCGCCGGTGGGCGAGGGCCTTCGGTGCGCAGCGGTCGGGCTGCCGGCTACGCGTTCTTGGCGAGGCGGGCCGCCGGGACCGTCGCCGGGCCGGCGTCCGCCGCCTCCGCCGTCTCGGGGTAGTGGCAGGCCGTCAGATGGCCGGGCTTGTTGCCGGAGGCCTGTACCAGCGGCGGGGCCTCCGAGGCGCACTTGTCCGTGGCCTTCCAGCAGCGGGTGCGGAAGCGGCAGCCGGAGGGCGGGTTGATCGGCGAGGGCACGTCGCCGATCAGGCGGATGCGCTCGCGCGGGGTGTCCTCCACCGTGGTCTCGGGCACCGCGGACAGCAGCGCCCGGGTGTACGGGTGGCGCGGGTTGCCGTACAGGTCCTCGCGGTCGGCGATCTCGACGATCTTCCCGAGGTACATGACCGCCACGCGCTGCGAGAAGTGCCGTACGACGGCCAGGTCGTGGGCGATGAAGACGAACGCGATGCCGAGGTCCCGCTGGACCTTCTGGAGCAGGTTGACGACCTGCGCCTGGATCGACACGTCGAGCGCGGAGACCGGCTCGTCGGCGACGATCAGCTTCGGCTCCAAGGCGAGCGCCCGGGCCACGCCGATGCGCTGGCGCTGGCCGCCGGAGAACTCGTGCGGGAAGCGGTTGTAGTGCTCGGGGTTGAGACCGACGATCTCCAGCAGCTCACGGACGCGCTTCTCGCGCCCGCCGGCCGGGTTGATGCCGTTGATCTCCATCGGCCCGGAGACGATCTTGCCGACCGTCTGCCGCGGGTTCAGCGACGCGTACGGGTCCTGGAAGATCATCTGGATCTCGGAGCGGATCGGCGCCAGCTGTTTACGGCTGGCGTGCGTGATGTCCTGGCCGCGGTAGGAGACCGTGCCGCCCGTCGGCTCGAGGAGCCGGGTGATCAGCCGGCCCGTCGTCGACTTGCCGCAGCCGGACTCGCCGACCAGGCCCAGGCTCTCACCCTCGGCGACCTGGAAGTCCAGCCCGTCGACGGCCTGTACGGCGCCGACCGTACGCCGGATCGGGAAGCCGCCCTTGATCGGGAAGTGCTTGGTGAGCCCGGAGACGTCCAGGAGGGGAGCGGTGCTGCTCATGGTGGTGAATTCCCGTCTCTTGAACGTCAGTTCGCCGCGCTGTCGGCGAGGTCGGAGAAGTACTCGGCGCGCTGGGCCGAGGTGAGGTGACAGGCGGAACCCCGGCCGTCCAGGATCTCCAGGAGCGGCTGCTCCGTGGAGCACAGGCCCCCCTCGACCTTCTCGGCGAACGCGCACCGAGGGTGGAAGCGGCAGCCCGACGGCGGGTTCAGCAGCGAGGGCGGCGAACCGGGGATCGGGTTGAGCGGCACGTCCACCGGGTGGTCCAGGCTCGGCATCGAGCTCAGCAGGCCCCAGGTGTAGGGGTGTTGCGGGTCGCGCAGCACTTCCTGCTTCGTCCCGCGCTCCACACACCGGCCGCCGTACATCACCAGCACGTCGTCCGCGATGTCCGCGATGACGCCCAGGTCGTGGGTGATGAAGATGATCGCGGTGCCGAACTCCTGCTGGAGGTCCTTGAGGAGGTCCATGATCTGCGCCTGCACGGTCACGTCGAGGGCCGTGGTCGGCTCGTCGGCGATCAGCAGCTCGGGGTCGCAGACCAGCGCCATGGCGATCATCGCGCGCTGGCGCATACCGCCGGAGAACAGGTGCGGGTAGTCGTCCACCCGGATCTCCGGCTGGGGGATGCCGACCCGCCTCAGCATCTCGATCGAGCGGGCCCGCGCCTCCTTCTTGGAGCAGCCCGTGTGCTTGCGGTACGTCTCGCCGATCTGCCGGCCGATGGTGTGGTACGGCGACAGCGAGGCCAGCGCGTCCTGGAAGATCATCGCCATCTTGTTGCCGCGGAGCTTCTCCAGGGTCTTCTCCGAGGCGCCGTTCAGCTCCTCGCCGTCGAGGACGATGGAGCCCTCGACGTGGGTGCTCTCCGGGTTGTGCAGGCCCAGGATGGTCAGGTTGGTGACCGACTTGCCGGACCCCGACTCACCGACGATGCCCAGCGTCCTGCCGCGAACGAGGTCGAAAGAGAGGCCGTCGACGGCCTTGACGGTGCCGTCCTCGGTCGAGAAGTGCACCTTCAGGTCCTTGACGGACAGGAAGGGCTGCTGATCGGTGCTCGTCACGGGGACGCTCCAGTGGGGGTGATGCGAGGGGTAGCCGGCGGGTGTGGGTGGGGGTCAGGCGAGGCGGATACGCGGGTCGATGAGCGCGTAACAGGCGTCCACGACGATGTTGGCGAGCACCACGAAGGAGGCGGTGATGACCATGATGCCGAGCAGCATCGGCAGATCGCTGGTGAGGACGGACTTCACCGCCAGCAGGCCGACGCCCTGAACGCTGAAGGTCTTCTCCGTGATCATGGCGCCGCCGAGCAGCACGCCCATGTCGATGCCGAAGATGGTGACGATCGGACCCATCGCGCCGCGCCAGGCGAAGCGGAAGAAGACGGTCCGGCTGGACAGACCCTTGGCCTTGGCGGTGCGGACGTAGTCCTCGCTGAGCGTCTCGACCATCTGGGAGCGCGTCATACGGGTGTAGTTCGCGGTGAAGATCAGCGCCAGCACCAGCCAGGGGAGCAGCAGACCGTTGAACCAGGCGGCCGGGTTGTCGGTCAACGGGGTGTACGACGGCTGGTCCAGGATGTGCAGCTGGTACACGAAGACGTAGAGGGCCAGCGTGCCCACGAAGTAGATCTGCATCGACGAGGCGACCAGCGAGGAGCTGCTCGCGATCTTGTCGAGGGCCTTGCCCTGCTTGACGGCGGCCAGCATGCCCGTCCCGACGCCGAAGACGAGGAACACCACGGAGGCGCCGAGGGCGAGGGAGACCGTGGTCGGGAACCGGTCCATGATCGTGCCGAGCACGGGCTCGCGGTTGACGAACGAGTAGCCCAGGCACGGGGCGTCGCAGTGTCCGAAGGAGGCGAAGTCCCGGCCGGCGAAGACGCCCACCAGCCAGTGCCAGTACTGCACCGGCAGGGAGTCCGTGATGCCCATGTTGTGACGGATGACCTCGAGGGTCTCCGGGGTGCACAGCTTGCCGCAGGCCAGCCGGGCCGGGTCGCGCGGCACCGCGTAGAAGAGCATGAACGTGACCGCGCTGATGATCAGCAGCGTGATCGCGGCGCCGAGGAGTCGGCGGGCTAGGAAGCGAAGCATGGGGAGTGGCTTTCCTCGGAGGGCCGTCGTGTGGTTCGGGCCGGGCCGGGGTGACCGGCGGGCACGGTGGACGAGCCGAGGGCGGGGCGGCCGAAGCCGCCCCACCTCTCAGGTGTGGATCAGGACTTGACGTACAGCTTGTAGAGCATGCAGCCGTCGAAGTTCGGGTCCATCTTCACGTTGCCGAGCTTGGAGCCGTGCATGTAGATGCGCTTCATGTACACATCGGGGATGAACGAGGCGGTCTCGGTGACCTGCTTGTCCAGGGCGGCCCACATCTTGTTGGCCTTGGCCTGGTCGGGCTCGGCAGTGGCGGCCTTGATGGCGGCGTCGACCGCGGAGTCCTTCAGGTGGCAGTAGTTCGAACCGCCGTCGGTGATGCCCTTGCTGTCGAACAGCGGCTGGAACACCGAGAAACCGGTCGGCCAGTCGGAGGACCAGCCACCCCAGTAGATGTCGAACGGGTTGGCGACCTTGCCGGTCTCGTCGTACCAGGTGGTGGAGTCGATCGGCTTGGTCACGACGTCGAAGCCGGCCGCCTTCAGGGCGTTCTGGATGACGACGGTGATCTTCGACTGGGTGTCGTCCTGCTGGTAGGCGTAGACGATCTTGGCGCCGGTCTTGCCGGCCTTCTCCAGGATCTTCTTCGCGGCGGCCGGGTCGCCGGCCGGGTTCTTCAGCTTGCCCCACACGTCCTGCGACTCGTAGCCGGCGACGAGCGGGCTCATGATGCCGGTCGCGTAGTCACCGCGGACCGCGCCACCCTGCAGCTGACGGATCGCGGCGGTCGGCCAGGCCTTGATCAGAGCCTCGCGGACGGCCTTGTCGGTCACCCGGGTCTGGTTGATCCAGTAGACGCTGACGCCGCTGCCCAGGCCGCTGAAGACGCGGTCCTTGGCCTCGGTCTGCGCCTTCTGGACGCGCTCCTGCGGGATCGTGCGCCAGCTGACGGCGAACTGGTCGTTGCCGGAGTCGGCGAGCAGCCGGTCGATCGCGGTCAGCTGCTCGATGCCGAAGGAGAAGTTGAACTGGTCCGGGTAGGCGTTGCGGATCGGGTCCGTGGCCGCGTCCCAGTGCTCGTTGCGGACCAGGACCATCGACTTGTCGGTGACGTGCGTCTGGACCTTGTAGGGGCCGTTCGACACCGGCTTCTTGTCGTAGTTCTCCTTGGTGTCCTTCTTCACCGGGGTGGGGGCGTACGTGTTCATCGCCACCACGTAGTTGAAGTCGGGACGCGCCTCGGCAAGGCGGAACGTGATCTTCTTGCCGCTGGTCTCGATCGACTTCAGGTGCTTGCCGCCGTACGGGCCCGGGTACGACTTGCGGTACTCCGAGCTGCCCGTCAGCCACTGCTGGATGTACATGGCGCCTTCGGTGATGTAGCTGGCGAAGGCACGCTCGAAGCCGTGACGGACGTCGTCGACGGTGACGTCGGAGCCGTCCTCCCACTTGACGCCGTCCTTCAGGGTGAAGGACCAGGTCTTGCCGCCGTCCGCCATGGTGCCCGTGTCGGTGGCGAGGTCGCCGACGAGGGTCATCGAACCGTCGTCCGCGATCTTGTAACCGGTCAGCGTGCGGTTGATGACGATCGAGCCGAGCGAGTTCCAGGCGTAGTAGATGCGCTGCGGGTCGAGGTGCGAGAAGTCGTCGTCGTTCAGCAGGTAGACGGTTCCGCCCTTCTTCGCGCCGGAGACCTCGGGGGCCGGACCCTTGGAGTCCTCGGCCGTACCGATCTTGACCGTGGTCGCGTTGGCCTTGGCGGCGTCCTGCTTGCCACCGGAGCCGCTGTTGCTGGTCGAGTCCCCACTGCTGCACGCGGTCAGCACGGAGCCCGCGGCGGCGGCCACACCGGTGGCTATCAGGAAGTTTCTGCGCGAGAAGGACATCGCATCCTGCCTTGAGGTGAGAGTGATGAGAGAGGGTTCCGGCACCCCGGCGCCTTTGCCGTGGTCCTGAAAAGGGCCGGAGTCAGCGCTTGGTCTTCGGGTCGAGTGCGTCGCGTACCGAGTCTCCGAGCAGGTTGAACGCCAGCACGAAGATCACCATGGCCAGGCCCGGGAAGAGCAGGTAGGTGATGTCGTCCTGGTAGACCTGGGCGGCGCGTCCGATCATGACGCCCCAGTCGGGGGTCGGATCCTTGATGCCGACGCCGAGGAAGGCGAGGCCCGCTTCCGTGGTGACCATCAGAGGCAGGTTGAGCGTTGCCTGGATGAGGATCGGCGTCCACAGGTTGGGCAGCAGCTCCTTGAAGATGATGCGCGCCGGAGACGCTCCCGTGACCTTGGCCGCCTCGACGAACTCCCGTTCGCGCAGGGCCAGTACCTGGCCGCGCAGCAGTCGGGCGATGGACGCCCAGCCGAAGACGGTGAGCAGCAGGACGAGGGAGCCCACGGTGAGCCACATCGGCGTGTTCTCGTCGGGCTGCACGAAGATGGCGAGCACCACGGGAGTGAAGGCCACGAAGAACAGCTGCGAGGGGAAGGCCAGCAGGATGTCGATGACCCGGCCGATGAACCAGTCCGTCTTGCCGCCGACGTAGCCGGCGGTGACGCCGAGCACCACGCCGATGATCACCACGAGAACGGTGATGGCCGTGGCGATCAGCAGCGAGTTGCGGATCGCGTACAGCAGGAAGGTGAAGACGTCACGGCCGAGCCCGGGCTCGATGCCGAACCAGAACTCGCTGTCGATGCCGCCGTTGGGCTTCACCGGGTAGCTGTTGTCGCCGAGCAGTCCGGGCGTGTTGAGCCCGTAGGTGGTGTACGGGTCCTTGCCGTACAGGCCGGCTATGAGTGGCGCCGCCAGCGCGATCACGAAGAAGAAGATCACGATGCATGCGGAGATGACGCCCGTACGGTCCCGCTTGAAACGACGCCAGGCGAGTTGCCCGGGAGACCGGCTCTCGTTGACCTTCGGAGCGTCGGAAGTGGTCGACTTCGCGACGTTCTCGTCGGTCACCTCGAGCGGTGCAGCCGCTGATGGAGTTGGGGGGGTCATGGTGCTCCTGGCCCAAGGGAGGGTCTGATGACTCCGCAGGGCACTCCCCTACGGGCTACGCGGGACTTTTTCAACGCAATTCGTTCAAGGTCAATAAATTCTGGTCTCCCTTGGTCTTCTCTTTACCTTCTTTACCCGGCGTTGACCGTACCGTAGCTACGCGTGTAGCGCGCCGTAATCGTTCCGTGTCCAAATTCGGGCCAACTGGGCAAAGCGGGCAACGAGTTCGATATGCGGACGCCTCAGTGTCGGAATGCGTACATCTTGTGGCCGCAAGCCAACGGTTCGGCATCGGATCCCGGGGACCCGTTGCGCACTACACCGAAGATCCATTGTGACCTGCGCAGAAGATCCTTTTCGACCCCTCAGCAGGAACCTGCTGTCGGCAGTAGGTGCACTTGCGCCATCCCCCGAATAGCCCCCTGGCGGCCATCCGTTGGGCGCGGCCCGAGTGCGGTATGCACCCTTTGAGTCGATATTGACCGTTAATGGATCGGTGTTTCGACGTCTCGACGCTGACGGTGGAGCGCTCAGGTAAAGACGCGGTCAATGAGGAGGCATCCATGCGCGGAGCCACGCACGCCAAGTGGGCCGTATGCGCGTTGGCGACAGCGCTCGCGGCGACGGCCTGTGGGGGCGGGGGGAGCGACAGCGGGAGCGGCGACGGCGCGGTGCTCAGCTCCTCCTGGGGAGACCCGCAGAACCCGCTGGAACCCGCCAACACCAACGAGGTGCAGGGCGGCAAGGTGCTGGACATGATCTTCCGGAGCCTGAAGAAGTACAACCCGGAGACCGGCGCCGCCGAGGACATGCTGGCCGAGAAGATCGAGACCACGGACTCCCAGAACTTCACCATCACCGTCAAGGACGGCTGGACGTTCAGCAATGGCGAAAAAGTGACGTCCAAATCCTTCGTCGACGCCTGGAACTACGGCGCCAGCCTGAAGAACAACCAGAAGAACGCGTACTTCTTCGAGTACATCGACGGCTACACCGCGGTCCATCCCGCCGACGGCACCGCCCAGAGCGCCGGCGCCCTCGCCGGGCTCAAGGTGGTCGACGACAAGACCTTCACCGTCAAGCTCAAGCAGAAGTTCTCCACCTTCCCCGACACCCTGGGCTACCCCGCCTACGCCCCGCTGCCCCAGTCCTTCTTCACCGACCACGCGGGTTGGCTGAAGAAACCGATCGGAAACGGGCCGTACACGATCGACTCCTATACCAAGGGCTCCCAGATGGCCCTGAAGAAGTGGGACGGCTACCCCGGCACCGACAAGGCGGAGAACGGCGGAGTGACCCTCAAGGTCTACACCGACAACAACACCGCCTACACCGACCTGCTGGCCGGCAACCTCGATCTCGTCGACGACGTGCCCGCGGCCCAGCTCAAGAACGTCAAGAACGACCTCGGCGACCGCTATCTGAACACCCCCGCCGGCATCATCCAGACCCTGGCCTTCCCCTTCTACGACAAGAAGTGGAACACCACCGGCTCGGACCAGGTCCGCACCGGCCTCTCCCGGGCGATCGACCGCAAGCAGATCACCGAGACGATCTTCCAGAACACCCGCACCCCCGCCACCGACTGGACCTCCCCGGTGCTCGGCGAGGAGGGCGGCTTCAAGGAAGGACTGTGCGGAGACGCCTGCGAATACGACCCCGACGCGGCCAAGAAGCTCATCGAGGAGGGCGGCGGACTCCCCGGCGGCCAGGTCAAAATCACATACAACGCGGACACCGGATCCCACAAACAGTGGGTCGACGCCGTCTGCAACTCGATCAACAACGCCCTCGGCAACGAAAAGGCCTGCGTCGGCAACCCGGTCGGCACCTTCGCCGACTTCCGCGGCCAGATCACCGACCGGAAGATGAGCGGCCCGTTCCGGGCGGGCTGGCAGATGGACTACCCCCTCATCCAGAACTTCCTCCAGCCGCTCTACTACACCAACGCCTCCTCCAACGACGGCAAGTGGTCCAACGAGGAGTTCGACAAGCTCGTCGACCAGGCCAATGCCGAGACCGACACCGCCAAGGCCGTGGAGACCTTCCAGCAGGCCGAGGAGGTCGTCCGCGACAACATGGCCGCCATCCCCCTCTGGTACCAGAACGGCAGCGCCGGTTACTCGGAGCGCCTCTCCAACGTCAAGCTGAACCCGTTCTCCGTCCCGGTCTACAACGAGATCAAGGTCAGCTGACCCGCCATGGGCCGGTATGTGATCCGGCGTCTGCTCCAGATGATCCCGGTGTTCATCGGCGCCACGCTGCTGATCTTCCTGATGGTGAACGTGATGGGCGACCCCGTCGCGGGCCTGTGCGGCGACCGGCAGTGCGATCCGGCCACCGCCGCCCAGCTGGAGAAGGAGTTCGGCCTCGACAAGCCGGTCTGGCAGCAGTACCTGACCTACATGGGGAACGTCTTCACCGGAGACTTCGGGACGGCGTTCAACGGACAGCCCGTCACCGAGCTGATGGCCACGGCGTTCCCGGTCACCATCCGGCTGACGATCGTCGCGATCCTCTTCGAGATCGTCATCGGCATCACCTTCGGCGTGGTCACGGGCCTGCGCCGGGGCCGGCCCGTCGACACCGGGGTCCTGCTCCTCACCCTCGTCGTGATCTCCGTCCCCACCTTCGTCACCGGCCTGCTGCTGCAACTGCTGCTCGGCGTCGAGTGGGGCTGGATCAAGCCGTCGGTCTCCTCGGAGGCCACCTTCGGCGAGCTGATCGTCCCCGGCCTGGTGCTGGCCTCGGTCTCCCTCGCCTACGTCACCCGCCTGACCCGCACCTCCATCGCCGAGAACAAGCGCTCGGACTACGTCCGCACGGCCGTCGCCAAAGGGCTGCCCCGCCGCCGGGTCGTCACCCGCCACCTGCTGCGCAACTCGCTCATCCCGGTGGTCACCTTCATCGGCACCGACATCGGGGCGCTGATGGGCGGCGCGATCGTCACCGAGCGCATCTTCAACATCCACGGCGTCGGCTTCCAGCTCTACCAGGGGATTCTGCGGCAGAACACCCAGACGGTCGTCGGCTTCGTGACGGTGCTGGTCCTGGTCTTCCTCGTCGCCAACCTGCTCGTCGACCTCCTGTACGCCGTACTCGACCCGAGGATCCGCTATGCCTGAGCCGACGCCCGGGGAGCCGCCCGGGGAGCACCATCTGCAGGGCGCGGCCCGCACACCGGAGGAGGGCGTCATCGCCGACACCGGCATGGGCGGCACGATGGACCTGGCGACGGCCGAGGGCGAGACACTGGAGCCGCCTTCATCAGCCGCCTCCGGCGGACGGGCCCGCTCCCTCTGGTCCGACGCCTGGCGCGACCTGCGCCGCAACCCGGTGTTCATCGTCGCCGGTCTGGTCATCCTCTTCCTGGTCTTCATCTCGCTCTGGCCCGGGGCCATCACCTGGGAGAGCCCCCTGCAGTGCAACCTCGCCAAGGCCCAGGAGGGCTCCCAGCCAGGCCACCCCTTCGGCTTCGACGGCCAGGGCTGCGACGTCTACACCCGCACCGTCTACGGCGCCCGTACGTCCGTCACGGTCGGCGTCCTGGCCACGCTCGGCGTCGCCCTGTTCGGCAGCGTCCTCGGCGGACTCGCGGGCTTCTTCGGCGGGGCGGGGGACTCGGTCCTGTCCCGGATCACCGACATCTTCTTCGCCATCCCGGTCGTCCTCGGCGGACTCGTCCTCCTCTCCGTGGTGACCAGCAATACGGTCTGGCCGGTCATCGGGTTCATGGTGCTGCTCGGCTGGCCCCAGATCTCCCGCATCGCCCGCGGCTCGGTGATCACCGCCAAACAGAACGACTACGTCCAGGCCGCCCGCGCCCTGGGCGCCTCCAACTCCCGCCTGCTGCTGCGCCACATCACCCCGAACGCGGTCGCCCCGGTGATCGTGGTCGCGACCATCGCGCTCGGCACGTACATCTCGCTGGAGGCGACCCTGTCCTACCTCGGCGTCGGCCTGAAGCCGCCCACCGTCTCCTGGGGCATCGACATCTCCGCCGCCTCCCCCTACATCCGCAACGCCCCCCACGCCCTGCTCTGGCCCTCAGGCGCCCTGGCCCTCACGGTCCTGGCCTTCATCATGCTCGGCGACGCGGTCCGCGACGCCCTGGACCCGAAGCTGAGGTGACGGCGGATGCTGCTCGAAGTGCGTGATCTGCATGTGGAGTTCCGTACCCGGGACGGGGTCGCCCGGGCCGTCAACGGCGTCAGCTACGGCGTGGACGCGGGCGAGACGCTCGCCGTGCTCGGCGAGTCCGGGTCCGGGAAGTCCGTCACCGCTCAGGCGGTCATGGGCATCCTCGACATGCCGCCCGGGCGGATCACCGGCGGCGAGATCCTCTTCCAGGGCCGGGACCTGCTGAAGCTCAAGGAGGAGGAGCGCAGGAAGGTCCGGGGCGCCGAGATGGCGATGATCTTCCAGGACGCCCTGTCCTCCCTGAACCCCGTGCTGTCGGTCGGCGACCAGCTCGGCGAGATGTTCACCGTGCACCGCGGGATGTCGCGCAAGGAGGCGCGGGCCAAGGCCGTCGAGCTGATGGACCACGTCCGCATCCCGGCCGCCCGGGAGCGGGTCAAGGACTACCCGCACCAGTTCTCCGGCGGCATGCGCCAGCGCATCATGATCGCGATGGCGCTCGCGCTCGAACCGGCGCTCATCATCGCCGACGAACCCACCACCGCCCTCGACGTGACCGTCCAGGCCCAGGTCATGGACCTGCTCGCGGAGTTGCAGCGCGAGTACCGCATGGGGCTCATCCTCATCACCCACGACCTCGGCGTGGTCGCCGACGTCGCCGACCGCATCGCCGTCATGTACGCGGGCCGGATCGTCGAGTCGGCCCCCGTCCACGACATCTACAAGGCCCCGGCCCACCCGTACACCCGCGGCCTGCTCGACTCCATCCCGCGCCTGGACCAGAAGGGCCAGGAGCTCTACGCCATCAAGGGCCTGCCGCCCAACCTCATGGACATCCCGCCGGGCTGCGCCTTCAACCCGCGCTGCCCGATGGCCCAGGACGTGTGCCGCACGGACGTGCCCCCGCTGTACGAGGTCGACGGGTCGGACGCGGAGCGGACGGACCGCACCAGCGCCTGCCACTTCTGGAGGGAGTGCCTCCATGGCTAGTACCTCGGCCGCCGAGCCGATCCTCGAAGTCAGCGGACTGGTCAAGCACTATCCGCTCACCCGGGGCATCCTGTTCAAGAAGCAGGTCGGAGCGGTGAAGGCCGTCGACGGGGTCGACTTCACCCTCCACCGCGGCGAGACCCTCGGCATCGTCGGGGAGTCCGGCTGCGGCAAGTCCACGGTCGCCAAGATGCTGGTCAACCTGGAGAAGCCGACGGCGGGGGAGATCCGCTACAAGGGCGAGGACCTGACCCGCCTGTCGGGCAAGGCCCTGCGGGCGGTCCGCCGCAACATCCAGATGGTGTTCCAGGACCCGTACACCTCCCTCAACCCCCGGATGACCGTCGGCGACATCATCGGCGAGCCGTACGAGATCCACCCCGAGGTGGCCCCCAAGGGCGACCGGCGCCGAAAGGTCCAGGATCTCCTGGACGTCGTCGGCCTCAACCCCGAGTACATCAACCGCTACCCGCACCAGTTCTCCGGCGGCCAGCGCCAGCGCATCGGCATCGCGCGCGGCCTCGCCCTGCGCCCGGAGGTGATCGTCGCCGACGAACCGGTCTCCGCGCTGGACGTGTCGGTCCAGGCGCAGGTGATCAACCTGATGGACCGGCTGCAGAGCGAGTTCGACCTCTCGTACCTCTTCATCGCCCACGACCTCTCGATCGTCCGCCACATCTCGGACCGGGTCGGGGTCATGTACCTCGGACGGATCGTGGAGATCGGCCGGGACGCCGAGATCTACGACCACCCCACCCACCCGTACACCCAGGCCCTGCTGTCCGCGGTCCCGGTGCCGGACCCGGAGGCGCGGGAGCACCGGGAGCGGATCATCCTGGCGGGCGATGTCCCGTCCCCGACGAACATTCCCTCCGGCTGCCGCTTCCGCACCCGCTGCTGGAAGGCGCGGGAGCGCTGCGCGCAGGAGGTGCCGGAACTGGCGGTCCCGGCGGAGTTCCGGCTCGCGACGGGCCCCGCGGCCCACGACTCGGCCTGCCACTTCGCGGAGGAGAAACAGGTGGTCCCACCGGAGGACGATCATGGTGAGGGGATGTCATAAGGCATCAAACGCACACCAACCGCGTTAACACGCAGGCAACTTGGCTGACCCGATTCCGATATACGGACGCGCCAGTCTGAACAGCGTACGGCCGTGCGGGTGCCGTAAACGGGCCGGGAGCGCCATGTCTCCCGGCCCGTTGCCCCTTTTTGCGCCTAAACCGGCGCCGCTCTCGCGGACCTGGCTGGTGCTTCGTCGTGGTTCCTCAATTATCGGTTGCGGTGCTCTGTGGAGAGTCGCCGATCAGCCCAGTGTGAGAGCGCGCCGAAGGAAGTCCACCTGGAGCAGCAGCAGGTTCTCCGCGACCTGTTCCTGCGGGGTCATGTGGGTGACGCCCGACAGCGGCAGCACCTCGTGCGGCCGGCCGGCGGACAGCAGCGCCGAGGACAGCCGCAGGGCGTGGGCGACGACCACGTTGTCGTCGGCCAGCCCGTGGACGATCATCAGCGGGCGGTGGGGCCCGGCGGGGGCGGAGAGCCCCTCGTCGGTGATGAGCGAGCTCTTCGCGTACGCCTCCGGGGAGGCGGCCGGGTCGCCGAGGTAGCGCTCGGTGTAGTGGGTGTCGTAGAGCCGCCAGTCCGTCACCGGCGCGCCCGCGATGCCCGCGTGGAAGACGTCGGGGCGGCGCAGCACCGCGAGGGCCGCGAGCCAGCCGCCGAAGGACCAGCCGCGGATCGCCACCCGGGAGAGGTCCAGGGGGTGGCTCTTGGCCAGATCCTGGAGCGCGTCGATCTGGTCGTCGAGGCTGACCGTGAAGTCGTGGTGGATCGCCTTCTCCCAGCCGGGGGAGCGGCCGGGGGTGCCCCGTCCGTCGGCGACGACCACCGCGAAGCCCTGGTCGGCGAACCACTGCGAGGTCAGATGGGCGTTGTGCGCGGCGAGCACCCGGGGCCCGTGCGGACCGCCGTAGGGGTCCAGCAGGACGGGGAGGAGGGAGCCGGACGAGGAGGATGAGGTGTCACCGGGGTAGTCCGTAGGCATGAGCACGGCGCACGGGACGCGCCGTGCGCCCCCTTCGGTGAGCCGCACGCGGGGGGACAGGCCCGGATCCTGCGCATATGACCGGACGATCCCCGTCGGCTTCCCGTCCTTCAGCACCCGCGCCACGCTGCCCGGCCGGTCCGGCACCGCAGACACCAGCACGGTCACGTTCCCCGCGCGCACCGCCGAGTGCACACCGGGCTCCTCGGACAGGCGCTCGACGCCCAGTTCGTTGACGCGGTAGACATGCACCTCGCCGATTTCCGGCGCGGCCGCGTCCTCTCCGGCCGAGGCGGAGACCAGCACGTCGTCGGCCGTGACGTCCAGCACCGCCCGCACATGCAACTGGGCTCCCGTCAGCGGACGTTCGCCGACCGCGAGGACCCGTGCGCCGCCCTCGTCGGCGATCCGGACCAGCTGTCCGGAGGGGCTCCAGCAGGGCACTCCAGGGAAAAGATCCAGCCAAATCAGATCTTCGTCCGCGTGCACCATCCGGGTCGTCCCGGAGGCGGTGTCCACGGCGAGGAACAGCTGGCTGCGCTGATCGCGCGCCTGTACGAGCAGCAGCGGCGCCCCCGCCCCTGACCAGTGCACTCGCGCCAGATACGGGTAGCGCGCCCGGTCCCAGACGACCTCCGTGCGCACCCCGTCGAGCCCGAAGAGGAACAGCCGTACGTCCGCGTTGGGCGTCCCGGCAGCCGGATAAGGCACGTGTTGTGGGTCACGTTTCGGCTGCGCGGGATCGGAGATCCACCAACGCTCCACGGGCGTGTCGTCCACCCGCGCCACCAGCAGCCGATCCGACTCCGGAGCCCACCAGAAACCGCGCGAGCGGCCCATCTCCTCGGCCGCGATGAACTCGGCCAATCCATAGGAAACCGTCTCCGATTCCGGTTCCGCGACCGCCCGGTCGCCCGCACCCTCGGCGCCGACCACCCGCAGGGCGCCTCCGACGACGTAGGCGACGAGCCGGCCGTCGGGGGAGGGGCGGGGGTCGATCACCGGTCCGGGGACCGGCAGTTCGGCGGCCGTCCCGGCCCGCAACTCGGCCGTGAAAAGCCGCCCTGACAAGGCGAAAGACGCCAGCTCGACGGCCTCGTCAGTGGCGTAGCCGACGATCCCGGCACCGCCCTCACGACTGCGTTCGCGGCGCGCCCGTTCCGCCGGGGAGAGGTCCTCCGCGGTGCCCCCGAGCAGGGCGGGCGGGTCGGCCGCCAGGCGTTCCGTGCCGTCCGCGGGGTCGAGGACCCACAGCGCGCCCGCGCGGTCCGTGCCGGAGCCTGAACGCAGGAACACGACCCGGGAGCTGTCGGGAGCCACCGTGAACGAACGCGGCGCGCCGAGGGTGAAACGCTGGGTGCGGGCGTGCCTGCGGGGGAAGGAGTCGGACTCGGTCGTCATGGGCCGACCATATTGGCCATGCGCCCCCTTGTGCGGCCGTGCGCCGAGAGATGCGCACGTACTCATAGTTATGATCACTAGCGCACTGTGGGTATGAACCTGCTGGCAGTTGTATGGATTTACCAGTTGTCTCGCTCTGTTTTTGCCCCCACGTTCCCGGGTTCTTGGAGGTGAGCCGCCGTGGCACTCTCGATTTCGGCGGTGGTGCTGCTGGCGATCATCGTCTTCTTGTTGATCAAGAAGTCAGGACTGAAGGGCGGTCACGCTGTCGTCTGCATCCTGCTCGGTTTCTATCTGGCGTCCTCGACGATCGCACCCACGATCAGCGATCTGACCACGAGCGTGGCGGACGTGATCGGCAGCCTCAAGTTCTGACGGGGCGGCCGCCTCGTAGGGTGGCCCCATGACGGAACTGCCCGGCCGGCGTCTGTTGCTGGTGCACGCGCACCCGGACGACGAGTCGATCAACAACGGCGCGACCATGGCCAGGTACGCGGCCGAGGGCGCTCATGTGACCCTGGTCACCTGCACCCTCGGCGAACGCGGCGAGGTCATCCCGCCCGAGCTGCGGCATCTGACCGGCGCCGCCCTGGGCGAGTGCCGGCGGCGGGAACTCGCCGCCGCCATGGCCGAACTCGGCGTGCGGGACTTCCGCCTGCTCGGCGGCGCCGGCCGCTACGGCGACTCCGGGATGATGGGCCTCCCCGACAACGACGACCCCGCCTGCTTCTGGCAGGCCGACGTCGACGAAGCCGCCGCGTCCCTCGTCGAGGTGATCCTCGAGGTGCGCCCCCAGGTGCTCGTCACCTACGACGAGCACGGCGGCTACGGCCACCCCGACCACATCCAGGCCCACCGCGTCGCCATGCGGGCGGTGGAGCTCGCCGAGAGCGCCGGGTGGCGCATCCCCAAGGTGTACTGGAACCGCGTCCCGCGCCCCGTCGCCGAGGCCGCCTTCGCCCGCCTGCGGGAAGAGCTTCCGCGGCTGCCCTTCGCCGGGAGCGCCGCCGTCGCCGACGTGCCGGGGGTCGTGGACGAGGACCGCGTCACCGCCGAGATCGACGCCACCGCCGCGTACGCGGACGCCAAGGCGGCCGCGATGCGCGCGCACGCCACCCAGATCGAGGTCGCCCCCGACGGGCGGTCCTTCGCCCTGTCGAACGAACTCGCCCAGCCCCTCTTCACCGTCGAGTACTACGAACTCGTCCGCACAGAGTCGAGCGGAGCGTCCGGCGGAGCGTCCGCCGAGAAGAGGGAGACCGACCTGTTCGCCGGTGTCGGCGACGCGGAGGTGGCCTGATGTCCGACCGTGGCTCGATGCTCGCCCAGCCGCTCCGGATGCCCCCCGCCGGACGGGCCGTCGCCTACGTGGGACTTCTGCTGCTCGGCGCGGTCACCGGACTCGCCGGAGCGCTCGTCCAGGCCGGCTGGTTCCCGGGCGGTCTGCTCCTCGCGCTCGTCGGCGCGGCCGGGCTGTTCATCGGCGGGGCGCGGGCCCTCGACACCCGTGCCGGGGCCGTCGCGCCCGCCGCCGGCTGGATGATCTCCGTCATCCTGAGCACCGCGGGCCGTCCCGAGGGAGACTTCCTGTTCGGCGCGGGAGGCGGCTCCTACCTCTTCCTGCTCGGTGGCATGGCACTTGCTGTGATCTGCGCCACCATTGGTTTGGGGCGGCAACCGGTCGGCGATGACGTCCGACTTGGCAAGTGACGTACCACTTCACCCTGGGGTACCGGTGGGAGTCCCGTGTGGGTTTCCCTGACGGTCGTGGGATACGGGCCAGAAGTGGCCAGTATGGTGGTGCGCGCCGCCGAGCTGCCCGTGAGGCCGTGGCGGGCGGCGGAGCCAACCTGGAGAACCTGCCTTGAGTCGTGAAACTGACAGTCCGTCCTCCGGGCCCAACGGGCGCGGCGGAGCCGCATACCCCTCGGGCACGCCGCCGTACGGCACCCCCGTGGTGTCCGACGGCGGTACGGACGCGGGCCGTTCGGCCGCGCGGCCGGAGGAACGCAAGACCGAGACCACGCTGACGACCCGGATCCGCATCAACATCCCCGGATCGCGGCCCATTCCGCCGGTCGTCGTGCGCACCCCCGTGGCCGACGCCGAGAGTACGGGCGACGACAGCCCCGGCCCCGGCGGCAATCCACCGGCGGACACCGGCGCCGGCGCGCCGCCGGCGGCAGCTGCGGGCGCCGTCGACTCGGTCTCGTCGGAGACCGGCTCGTTCAGGCTGCCCGGTGAACCCGTGCCCTCCGCGGAGGACAAGAGAAGCGACTGGTTCGCGCCTCGTAAGTCCTCGGCGGGCAAGGGCGGTCAGGGCGGCGGCGCCACCAACGGAGCCGGAATCCCGGGCGGTTCCGCCGCCGGGGCGGGTACGCCGCCCGCGAGCGGTCCGGCGGCCGGAACCGCGGCCGGGTCCGGCACCGGCGCGCCCGGCGGCGCGCGGCCGGGCGCCGGGCGTCCTGGTGGCGTGGTCGGCTCCATGAGCCTGTCGGGCGGTCCCCGCCCCGGCGGCACCAACGGTGCGGGGCTCCCCGGCGGCGCCACCGGAGGTCCCGTGGCTCCGGGGCACGGCGGCGGCACCGGCTCCTTCGACGTGACCGAGGCGCTCGCCGTGGGCCCGCTCGGCAACGGCTCCCGCCCGGGCCAGGCACTGGGCCAGGGCCAGGGCCGCCAGGGTCAAGGTCCGGGCCAGGTTCAGGGACCGGGCCAGGGGCAGGGCCAGGGCCAGGGCCCGGGGCAGGTTCAGGGCGGCGGTCCCGCCGAACCGCGCCGCGACAACCTGCCGTACTTCTCCGACAATGGCCAGAATGGCCAGAACGGTCCGAACGGTCCGAACGGCCAGAGCGGCCGGCACAGCCCGAACGGGCTCGGCGGCCCGCAGGGCCCGGCCGGCCAGACCGGTCCGAGCGGCCCGCACGGCTTCGGCGGCTCCTACGACTTCAACGGTCCGGACGGGCCCGGCGGCCCCGGCGGCCGAGGCGGCCCGCAGGGCGGCCCCGCGGGTCCGACCGGCGGCCCGGTCACCGGCGACGGCCCGATGGTGCCCCCGGTGGCCGGCGCCCCCGGCGCGACCCGCCCGCCCGGCGCCCCGCGTGCCGCCGGCCCCGGCGCCGGACCGGGCGCCGCCCCCGGCACCGGTCGTCTCCCCGGCGGTGGTCTGAGCGACGACACCGCGATCCTCACCCCGCAGAAGCCCGCCGCCGAACCGGGCGCGGGCGGCTACGGCGGACGGCCCGTCGACAACGTCTCCGGACACACCGTCACCAGCGGCATCCCCGTCGTGCCCGCCGGCGGTCAGGCCGGGCCGGGCGGATCCTTCCCGCCGGGCCCCGTACGCACCGACGGACCGGGATCCGGGCCGCACACCCCGCCGAACGGGTCGGAGCAGGTCAGGCCGCCCGCGCCCGCGGGCGACTCCAAGAAGAAAAAGAAGAAGGGCCGCAGCAAGGCCCCCCTGCTGGGCGGCCTGGTGGTCGTCGCGGGGATCGGCCTCTACGGCGCCGGCCTGCTGATGAACCACTCCGACGTGCCCAAGGGCACCACCGTGCTCGGCGTGGACATCGGCGGCGGCACCCGCGACGACGCCGTCAAGAAGCTCGACGACGCCTTCGAGAAGCGGGCCGTCACGCCGCTGAAGCTGTCCGTGGACGGCACCACCGTCACCCTCAAGCCGGACCAGGCGGGCCTGCAGTTCGACATGCCGGCCACGGTCGAGGACGCCGCCAAGAGCGACTACAACCCGATCTCCGTGATCGGCTCGCTGTTCGGGCAGCACCGTGAGGTCGAGCCCGAGATGCCGGTCGACGAGGAGAAGCTCCAGGCGGCTCTGGCGACCGCCGCGGGCGGCTCCGGCTCGGCCACCGAGGGCACGATCAAGTTCGAGTCCGGCAAGGCCGTCGCCGTCTACGGCAAGGCGGGCAAGGGCATCGACGCGGCGAAGGCCCAGACCTCCGTCGTGGCGGCCTACCGCGCGCAGGTCGAGTCGGGCACGACCACCCCGGTCAAGGTCCCGACCACGGCCAAGCAGCCGACGATCACCGACGCCGAGGTCGACCGGATGATGAAGGAGTTCGCCGAACCGGCGATGTCCGACCGGGTCACGGTCGAGACCGACGCGGCGCACTCCGTGCCGATGAGTCCGAAGAACTCCCTGTGGAAGTTCCTCGGCGTCAAGGCCGTCGACGGCAAGCTGGTGGAGAGCTACGACCAGGCCGCCCTGAAGGAGCTGTACGGGAACGCCTTCGACGGCGTCCTGATCACCCGCGGCACCGGCCAGAAGACCGCCGTCACCGTCCAGGACGTCATCAGCGCGCTGCGCCCGGCCCTGGTCAGCAAGACCGACCGGACCGGGATCATCGACACCGACCCCAGCTAGGCAGCTACGGGTCTCGGAGATCCGCGGTGCCGCATGACATCTGTCATGCGGCACCGTGGACGGCCGACACTGCCGCCCGCCCGGTCCCCCCGACGACCATTGCCGTCATGACGACGACGACAGCACCGGTGGTCGGGTTCGACCAGGTGACCAAGAGCTTCGGGGACGTACGGGCCGTGGACGGCCTGACCCTGGCCCTGCGCCCGGGGGAGACCGTGGCGCTGCTCGGGCCCAACGGCGCCGGCAAGTCGACCACTCTCGATCTGCTGCTCGGCCTCAAGCACGCCGACAGCGGAGCCGTCCGCCTCTTCGGCGCCACCCCGCGCGAGGCGATCGTCACCGGGCGGGTCGGCGCGATGCTGCAGAGCGGCGGCCTGATGGACGAGGTGACGGTCGCCGAACTGGTCCGGCTCGCCTGCGCCCTGCACCCGAGGCCGTACCGGCCCGCCGATGTGCTGGCCCGCGCGGGCGTCACCCAGATCGCCGACCGCAAGGTCGACAAGCTCTCCGGCGGCCAGGCCCAGCGCGTCCGGTTCGCCCTGGCCACGGCCGGCGACAGCGACCTGATCGTCCTGGACGAGCCCACCACCGGCATGGACGTCACCACCCGGCAGGCGTTCTGGGCCACCATGCGCGAGCAGGCCGACCAGGGCCGCACGGTCCTGTTCGCCACCCACTACCTCGAAGAGGCCGACGCGGTCGCCGACCGGGTGCTGGTCCTGCACCGGGGCCGGCTGCTGGCCGACGGCACCGCCGCCGAGATCAAGGCGAAGGCGGGCGCACGCCGCATCTCCTTCGACCTGGACGTCGACCCGGACGTCGACCCGGACAACGGCCCGGACAACGACCCGGACATCGACCTCGGCGCCGGCCCGGCGGGCGAGATCGACGAGGCAGCGCTGCGCGCCCTGCGCGCCCTGCCGTTCCTCACCGCCCTCGACGTCTCGGGCCGGACCGTCCGCATCCAGTCCACCGATGCCGACGCCACCGTCCACGCGGTCTACGGCCTCGGCCTCTACCCCCGCAACCTCGAGGTCGCCGGGCTCGGCCTGGAACAGGCCTTCGTCGCCCTCACCACCGCCGAGGAGGCGAAGTCGAAGTGAACGGCCTGATCAAGCTGGAGCTCACCCGCGCCCTGCGCAACCGCAAGTTCCTGTTCTTCTCGGTGATCTACCCGTCCGTGCTGTTCCTGCTCATCGCGGGCAGCGCCGACGGCACGGAGAAGGTCGACGGCACCGGCCTGACCCTGCCGACCTACATGATGGTGTCGATGGCCTCCTTCGGCGCCCTCACGGCCGTCCTGATGGGCAACAGCGAGCGCATCGCCAAGGAGCGCCAGAGCGGCTGGGTGCGCCAGCTGCGGCTGACGGCCCTGCCCGGGCGCGGCTACGTCCTCGCGAAGACGGCGAGCGCCGCGGTGGTGAGCCTGCCCTCCATCGTCGTCGTCTTCGCGGTCGCCGCGGCCGTGAAGGACGTCCGGCTGGACGCCTGGCAGTGGCTCGCGCTCACCGGTGCGATCTGGGCCGGCAGCCTCGTCTTCGCGGCCCTCGGCGTGGCGATCGGCTACCTCGCGAGCGGGGACGCGGTCCGCCCGATCACGATGATCACCTACTTCGGCCTGTCGATCCTCGGCGGCCTGTGGATGCCGACGACGACCTTCCCGACCTGGCTGCAGGACATCGCCAGGTGGGTGCCGACGCACGCGTACGCTGCCCTGGGGCAGGCGATCGAGCAGAGCCAGGCCCCGCACGCGAAGGACATCGTCGTCCTGGCCGTCTTCTTCGTCCTGTTCACGGGCGGTGCGGCCTGGCTGTACCGGAAGGACACGCTGAAGGCGTGAGCGGCATGACCGACGACCAGCTGTCCCAGAAGGCCCGGCGGGAGCCGCTGATCCCGATCGGGCAACCGGCCCGCAACCGGCGCGAACTGTGGCGGCGAAAGGCGCTGTGGATCGGCGTCTGGCTGGTGTTCCTCAGCTCGCCGGTCCACGACCTCGTCTCCGGCAACCACACCACCGGCGCCACGGTGGCCGGCTGGCTGGGCCTGGCGGTGTTCGTGGCCGGCTACCTCTCGCTCCTCTTCCGGGACATGGGGGCCACGCCCTACCCGTCGAAGCTCATCGGGGCCCTCATCGGCTCCATGGCGGTGCTCGCCACCGTCCTGTCCCTCACCCTCGGCTCCGCCTGGCTCGGCCTGTACTGCTACGTCTCCGTGGCCTGCGGGATGGTGCTCCCGCTGCGGGTGGCGTTCTGGACGATCCCGGCCACGGGCGCGACGCTGCTCCTCGTCGGCCTGCGCACCGACGAGGAGGAGGCGCTCAACCTCCTGCTGCTGGTGCTGCTCATCGGCTTCGCGATGACGGGCGTGAGCCAACTGGTGCGTACGACGATCGAGTTGCGCCAGGCCCGGGCCACGGTCGCCCAGCTCGCCGCCAACGAGGAGCGTCTGCGCCTCGCCCGGGATCTGCACGACCTCCTCGGCCACTCCCTCTCCCTCATCACCCTCAAGAGCGAGCTGGCCGGCCGGATGCTCCCCGACCACCCCGACAAGGCCGCCCAGCAGGTCGCCGACATCGAGCAGGTCAGCCGGCAGGCGCTGGTCGACGTCCGTGAGGCCGTCACCGGCTACCGCCGCCCCCGCCTGGCCTCCGAACTCGCCGGTGCGCAGGTCGCGTTGACGGCGGCCGGCATCACCGCCGCGATCCCCGCCGAACCGGACCTGGACGGCGTCCCCGAGGGGAGCGAGTCCGCCCTCGCCTGGGCCCTGCGCGAGGCGATCACCAACGTCGTCCGGCACAGCGGCGCCGACCGCTGCACGGTGGACCTCGTGCGCCGCCAGACCCTCGACGGTCCCGTCCTGGAGCTCTCCGTCGAGGACGACGGCGCCGGCGGCTCCGGAAAAGGCCCCGGCAACGGCCTCACCGGCCTCACCGAGCGCCTGGAGAAGGCCGGCGGCACTCTGGAGGCGGGCGGCGGCAGGCGAGGCTTCCGGCTGACCGCCCGGGTCCCGGCCGGTCCGGCGCCGGACGTAGGATCCCGCTCATGAGTGGTGGCACGATCAAGGTCCTGCTGGCCGAGGACCAGTCGATGGTCCGTGAGGCACTGGCGGCCCTGCTCGGCCTGGAGGACGACATCGAGGTGGTCGCCCAGGTGGCGCGCGGCGACGAGGTCCTCGCCGCCGCCCACGCCCACGACGTCGACGTGGCCCTCCTCGACATCGAGATGCCGGGCGCGACGGGCATCGAGGCGGCGGCTCAACTCCACCGGGAACTCCCGCGGTTGAAGCTGGTCGTCCTCACCACCTTCGGCCGCCCCGGCTATCTGCGCAGCGCCATGGAGGCCGGCGCCGACGCCTTCCTCGTCAAGGACGCCCCCGCCGCCCAACTCGCGCAGGCGGTCCGCAAGGTCCTGGCGGGCGAGCGGGTCATCGACCCCACGCTCGCCGCCGCGGCCCTGGCGGAGGGCGCCAACCCGCTGACCGACCGCGAACGGGAGGTCCTGCGCGCGGCGGCCGACGGCTCCACCAACGCGGAACTGGCGACGGCCCTGCACCTGTCCCAGGGCACGGTCCGCAACTACCTGTCCACGGCGATCCAGAAACTGGCGGTGCGCAACAGGGCGGAGGCGGTACGGATCGCCCGGGACAAGGGCTGGCTGTGACAGCCCTGCGGCCGGGCTCAGTTCAGCATCGCCCGCGCCGCGAACGCCTCTTTCCGTACCCGTTCCGCGGCTCCCTCGTCCACGACCTCCACCAGGTCCGCGTACTCCTCCATCTCCGCCGCCCCGCCCAGGAAATCGCCCCGCCGTACCAGCAACTGCCCCCGCTCGTACCGCAACCGGGCCGGGTGCGAGGGAATGGTCAGCCCCAACTCCACCGCCCACAGGGCGACATCGGACCGCTCCGGCCGGGCCGCCGCCCAGGCCCGGACGTTGTTCAGGATGCGCACGACGACGTCCAACGGCTCGGCCGGCGTCAGCATCGACGCCTCCAGCGGCGCGCCCGTGGCCCCGACGACCAGCGACGACGCGTCCTCGTCCGTCAGCAGCCGCCCCCCGTCGAAGGGGTCGACGAGCACCTGCCGCTCCGGGTCCTCGGGCGGCCCGAACCCCACCACGAAGTGCCCCGGCAACGCGACCCCGTACACCGGCGCCCCGGCCCGCCGCGCCACCTCCACCCACACCACGGACAGCAGGATCGGCAGCCCCCGCCGACGCCTCAGCACCTGATGCAGCAGCGACGACTCCAGCCGGTCGTAGTCCGCCGCCGACCCGCGGAACCCGTACCCCTCGCCGAGCAGGTCCCGCAGCGCCACGGCCCAGGCCCGCGGCCCGCCCGCCGGTCGGTACGGCAGCTGCCCCGCCAGCCGGTCCAGCTCGATCTGAGCGGCGTCCAGCCCGGCCTCGTCCAGCTCGGCATCCGCCTCGGCGCCGATCAGCAGACACAGCAGAGCCAGATCGGGCCGCTCGGCCCGCACCTCCTGCGCGAACCGCCGTACCGCCTCGCCGCCCTCGAACCCGCTCACGCCGCCGGCTCCCGGTAGTGGTGGTACGCGTGATGCGCCGCGAAGCCCATCCCGGCGTACAGCGCCCGCGCCCCCGCGTTCTCCTCCTCCACCTGCAGCCAGGCCGCCGACGCCCCCTCCGCCAGCGCCCGCCGCGCCAGCGCGGCCATCACGGCCGTGGCCAGCCCCCTGCGCCGCTGCGCCGGATCGACCTCGACGGCGCCGAACCCGGCCCACCGCCCGTCCACGACACACCGTCCGATGGCGGCCGGAGCTCCGCCCTGCGGTCCGGGCACGGAGGCGAACCAGACCGACGGCCCGCTGCTGAGCACTTTCAGGGCCACCTCGTCCACGCCCTTGCGCTGGTACCGGGCCAGCCAGGCCGCGTCGGCCTCCCGCGCGAGTGCCACGCTCTCCGCGTCCGCCGCCAGATCGGCGACCGGCGCCAGCGCTCCGACCCACAGCTCGGCCGTCACCTCCCGCACCCACCCACGCCGCTCCAGCTCCGCGCACAGCGGCTCCTGGGCGCTCTCGGCCCCCGTCGCCGTCTGCACATAGGCGGGCAGCCCGCGCGCGCCGTACCAGCGCCGTACGACCTCCAGGGCCTCGTCGAGCGGGACGCCCGGCTCGCCGAGCGGCAGCACCGAGTTGGCCCGGCGCGTGTACCCGGCGGCGGCCCGCAGCTCCCACCCGCCGAGCCGCTCGCTCTCCACGGGCCGCCAGCCCCGTGCGGCGACCCGGGCGAGCTCCTCGTAGGAGGCGGCAGGACCCCGACGGCGGGCCGGGGCGGCCGGGACGACCTTCCCGGCGACCAGCGAGGACTCGTCAATGCGGACGCTCTCGCCGCTCTTCCGTGTGATCGCGAGCACACCGTCGTCCCATGATGTGAGAACACCCACCGTGTCGGTGAATTTCCCCCCGGTCTCTCCAGGGTCGCTCAAGCGGCGCACGGAGACACGTTTGCCCACGTCAGCAATGGTGAGGCGGACCTCGAGGCGTCCGGCGGCCGAGATTTCCACAGGTCTGTTCACCCCTCCTGTTCGGATCATGCCCAAGAACGGAGATACTAGGGGCGGGCATCGACGACGCCGCGCTCCCGCGCGCCAGGCGGCGGAGCCTGAGGAGGCCCGCCAGCGCCCTATCGAGGAGGAACGACAGCGTGACCTACGTCATCGCGCAGCCTTGTGTCGACGTCAAGGACAAGGCGTGCATCGAGGAGTGCCCGGTCGACTGCATCTACGAGGGCCAGCGGTCCTTGTACATCCACCCGGACGAATGCGTCGACTGTGGCGCCTGTGAGCCGGTCTGCCCGGTCGAGGCGATCTTCTACGAGGACGACACTCCGGAGGAGTGGAAGGACTACTACAAGGCTAACGTCGAGTTCTTCGACGAGCTCGGCTCCCCCGGCGGCGCCAGCAAGCTGGGTCTGATCGAGCGCGACCACCCCTTCGTCGCCGCGCTGCCGCCGCAGGCCGAGTAATCCCCGTCAGCGGTCCGCACCACGTGCCGCCTCGGTCCCGTACGGCCTGATCGCCCTTGATCGCCGTACGGGACCGAGGCGTTTGCCGTACGTACGAAAGTGAGCCAGTAACCGTGTCCTCCGTAGTCTCCGACCGCCTCCCCGCCTTCCCCTGGGACAAACTGGAGCCGTACAAGAAGACGGCCGCAGCGCACCCGGACGGCATCGTCGACCTCTCCGTCGGCACCCCGGTCGACCCGGTCCCCGATCTGATCCAGAAGGCGCTGATCGACGCGGCGGACTCCCCGGGCTACCCGACCGTCTGGGGCACCCCGGCGCTGCGCGACGCGATCACCGGCTGGCTGGAGCGCCGTCTGGGGGCCCGTGAGGTCACCCACCGGCACGTCCTGCCGATCGTCGGCTCCAAGGAGCTCGTGGCCTGGCTCCCGACCCAGCTGGGCCTCGGTCCCGGCGACCGGGTCGCCTACCCGCGCCTGGCGTACCCGACGTACGAGGTGGGCGCGCGCCTCGCCCGCGCCGACCACGAGGTCTACGACGACCCGACCGAGCTGGACCCGACGGGCCTGAAGCTCCTCTGGCTGAACTCCCCGTCCAACCCGACGGGCCGGGTCCTGTCGAAGGCGGAACTGACCCGGATCGTCGCCTGGGCCCGCGAGCACGGGGTGCTGCTCTTCTCCGACGAGTGCTACCTGGAACTGGGCTGGGAGGCCGACCCGGTCTCGGTCCTGCACCCGGAGGTCAACGGCGGCTCGTACGAGGGCATCGTGTCGGTGCACTCCTTGTCGAAGCGCTCGAACCTGGCCGGCTACCGGGCGGCCTTCCTGGCGGGCGACCCGGCCGTCCTGGGCCCGCTGCTGGAGATCCGCAAGCACGGCGGGATGATGACGTCCGCGCCCACCCAGGCGGCGGTCGTCGCGGCGCTGGGCGACGACGTCCACGTCCGCGAGCAGCGCGAACGCTACGCGGCCCGCCGCACCCGGCTGCGCGAGGCGCTCCTGTCCCACGGCTTCCGCATCGAGCACAGCGAGGCCAGCCTCTACCTCTGGGCCACCCGGGACGAGTCCTGCTGGACGACGGTCGCCCACCTGGCCGACCGAGGCATCCTGGTGGCCCCGGGCGACTTCTACGGTGAGGCCGGCGAGAAGTTCGTCCGAGTGGCCCTGACGGCGACGGACGAGCGGGTGGCGGCAGCGGTCGAGCGTCTGGCGCTGTAGCCCCGCCCGGACGCGCAGAGCGACGGGGCCCGGGGAATTCCCCAGGCCCCGTCGCTCTGTGTGCCTGCGTGGGCGTGGCTCAGCCGAGGGGCAGGCCCTTGACCGGCAGGGTCTCCGCTCCCGGCAGCCCACCCTTGGTGAGCGAGTCCGTCGGCAGCCCGCCCTTCGTGGCGGTCGACGCGGTGTCCCCGAGGATGCCCCCGGCGGAGCCCGCCGCCTCGCCGGCCGTCTTCTGCGCCACGGGCGCGGCCTTCTTCACTGCCTTGCCGCCGGTCTTGCCCGCGGCCGGCACCGCCTGCTTGACGGCCTTGCCGCCGGTCTCACCCGCGAGCCCGGTGACGTGCTGCGTCGCGCCGTCGAGCGTGTTGCCGACGCCCGCCGCGTCCAGGGCGGTCAGACCGCCGAGGCTCGGAGCGGCGGGAAGGCCGGGGGCCGCACCGGCGGAGCCGGCCGCACCGACCCCGGCGGCCGCTCCTGCAGCGACGAGCAGCGCGGCACGGGCGATCCGGCGGGTCAGGGGGAGGGACATGGTGCTCCTTCGACGGGAGAGTACAAGGACTGTCTGTGACTGTCTGTGACTTTCTGTCCGGGCCCGGACGCAGTGACTACCGCTCGAAGCCCGCGAAGGTTGCGCACGGCCGACGTAAAGAGTTGGCAATGCGTCGCATTATCGGCTGTGGATAAAAACGGGCAAAAGCGGCCCGATATGAAAGTCCGGCAAACCCCCGGAGCCCTTTGATCGCAAGGGTCTCCCCGGATGCGAGGGTGACGGCGCGAAAACCTGAGCACCCGGCCGCCCGCCGGCCCGGCACATGACCCGTCCGGGTGAAGACCCGCACTGCTGCGCGGTCTGCTGCGCGGTCTACTGCGAGGTGACGATCCGCACGCTGTCGGCGGCGCCGCCCGCCGCCGAGCCGCCGGCGGCCTCCGCGGTGGTCGCACCGGTTGCCCGCCACTGGCTGCCGCTGTTCCCGGAGACCCACACCCGGCCGGCGTACGAGACGCGCTCTATGCGCAGCGCCGAGGCGTTGGCCACCGCCCAGTGCGCCAGCTGCCAGCCGCGCTCGCTGACACTGCGTCCGCCCGCGGTGGTGTCCTCGGTCACCGGCAGCGTCACGGTCCGCCCGCCGCTCTCGGCGGCCGGCGGGGCGGTGTCCTGGTCGGTGTCCTCGTCGGCGACCCGTCCGAAGTCCCGTGCCAGTGCCGCCTGTACCGCGGCCGGGCCGGTGGTCGTCGTGGGGCCGGAGCGGCCGTCGCAGGTCAGCGAGGCCGCCGAGGCCCCGGTCAGCGCGGCGGCCAGCACGGTGGCGTCCGGCTCGTGCTTGGCGTACGCCTCCGGGTAGCCGCTGCGCTGCACGCGCTGCGCGGCAACGGTGAGCGGGAGTTCGGTGTAGTCGTCGACCTTGGCGAGGTGCTCGTAGAAGATGTTCGCCGAGTACGCGGGGTCCGTGACCTGTTTCACGGTGCCCCAGCCCTGCGAGGGCCGCTGCTGGAACAGACCGAGCGAGTCCCGGTCGCCGTGGGTGAGGTTGCGCAGCCCCGACTCCTGGATGGCGGTCGCGAGCGCGATGGCGACGGCCCGCTCGGGCATCGCCCGGTCGGTGCCGACGGCGGCGATCGTGGCCGCGTTCACCGCCTGCTCCGGCGTGAACTCGTACGTCAGCCCGGTTCCGTCGCCGGAAACGACTCTGCAGCCCGGATCTCCGGTGCCACCGGCGACGTACTGCACCACGACATAGCCCGCGACGGCGGACAGGACCACGCAGGCCGCCCCGAAACGGAGGAGGCGGCCGCGGCGCTTGGGGGAGGGGGACTGCGTCGGCACGCGTACAAGGTACTGGAGACTACTGAGGAGTAGGAGGCTCTTGCGCACAGACGGGAAGAGCGGTATCGACAACTGGCGCGTTAGGGTCGACGGCATGGCCGACACCCCGCTTGACCTCACTCTGGACGCCGCCGCACTCACCGCGCGGCTCGTCGACTTCCGTTCGGAGAGCGGCGCCGAGAAGCCGCTCGCGGACGCGATCGAGACCGCCCTGAGCGCGCTGCCCCACCTCACGGTGGACCGCTACGGCAACAACGTGATCGCCCGCACGAATCTGGGCCACGCGGAGCGAGTGGTCCTCGCCGGCCATATCGACACGGTCCCGATCGCGGACAACGTCCCCTCGCGGCTCGACGAGGACGGGGTGCTCTGGGGCTGCGGCACCTGCGACATGAAGTCGGGGGTGGCGGTCCAGCTGCGCATCGCGGCGACGGTCCCGGAGCCCAACCGCGACCTGACGTTCGTCTTCTACGACAACGAGGAGGTCGCGGCCGACCTCAACGGCCTCAAGCACGTGGCCGAGGCCCACCCGGAGTGGCTGGCGGGCGACTTCGCGGTCCTCCTCGAACCCTCCGACGGCCAGGTCGAGGGCGGTTGCCAGGGCACCCTGCGGGTCCTGCTCAGGACGAAGGGCGAGCGGGCCCACTCGGCGCGCGGCTGGATGGGCTCCAACGCCATCCACGCCGCCGCCCCGATCCTGGCCCGCCTGGCCGCCTACGAGCCGCGCCGTCCGGTCATCGACGGCCTGGAGTACCGGGAGGGCCTCAACGCGGTCGGCATCACGGGCGGGGTGGCCGGCAACGTCATCCCGGACGAGTGCGTCGTCACCGTCAACTTCCGTTATGCGCCGGACCGGAGCGCCGAGGACGCCGTCGCCCATGTCCGCGAGGTCTTCGCCGACTGCGGGGTCGAGGAGTTCGTGGTCGACGACCACAGCCCCGCCGCCCTCCCCGGCCTCTCCCACCCGGCCGCGGCGGCCTTCATCAAGGCGGTGGGCGGCACCCCGATGCCCAAGTACGGCTGGACGGACGTCAGCCGCTTCTCCTCCTTGGGCGTCCCCGCGGTCAACTACGGCCCCGGCAACCCGCACTTGGCGCACAAGCGGGACGAACGCGTGGAGACGGCCAAGATCCTGGCGGGCGAGGAGCGCCTGAGGACCTGGCTGACGCTCTGAGGGGACGTTCGGCGCGGCGGCGCTTCGTGGCGGACACGCCGACGTCCCCCGCACGTAACCGGCGTAGATCTACGCTGAGGTGGAACCACTGCAAGCGGAGGGAGCTCACATGGCTACAGGGAACCCCGAGGGCAAGAAGCAGCCACCGGAGGAACAGCGCCTGGGACCTGTCCTCCGGAGGCGGGGCCAGGTCACGGCGAGCACGACCGACCAGCGCCTGCTGGACGCCGGCGGCCCGTCGGACTGGGTCCACACGGACCCCTGGCGGGTCCTGCGCATCCAGTCGGAGTTCATCGAGGGCTTCGGCACCCTCGCCGAACTCCCCCCGGCCATCAGCGTGTTCGGCTCCGCCCGTACCCCGGTGGACTCACCGGAGTACGAGGCGGGCGTCCGGCTGGGCAGCGCGCTGGTCGAGGCCGGCTGGGCCGTGATCACGGGCGGCGGCCCGGGCGCGATGGAGGCGGCCAACAAGGGCGCGTGCGAGGCGGGTGGCATCTCCGTCGGCCTCGGCATCGAGCTCCCCTTCGAGCAGGGCCTCAACCCGTACGTCGACATCGGCCTCAACTTCCGCTACTTCTTCGTGCGGAAGATGATGTTCGTGAAGTACGCGCAGGGCTTCGTGGTCCTGCCCGGCGGCCTCGGCACCCTGGACGAACTCTTCGAGGCGCTCACCCTCGTCCAGACCCAGAAGGTCACCCGCTTCCCGATCGTCCTCTTCGGCACGGAGTACTGGGGCGGCCTGATCGACTGGCTGCAGAACACCCTGATCGCCCAGGGCAAGGCCTCCGAGAAGGACCTCCTGCTCTTCCACATCACGGACGACGTGGAGGAAGCGGTGGCGCTGGTGTCGAAGGAAGCGGGCCGCTAGGGCTGTCGGAAGCCTTTCGAACGCCGGGCGGGTGTCTGTCTTTCAGCCCGTCCGGCGTTTGAGGACGAGGCCCATCGAGGGCCGATCGGGGGTCCAGGGGGCGGAGCCTCCTGGTACGGCACCTGAGGCCTACGCCAGCCCGCGCCGGGCCACCGCCGGAGGCCGGTGCCCGGCGATGGACGCGACCATGTCCAGCACCTGCCGGGTCTCGGCGACCTCGTGCACCCGGTACACCTGCGCCCCCAGCCACGCCGACACCGCGGTCGTCGCCAGGGTCCCCACCACCCGCTCCTTCACCGGCCGGTCCAACGTCTCCCCGACGAAGTCCTTGTTGGACAGCGAGACCAGCACCGGCCACCCCGTCTCCACCATCTCCCCGAGCCGCCGAGTCGCCTCCAGGCTGTGCCGGGTGTTCTTCCCGAAGTCGTGCCCCGGATCGATCATGATCGACTCCCGCGGCACGCCCAGCGCCGCCGCCCGCTCCGCGAGCCCCACGGTCACGTCCAGGATGTCGGCCATGACGTCGTCGTACGTCACCCGGTGCGGACGCGTCCGCGGCTGCGCGCCCCCCGCGTGCGTGCACACCAGCCCGACCCGGTACCGCGCCGCGACCTCCGCCAGCCGCGGATCCACGCCGCCCCACGCGTCGTTCAGCAGATCCGCGCCCGCCTCGCAGACCGCCTCCCCGACCTCCGCGCGCCAGGTGTCCACGCTGATGATCACGTCCGGGAAGCGCCGCCGCACCTCGGCCACGAAGCCGACGGTCCGCCGGGCCTCCTCCTGCGCCGTCACCTCTTCGCCGGGCCCGGCCTTGACCCCGCCGACGTCGATGACGGTCGCGCCCTCCGCCACCGCCTGCTCCACGCGCGCGAGGGCCGGCTCGTCACGGAAGGTCGCCCCCTGGTCGTAGAAGGAGTCCGGGGTCCGGTTCACGATCGCCATGATCACCGGCTCGTGCGCGCCGAATTCCCGCCTGCCCAGCCTGAGCATCCCCTGTGACCTCTCCTAGTACGGCCTGCACATCCACCGCCTGCGACCCTAACTGTCCGACCCGCATGGCACGATCGGACGCACACACATCCACTCCGAGCACACCGAGTGTGGGGGCCCACCGATGGTTATGTTCTTGTTCCTGGTCATCGCGCTCGCCGTCGTGGTCGCCGCGGTGACACTCGCCGTGGTGGGCGGCGGCGAGGGCACCGGCCCGCTGCCGGAGGTCGCCCCCGAGCGACTGCACGACCCGCTGCCCCCGGACCGCCCGGTCGACCGGGCGGACATCGACCACCTCCGCTTCCCGCTGGCCACCCGCGGCTACCGCATGGCGGACGTGGACGACGCCCTCAACCGCGTCGCCGCCGAACTCGCCGAGCGCGACGCCCGCATCGCCGACCTGGAGTCCGCCCTGTCCGGCGTGCACGCCTCGGCGGTCTCCTTCGAGAAGCCCGCCCCCGAGGACCACCAGTGAGCGACGGCACGGCCCTCCCGGGCGAGGACGGCGCGCTGCGCTGCCCCTGGGCCCTGTCCACGCCGGACTACGTGACGTACCACGACGAGGAGTGGGGCCGCCCGGTCCACGGCGACGACGCGCTCTTCGAACGCCTCAGCCTCGAGGCCTTCCAGTCCGGCCTCTCCTGGATCACGATCCTGCGCCGCCGCCCCACTTTCCGCACCGCCTTCGCCGGCTTCAAGATCGCCTCGGTGGCCGGCTTCACCGACGAGGACCGCGAACGCCTTCTCATCGACCCGGGCATCATCCGCAACCGGGCCAAGATCGACGCCACCCTCGCCAACGCCCGTCTGCTGGCCGACTGGGCCCCGGGCGACCTGGACGAACTGATCTGGTCGCACGCCCCGGCCGCGGGCCCGGCCCCGAAGACGGTGTCGGACGTCCCTGCCGTCACCGACGAGTCCACGGCCCTGTCGAAGGCCCTGAAGAAGCGGGGCCTGAGGTTCGTGGGCCCGACGACGGCCTACGCCCTGATGCAGGCGTGCGGCCTGGTCAACGACCACCTGGAAGCGTGCGCGAGCAGACCCGCCTAGGGGCGCGGGGCGGTGTCGGTACGGGGCACGGATCGTCAGCGGCCCAGATACTTGGGCTGCTCCTTGTCGATGAAGGCCTGCACCGCGATCCCGTGGTCCTCGGACGCCCCGGCTCGCGTCTGCAGCTCGTCCTCCTTGTCCAGCGTCTCGGAGAGCGAGTGCGAGAACCCGTAGGCGACGGCCTCCTTGATCGCCGCGTATGCCACCGTCGGCCCCGAGGCCAGGGCGCGAGCGACCTTCTCGCCCTCCACGCGCAGCTCCGCCGAGGGAACCACCCGGTTCGCGATGCCGAGCTCGTACGCCTCCTGCGCCTTGATGCTGCGCGGGAACAGCAGCAGATCGGCGGCCCGCCCGGGGCCGATCACCCGCGGCAGGGTCCAGGACACCCCGGAGTCGGCGGTCAGCGCGACACCGGCGAACGAGGTGTTGAAGGACGCGGTGTCGGCCACGATCCGGTAGTCCGCGGCCAGCGCGAACCCGAATCCGGCGCCCGCGGCGACCCCGTTCACCGCGGCGACCACCGGCTTCCGCGCTTCCGTCAGCGCCCGCACGATCGGGTTGTAGTGCTCGGCGACCGTGCTCATGACCTGCTTCGAGCCCTCGGCCAGCAGCCCGATGTGCTCCTTGAGGTCCTGCCCCACGCAGAACGCCCGCTCACCCGCGGCGGTCAGCAGCACGGCCCGTACGGCCTCGTCGGCCGCCGCGGACCCGACCGCGTCCCGGAGGGCGACCTTGGTCGCGATGTTCAGCGCGTTCATCGCCTCGGGGCGGTTCAGCGTGATCGTCGCGAGTCCGTCGCTCACCTCGTAGAGCACGGTGTCGGCCATGGCGTTTCCCCTCCGTGTCGCGGCTCCGACGTACTACTGGTCGGTACGTCCGGTGTACGAGGACAGCATGGCGGAGATCGCCGTCCACGGACCGGACCCGACATGTGACCTGCGTCAAAGAATTCGGGACGGTTTCCGGGCGGGCGGAGCTCGTGCGGCGGCGCAGTATCGCAGTCACATCGCCGAATTGAGTGGTTTTGCTCGCGCGCGTTGCCCAAGCGATGCCGACTGATGTTGGTCATCGGGTCCTGAGATGCGGGATAATGGCTTGGAAGCAATGTGTTCGATGCCGGTGTCGCGTGTCCCACGCTGGACTGCGGCTGCCCTCCACGGGCCGTCGGCTTTGGCGATGAGCTGGTTTCAGGAAGGGGAACGAGCATGGCGGCCATGAAGCCGCGGACGGGTGATGGCCCGCTCGAGGTGACCAAGGAGGGGCGGGGCATCGTCATGCGCGTTCCGCTCGAAGGCGGCGGGCGGCTCGTCGTCGAGCTGACCCCTGACGAGGCCGACGCGCTCGGCGACGCCCTCAAGAAGGTCGTCGGCTGACGCGCAAGCGACCCTGTTCTTTCGACCGCTCCGGCATCCTTCGGGATGCCGGAGCGGTTGTTTTTCCACGTTTCGCCTAAGCGGGCCGGGCGAAGTCAGCAGCGCCCCGAAGGGGCGCGGGGAACTGCGCGACCAGCCACGACGGCGCCGCAGCCGAACGACGGCACATCGCGGCATCTCCAGCGGAGCGCCTAGCGCTTGACCGCGCACAGCAGGCCGTCGCCCACCGGGAGCAGCGACGGCACCAGCTCGTGGCTCTCGCGCACCGCCCGCAGCAGCTCCCGGATCCTTATGACCTCCGTGGGCTGCGGCCCCGAATCGACCGTGCGGCCGTTGGCGAAGACGCCCTCGAAGACGACCAGCCCGCCCGGCCGCAGCAGGCGCAACGATTCAGCGAGGTACTCCATCAGCTCGAGCCGGTCGCCGTCGCAGAAGACGAGGTCGTAGCCGGCGTCCGCGAGGCGGGGCAGGACGTCCAGGGCGCGGCCCGGGATGAAACGGGCCCGGTTGCTGGCGAAGCCGCAGGCGCGGAAGGCCTGCCGGGCGAACTGCTGGTGCTCCGGCTCGGGGTCGACGGTCGTCAGGACGCCGTCGGGGCGCATCCCGTACAGCAGGTGGATCCCGGAGACGCCGGTTCCGGTACCGATCTCCGCGACCGCCTTCGCGTCCGCGGTGGCAGCGAGCATCCGCAGGGCCGCGCCCGTGCTGGGCGACACCGAGCGCAGCCCTGCGTCGCGGGCCCGGTCACGGGCCCAGAGCAGCGCTTCGTCCTCGGCGGCATAGGCGTCGGCGAACGCCCAGCTTGCCTGCCGGTTGCCGGTAATGACCCTCTCCTGTCCCCGTGGTTGCCTGGGCGTGACTGTATCCGTTGCCGCCGGGAACCCGCAGATGGGACCGGGCGTTTGAAGGGGTGGGAACGATGACGGGGGGACACAGTTGGATCACGATGAGGGACCGGGTGTCGAGCAAGTGCTGACGCAGCCGTATGAGCCGTATCAGCCCAGATCAATTTCTCGTAAAACCGCTTATCCGGAGCTAACGGGCGAGGTGGCTATGGTAGGGGCTCCACTGGACACCACCAGAGCCGACAGGGGAGGTGCGGCTGCGCCTGTGGATCGGGGAGGAGTGCTGCGGCGCTTTCTCGGTTCGGCAGGCAGGCCGAAATCCGTGAACGACACCGCTGCTGACCCCAGCCACGCCGCCGGCATCGCCGACGGCCCAGCCCAGACCGCGACCTTCTCCACCGACGCGGACGGGCAGGCATGGACTCCGCCCACGTGGGAGGAGATCGTCAGCATGCACAGCGGCCGGGTCTACCGGCTCGCCTACCGTCTGACCGGCAACCAGCACGACGCCGAGGATCTCACCCAAGAGGTCTTCGTCCGTGTCTTCCGTTCCCTGTCGACGTACACGCCGGGCACGTTCGAGGGCTGGCTGCACCGCATCACCACCAACCTCTTCCTGGACATGGTCCGCCGCAAGCAGCGCATCCGCTTCGACGCGCTGGGCGACGACGCGGCCGAGCGGCTGCCCAGCAAGGAGCCCAACCCGCAGCAGGTCTTCAACGACGCCCACTTCGACGCGGACGTCCAGCAGGCCCTCGACACCCTCGCGCCCGAGTTCCGCGCCGCGGTCGTCCTCTGTGACATCGAAGGCCTGTCCTACGAGGAGATCGCCGCGACCCTGGGCGTCAAGCTGGGCACGGTCCGCTCGCGCATCCACCGCGGCCGTTCACAGCTGCGCAAGGCCCTCGCCCACCGCTCGCCCGAGGCACGCGCGGAGCGACGCTCCTTCGTGCCCCGCGTGCCCGCTCTGGGAGGAGGGGGCGCGACCGCGTGAGTGGAACCGGATCCCGAAACAACGCAGCCGAGAGGCTCCTCGCGGAGCAGCATCTCGGTGACCGGCTCTCGGCCCTGGTGGACGGCGAGCTCGGTCATGACACCCGCGAGCGGGTGCTGGCGCATGTGGCGACCTGCCCCAAGTGCAAGTCGGAGGTCGACGCGCAGCGCCGGCTGAAGAACGTCTTCGCGGAGGTGGCCCCACCGGCCCCCTCGGAGAGCTTCCTGGCCCGTCTCCAGGGGCTTCCCGGGGGCGGCGATCCCGGCGACGGCGGCAGCCCGCTGGGCGGCGGAGCCTTCACCGAGGGAATCCCCGGCGGAGTCTTCGGAATGAGGGGCGGCAGACGGGACGAGCCGTTCGAGTTCGGCTATGTACCCGCCCGCGACCACGGCTCCGTCCTGTCACCCGCCTCGGACCGGGGTTTCCGCATCCACCCCGTCGGCCGTGGCGGCGACCGCAGCGACGCGGAGCGCTCGCGCAGCATGCGGTTCGCGTTCGTCGCCGCCGGCGCGGTGTCGCTGGCCGCGATCGCCCTGGGCGGCATGACCACCGTCGCCCCGATCGACACGACCGCGGACGGCCGTGGCGGCTCGGGGTCCGGGAGCAATGTGACGCCGGCCCGCACACCTGGCTCGGGCACGGGTTCCTCGGCGACGCAGGAGAACCAGCGCCGTCGTGCCGTCGGCCCGCTGCTCTCCCAGGGCGGCCAGCTCGGCGACACCCCGGTGGCCCCGACCGAGGTGTCCGCGCCGCTGCTGCCCGGCGTGCCCTCGCCGGCCGGCGGTCAGGTCGAGCAGGCCCTGCACCGGCTCACCACGCCCATGGTGGCCGGCGCGGCGGTCATGTCCCCGCTGATACGTCCGCTCGGCACGCATCCGCCGATCGCGCTGACCTCGCTCACCGCCTGGACCAACGGGACCGAGGCCACTGCTCCCGGTCTGCTCGCCGCACCCGTCCCCGACGCCACCTCCGCTCCCAGCGGCTCGCCTTCCTCGCAGAACACCCGCTGACCCGGGCCCTGCGTCGCTCCGGCTCGAACCTGGTTGAATCCAGGGTGGACCGACCGTGCCCTGCCCGGAGTCAGCCGGGCCGGGGCTGGGGCTCGAGCGTGGGGAGAGCATGGACGAGGGGAAGCCCACGGGGGCGAAGTGGTGGAGCCGGCCTCGACCGCAGGCGTCCTCGGAGCGACAGCGCCCCGCGGACCCGGGTCCGGAGACGGCCGTGAGCCCGCCCGCTCCCACGGACGAAGGCGACTTCGAACTGGCCCGCCCGACGCCCGCGGAGCCCGTGCCTGAGTCGGTGGAGTGGGGGGAGTCGGAGTCGGTGGAGTCGGCCGGGTCAGCAGGTTCGGTGGGCTCGGCAGACTCGGTGGGCTCGGCAAGCTCGGCAGGCTCGGCAGGCTCGGCAGGCTCGGCAGGCTCGGCAGGCTCGGTGGGCTCGGCAGGCTCGGAGGCTCTCGTCGCCGCCGGGTCGAGCCGGTCCGTGGTCCAGGACGGCGCGGGTCCCGGGGAGACGGGTCCCGTGGAGTCGGGGCCGGTCGCCGAAGAGCGTCCCAAGCCGTTGCACGACCCCGACCCCTACAGCACCCCGCCGTACGGTGAGCCGGGTCCCTGGGCGCCCGCGCCGCCCGTCCAGCACCCGGCGGTCACGCCCGCGCACGGCACCGCGCTGCCCCCGCCCGCACCCGTTCCCCCTGCGATCCCGCACCAGGCCGCCCCCGGCCCGCCCGTACCGCTGCCGATACCGCAGCAGTCCGCGACCGAACCCGCCGACCCCTGGCGCCGCTACGACCCCTGGGCTCCCGCCCCGCTCGCAGGTGCACAGGGGGCCGGGCCCGCCGTCGGCGGACCGTTCCAGCAGACCGGGGCCGGGGTGGACACCGAGGCGGAGCGGCGCAGGCGGGTGCGGGGGAGGCTGATCGGCGGAGCGCTGGCCGTCGCGCTGGTCTCCGGTGGGCTCGGCGGAGCCGTGGGCACCTATCTGGAGCGCAACGGCGGGCTGAACCCCGTACGGCTGCCGCAGGCCTCCGCGGAGCCCACCGGGCGGGCCGCGGACAGCGTCGCCGGGATCGCCGCGCGGGCCCTGCCCAGCGTCGTCACGCTGCATGTCAGCGGGAGCGAGGAGTCCGGCACCGGAACCGGCTTCGTGCTCGACCCGCGCGGCTACATCCTCACCAACAACCATGTCGTCGAGCCCGCCGGCGGCGACGGCGAGATATCGGTCGTCTTCAACGGGGGCCAGACCGCCGAGGCCGAGGTCGTCGGCAGGGACAGCGGCTATGACCTCGCCGTGGTGCGGGTGACCGGGGTGCAGGGTCTGCAGCCCCTCCAGCTCGGCAACTCCGACAACGTCCAGGTCGGCGACCCGGTCGTCGCCATCGGCGCCCCCTTCGATCTGGAGGGCACCGTCACCTCCGGCATCATCAGCGCCAGGGAACGGCCCGTCGTCGCCGGTGGCGAGAGCGGGGACGGCAGCGACGTGTCGTACGTCGACGCCCTGCAGACCGACGCGCCGATCAATCCCGGCAACTCCGGCGGCCCCCTGCTCGACGCGCAGGGCCATGTCATCGGCATCAACTCCGCCATCCGCTCCGCCGACGACGGCACCGACTCCGGCAGCGCCCAGGCCGGTTCGATCGGCCTCGGTTTCGCCATCCCGATCAACCAGGGCAAGCGGGTCGCCGAAGAGCTGATCAACAACGGCAAGGCGACCCACCCGGTCATCGGCATCACCCTCGACCTGGACTACGCCGGTGACGGCGCCCGGGTCGGCGCGGCCGGCGGTGACGGAGACGCGCCGGTCACCGCGGGCGGCCCCGGCGACCGGGCCGGCATCCGGGCCGGAGACGTCGTCACGGAGGTCGACGGGCAGCGCATCCACTCCGGTGAGGAGCTGATCGTCAAGACCCGCGCCCACCGCCCCGGCGACCGCCTGGAGCTGACGATCCAGCGTGCCGGGCAGGAACGGACGCTCACACTGGTCCTGGGCTCGTCCGACGGCTAGGACCAGGTCGTGGGCCGGTCGTGAGACCGGTACTGGGCTCGTCCGCCGGGGCGCTGCCAGCCCGCTCCCATCGATTGACAGAAACGTCACAGGTCGGACCGTGAAACGCGGTCCCACAAGGCAAACAACGCGGAAAACCGGCCGCCTACACGCATTCGGGGGCCTCGGGACGGTACCGGTCGGACAGGTGCGACAGGTACCGTGGACCCGGCCCGGACCACGGAAGACCCGCACTTGATCACTCAGGGCCCGAGGGCCGAGGACCGCGGACATCGCGCAAGGAGCTTCAGGTGTTCAATGACATAGGACCGCTCGAGCTGGTGACGATCGCCGTCCTGGCCGTGCTCGTCTTCGGTCCGGACAAGCTCCCGAAGGTCATCCAGGACATGATGCGTACCGTCCGGAAGATCCGTGAGTTCTCGGAGAGCGCCAAGGCGGACATCCGCAGCGAGCTGGGACCGGAGTTCAAGGACTTCGAGTTCGAGGACCTCAACCCCAAGACGTTCATCCGCAAGCAGCTGGACAACGACGAGCTGGGGCTCAAGGAGATCCGCAACGGCTTCGACCTGAAGAAGGAGATGGCCGAGGTCACGGACGCGGTCCACAGCCGCGACACGGACACCGCGGCCTCGGGATCGTCCTCCTCGTCCTCGGGTTCGTCCTCGTCCGGCGACGGTCGGATCGACATGACCAAGAAGCCCGAAGAACCGGGCAAGGACGACCGCCCGCCCTTCGACGCGGACGCCACCTAGGCCTGTCCCGAGTCACTCGCGTCCCCCGATGTGAGGGGGCGCACGCCGCACGCGCCGGGTGGATTCCCGGCAGTCCGGAGCGGGGTGGCTATGCTGCCTGGTTGTTGTGCGGAGCGGACGAGTACGCCCGAAGGGGGGCGGGCCGGTCGCTTCGTCGAGAACGAGGAGGCGTCCGGGCACATGGAGACGACGAGTCGGGCAGTCGCGCAGACGCCGGACGCGGAGGGCGGACAACAGGTCCCCTCCGCCCGGCGTACCGTCGACGGCTACTTGGAGGCACCCTTCCCCTGGTACGGCCTCGACGAGGCCTTCACAGGGCCGCGCTGGCTGATGCAGGTGGGTACGGCGGCCGACGGGGCCGTCGAGCACGGTTCGATCGGACACGGCGACGAGCCCTCCGTCCGGCATGAGACGGCCGGCGAGGACCGCGGGAAGTTCGCGGTCGTCGTGACCGTCGCCACGAACCCCGTACGGCGCAGCGCCGACGGCACGGGCCTGCTGGAGGCCACCTCGGTGTCCTCGGCGGCCTGGCTCGCGGGGGTGGGCCTGCTGTCCTTCACCTGGCCGGGCCAGATGGACCACAGCCTGCGCGACGACTGGCTGGACCAGCAGACCGAGACGGCGTGGGTCCTCGCCGACGACCTCTCGGGACCGGACTGGTCGACGCTGTCCCTGCCGGTCGACGGCGTGCCGACGCCCTTCCACTACCGCGAGTCCGAGTTCGGCTGGGTACTGGCCGGCTCGACCTCGGAAGGGGTGCACGTGGGGGCGTACGGGAGGGGCATGAGCGCATACGGGCTCGGCTTCGCCATGATCAAGGACATCGCCGAGTACGCCTAGGGCCGGACCGGCCCTAGGTACGACGTAGGGTGCCCTCCCGGCGGTGGGCACCCTGACGGTCGTCGCGCCAGAACTTGTCGCGCTAGAACTTGTTGCGCGGAGTGATCCCCAGCGACAGTCCGGAGAGGCCGCGCTGGCGGCCGCCGAGCTTGCCCGCGATCGCCCGCAGGGCCGCGCCCGCCGGGGAGTCGGGGTCGCTCAGGACCACCGGCTTGCCCTCGTCGCCGCCCTCGCGCAGCCGGACGTCGATCGGGATGGAGCCGAGGACCGGGACGTTGGCGCCGGTCGTGCGGGTCAGTCCCTCCGCCACCGACTGTCCGCCGCCCGTGCCGAAGACGTCGACCATCTCGCCGCAGTGCGGGCAGGGCAGGCCGGACATGTTCTCGACCACGCCGACGATCTTCTGGTGGGTCTGCACGGCGATGGAGCCCGCCCGCTCGGCCACCTCGGCCGCGGCCTGCTGCGGGGTGGTGACGACCACGATCTCCGCGTTGGGGACCAGCTGGGCCACCGAGATCGCGATGTCGCCCGTGCCCGGCGGAAGGTCCATCAGCAGCACGTCCAGGTCGCCCCAGTACACGTCGGACAGGAACTGCTGGAGCGCGCGGTGGAGCATCGGGCCGCGCCAGACGACCGCGGAGTTGCCCGGCGTGAACATGCCGATGGAGATGACCTTCACGCCGTGCGCGGACGGCGGCATGATCATGTTCTCGACCTGGGTCGGAAGGCCGTCGGCCCCCAGCATGCGCGGCACGCTGTGACCGTAGATGTCGGCGTCGACCACGCCCACCTTCAGGCCGTCGGCCGCCATCGCCGCCGCCAGGTTCACCGTCACCGACGACTTGCCGACGCCGCCCTTGCCGGAGGCGATCGCGTACACGCGGGTCAGCGAGCCCGGCTTGGCGAAGGGGACCTCGCGCTCGGCGGTGCCGCCGCGCAGGGCGGTCGCCAGCTCCTTGCGCTGCTCGTCGCTCATCACGTCGAGCGTGACGTCGACGCGGGTGACACCGTCCACCCGGGAGACCGCGTCCGTCACACGCTGCGTGATCGTCTCGCGCATCGGGCAGCCGGAGACCGTCAGGTACACGGCGACCGCGACCACCCCGTCCGCGCCGATCTCGACCGACTTCACCATCCCGAGTTCGGTGATGGGTCGGTTGATCTCGGGGTCGTTCACCGTCGCCAGTGCCTCGCGCACCGCGTCTTCGCTAGCCATGAGGTCGATGGTACGGCTGCCGGCGGGGGCCCCGGTAAGTCGGTCACCGGTCTTCTACGTCACGTCCCCGAGACCGTTCTGCCGGGAATACGGCATGTCGGCGGTGCCCGTTCTCCCGTTCCTCCAGTTCCTTGACCATGTCCTGGAGCTCCGAGCGGATCCAGTCCCGGGTGGCGACCTCGCCGAGGCCGATGCGCAGGGCGGCGATCTCCCTGGTCAGGTACTCGGTGTCGGCGATGGACCGTTCGTTCTGCTTGCGGTCCTGCTCGAGGTTGACCCGGTCGCGGTCGTCCTGCCGGTTCTGCGCGAGCAGGATCAGCGGGGCCGCGTAGGAGGCCTGGAGGGACAGCATCAGGGTCAGGAAGATGAAGGGGTAGTTGTCGAAGCGCAGGTCGCGCGGCGCGAAGATGTTCCACAGCACCCAGACGATGATGACGACCGTCATCCAGACGATGAACCGTCCGGTGCCCAGGAAGCGGGCGATGCGCTCCGACAGCCGTCCGAACGCCTCCGGGTCCCACTCGGGCAGCAGCGGCCGCCGGCGCGGCCGCGGCTGGTCCAGGCGGGGGCGGTGCCGGCCGGCCGCCGTCGCCCCGACCGGGGTGCGCTCCACGCGGCCGCCGCTCTCGCGCTCAGGAGCCATGGGAACCAGCCCCCTCGGCCGTCGCCCCGGCGTCCGTCGCGTTCTCGGCCCCGGTCGCGTCCTCGGGCTCGTCCTGGAGGTGGAACTCGGTCTCCCGCCAGTCCTCCGGCAGCATGTGGTCCAGGACGTCGTCCACGGTCACCGCGCCGAGGAGCGACCCCGCCTCGTCCACCACGGGCGCCGCGACCATGTCGTACGTCGCGAAGAACCCGGCGACGACCGGCAGCGCCGCGTCCGGCGCCAGGGCCTGCAGATCGTCGTCGAGCAGCGCGCTGACCAGCGTGTACGGGGGGTCGCGCAGCAGACGCTGGAAGTGGACCGTGCCCAGGTACTTGCCGGTCGGGGTCTCGTCGGGCGGGCGGCAGACGTAGACCTGGGCGGCGAGCGCGGGGGAGAGGTCCGGGTTGCGGACGCGCGCGAGGGCGTCGGCGACGGTGGCGTCGGGCCGCAGGACGATCGGCTCGGTGGTCATCAGCCCGCCCGCGGTGTGCTCCTCGTACGCCATCAGCCGCCGCATGTCGGCCGCGTCCGCCGGCTCCATCAGGCTCAGCAGCCGCTCCTTGTCCTCCTCCGGGAGCTCGGAGAGCAGGTCGGCCGCGTCGTCGGGGTCCATCGCCTCCAGGACGTCCGCCGCGCGCTCCTCCTTCAGCTTGCCGAGGATCTCGATCTGGTCGTCCTCCGGCAGCTCCTCCAGGACGTCGGCGAGGCGGTCGTCGTCCAGGGCGGCGGCGACCTCGGCGCGCCGCTTCGGCGACAGATGGTGAAGGACGTTGGCGAGGTCGGCGGGGCGCAGCTGCTCGAAGGTGGCGAGAAGGCTCTCCGCGCCCTGTCCCTGCTCCTCCAGCGAGAACCCGGTCACCGAGGACCACTCCACGGTCAGCGTCTCGCCCTTGGCCCGCCGGAAGGCGCTCGCCTTCTTCCCCTTGCGGACGAAGACCCGGTCGATCTCCCAGTCCCGGCGGGCCGGCAGCTGCCGCACCGACACATCGAGGACGTTGACCTCCTCGCCGGTCTCGACGAGCGTGACGCGCCGGTCGAGCAGCTCCCCGAACACCAGCCGCTCGGTGGGCCGCTGCTCGAAGCGCCGCACGTTGACCACGCCGGTGGTGATGACCTGGCCGGACTCGATGCCGGTCACCCGGGTCATGGGCAGGAAGATCCGGCGCCGGGTGGACAGTTCGACGACCAGCCCGAGCACCCTCGGCGGCCGCCGCCCCACGCGCAGCACGACGACCAGATCGCGCACCCGCCCCACTTGATCGCCGTTCGGATCGAAGACGGGGATAGCGGAGAGATGCGAGACGAAGATCCGCGGGGCGCCCGCTGCCATGACCGCACCTCCGCCCTTGTCCCGATTGCCCGCCGTTGCGGGCTTCAGGCTAGCCCGTCCCGATCGGATACGCCCTGGTGGGCGGTCCGGACGGACCGGCTCCGTTCGGGGCCCGAGACCCCGGTACGCTGCCGTACGCCGCTCAGCACACCCCCGCAGAAAGGCAGCCTTCTCTGTGACTGCGATTCCCCACGGTCGTACTCGCCGGACCTCGTTGGTGAGCGCGCTGTGCGCACTGGTCGTGGGAAGTACGGGACTGGCGGGGTGCAGTGAGGATCCGGACGCGGGCACGAACGGGGTGGGCAAGCTGCCGGCCGCGCAGATCCAGTCGAAGACGAAGACGGCCGCGGCCGCCGTGGACGCCGTGCGGCTGTCGGGGAGCGTGGTCACCAGCGGGCACACGTACAAGCTCGACATGAGCTTGAAGGCGGACGGCGGCACCGGCTCGGTCACCGCGGAAGGGGTCGCCTTCCATCTGCTGCGGGTCGGCGAGCAGCTGTACCTGAAGGCCGACGCGTCCTTCTGGAACAAGGAGGACGGCAAGGCCGGCGACGGCTCGGACACGGCGGCCGCCGACAAGCTCGACGGCAAGTACGTGAAGGTGCCGACGGGCGACCCCTCGTACAAGAAGTTCAGCGGCTTCACGGACAAGGACCTCCTCCTCGACGGTCTGCTGACACTGCACGGCTCGCTGGCCACGGACGGCCACCACGAGCAGTCCGGCGTCCGCACGATCCGCATCACCGGCGACGGCGGCTCCGGCGGCAAGCTGGACGTGTCGCTGGAGGGCAAGCCGTACCCGCTGCGCCTGGAACGCGCGGGCGGCGCGGGCACGCTGAGCTTCTCCGCCTGGGGCAAGGACTTCGACCTGGAGGAACCGGCGAAGGGCGAGACGGTGGACTACGGCAAGCAGCTGCCGTCCTCGTGACTCTCGGAGCTCTCGGAGCTCTCGGAGCTCTCGTGGCTCTTGTGGCTCCGTAGCGACCGGTTACTTGCGTCTGCGCTTCTTCAGCAGCAGCTTCGGCAGTCCGGCCGGGACCGGCTCACGGGTGGTGGCGGGCGAGGGCGCCGGCCGCGCCGCCAGATCCCCGTCGGGCAGCGGCAGGACGGTCCCGGTCGGCTCCAGACGCAGTACCCGGCACTCCCGCGCCCAGCGCCCGGTCATGGCCTCCCCGTCGGGCGCGTTGAGCCGCTTGCCCTTGAGCTCGGCGACGGCCGCCTCCCACGCCTCGGAAGCAGGCTCGAGCTGCACGACGCGCGCCGTCCAGGAGACCAGCCGGCCCCCCTTGTCCTTGCTGCGGACGGTGACCTCGGCCGACCCCCCGCCGACGAGCCCGGACAGCGGTTGCTCACCGGGCCCGTCGCCGACCAGACAGGCCGCGCCCTCGTGCCACACGTGCCACAGTGCACGCGCGGCCGGTTCGCCGGCGCCCTGGACCCAGATGAGGCCGGACTTCTTGGTGGCCTCCTCGACCAGGGCCTGCGTGACGAGGGCCTGGTCGAGCAGCTCGCTTGTCATGGCGCTCAGCCTATCCAGAGCGCCGTCAGAGCCAGCCGTTGCGCTTCAGCGTGCGGTGGATGCCGAAGCAGAGGGCCACCATGGCCGACATGACCACGGGGTAGCCGAACTTCCAGTGCAGCTCCGGCATGTAGTCGAAGTTCATGCCGTACACCCCGCAGACCATGGTCGGCACGGCGATGATGGCCGCCCAGGACGTGATCTTCCGCATGTCCTCGTTCTGTGCGACGGACGCCTGCGCCAGGTTGGCCTGGAGAATCGAGTTGAGCAGCTCGTCGAAGCCGACGACCTGCTCCTGGACCCGGGCGAGGTGGTCGGCGACGTCCCGGAAGTACTTCTGGATGTCGGGGTCGATCAGCCGCATCGGCCGCTCGCTCAGCAGCTGCATCGGCCGCAGCAGAGGCGACACCGCACGCTTGAACTCCAGCACCTCACGCTTGAGTTGGTAGATCCGGCCGGCGTCCGTGCCGCGCGGGCTGCCCTTGCGTCCGGGCGAGAACACCTCCGTCTCGACCTCGTCGATGTCGTCCTGTACGGCGTCCGCGACCGCGATGTAGCCGTCGACGACGTGGTCCGCGATGGCGTGCAGCACCGCGGAGGGGCCCTTGATCAGCAGCTCGGGGTCGTCCTGGAGGCGGTGGCGCAGGGCGCGCAGCGAGCCCTGGCCGCCGTGCCGGACCGTGATGAAGAAGTCCTTGCCGGTGAAGCACATGACCTCACCGGTCTCGACGACCTCGCTGTTGGCCTCGAGCCGGTCGTGCTCGATGTAGTGGATGGTCTTGAAGACCGTGAAGAGGGAGTCGTCGTAGCGCTCCAGCTTGGGCCGCTGGTGCGCCTGCACCGCGTCCTCCACGGCCAGCGGGTGCAGCCCGAACTCGGCTGCGATACCGGCGAATTCGGCCTCGGTCGGCTCGTGCAGACCGATCCACACGAAGCCCCCGTCGCGCCGCACCTGGCGCATGGCCTCCTGCGGGGTCGGCGACTGGGTGCACACGACGCGCGAGCCGTCCCGGTAGACGGCGCAGTCGACGACGGCCGACGGGGTCGCGGGGTCACGGGTGGTGTCGTACGCGCCGCTGTCCATGCGCCCGCCCCCCTTGCGCAGGGAGGGGCGGGCGGGGCGGACGACAGCACGGAGGTCGCGGATCATCGACATGGCAGGCTCCTTCGTGACAGGCAACGAAAGGCCGCCGACGACGGGTGGAACTACCCGGAATGGGGACGTCCTGACTGCGGAGGTTTGGCACGTCCACAAAGCGGGGAGCACCGCTCCGTCGCGGTGGCGAGCTTCGCTACTGATTCAGATCAGAGAGATCTGGCAGATCAGAAAGATCGGGTCAGACAGATCAGGTCGGACAGATCAGGCAAAAAACGAAACGAAGTGCTCTTCCGCATGAAGATGAGCGCGAGAGGTGGCGACCAGCCGAGGGCCAAGAAGCCGGAGCAGCTGCATCAGCGGCCGGAAGAGCGAGTGGTACTGCACGGGTGACTTCGATCCATGACAGCCCCACCTCCTCCAGCCGGTCCCTCGTAAGGGAGTCTCGTCTGCGTCGAGGCAAGATAGCGACGCTTCTGCGTGCTGCCCCGAACCACCGGGCCAGACTACCAGCCGAGTGAAGTGTCAAGGCGCTGCTTTGCCCTGTGCCGATGAGTTCTATGCTCGCCGCATGGTTGATGTTCTTCCTCTGGTCGAGGCTCGTTTGCGCTCCGCGCTGGGCGAGCCGGACGCCCGCGCCGCGGTCACCTTCCTCGGTACGGACCGCGTCGAGGTGCTCCGTTTCCACGAGGGCGACATCGTCCGCTACGCCACGCTCGGCATGTCCGCACAGCCCATGAGCGACCCCACGGCGGTGCTCGCGGATCCGGTCGAGGGGCCGCGTGCCGAGCTGGTCCTGTCGGTCCGGCCGGGCGTCGCCGACACCGACAAGGTGCTCCGTCCGCTCGCCGTGCTCGCCGCGTCCCCGCAGGTCGAGGGCCTGGTCGTGGCCCCCGGCGCCTCACTCGATGTCGGCGGACCGCTGTGGCCCGGCGCACCGTTCACCTCGGTCCTGGTCGCCGAGCCGGGCGGTCTGGTCGAGGATCTCGACCTCGACGAGCCCCTCGACCCGGTCCGCTTCCTGCCGCTGTTCCCCATGACCGCGAACGAAGCCGCCTGGAAGCGCGTGCACGGCGCCCAGGCCCTCCAGGAGCGCTGGCTGACGAACGGGACGGACCTGCGGGATCCGTCCCGCAGGTCCGTCCCGCTCGACTGACGCCTCATATGACGTTTCGTGAGGAAGGTCACCAACCTGTGGCCGAAGGCGTTCAGTTGGCGAAGACGGTGACCGAGTCCTCGGCCGCGTGCCTCGGTTCGAGCTCCTCGACGTCCTTCGTGAGCGCCTTGCGCCGTACGACGACCACGGCCGCGCCGAGCACCGACGTCACCGCCGCGACGACGAACGGGACGTGGATGTCGGTCCACTCCTCGATCCTCGGCGCGAAGAACGGCGCGGCCGCGGCCGCGAACCACCGCACGAAGTTGTATCCGGCGCTCGCCACCGGCCGCGGGGCGTCCGAGACGCCGAGCGCCAACTCGGTGTAGACGGTGTTGTTCACACCGATGAACGCGCCCGACAGGATCGTGCAGACGATCGCGGTGGTGTGGTCGCCGTAGCCGAGGACGAGCACGTCGATGGCGAGCAGCAGCAGCGAGCCGCCGAGCACCTTGAGCGAACCGAACCGCTCCTGCAGCCGCGGCGCCGCGACGACCGAGCAGACGGCGAGCAGTACACCCCATGCGAAGAACACCGCCCCGGACCTGTAGGGGGTCATGTTCAGCACGAACGGGGTGAAGGCCAGCACGGTGAAGAACGTGTAGTTGTAGAAGAACGCCGAGGCCGCGGCGGAGGCCAGACCGCCGTGCCCGAGCGCCTTGAGCGGGTCGAGGACCGAGACCTTGCGGGCGGGCTTGGGCTGCTCCTTCAGGAACACCGTGATGCACAGGAAGCCGACGGCCATCAGGAACGCGGTGCCGAAGAAGGGGTAGCGCCAGCTGGCGTCGCCGAGCAGCGCGCCCAGCAGCGGCCCGCAGGCCATGCCGAGGCCGAGGGCGGACTCGTACAGCAGGACGGCGGCCGCGCTGCCTCCCGCCCGTCGCCCGCCACCACCCCGGCCGGAATCGCTTCGCGATGCCCCTATGGGATTCGCCGCTCCGACGATCACCGCGAGGGCGGTGGAGACGAAGAGCGCGTTGCCCAGTCCCCAGCCGGCCCGGAAGCCCACCAGTTCGGCGACCGAGCCCGAGGTGCCCGCGAGACCCGCGAAGACGACGACGAGGGCGAGGCCGAGCAGCAGCGTCCGGCGGCCGCCGATGCGGCTGGAGACGAAGCCGGTGATCAGCATCGCGAACGCGGTGATCAGGAAGTACGAGGTGAACAGCAGCGAGACCTGGCCGGCCGTGGCGTCCAGTCCCTGGGCGATGGACGGCAGGATCGGGTCGACGAGGCCGATGCCCATGAAGGCGACGACGGACGCGCCGGCCGTCGCCCACACCGCTTTCGGCTGCGCACCCCTCACGAAAATAGTTGGCATATACACACGATAAGTTAGACCACCTAATTAATGCAAGCTACACCTAAATACGTCCGGTCGATCGGTTTCCGCCCGGACGGGTGATCGTCCTTGACGTGGGCGGGCTCGGGTAGGACCGTGGGGCTCTATGAGGGGCGAACCCAGTTGCCCGAAGTGTGGTGGCCGGGTCAGGGCTCCCGGACTCTTCGCCGATTCCTGGCAGTGTGATGTGCACGGGACGGTGCATCCGCTGCAGCCCGTGATCCCGCCCAGCGTCGAGGCCCTCAGCGTCGTCGTGCACCGTACGCAGGTGCCGTTGTGGATGCCGTGGCCGCTGCCCGTCGGCTGGCTGTTCACGGGTGTGACATACGCGGGGGACGACCGCAGCGGCGGTCGCGCCACCGTCGTGGCCTGCTCCGGACCGGGGCCGCTCGGCGGCATGGGCGAGCTGATCCTCGTCGCCGAGGAGCTGGGCGTCGGGCTCGGCGCGCGGTACGCCGGTGTCGACGGGCCGGATCCCGGTCCGTACATGAGCGTCGAGAAACCTCCGCAGGCGAAGGTCCTGGCCGCGGGCCGCCCCACCCCGCTCTGGCATGTCTCCGCCACCCCGGACGACCGTGCCGTCTTCGCGGGCGAGGCGCGGGGACTGTGGCTGTGGGCGGTGGTGTGGCCCGAGCAGTCGGGGCTGCTGATGTACGACGAGCTGGTGCTGACGGATCTGCGGGACGCCGGCGCGGAGCTGGAGTTGGTGCCCTGCGGGGCGCTGTCGCCGCGCCTGCTCAAGCCGTAGCGGGTCGCAGCGGGTCGCAGCGGGTCGTGGGGCCGTGCGGCGGGGCCCTGTGCGTGTAGGGGGTGCTCCGGGCTTTTGGGTGTGACAGGGGCGGTGTGATGAGCCGTTATGCTGGAGCGTCCGCTTCCGTCCCGTAGCCGTCTGGAGTCCGCTCGTGCGTGTCGATCTGCACTGCCACTCCACCGCCTCCGACGGGACGGACACCCCGGCCGAACTGGTCCGCAACGCTGCCGCCGCCGGTCTGGACGTCGTCGCGCTGACCGATCACGACACCACCCGTGGGCATGCCGAGGCCATCGCCGCGCTGCCGCAGGGGCTCACCCTTGTCACCGGTGCCGAGCTGTCGTGCCGGATCGACGGCATCAGCATGCACATGCTGGCCTACCTGTTCGACCCCGAGGAGCCCGCGCTGCTCGCCGAGCGCGAGCTGGTGCGGGACGACCGGGTGCCCCGGGCGCGCGGGATGGTCGCCAGGCTCAACGAGCTGGGCGTGCCCGTCACCTGGGAGCAGGTCGCGCGGATCGCGGGGGAGGGGTCCGTCGGGCGGCCGCACGTCGCCACCGCCCTGGTCGAGCTGGGCGTCGTGCCGACCGTGAGCGACGCCTTCACCGAGGACTGGCTCGCCGACGGCGGCCGGGCCTATGTCGCGAAGCACGAGACCGACCCCTTCGAGGCGATCCGGCTGGTCAAGGGCGCGGGCGGGGTCACCGTCTTCGCCCACCCCGGCGCGAGCAAGCGCGGTCGCACGGTGCCGGAGTCGGCGATCGCCGAGCTGGCCGCGGCCGGCCTCGACGGCATCGAGGTCGACCACATGGACCACGACGCGGACACGCGGGCCCGACTGCGCGGGCTGGCCGCCGATCTGGGGCTGCTGGTCACCGGCTCGTCGGACTACCACGGCAGCCGCAAGACGTGTGTGCTCGGCGAGTACACCACCGACCCCGAGGTGTACGGGGAGATCACCCGGCGTGCCACCGGCGCGTTCCCGGTGCCGGGGACCGGCGGAGCCTGAGGCTCACCCTCCGCCCTCGTTCGCCCTCTTCCCCGCAAGGTCTGTGCACTGATGTTCGACGTCGCCGTCTTCGGCTCTCTCTTCCTGACCCTTTTTGTCATCATGGATCCCCCCGGGATCACCCCGATCTTCCTCGCGCTGACCTCCGGGCGTCCCGGCAAGGTGCAGAAGCGGATGGCCTTCCAGGCGGTCTGCGTGGCGGGCGGTGTGATCGCCGTCTTCGGGCTGCTGGGGCACCAGATCCTCGACTATCTGCATGTCTCCGTGCCCGCGCTGATGATCGCGGGCGGACTGCTGCTCCTGCTGATCGCGCTCGACCTGCTCACCGGCAAGACCGACGAGCCGAAGCAGACCAAGGACGTCAACGTCGCTCTCGTCCCGCTGGGCATGCCGCTGCTGGCCGGACCGGGTGCGATCGTGTCCGTCATCCTCGCCGTGCAGAAGGCCGACAGCGTGGCGACGCAGGTGTCCGTCTGGATGGCGATCCTCGCCATCCATGTCGTGCTGTGGCTGGTGATGCGGTACTCGCTGCTGATCATCCGGGTCATCAAGGACGGCGGTGTGGTCCTGGTGACCCGGCTCGCGGGCATGATGCTCTCCGCGATCGCCGTGCAGCAGATCATCAACGGGGTCACCCAGGTGATCCGGGCGAGCTGACCGGATCCCCGGTCGTATGCGCGGAGCCCCCTACGGCATGGCCGTAGGGGGCTCCGAAAACCTGTAAGGGACCGTGTCCCGTGTTACGAGGCCGTGGGGTCGGCCGGACGGATCCACAGTCGCTGCCCGATGGCGGCGGCCTGCTGAACGATCCGGTTGACGGAGGCGGCGTCCACGACGGTGCAGTCCACGGGTGTTCCGTCGACGTCGTCGAGTCGCATGATTTCGAAGCGCATGGCTTCTCCCTTCGTCTGGTCATCCTCCTGAGGAGAACTACTTGGTTACGTAGGGAGTCAACGGGATGCGTGTTACAAACATTCCCTACGCTAAAGAAATTTTTCGAACGACTAATTACTAACGAGTAAGCCGGTTTGTGGAGACTGAACGGGACCGGTTGTGTTCGCAGCGTGACCACCGGGACAATGGAGGCGATGAACGACGACCTGCCGGACCTTGCCGCCCGCATCGACCGCACGAACGAGCTGCTCACGCGCATGCTCGCCGAGGTGGCCAAGACGCCCTCGACCCACGCGATCTTCGTCGACGCGGGGTATCTGTACGCGGCCGCGGGGCGCCTGGTGGCAGGTACCGAGGACCGCCGGGCCTTCGACCTCGACGCCGAGGGCCTGATCGAGGCGCTCATCGACCGCGCCCGCTCGATCTTCGCCGACAGCCGACTGCTGCGCGTCTACTGGTACGACGGCGCCCGGCGCCGCATCCACACCTCCGAGCAGCAGTCCATCGCCGAACTGCCGGACGTGAAGGTGCGGTTGGGCAACCTGAACGCCAACAACCAGCAGAAGGGCGTCGATTCGCTCATCCGGACGGACCTGGAGTCACTGGCCCGCCACCGCGCCATCAGCGACGCGGCCCTGCTGGGCGGCGACGAGGACCTGGTCTCGGCGGTGGAGGCCGCGCAGGGGTACGGCGCCCGCGTCCATCTCTGGGGCATCGAGGCGCCGGAGGGCCGCAACCAGGCCGAGCCGCTGCTCTGGGAGGTCGACAGCCAGCGCACCCTCGACCTCGACTTCTTCAAGCCGTACGTCTCCCGGCGCACCGCCGCCGCCTACGAGACGACCGGCGCGAGCCGTCCCACCCGCGAGGCCGTCCGATTCGTCGGCGCGCAGATCGCGGCGAAGTGGCTGGCGGCGCGGGGCAGGGAGGCCCTGGCCGAGCTGCTGCCGGGCCACCCCTACCTCCCCGGCTCCGTCGACCAGGACCTTCTGGTGGAGGCCGAGGGCATCCTGCAGTACTCCCTGCGCGGTCAGGCGGACCTGCGGCGTGCGCTGCGCGACGGCTTCTGGGAGCACGTGCAGACGCAGTACTAGGGCGGTACCAGGGCCTGTCCGGCCGGAGCGGCCCCGGCTTACCGGCTTGCGCTACCGGCTCCCGGCCTGCGCTACCGGTTTTCCGGGTGACGGTCCCAGAAGTCGGCCAGCCCCTGGGCCGTCGGCAGCGGCTTGTCCAGGTTCGGTGAGTGCTCGGCGCCCGGCACGACCGTCCGGTGCGCCCGCAGCTCCACGGCCATGTCGTCGAGGAGGGGCACCGGCCAGGTGTCGTCCCGCGCACCCGACAGGACATGGAGCGGCAGCGGGACGGCGGCGAGCTCCGCGACCCGGTTCGGCTCGACGCACAACCGGCGTCCGGCGACGAGGAGTTGTGCGGGCTTGTGGTTCAGCCAGCGCAGCTCCAGCTGTTCCAGCTTCCCGAAGCCGCGGGCCGGACCGCCTACCTCCTCCGGCGGCCCCATCGCCTGCATCGCCGCCCACACCTCCGGCATCGTCATCACCGCGAGGGCGTCGTGCAGCAGCTTCACGCGCTGCTTCTGGGACTCCGAGATCTCGGCCGGGCCCGAGGAGACGAGCGTGAACGAGACGAAGGGCGAGTGGTCCAGAAGGACGGCCGCGCGGGCGACCTGGCCGCCCATGGAGTGCCCGGTGAGATGCAGTGGCGTGCCCAGGGCGGCCGCCTGCGCGAGCACGTCCCGCGCCAACTCCTCCTGCGCGTACGGGGATTCGTCGTCGGCCGGTCCGTCGGACTCGTTCTGCCCACGCCCGTCCACGGCGACGGTCCGGTAGCCGCGGGCCGCGAGGGGCTCGTGCAGCCGGTGGAAGTCCTCCTTGCTGCCGGTGAAGCCCGGCAGCAGCAACGCGACCCCCCGCGGCTCGACGCCGGCGGCCGCGGGCGAGTCGACGACGGCGAACTCGCCGCGCTCGGTGCGCAGGGCGTACGAACGTGCGCCGGGGGGCGGCGGGAAGGGAGTCGACCTGGTGGGCTTGGGCACGGGGGGAGATTACCCGGCGTTCCTCTCCTCGCCCTCAACCGGGGCGGCCGTCGAGGAAACGTCCGGCGAACGCCGAGGGCCCGGCCCACACAGGTGGACCGGGCCCTCGGACGTGACCTCAGCTCTCCGACGGCTCCACGGCGGCGGCGGTCTTGCGGGTGGTGCGGCGGCGGGGCGCGGCGGCCGCGGTCTCCGCTTCCTGCGTGGCCTGGGCCGGGATGTCGGCCGTGGTGGCCGTCGTCTCGGTCTTGGCGGCGGTCTTGCGGGTGCGGCGGGGCTTGGCCTCGGTCGCTTCGGCGGTGTCGACCGCGGTCTCGGCGGCGGCAGCCGTCTTCCGGGTGCGACGCGGCTTGGTCACCGCGGCCTCCGCGACCGGCTCCGCTTCCGTCGCCGTGCCGGTCGTGACCGTCGTGACGGCCTTGGCGGCTGTCTTGCGGGTGCGGCGCGGCTTCGCCTCCGTGCCCTCGGCCGTGTCGACCGCGGCCTCGGCCGGAGCCGCTGCCTTGCGCGTGCGACGGGGCTTGACCTCGGCCTCGACGGCTTCCGGGGCCTCGACGGCCGTGGTGGCCGTCGCTGCCGTCTTCCGGGTGCGACGCGGCTTGACCTCGGTGGCCTCGGCCGTTTCCACGGCGGCCTCCGCGGGGGCCGCCACCTTGCGGGTGGTGCGGCGACGCGGCTTGGTCTCCGTCGGCTCCACGCCCTCCGCGGTGTCGACCGCGACCACGGCTTCGGCCGGGGCCGGGGCGGTGGCGGCGGTCTTGCGGGTGGTGCGGCGGCGGGGCGCGGCGGCCGCGGTCTCCGCTTCCTGCGTGGCCTGGGCCGGGATGTCGGCCGTGGTGGCCGTCGTCTCGGTCTTGGCGGCGGTCTTGCGGGTGCGGCGGGGCTTGGCCTCGGTCGCTTCGGCGGTGTCGACCGCGGTCTCGGCGGCGGCAGCCGTCTTCCGGGTGCGACGCGGCTTGACCACAGGCTCGACCGTCTCGACGACCTCGACGGCCTTGACCGTCTCGACCTCGACCACGGCTTCGGCCGGAGCCGCCGCCTTGCGGGTGCGACGGCGCGGCTTGACCTCCGCCGTCTCCTGCGTGTCGACGACCGTCTGCGCCGTGGCCACGACGGCCTCGGCAGCCGGCTCCGGCACGGTGGTGGACGGCGCGGTGGTGGACGGCGCGGTGGTGGCCGGCGCGGCCTCCGCGGTCTTACGGGTGCGGCGGCGACGCGGCTTCTCCGGCGTGTCGAGGACGAGGCCCTCCGCCGGCGTGACGGCCGCTTCCGCAGCCTGGACGACCGGCTCGACGACACGCTCGACGACGGGCTCGACGACCACCGGGGTGCTCGGCGCGACGACGGCCTCCTGCGCCGATCCGACGCGCGTGCGGCGGCGACGGCGCGGGGTGCGCGGGCCGGCGGCCTCCTCCGTCACCTGCTCCGGCGCGGTGGTCGCGGCCGGGGCCGAGGTGGCGTCGACGGGGGCGCCGTTGCGCATCCGACGACGTCGGCGCGGTGTACCGGCCGAACGCTCGCGCTCGTCGGAGCGCTCGTTGGTGCGCTCGTTGGAACGGGACTCGCCCCGGCCGCCGCGGTCACCGCGACCGCCTCGGTCGCCACGACCGCCCCGGTCGTTGCGACCGCGTGCGTTGCGGCCGCCCGGCTCGCCCAGGTCCTCGAGCACTTCCGCGTCGAGCCCGGCGCGGGTGCGCTCCGCGCGCGGCAGGACGCCCTTGGTGCCCGCGGGGATGCCGAGCTCCTCGTAGAAGTGCGGAGAGGTGGAGTACGTCTCCGGCGGGTCGCTGAACTCGAGCTCCAGCGCCTTGTTGATGAGCTGCCAGCGCGGGATGTCGTCCCAGTCGACCAGCGTGATCGCGATGCCCTTGGCGCCCGCGCGGCCGGTACGGCCGATGCGGTGCAGGTACGTCTTCTCGTCCTCGGGGGACTGGTAGTTGATGACGTGCGTGACGCCCTCGACGTCGATGCCGCGAGCGGCGACGTCGGTGCAGACGAGCACGTCGACCTTGCCGTTGCGGAACGCGCGCAGCGCCTGCTCGCGGGCGCCCTGGCCGAGGTCGCCGTGGACCGCGCCGGAGGCGAAGCCACGCTGCTGGAGCTGGTCGGCCAGGTCGGCCGCCGTGCGCTTGGTACGGCAGAACACCATGACCAGGCCGCGGCCCTCCGCCTGGAGGATGCGCGCCACCATCTCGGGCTTGTCCATGTTGTGCGCGCGGTACACGTGCTGCTTGGTGTTCGCGACGGTCCGGCCCGCGTCGTCCGGCGACGTGGCGTTGATGTGCGTCGGCTGCGACATGTAGCGGCGGGCCAGGCCGATGACCGCGCCCGGCATGGTCGCCGAGAACAGCATGGTCTGGCGCTTCGCCGGAAGCAGGTTGATGATCTTCTCGACGTCGGGCAGGAAGCCCAGGTCGAGCATCTCGTCGGCCTCGTCGAGGACGAGCGACCTGATGTGCTTGAGGTCGAGCTTCTTCTGGCCCGCGAGGTCCAGCAGTCGGCCCGGGGTGCCGACGACGACGTCGACGCCCTTCTTGAGGGCCTCGACCTGGGGCTCGTAGGCCCGGCCGCCGTAGATGGCGAGGACGCGCACGTTGCGCACCTTGCCCGCGGTCAGCAGGTCGTTGGTGACCTGCGTGCACAGCTCACGCGTGGGGACGACGATGAGCGCCTGCGGGGCGTCGGTGAGGTCCTCGGGCTTGGCGCGGCCGGCCTCGACGTCGGCGGGGACGGTCACGCGCTCGAGGAGCGGGAGGCCGAAGCCCAGCGTCTTGCCGGTGCCGGTCTTCGCCTGGCCGATGACGTCCGTGCCCGTCAGGGCCACGGGGAGCGTCATCTCCTGGATGGGGAAGGGACTGATGATGCCGACGGCCTCAAGGGCCTCGGCGGTCTCGGAAAGGATTCCGAGCTCTCGGAACGTAGTCAGGGTGCTGCCTCTTCTGTGTGCGCGGTGCGAGGCGAGCGCGGGGGTCGTTGACGGACCGTGCCGGGGGGACGTCGGCTGCCTTACGAGCCAACCGCTGGGGCAAGCCGTATGGCACGGGACCTCTGCCGACGCTCTAGCGCTCGTACCGCTGAGGGGGTCCCTCCGGGTTCCGTACGCACCGTGACTGCACAGTGCTTTACGGACGAGGAGGGCTGTCGGGTCGGAGCCGATCGGGCCACCGACCGGGCATCCTCATACGTGCGGCCCGTCGAATATTCGGCAGGCGCATTACCACCATACCCCGGAATCGTGCACATGCGATGGCCGATTCGGTCACGTTGTGGTTGTCACAGTGTCTGGCGTGGTCCCGTACGTCTTCGTTGTCACACTGATTGACCAGGGACTTCCACCCTGCGACGAGCGGGCTATTGTGCGCTGCATGACGACCTCTGACAAGCCTGAGAACACCGCCGCCACCGGTATCGCCGCGCAGGACTGGGCGCAGGCCGCCGCCGACCCGCAGTACCGCGCTGCGGTCGTGGATCTGCTGGGTGCGCTGGCGTACGGCGAGCTGGCGGCGTTCGAGCGGCTCGCGGAGGACGCCAAACTGGCGCCCACGCTGGAGGACAAGGCGGAGCTGGCCAAGATGGCGTCGGCCGAGTTCCACCACTTCGAGCGGCTGCGCGACCGGCTCACGGAGATCGGTGAGGAGCCGACGCGGGCGATGGAGCCGTTCGTCGCCGCGCTCGACGGCTTCCACCGGCAGACGGCGCCGTCGGACTGGCTGGAGGGCCTCGTCAAGGCGTACGTCGGCGACTCGATCGCCAGCGACTTCTACCGCGAGGTCGCGGTACGCCTGGACAACGACACCCGCGCACTGGTGCTGGCCGTGCTCGACGACACCGGTCACGCCGGCTTCGCCGTGGACCGGGTGCGCGCCGCGATCGACGCGGACCCGCGCGTGGGCGGACGGCTCGCGCTGTGGGCGCGGCGGCTGATGGGCGAGGCCCTGTCGCAGTCCCAGCGGGTGGTCGCGGACCGTGACGCGCTGTCGACGATGCTCGTGGGCGGCGTCGCGGACGGCTTCGACCTCGCCGAGGTGGGCCGGATGTTCTCCCGGATCACCGAGGCGCACACCAAGCGGATGGCCGCGCTGGGGCTCGCGGCGTAGCGCAGGCGGTCCGGCGTCGGCGGCCCGGGAGGGTGGTCCGGCGTCGGCGGTCCAGCGGGCGGAGCGCTGTGGCTACGCCGGGACCGATCGTCGCCGGAGTCTTCCGGCCGGGCGCAGCAGCAGGGAGAGCGAGGCGGCGGAGACGATCGCCGCGCCGAGGAGGCTCGGCAGGGCGGTGCCGGGGCCCAGCGCGCTGTGGGTGACGAAGTCACCGAACAGGGCTCCGGCGACGCCCGTCGCGAAGACGAGGGACCGGACGGGCATGCGGTGGGAGAGGCGACGTACCGCCACCCATGCGAGCACGAGACCTAGCGCAGCGGAGCCGAGCGCTTCCAAGATCATGTGGGTCCCTCCCAGACGGCGGGGCTGTGCACCAGGGTCGTAGCCCGTCATTACCCGTGACCTGCGGAATACAATCCTCCTCTGTGGTCGAGTTGTGCTCCATCTGTGGAGAACACGCTGACAGCGAAATCCACGCAGCCGCAGCAGCGGGCGCGCGGCGAAGAGGCTCAGGACAAACGAAAGAGGGGCCCGGCGATCGAACGATCGCCGGGCCCGTCTTTCGTTGCTTCGCCTAGAGCGCGCCGAAGCCCACCTTGCGCGGGGCGGCCTCGCCCAGCTCGACGTAGGCCAGGCGGTCGGCCGGAACCAGGACCTTGCGGCCGTGCTGGTCCACGAGGCTGAGCAGCTGCGACTTTCCGGCCAGGGCCTCGGCCACCACGCGCTCGACTTCCTCGGGAGTCTGACCGCTCTCCAGAACGATCTCGCGGGGTGCGTGCAGCACGCCGATCTTGACCTCCACGGCTATGTCCCTCCGACGGTCATGGGGTGCGCGGGCGTCCGCGCCGTACGCTGCACACATTAGCCCGGTGAGGGGACGTACACGGTGCGGCCGTCCACGCCAGGAGCGAACAGCGGGCGGGAACAAACGGCCGGACGCCCCCGCGGGTCAGTGCTGATCGGTTCCGTGCAGCGGGAAACCGGCGATGCCCCGCCAGGCCAGCGAGGCCAGCAGCTGGACCGCCTGGTCGCGCGGGACGCTGCGGTCGCTGTGCAGCCAGGACCGGGCCACGACCTGTGCGAGGCCGCCCAGGCCGGAGGCGAGCAGCATCGACTCCGCGCGCGAGAGGCCCGTGTCCTCGGCGATGACCTCGCAGATCGCCTCGGCGCACTCGGTGGTGACCTTGTCGACGCGCTCGCGCACCGCCGGCTCGTTCGTCAGGTCCGACTCGAAGACCAGGCGGAAGGCGCCGCCGTCGTCCTCGACGTAGGCGAAGTACGCGTCCATCGTGGCCCGGACGCGCTGCTTGTTGTCGGTCGTCGACGCGAGCGCGCCGCGCACGGCCTGGATGAGCGACTCGCAGTGCTGGTCCAGCAGGGCGAGGTAGAGGTCGAGCTTGCCGGGGAAGTGCTGGTAGAGCACCGGCTTGCTGACGCCGGCCCGCTCGGCGATGTCGTCCATCGCGGCCGCGTGATAGCCCTGTGCGACGAAGACTTCCTGGGCAGCGCCCAGCAGCTGGTTCCGTCGGGCACGGCGCGGCAGGCGAGTGCCCCGCGGGCGCGCCGCCTCTGTCTGCTCGATGGCTGTCACGCCGCCTCCCAAAGTCGTCCTCTTGCGGTGAGCGCCGCGCCGCCATCGTACTTTTCAGTAACCGTGGTGTGCGCGGTGCGAGCGCAGAATTTCACGGACTGGACGACAGAAGTAGCGGCAGAGACAGTTTTGAAACGGGATCTTCCGGGCATACTCCGGCCCCGCTCCGGCTCGGCGTCCGTCAGCGGTAGTCGTCCTCGTCGAGCGAGACGACGCGGGCCTGTTCGGCGAGGTCGGCCTCGTTGGCCCGGGCGGGGTCCGCGTCTTCCAGGGAGTCGTCGCGATCCGGTGCGACGTCCGCGTACTGCTCGGCTGCGTCGTTCTCCGGCGCCTCGACGTCGATCTCTCCGAAGTCGTCGTCCTCTTCGAACGTCTCCGGGTCGGTGGGGTCAACGGCCATGGTGGGCTCCCTTCCTACGAAAGTCCCTGCGAGCTGCAGGGGCCACAAGCGGGTGCCCTCGGTATGAGCCTAGGAGACACCCGTTTCGGACGCTATGCGATCGGTGTGCGCTGTGCCCCCGATTCGCGCGGGTATGGCATCGACGGGCGTCGGTCGGAGGTCGATGTCGATTCGATGTCGATATCTGTTCGACCCGCGCGTGTGACGGCGAACACACAAAGTCGTGCGTGATCGTCTCGTAACATTGCCGCATGTCTTCGACCGAGTTGCCCTCAGTGCCGCCCGCCAGCGTGCTGCCGAAGGTGACCGCCGTGCGGGTGGCGGAGGGCGAGCGACTCCGGTCGGTCGGGCTGCCCGGCGTCACACTGGCGGTCCGTTCCAGGCCTCCCGCGCGCGAGGGGCTCCAGCCCGCGCTGTACGTGCACGGCCTGGGCGGTTCCTCGCAGAACTGGTCCGCTCTGATGGAGCTGCTCGACGGGGTCGTGGCCAGCGAGGCCGTCGACCTCCCGGGCTTCGGCGACTCCCCGCCGCCGGACGACGGCAACTACTCGATCACGGCACACGCGCGTGCCGTCATCCGCTACCTCGATGCCGCCCAGCGCGGGCCGGTCCACCTCTTCGGCAACTCCCTCGGCGGCGCGGTGTCCACGCGCGTCGCCGCGGTCCGGCCCGACCTCGTGCGCACCCTGACCCTGGTCTCGCCCGCGCTGCCGGAGCTGCGCGTGCAGCGCACCGCGGTGCCCACGGGCCTGGTCGGGCTGCCCGGGGTGGCCGCGCTCTTCAGCAGGTTGACCCGGGAGTGGACGGCCGAGCAGCGCGTCCGGGGCGTCACCGCGCTCTGCTACGGCGATCCCGGGCGGGTCAGCCCGGAGGCGTTCCAGCACGCGGTGGAGGAACTGGAACGGCGGCTGCAGCTGCCGTACTTCTGGGACGCGATGACGCGCACCACGCGCGGGCTGCTCAGCGCGTACACGCTGGGCGGCCAGCACGGGCTGTGGCGACAGGCCGAGCGGGTCCTCGCCCCGACGCTCCTCGTCTACGGCGGCCGCGACCAGCTCGTCGGCATCCGCATGGCGCAGCGGGCCGCCCGCGCCTTCCCCGACTCCCGCCTGCTCACGCTGCCGAACGCCGGCCACGTGGCGATGATGGAGTACCCCGAGACGGTGGCGATGGCGTTCCGGGACCTCGTCGCCGAGACGGCTGCCGCGACCGAGACCGCAAGGGGCTGAGGCCGTCGTGGGACGCCACAGCCGGCGTGGGCCTGCGCCCAAGGGTGCCGCGAAGGGCACCGCCTCCCAGGGCGCGCCCGAGGGGGCCCAGGGGCCGCCCCAGGGGCCCGCGTGGGGGGATGCGCGAGGTGCCCGCACCCAGGCTCCGCCCCGGGGCCCGGACGCCACTCCGTCGCACGGAGTGCCCCGCTTTCCCGTGCCCGACGGGACGCCCGCCCACGGGTTCCCGCAGGTGCGCGGCGGTCACCCCGAGCAGCGCGAAGCCGGAGGCGGCTGGGGCGAGCTGAGGGGACGTCAGGCGGGGGCCGGGCCGGGCGCCGGGCAGCCCGTGATACCGCGTCAGCGTCAGACGCCGACGGGCGGCCCGCGCCGGGTTCCCCGTCAGGACTACCTCGACGCCTTCGAGGAGGACGACGTCTTCACGCGCACGCGTGAGCAGGATCGGTACGCCTCCTTCGCCTCGGTCCCCGACTGGGACACCATCTCCGGTGTGACCGCCCCACCCGAAGTCGAAGTGGCCGCCGACGCTCCGCCCGCCGGGGAGCCCCTGCCCGCCAAGGGCGCCAAGGGGCGCGCGTTCGCCGGCATCGCCGCCGCCGCCGTCACCACGGTGCTGGCCGTCGTGGTGGCCGGGCAGGTCACCGGCGGGCGCGACGAGGACTCCGTCCAGTCGCAGTCCGCGACCGACCAGGCCCGTGACGCCGTGGACGACACCACGCGCGGGGACGACCGGCCGAGCCCGGCGGCGTCCGCGTCCGCCTCGCCACGCCCCGTCACGCTGACGTACGCGCAGAAGATGGACGCGAAGTACGCGCTCGGGCCCAAGCTGAAGGGGTCGGGGAAGTTCGACGCGATCGCCGGCATCGACAAGGCGCCCGGCAAGGGACAGAAGTTCACCTACCGGGTGGACGTGGAACAGGGCCTCGGGCTCGACGGACAGCTCTTCGCCGAAGCCGTGCAGGTGACGCTCAACGACGACCGCAGCTGGGCGCACAACGGCGCCCGCACCTTCGAACGGATCCACTCGGGCACCCCCGACTTCGTGATCACGCTCGCCAGCCCCGGCACCACCGCCGACTGGTGCGCCAGGTCGGGCCTGGACACCACCGAGGACAACGTCTCGTGCGACTCGGCCTCCACCGAGCGCGTGATGATCAACGCCTACCGGTGGGCGCAGGGGTCGGAGACCTTCGGCAACGCGATGTACGCCTACCGGCAGATGCTGATCAACCACGAGGTCGGCCATCGGCTCGGGTACAGCCATGTCACCTGCGACAAGGACGGCGAGCTCGCGCCGGTCATGCAGCAGCAGACGAAATTCCTCGACCACGACGGGATCCACTGTCTGCCCAACGCCTGGCCGTATCCCGGTAACTGACATGTCGTCCGGCAGAAGCTGACGCGGCGTCCGGCACGAGGCGTGGCGTCCGGTACGAGGCGTGGCGTCCGGCATGAGGCGCGGCGCGCCATGGGCGCGCCGTGGGCGTACGCCATGGACGTACACCGTGACGCATGCTGTGATGTCCGCGCAGTAACGTTTCGCAGTCGGATGATCTCTTAGCGCGACCGAACGCGACCCGCACGGGAAAGTTACGACCGTTCACCCCTTTTGGTGGTGCGACGGACAACCGTCCATCGCACCCCCGCCTTGTCCGCATACGTTCGTCCCGCTGCGAGCCGCCGGGTCAACGGCGGCTCCCCAAACGGGAGATCGGGGGCGCGCGTGCGCATCGGACTGCTTACGGAGGGTGGCTATCCGTATGTGAGCGGTGACGCCGGGCTCTGGTGCGACCGGCTAGTGCGCAGGCTCGGGCAGCACGAGTTCGAGGTCTACGCGCTCAGTCGTGCGGAACACCAGGAGGACTCGGGCTGCATCGAGCTTCCGCCGCAGGTCAGCCGGGTGCGTACGGCGCCGCTGTGGACGGCCGAGGACGACGGGGTGACCTACGGCCGACGGGCGCGGCGGCGCTTCGCGGAGTTCCACGGCGAGCTGGTGGCCGCGCTGTGCGAGGGAGAGCCGCCAGCCGCGGCGGACCCTTCAGGCGCCGGTTCAGCCGCGCAGGCGGACCGTTTCGCCAACGCGCTGTACGGCCTCGCCGAGCTCGCCCGGGACGAGGGCGGGCTGGTGGGAGCGCTCCGCTCGGAGAGCGCCGTGCGCACCCTCGAACGTGCCTGTCGTGCGCCCGGCGCACTGCGAACGGCGCGCGAGGCGCGCGTCCCGGACCTGCTCGCCGTCTCCGCGCACCTCGAACGCGCCCTGCGCCCCCTCTCGCTCGACTGGTACGAGGACGCGGTCGGCGACGGCGGCGAGGGCCTCGGCTCGGTCGACCTGTGCCATGCCACGTCGGGCGGCACCGCGGCCCTGCCGGGGCTGCTCGCAGGGCACTTCTTCGACGTGCCGCTCCTAGTGACCGAGTACGGCGTACGGCTGCGGACGCACTACCTGAGCTCGGGGAGCGGAGCGTCGCCCACGGGCTCCGGGAGCCCGTCGCCGTCGTCCGCCGAGGCCGCACCCGCCGTACGCGCCCTGCTCGCCGCCTTCCACGGCCGGCTCGCGGCCGAGGTGTACCGGCAGGCGGCGTGCATCACGCCCGGCAACACCCACGCCCGCCGCTGGCAGGAGCGGTGCGGCGCCGACCGCGCGAAACTGCGCACCGTCTACCCGGGCATGGAGGCGTCCCGCTTCGCCGAGGTGGGGGACTCCCCGGACGCCGCCGACCCGCACACCCTGGTCTGGGTCGGCCGGGTCGAACCGGCCAAGGACCTGGTGTCCCTGCTGCACGCCTTCGCCGAGGTCCGCAAGGAGGAGCCCCGGACCCGCCTGCGGATAGTCGGCGCGGCGGCCGGCGCGGAGGGCCGGGCCTACCTCGGCCACTGCCGGATGCTCGCCGCACAGCTCTTCCCCGACGAGGCGGACGGACCGCACGCCGTCGGCTACAACCCGGTGTCCTTCGAGGAGATCGGCGGCCCGGAGACGCCCAGCCTCGCCGAGGCGTACGCGGCCGGCGCGGTCGTCGTCCTGTCCAGCGTCGTCGAGGGCTTCCCGGTCGGTCTGGTCGAGGCGATGTTCTGCGGCCGGGCGACCGTGTCGACCGACGTCGGCGCGGTGGTCGAGGTCATCGGCGGCACGGGACTGGTCGTCCCGCCGCGCAATCCGCGCGCGCTCGCGGAGGCGTGCGTGGCGCTGCTGCGGGACCCCGAGCGCCGTGCGCGCCTGGGCGCTGCCGCCCGCGCACGCGCCCTCGAACTGTTCACCGTCGAGCAGAACGTCGCCGCGTTCCACGACATCTACCTGGAGCTCGTCTCCCAGGCCCCGGTGAGCCGGTTCGTCTTCGACGACGACGGCGATCCCCGGCCGTTCGCCGTCCCGGCCGAGGCGCTACTGCCGGGCCTCTGGACCGCTCCGGGCGCGCGGGTCGGCTCCGGGCGCGGCCCGAGCTGGGCGGCGGGGCCGCCGGTACGGGGCACTTCGCCGGTCGCTGCGACGGAGGGAGCACGATGAGCGGGCTCGACGAACTGGACCGGTCAGGACTGGACGGGCTGGCTTCCGGCCGGTCAGGACTCGACCGGTCAGGACTCGACCGGTCAGGACTCGACCGGTCGGGACTCGACCGGCCGGAAGCCAGCCGGTCAGGACGCGACCGGTCGGGACTCGACCGGTCGGGACTCGACCGGCCGGAAGCCAGCCGGTCAGGACGCGACCGGTCGGGACTCGACCGGCCGGAAGCCGACAGGCTGGAAGGCGACCGGCCGGAACCGGAGGTCGACCGGTCGGCACTCGGCAAGCCGGGCGGGGGCAGCCTGCGGCGCGGTGCGGCGGACCCGGTGAAGGCGCTGATGCACCGGCACCGCGAGCTGTGCGAGCGGGCCGTGGACCCGCTGGAGATCGCGGCGGGCCTGGAGGCCCACGGAGTCACCGACCGCACCGCCGCCCGCTTCCGGCACCGGGACGTCTTCTCCCTGGCGGAGGAGATGTACGCGCGCGTGCCCCGCGACGGCGAGGCGCCCCCGCTCACCACGCCCACGGCGATCCTGCGGCCCCGCCTGGACTGGGCGCTGCTCACCCTCCTGCCGGGCGCCCTGTGCGCCGCGACCGTGACCGGCGTCCGCCTCACCCACGGACGCACCTGTCTCCTCGTAGCCGCCGCAGGCCTCCTCGCCGTGGCCCTGGCCGTGCACGCGGCGCTGCGCCGGGGCCCGTTGAGTCCGCACCACGGCGCCCACCCCGGCCTGCACCGGACGGAGGCCTGGACCTGCTGGCTCCTCGGCTACGCGGCCCTCGGCGACAGCCTGCTGCGCGCAGCCGTCGGCGGCGGCCCCGACGGCCTGCCCGACGGGACGGCGAACGGCCCCTGGCCCGTGGCCGCCGCCCCGCTGCTGGCCCTCGCCCTGGCCTGCGCGCCCGCCGCCTGGAGCGCCCACCTCCTCGCCGCGCACGCCCGGCGCCGCCTGGACAACAGCCGTGGCCTGGAGGAGTTCGCCGCCTCCGTACAACCGCTGCTGCTCGGCGCCTTCACCCTGTTCATGTGCGCGCTCGCCGCACTGGCCGCCCTCTGCGGCGCGGCCCTGGGCGAGCCCGCCGGCTACGCGCACACCCTCGCCCTGGGCGCCCTCCTCTTCCTCGCCCGTCTGCTCACGGTGCACGGTTTCGCCCACGCCCCGGCGGTCGTCCTCGGAGTCGTCGGCGCGGCCGAGGCGCTCGCCCCGGCCACGGTGTTCGCGGGACGGCTGCCCGGCTGCGACTTCCTGGCCACCCCCGTGGAGACCCTCGTGGCCGCCTGGGGCCCGGCCGGCGTCCCGTCACTCGTCTGCGGAACCGCCGCCCTGACCCTGCTGATCCACGCGAGCCGCACGCTGACCAGGGCCTCGGCCCACGCACGAACGGACCAGCCGTGCTGACTCGACTCCCGACCCGAAGCCGTTCCCGAAGCCGTCCCCGGCCCCGCCCCGTTCCCCGTCCCTGCCTCTGTCGGCCGTACCGGCCTTCGCACGCAGCGCAGCCCCCACCGTGCCCCGACGGCACGCCGCACGCGCTCCTCCACCCAGCCGCAGCCCATCGCAACACCCCTGAAGGAGAGACCAGATGACCACCTCCCGATCCGGAGCGACCGGAACCACCGGGGCACCCGCGGCCACAGGAGCGCCCGGAGCGCCCGGAGCGCCCGGAGCACTCGGAGCACTCGGAGCGCCCGGGGCACCCTGGGCACCCTGGGCGACCGGAGCCTCTGCAGCCCCGGCGGCAGCGGCAACCCCAGCGCACACCCCGGGAGCCGCACGATGAGGGTCCTGCTGATCGGAGCCAACGGCTACCTCGGTCGATTCGTCGCCGACCGGCTGCTCGCCGACCCGGCCGTCCAGCTCACCGCGCTCGGCCGCGGCGACGACGCCGACGTCCGCTTCGACCTCGCGTCCGGCAGCCCCGGCGCACTCACCCGCTTCCTCGACGCGGTCCACCCCCAGGTCGTCGTCAACTGCGCGGGCACCACCCGCGGCGGCGCCCGCGAGCTCACCCGGCACAACACCGTCGCCGTCGCCACCGTCTGCGAGGCCCTGCGCCGCAGCGGCTGCGGCGCCCGGCTCGTGCAGATCGGCTGCGGCGCCGAGTACGGCCCGAGCCAGCCCGGTTCCTCCACGGCCGAGGACGCCGTGCCCCGCCCCGGCGGCCCGTACGGCGTCAGCAAACTCGCCGCCACCGAACTCGTCCTCGGCTCCGGTCTGGACGCCGTCGTGCTCCGGGTCTTCTCGCCCGCCGGTCCGGGCACGCCCGCCGGCTCCCCGCTGGGCCGGCTCGCCGAGGCCATGCGCCGCGCCATGCAGTCCGGCGACGGCGAGCTCAAGCTCGGCGGCCTCGGGGTGCAGCGTGACTTCATCGACGTCCGTGACGTGGCCCGCGCCGTGCACGCCGCCTCGCTCTCCGCCGCCCAGGGCGTCATCAACATCGGCTCGGGCCGTGCCGTGCGACTGCGCGACGCCGCCGCGATCCTCGCGCGCGTGGCCGGATACGGCGGCGCCCTCCACGAGCTCGACGGCCAGCCCGGCGGCCACCTCAGGCCCGCCATCGGCCATCCCCGCCCCGAGCCCGACCAAGGGGGCCCGGTCGCATACCCGTACCCGGACGGCTGCGGCAGCTGGCAGCAGGCCGATGTGCGCACCGCCCGCGACCGGCTCGGCTGGCGGCCCCGGATCAACCTCGAGGAGTCCCTCGCCGACATCTGGATGGAGGCGGCGTGTCGTATCTGACCGGAACTCCGGCGGGCACCGCGAGCGCCGGGACGACCGACGTCCGCACCGGCCTCGGCGTCCCCGGACTCGCCCATCCCCTCGTCGCGTCGACCGAGTGGGGCGAACTCGCCCGTCCCGGCAGACCTCTGCACTGGGTCGCCCTCGACGTCGCCGAGGGCCCCGGCGTCCGCCCCGATCCGCGCTGTCTGGAGTACGCGGGCCGGTTGCGCAACGCGGGCGTGCGCGTCCTCGGCCGCCTCGACACCCTCTACGGCGCCCGCTCCTTCGCCGAGGTGATCTCCGACGCGCAGCGGTACCTCGACTGGTACCAGGTCGACGGCTTCCTCCTGGACCGCTGTCCGACCGAGCGCACCGCGCTCCCCGAACTGCGCCGCACGGCCGGCGCGCTGCGCACCCTGCACGACGCGCCCCACCTCGTTCTCGGCCACGGCGTCCACCCCTACCCGGGCTACGCCGAGCACGCCGACCAGTTGGTCACCTTCTCCGGGCCGTGGAACGACTACCGCTGGTCGCAGGCGGCCGAGTGGACCGCGGAGCATCCCCCCGAGCGCTTCTGCCACTTCGTGCACGGTGTGCCGCGCGGGCACCTCGACGAGGCGCTGCGCATCGCCCGCTGGCAGGGCGCCGCGACGATCTGGTTCACCGACGGAACCTGCGGCGCCGACCGCGGCGGCCCGGGCAAGCCCTGGGAGACCATGCCCGGCTACTGGGACGAACTCGTCTCGCGGATCGGAACGGGTGTCTCGGAATGAAGAAGGCCATGGCAGTGTTACGAGGAGAACAACTGTAGTGATAGACCGACCAACGGAGTCCCCGTGTCGCTGCCACCCCTGGTCGAGCCAGCCTCTGAGCTCACCGTAGACGAGGTCCGCAGGTACTCCCGCCACCTGATCATCCCGGACGTGGGGATGGACGGGCAGAAGCGGCTGAAGAACGCCAAGGTGCTCTGTGTGGGCGCCGGCGGCCTGGGCTCGCCGGCGCTGATGTACCTGGCCGCGGCGGGCGTGGGCACGCTCGGCATCGTGGAGTTCGACGAGGTCGACGAGTCGAACCTGCAGCGGCAGATCATCCACAGTCAGGCCGACATCGGCCGCTCCAAGGCGGCGTCCGCCCGTGACTCCGTCCTCGGCATCAACCCGTACGTCAACGTGGTCCTTCACGAAGAGCGGCTCGAGGCCGAGAACGTGATGGACATCTTCAGCCAGTACGACTTGATCGTCGACGGCACGGACAACTTCGCGACCCGCTACCTGGTCAACGACGCGTGCGTGCTGCTGAACAAGCCGTACGTATGGGGCTCGATCTACCGCTTCGACGGACAGGCGTCCGTCTTCTGGTCGGAGCACGGCCCCTGCTACCGCTGCCTCTACCCGGAGCCCCCGCCGCCGGGCATGGTCCCCTCCTGCGCCGAGGGCGGCGTCCTGGGCGTGCTGTGCGCGTCCATCGGCTCCATCCAGGTCAACGAGGCCATCAAGCTCCTCGCGGGCATCGGCGAGCCGCTGGTCGGCCGCCTGATGATCTACGACGCCCTGGAGATGCAGTACCGCCAAGTCAAGATCCGCAAGGACCCCGACTGCGCGGTCTGCGGCGAGAACCCGACCGTCACCGAGCTCATCGACTACGAGGCCTTCTGCGGCGTCGTCTCCGAGGAGGCCCAGCAGGCGGCGGCCGGCGCCACGATCACTCCCAAGCAGCTCAAGGAGTGGATCGACGACGGCGAGAACATCGAGATCATCGACGTCCGCGAGCCGAACGAGTACGAGATCGTCTCCATCCCGGGCGCCAAGCTGATCCCGAAGAACGAGTTCCTGCTGGGCACCGCCCTGGAGGGCCTGCCCCAGGACAAGAAGATCGTCTTGCACTGCAAGACGGGTGTCCGCAGTGCGGAAGTCCTCGCCGTGCTGAAGTCTGCGGGCTTCTCGGACGCCGTGCACGTCGGCGGCGGTGTGATCGGCTGGGTCCACCAGATCGAGCCGAGCAAGCCGGTCTACTGACCCGACCGCCCGCTCTGCCCACCGGGCTTCCCGGTTCGATCGGCGGGGGCTTCGCGTACCACGAGTGCGCGAAGCCCCCGCCGTCGTCATGAGCAGACCGTGCCGTCCTTCGGCACCGTCCCCTTCAGCAGGTAGTCGTCCACCGCCGAGTCGACGCAGGAGCTCCCGCTCCCGTACGCACCGTGCCCCTCGCCCTTCCAGGTGAGCAGTACCCCGACGCCCTTGCCGAGCTCGTCCGCCATCTTCCGCGCACCCTCGTACGGCGTCGCCGGGTCCCCGGTGTTGCCGACCAGCAGGATCGGCGCCGCGCCCGCCGCGCTCACCTCCGGGGTGTCGTACTGCCCGGCCACCGGCCAGTCGTGGCACCAGCCGGCCGTGTCCCAGCCCAGGAAGTCCCCGAACACCGGCGAGATCTGCTCGAACTCCGGCAGCAGCTTCTTCGTGGCCTCCGCGGTCGGCCGCTGCTTGTCGTCCAAGCACGATATGACCCGTTGGGAGTGGGTCGTCGTGCCGTAGTGCCCCGAGGTGTCCCGCTCGTTGTAGCCGTCGGCGAGCCCCAGCAGCTCCGAGCCGTCCCCGTCCTCCGCCGACTCCAGAGCGCTGGTCAGGCTGGGCCAGCTCGCCTTGCTGTACAGCGGCAGGACGATGCCGGTGACCGCGAGCGTCTGTGTCAGCTTCCGTCCGTCCGACGTGGACAGCGGCTTGCTGTCGAGCCCGTCCAGCAGGGCCGCGATCTTCTTGCTGCCCGCCTCGGGATCCTCGCCCGTCGCCTTGAGGTAGTCGTCGAGCGCCCGCTGGAAGCCGCGTGCCTGGTTCTGCGCGTGGCCCACCGAGTCGGCGCTCGGGTCGACGACCGCGTCGAGGATCAGCCGCCCCACGTTCTTCGGGAACAAGTGGGCGTACACGCCGCCCAGTTCGGTGCCGTAGGAGATGCCGAAGTAGTGCATCTTCGTGTCGCCGAGGACCTGGCGCATCAGGTCCATGTCGCGGGCGGTGTCGGTCGTCGACACATGGGCCATCAGCTTGCCCGCGGCCTTCTCACAGCCCTTGCCGAAGTCGGTGGCGTCCTGGAGGTACGCCTGCTCCTCCGCCGGGGTGTCCGGGGTGGAGTCGAGGGACTCGGCGGACTGGATCTCCTTGTCGCTGCGGCAGCGGACGCCCTCGCTGGCGCCGACCCCGCGCGGATCCCAGCTCACCAGGTCGTAGCTCTCGCGCAGTGAGGAGAACGTCGAGCCGTACGCGGGCAGCGTGGAGACGCCCGAGCCGCCGGGGCCGCCGAAGTTGAACAGCAGCGAGCCGGCCCGCTTGCTTCCGTCGGCGCTGGACTTGGTGCGCACCAGGGCAAGACCGATCGTGTTGCCGTCCGGCTTCGACCAGTCCAGCGGCACCTTCAGCGTCGCGCACTGCCAGTCGCTGCCCGGCGCCGCGGAGTCCGAAGTGCCCTTGCAGCGACCCCAGTCGAGCTTCTGCCCGGTCAGCGAGGCGGGCAGGGCCGCCGTCGTGGCCGTCGCCCCGGAGGAGTCGGTCGAGGGTCGTGCGTCGGCCGAGGCGCCCTTGCCGTCCTCGCCGCCGTCCGACCCGCCGCTGCAGCCTGCCACCAGCAGCGCGGCGGCGGCACCCAACACCGTCCACCGTACGAATCGCACCATGTGCACTTCCCCCCTCGCAGGCCGTCCGCACTCGGCGGCGAACGGCTGTCAGGCCATACTAGGCGGCTGGCGACTCGACCGTCGGGGCCTGTGGATAACCTTTTGACCTGCGGGTTTTCCGGGAATTCGGGTCGGATGTCAGGAGCAGACGGTCCCGGCGGCGGGCACCTTGCCGCTCAGCAGATAGCCGTTCACCGCCGCCTGCACGCACTTGCTCCCGCTGCCGTACGCACCGTGCCCCTGCCCCTTGTACGTCAGCTCGACCCCGACCCCGCGGCCCAGCGCTGCCACCATCTTCCGCGCCCCCGCGTACGGGGTGGCCGGGTCGCCGGTGTTGCCCACGACCAGGATCGGCGCCGACCCGGGCGCGCTCACGTCCGGATGGTCGGCGGCGCCCGGCACGGCCCAGTCGGTGCAACCGACCATGCCCCAGGCCAGAAAGTCCCCGAACAGGCTGGAGGCGGCCCGGAACTCGGGCAGCTTCTCCTCCACGTAGGCGGTGGAGTGACGCGCCTTGTCGTCGGAGCAGTTGATGGAGACGTTGGCAGCCGCGATGTTGCTGTACGCGCCGTTCTGACTGCGGCCGTTCATCAGGTCGGACAGCAGCATCAGAATCCTGCCGTCCCCGGCGTAGGCCTGCACCAGGCCCTCGGTGAGGTACTCCCAGAAGTCCTGCGAGTACAGGGCCTGCGCGATGCCGTTGGTGGCGGCGCTCTGGGTCAGCGGGCGCGGGAAGACGCCCGGGATCGGCTTGCCGTCGAGGTCGGTCAGGAGCCGGGCGATCCGGTCCTTCACGTCCTGCGCGGTGTCTCCGACGGGGCAGTCCTCCGTCTTGGACGTGCAGTCCTCGGCGAAGTTGTCGAGCGCGAGCTGGAAGCCCTTGGCCTGCGCGAGCGAGCCCTGCTCGGACGTCTGCGTCGGGTCGACGACCGCGTCGAAGACGGCCCGCCCCACCTTCTTCGGGAACAAGTGGGCGTACACGCCGCCCAGTTCGGTGCCGTAGGAGATGCCGAAGTAGTACAGCCTGTCGTCGCCGAGGACCTGGCGCATCAGGTCCATGTCGCGGGCCGCGTCGGTGGTCCGCACATGCGGCAGCACCTTCCTGGAGTTCTTCTCGCAGGCCGCGTTGAAGTCCTCGGTGTTGTCCAGCAGGGCGGTGCGCTCGCGGGCGTCGTCGGGCGTGGCGTCCTGCTGGAAGTACGCGTCGAGCTGCTGGTCGTTCTCGCACCGCACACCGGCGCTGCGGCCGACTCCGCGCGGGTCGAAGCTCACCAGGTCGTAGCGGGTGCGCAGCGCCGCGTACTCGTCGCCGAAGGCGGGCAGCGTGGCGACGCCCGAGCCGCCGGGGCCGCCGAAGTTGAAGACCAGCGAGCCGATCCGGCTGCTCTCGTCGCCGCTGCTCCGGGCCCGGATCAGCGCGATGCCGATGGTGTCGCCCTCGGGGTCGTCCCAGTCGAGGGGCGCCTTCAGCGTGGCGCACTGCCACTGGTCGCCGTTCGGCAGCGGGGACGGGGCGCTGCCGCCGCCCTCCGCCTGGGAGGGGGCCGGGCAGTCCTTCCAGCCGAGCTGCTGCGCCGTCAGTTCCTCGGCCTGCGAGTCGTCTCCGCAGCCCGTCACCAGGGAGGACAGCAACAGGGCGGTGACGGTCAGGGCGGCGGCGCGCAGGCGGGAGGGGTTCGGCATGATCCCATCCTGCGGTCGCGTGCGGGCACGCGCGCGGGGCGCGGGCCGTACGAGGTACGGGCGCGCGACCTCCTACAGCGCGCCCTTGCGGCTCAGGTGGTTGAAGGCCAGCCAGCCCGGCAGCACCGGCAGCCACAGCGTCAGCAGACGGAAGAGCAGCACCGCGGGAGCGGCGACCTCCTTGGGCAGGCCCACCGCGATCAGACCGACCGTCAGAGTCGCCTCGACGGCACCGACTCCGCCCGGGGTCGGGGCGGCGGAGCCGAGCGCGTTGCCGGCGAGGAAGACCACGGCGACGCTGGCGATGCTCAGCGAGGTCGTCTCGTCGCCGAAGGCGCGGATGGAGGCGTCGAGGCACATCACGAAGCAGGCGGTGAGCAGCAGCATGCCGCCGATGCCGGTGACCAGCTTCTGCGGCCGCTGGAGCACGTCCAGCATGCGCGGCACGACGCCCGCGAACAGCGAGCGCACGCGCGTGGAGACGAATTTGCGCAGGAACGGCACCGAGGTCACCACGAGCACGAGCACCGCCACCGTGAGCAGACCCGCGATGACCGTGCGGGACGGCGACAGCGACGGCGTCTTCTCGGTGCCGGTCAGATAGCCGAACGACAGCAGCATCACGATGTGGCAGCCGAGCCCGAACAGCTGCGAGGCGCCGACGCTGGCCACCGCGAGACCGGGCCGCACCCCCGCCCGCTGCAGGAAGCGCGTGTTGAGGGCGACCCCGCCGACCGCGGCCGGGGCCACGATCTTCACGAAGGACCCGGCGACCTGCGCGGCCACGGTCCGCGGGAACGGCACCCGCTCCGGCACGAACCCCAGCAGGCTCATCGCCGCGGCGACGTAGCTCAACGCCGAGAACACGACGGCCGCGGCGACCCAGCCCCATTCGGCGTTGGCGACGAGCGGACCGAACTCGATGTGGGTGAGCTGCGTCAGCAGGAAGTACGCGCCGATGGCGCCGGCGATCAAGCTCATCAGGGTGCGCGGCCGTACCCGCTCCAGCCGGGCGGGCTCGACCGGCGCCTGGGGCCGGATCAGCAGCACCTCGTGCCGGATCTGCGTCAGCAGATCCTCCTCGCGTGCCTCCTCCAGCGCGTCGTCGATGGCCCGCTTCTCGGCCCGTGCCTCCGCGCGCACGGTCTTCTTGTCGGGCTTCTCGAGGGCGACGGTCCCGGTGTCGTTCCCGGTCGACTCCAGCCGAGCCTGCTTGGCCTGCTGGGAGGCTTCCAGCACCGCCTCGCGTTCCCGCTGGGCACGCTCGCGTGCCAGCCGGCGCAGCGTCGCGCGCGTGGAGCGGGTCAGCGCGATGGGCTGGAGCATCGGCAGACAGTCCGCGACCGCGTCCGGTCCCAGCACGTCGACCGCGGAGGCCACCGCGCGTTCGGCGCCCACCAGCAGGCCGAGCGTCGTCACCAGCTGGGCCACGTCCATGCGCAGCAGCAGGTCGCCGGCCGCGATCTCGCCGCCGCGCAGGTCGGTGAGGATCACCGTGCCGGAACGATCCACCAGAATCGCGTCCCCCGCGAGCCGGCGGTGCGCGATGCGCCGCGACTGCAGGGCCTGCACCTGGTGCCAGGTGTTGCGCAGCAGCTCGTCGGTGATCTCGTCGTCCGCCAGTGAGTCGAGGGTGCGGCCACCGGTGTGCTCGTAGACGAGCATCACCGCGTCGGGACCGAGCTCGGAGGTCGCGATCAGCTTGGGCGCGTTGGCGCCGGCCGCGATGGCCGCGTACGCGAGCAGCGCCTCCTGCTCCAGCGCCTGGCGCAGCGACTGCAGGCTGCTGCGGGTGGCGAAGCCGCGCAGGGTCAGATTGCGCCACGCGCGGTAGAAGAACCCCTGGGCCTGCTGTTCCCGGTCGACGACCGTGACGTCCAGCGGTGGACCGTCCTCCAGGGTGACGAAGTAGCGTCTGCCCCGGTCGCTCTCCGCCGCGTCCGCCCCCTCCTCGCGGGCCGCGCTCACCGGGTGGAACCCGACGTGCCGCAGGCCCGCCATCAGCGTCCGTCCCGTGGGACGCACGTTCGGCGAGCCGACCGCGTAGAGCGTGCCGTACGCCACCGTCCAGCCGATCAGGACGGTGAGGATGATCGAGAACGGCGTCGTGTAGCCGGTGACGAGCATCGAGAAGGCGTCCAGGAGCAGCACGATCCACAGCACCGAGCGCCAGCGCGGCCGACGGGACATGCCGACGGCCGTCATGTACGCGATGACGGGCGCCAGGTAGCCGTGCACCGGATCGGTGAGGGCGTGGATGTCACCGGGGGAGGGCTGGGTGAGCGCCTCCTGGATCGAGTTCGGCGCGGCCTTGGCGACCCACAGGTCGGTGGCGAGGGTCACACCGTGTGCGAGGACCGCCGCGAGCACGCCGTCGGCGATGCGCAGTCCGTCCCGCTTGATCAGCCGCTCGATGGCGAACGCGACAGGGACCAGCAGGATCGCGATGCTGGAGGCCAGCCCCGCGATCTTGATGAGGAGATCGGGGGCCTGTCCGGTGCCCTTGTTGATGTCCTGTTCGAGGCCCGAGGTCGTCCCGTGTGCGAAGGCGGCGATGCCCAGGAGCAGGATGACGGCGAGCACCCCGACCAGCAGCCGCATGAGGTCGGAGGGGCGGTGCACGCGCGCGGGGAGCAGTGGCTCGTCGCCCTCGACCTCGTCGATGCGCGCCTCTTCCCGTGGCTCTTCGGCGGTGTCAGGGCGCGACGCAGCGTCAGAGGTGCCTTCCGCGTCCTCAGGATGCACGCCCTGCTGCTTCATCGTCTCTTCTTGATCTCGTATCACCGGTCACCGCCTGCACGATGGTGGCATGCCCCACCGACACACGGGGGCATCAGGGTGCAAACGCGGGGGCGCACAGTCTGCCTGAAGCACCGCCCGGGAGCGAGGGTCACACAGGGTCGTGGACCCGTCGCATTGTCGGTGCGGTGGGGCAGGATGGGGCGGATGAGCGAGCAGAGCCTTCCGGACGACGCCCGACCGGAGTACCCAGACGCCCGCCCGGAGCACACCGAGGCGCTGCCGGAGTACGCCGAGCGGGTCCTCGAGGTCGCGGAGCTGATCCCGCCCGGGCGCGTCATGACGTACGGGGACGTCGCGGAGTGGCTGGAGGAGGGCGGGCCCAGGCAGGTCGGCCGGGTGATGGCCCTCTACGGGGGCGCCGTCCCGTGGTGGCGTGTCGTGCGCGCGGACGGGGTGCTGCTCCCGGGTCACGAGCTGCGGGCGCTCGACCGCTACCGGGCCGAGGGCACGCCTCTGAAGCAGGCGAGCAGGTCCGCCGAGGGGCATGTGCCCCGCCTCGACATCAAGCGGGCGAGGTGGGACGGCGGCGAACGCGCGGAAGGTCACACCTGAGGTCACATCCGACAGCTTTCGCCATCGGACGGAATCGGGGGGATCTTGCTGCCCGTTCGGGGGAACGGTGGCAAACGGGGCACGTCGGTGGCATGGCGTACGTTCGAGGGGCGAGGGACGTGCGTGGCATACGGGCCGGGAGGGCTGCGAGGGTCTTGAGGGCATCACGTGCCGCGAGTGCCCTGAGCGCCTCAAGGGAAGAACCGGAAGCAATCCTTCCGGGCCGCCCGTCGGCGTAGCGTCGGCCGCACGCGTCCCTCTCATCCCGCGGTCACCGCTCTCCCGAAGCGGCGCTCCGTCAACCAGCACACCCACCAGGACCGGCGAACCACGTGAGCTCCTCTTCCTCCACCAGGCGCCTGTCGCACCCCCAGGGGCGACAGGGGAACCGTGGCGCTTACCGACTGGTCCGTACCCCGCCGGCCCGGCCGGATCCCCCTCGTCTGGACGCCGCACAGCGCTCCGTGGTTGACCACGGCGCCGGCCCGTTGCTCGTCCTCGCCGGCCCGGGCACCGGAAAGACCACCACGCTCGTCGAGTCCGTGGCGGCCCGGATCGCCCGCGGGGGCGACCCCGCGCGCATCCTGGTGCTCACGTTCAGCCGTAAGGCGGCCGTCGAGCTGCGGGACCGGATGGCACAGCGCATGGGCGCCGCCCGCGCCCCCCAGGCGACCACCTTCCACTCGTACTGCTACGCCCTGGTCCGCGCCCACCAGGACGCCGACCTGTTCGTGGAGCCCCTGCGGCTGCTGTCCGGCCCCGAACAGGACGTGGCCGTCCGCGAGCTGCTCGCCGGCCAGCTCGACCTGCAACGGCTCGGCCTCGCGCACGTGCGCTGGCCCGACGAACTGCGCGCCTGCCTCACCACCCGGGGCTTCGCCGACGAGGTCCGCGCGGTGCTGGCCCGCAGCCGCGAACTGGGCCTCGACCCCGCGTCCCTGGACGCCTTCGCACACCGCATCGGCCGCCCCGACTGGCGCGCCGCGGCCGCCTTCCTCGCCGAGTACCTCGACGTGCTCGACCTGCACGGCGTGATCGACTACGCGGAACTCGTCCACCGCGCGGTCCTCCTCGCCCACCGCCCCGAGATCGCCGAGCGGCTCGCCGCGCAGTACGACGCCGTGTTCGTCGACGAGTACCAGGACACCGATCCGGCCCAGGTGCGGCTGCTGCACGCCCTCGCCGGCCGCGGCCGCACCCTGGTCGCGTTCGGCGACCCCGACCAGTCGATCTACACCTTCCGGGGCGCCGACGTGAACGGCATCCTGGACTTCCCCGGGGCCTTCCCCCGCCCCGACGGCCGTCCCGCCCCCGTCGAGGTCCTGCGCACCTCCCGCCGCTCCGGAGCGGCCCTCCTGGCCGCCACCCGGCTGGTGACCCAGCGGATGCCGCTGACCCGCCTGCCGGCCCAGAAGGTCCGCGCCCACCGCGAACTGGCCGCCGCACGCGACGGCGGCCGGGTCGAGGTCTACACGTACCCGACCGCTGGCACCGAACTGGACAACGTCGCCGACATCCTGCGCCGCGCCCACCTGGAGGACGGCGTGCCCTGGAGCGAGATGGCCGTCCTGGTCCGCGCCGGCTCCCGCACCATCCCCACGGTCCGCCGCGCCCTCACCGCCGCCGGCATCCCCCTCGACATCGACGGCGACGACCTCCCCCTGCGCCACGAACCGGCGGTGGCGCCCCTGCTGTCGGCCCTGCGGGCGGTCGCGACGGCGGAGGCCTCGGCACCGCCGACGGCCGATCAGGACACCGAGGGCGCGGACGCCTGCTGGCTCGACGTCGAAACCGCCCTCGCCCTTCTCGCCTCCCCCCTCGCCGGCATGGACGCCGCCGATCTGCGCCGCCTCGGACGCGCCCTGCGCGAGGAGGAGCGCGCCGCGGGCAACGCGCTGCCGCCGCCCTCCGACGAGCTGCTCGCGCGCGCCCTGGCCGAGCCGGAGCGGCTGGTCACCCATGACCCGACGTACGCGCGCGGCGCCCAGCGCCTCGGCGCGCTGCTGGCGACGGCCCGCGCGCGGCTCGCGGGCGGCGGTACGGCCGAAGAGGCGCTGTGGGACCTCTGGGACGGCACGCCCTGGCCCGCGCGCCTGGAGCGGGCCGCCCGGCGCGGCGGCGCGGCCGGCCGCAACGCCGACCGGGACCTGGACGCCGTGTGCGCGCTGTTCGCCACCGCCGCGCGCGCGGAGGAGCGCACCGGCGGCCGGGGCGCGCTGAACTTCCTGGCCGAGATCGAGGCCGAGGACATCGCCGCCGACACCCTCACCGGGCGTGCCGTGCGCCCCGACGCCGTGCGCCTGATGACCGCCCACCGCGCGAAGGGCCTGGAATGGGGCCTGGTCGTCATGGCCGGCGTCCAGGAGGGCCTGTGGCCGGACCTGCGCCGCCGCGGCTCCCTCCTGGAGGCCGACCGCATCGGCCGCGACGGGCTCGCCGAGCCGCTCACCCCGGGAGCGCTGCTCGCCGAGGAACGCCGCCTCTTCTACGTGGGAGCCACACGCGCGCGTGAGCGACTCGTCGTCACCGCCGTCAAGGCGCCCGCCGACGACGGCGACCAGCCCTCCCGATTCCTGACCGAACTAGGCGTCGAACCCAAGGACGTCACAGGACGCCCGCGCCGCCCCCTGTCGGTCGCCGCACTGGTCGCCGAACTGCGCGCCACGACGGTCGACCCGCGCGCCTCCGCCACGCTCCGGGAGGCCGCCGCCCACCGCCTCGCCCGGCTGGCCGCGCTCGCCGACGAGGAGGGCAGGCCCCTGGTGCCGTCCGCCCACCCGTACCGCTGGTGGGGCATGTTCGAGCCGACCGAGAGCAAGGTGCCGCTGCGCAACCGCGACCAGCCCGTCGTGCTCTCCGGCAGCGCCCTGGACCAGCTCGCCAACACCTGCGCCCTGCAGTGGTTCCTGGGGCGCGAGGTGAAGGCCGACGCCCCCGCCACCGCCGCCCAGGGCTTCGGCAACGTGGTGCACGTCCTCGCAGACGAGGTCGCCTCCGGGCACACCCCGGCCGACCTCGACGTCCTCATGGAGCGCCTCGACTCCGTGTGGAACGCCCTCGCCTTCGACGCGCCCTGGAAGTCCACGCAGGAGAAAGCGCACGCACGCGTGGCGCTCGAACGCTTCCTGCAGTGGCATGTGATGGACCGCGCGGGCCGCACGCCGGTCGCCAGCGAGCACGACTTCGACGTCACCCTCGAAGCGGGCGACTACGAGGTGCGCGTCCGCGGCCAGATGGACCGCGTCGAGGCGGACGGCGACGGCCGCGCCTATGTCGTCGACTTCAAGACGGGCAAGCAGACGCCGACCGCCCGCGAGGTGGAACGCCACCCCCAGCTCGCCGTCTACCAGCTCGCCGTCCGCGAGGGCGCCGTCGACGAGGCGTTCGACGGCGTACGACCCGCACCCGGCGGCGCCGAACTCGTCCAGCTGCGCCAGGGCGCCGCCAAGAAGGACGGCGGCGACACCGTGCCCAAGGTGCAGGCACAGGAGGCGCTCGACGGGGAGTGGGTCGGCGAGCTCCTCGCCACGGCGGCCGGCAAGGTCCTCGACGAACGGTTCACCCCGACCGCCGGCCAGCAGTGCACCCACTGCGCGTTCCGCGCCTCGTGCAGCGCCCGGCCCGAAGGACGGCACGTGGTCGACTGACGGGTCGTCCGCCCGGCACGCGTGTGACGGACCGCACCAACCGTACTGACCTGCGCTTCTCCCGGTCGGGGCGGGCGATTTGTCATCGACTGTCAGTGCCCGCCGCTAGCCTCTCACCATGCCCGCCCGTATCGACGATCCCGAGCAGCTCAAGGAGCTCCTCGGGATCCCCTTCACCCCGGAGCAGACGGCCTGCATCATCGCGCCGCCCGCCCCGCAGGTGATCGTGGCCGGAGCCGGGTCGGGCAAGACGACGGTGATGGCCGCGCGCGTGGTGTGGCTGGTCGGCACCGGCCAGGTCGCCCCCGAACAGGTCCTCGGCCTGACCTTCACCAACAAGGCCGCCGGCGAACTCGCCGAACGCGTCCGCAAGGCACTGATCAGGGCAGGCGTCACCGACCCCGACCTCATCGACCCCGACCGTCCGCCGGGCGAGCCGGTGATCTCCACCTACCACGCCTTCGCGGGCCGCCTCCTGACCGACCACGGCCTGCGCATCGGCCTGGAGCCGACGGCCCGGCTGCTCGCCGACGCCACCCGCTACCAGCTTGCCGCGCGCGTGCTGCGCGAGGCCCCCGGCCCCTACCCGTCGCTCACCCGCTCCTTCGCCGACCTGATCAGCGACCTCCTCGCACTCGACGCCGAACTCGCCGAACACCTCGTCCGCCCCGAGGAACTGCGCGCGTGGGACGCCGGACTGCTGCACACCCTGGAGGGCGCCAAGCTCACCAACGCCGACCTGCGCAAGGTGCCCGAGACGGCCGCCGCCCGGCGCGAACTGACCGACCTGGTGCTGCGCTACCGGGCCGCCAAACGCGAGCGCGACCTGCTGGACTTCGGCGACCAGATCGCGCTCGCGGCGCAGCTCGCCCAGGTTCCCGAGGTGGGCCCGCTCCTGCGCGACGAGTTCCGCGTGGTCCTGCTCGACGAGTACCAGGACACGTCGGTGGCCCAGCGCATCCTCCTCGCCGGCCTGTTCGGCGGCGGCACCGGCCACCCCGTGACCGCCGTCGGCGACCCCTGCCAGGCCATCTACGGCTGGCGCGGCGCCTCGGTCGCCAACCTCGACGACTTCCCCGAGCACTTCGCGCACACCGACGGAAGCAGGGCGCGGCGCCAGTCGCTCAGCGAGAACCGGCGCAGCGGAGGCCGCCTCCTGGACCTCGCCAACGGCCTCGCCGAGCCCCTGCGCGCCATGCACGCGGGCGTGGAAGCCCTCCGACCGGCACCTGGCGCCGAACGCGACGGAGTGGTCCGCTGCGCCCTCCTGGCCACCCACGCCGAGGAGATGGACTGGATCGCCGACTCCGTCGCCCACCTCGTGCGCACCGGCACGGCGCCCGGTGAGATCGCCGTCCTGTGCCGCACGGCCACCGACTTCGCGGAGATCCAGGGCGCGCTGGTCGCCCGGGACGTCCCCGTCGAGGTGGTGGGCCTGTCCGGGCTCCTGCACCTGCCCGAGGTCGCCGACCTCGTCGCCGTCTGCGAGGTCCTCCAGGACCCCGGCGCCAACGCCTCCCTGGTCCGGCTGCTCACCGGCCCGCGCTGGCGCATCGGCCCACGCGACCTCGCCCTCCTCGGCCGCCGGGCCCGGCTGCTCGTCGGCCACGCCCGCGCGGGCGGCGACGACGACCCGGACCGCCGCCTCGCCGAGGCCGTCGAGGGGGTCGACCCGTCCGAGGTGATCTCGCTCGCCGACGCCCTCGACACCTTCCTGGAGACACCGCTGTACGGCGACGGCGGCGCCGCGGGCGACGACGGGCTGCCCTTCTCGCCGGACGCGCGCGTGCGGTTCGCGCGGCTCGCCACCGAACTGCGCGACCTGCGCCGCTCCTTGGCCGACCCCCTGATGGACGTCCTGCACCGCGTCCTCGCCGTCACCGGCCTCGAGGTCGAACTGTCGGCGTCCCCGCACGCCCTGGCCGCCCGTCGCCGCGAGACCCTGTCCAACTTCCTCGACATCGCCGCGTCCTTCGCCGCCCACGAGAGCGAGGCGAGCCTGCTGGCCTTCCTCGGCTTCCTGCGCACCGCCGCCCAGTACGAGAAGGGCCTCGACAACGCTCTGCCCGGCGGCGAGAACACCGTCAAGGTGCTCACCGCGCACAGGTCCAAGGGCCTCGAGTGGGACGTCGTCGTCGTCCCCGGCCTGGTCACCGGCACGTTCCCCAGCGGTCAGGGCCGCGAGAAGTGGACCGCGCAGGCCAAGGTGCTGCCGCACGGACTGCGCGGCGACGCCGACACGCTCCCCGACCTCGACTCCTGGGACGCACGGGGCATGAAGGCCTTCCACGAGGCCATGAAGGACCACCAGCACACCGAGGAACTCCGCCTCGGCTACGTCGCCTTCACCCGCCCCCGGTCCCTGCTCCTCGGCTCCGGCCACTGGTGGGGCCCCACCCAGAAGAAGCCCCGCGGCCCGTCCGACTTCCTGCACGCCCTCTACGACCACTGCGCGGCCGGACACGGCGAGATCGAGGCCTGGGCGGACGAGCCGGCGGAGGACGCGGAGAACCCTGCCCTGCACCGGGCGACGGTCGACCAGGTCTGGCCGCTCCCCCTGGACGACGCCGCCCTGGCCCGCCGCCGCGCCGCCGCCGAGACCGTCCTCGCCCACCTGGAGGCCCTCGCCTCGCCCGCGGACGGCCGCCCCGGCGCCACCCACGACCCGGACACCTACGACGACCCGGACTGGCCCCCGCCATCCGACGAGGACCAGGACGAGCCGCCCTACGACGAGTCCGACCCCTTCGAGTCCGACCCGTTCGACGATGCGCCGTTCGACGATGCGTCTCTCGACGACGTGTCGTTCGACGACGCCCCTCCCGAAGCCCGCCCCGCCGTGCCCCACCAGGGCACGGCCCCCGAGGTTCCCGTCACCCGCCCGCGCGGGAACCGCCTCACCCCCGAGGAAGCCCGCGCCGTCACCTCCTGGGACCGCGACCTCGACGCACTCGCCGGAGAGCTCCTGCGCGCCCGCCAGAGCGTCACGGAGGTCCCCCTGCCGACGACCCTGACCGCCTCGCAGGTGATGCGGCTGGCCGAAGACCCGGACGGTCTCGCACAGGAACTCGCGCGCCCCATGCCGCGCCCCCCACAACCGGCCGCGCGCCGGGGCACCCGGTTCCACGCATGGGTGGAGGCCCGCTTCGAGGAATTGACGCTCCCCCTGCTGGGACCGGACGAGCTGCCCGGGGACGACGACGTCGAGATCGCCGACGAGCGCGACCTGGAAGCCCTCAAGGACGCCTTCGAGCGCACCGAGTACGCCCACCGCACGCCCTACCGGGTCGAGGCCCCGTTCCAGCTCGCCCTCGCCGGACGCGTCGTACGGGGCCGTATCGACGCCGTCTACAAGGAGGGCGACGGAGCCTCGGCGACCTACGACATCGTCGACTGGAAGACCCACCGCGCCCGCACCGCCGACCCCCTCCAGCTCGCCCTGTACCGGCTCGCCTGGGCCGAGCAGCAGGGGGTGCCCGTGGAATCCGTCACAGCGGCGTTCCTTTATGTACGCACCGGCGACGTCGTACGACCGGAGGGTCTGCCCGATCGTGCCGCGCTGGAGCGCCTGTTGACCGGGGAAGAGAGCGCCGACGGCGACCGCGACGGACCGGCCGCGCAAGTAAACCCTGCGCAAGGGCCCGGCCAGGATGTCGGCGCGGGCCGATAGGCTCGTGACCATGAGCCATCCCGTTGACAGTGCCGTCAGCGCCGTCCGCACGTACATCGAGCAGCACCGCGCCGCCTTTCTCGACAACCTCTGCGAGTGGCTGCGCATCCCGTCGGTGTCGGCGCAGCCCGACCACGCCCCCGACGTCCGGCGCAGCGCGGACTGGCTCGCCGCCAAGCTCAAGGAGACGGGCTTCCCGACCGTCGAGGTCTGGCACACCCCGGGCGCACCGGCCGTCTACGCCGAGTGGCCCTCCGACGATCCCGAGGCGCCCACCGTCCTGGTCTACGGCCACCACGACGTGCAGCCCGCCGCCCGTGAGGACGGCTGGGACACCGACCCCTTCGAGCCCGTCGTCCACGGAAACCGCCTCCACGCGCGCGGGGCGGCCGACGACAAGGGCCAGGTCTTCTTCCACACCCTGGGCGTCCGAGCCCACCTCGCAGCCACCGGCCGCCCCGCCCCGGCCGTCCGTCTCAAGCTGCTGATCGAGGGCGAGGAGGAGTCCAGCTCCCCGAACTTCCGCGCCCTGGTCGAGGAGCGCAGCGAGCGGCTCGCCGCGGACGCCGTGATCGTCTCCGACACCGGCATGTGGTCCGAGGACACCCCCACGGTGTGCACCGGCATGCGCGGGCTCGCCGAGTGCGAGATCCGACTCTTCGGCCCCGACCAGGACATCCACTCGGGCTCCTTCGGCGGCGCGGTGCCCAACCCGGCCACCGCGGTCGCCCGCCTCGTGGCGGCCCTGCACGACGAACACGCACGCGTGGCCGTGCCCGGCTTCTACGACGGCATCGTCGAACTCACCGAACGCGAGCGCGAGCTCTTCGCCGAGCTGCCCTTCGACGAGGACCGGTGGCTGCGCACCGCCAGGTCGCACGCCACCCACGGCGAGGCCGGACACACCACCCTGGAGCGCATCTGGGCCCGCCCCACCGCCGAGGTCAACGGCATCGGCGGCGGCTACCAGGGCCCCGGCAGCAAGACGATCGTCCCGTCCTCGGCGTTCGTGAAGCTCTCGTTCCGGCTCGTCGCCGGCCAGGATCCCGAGCACGTGGAGAAGGCCGTCCGCGCCTGGGCCGCCGAGCAGCTGCCCGCCGGGATCCGGCACGAGATCACGTTCAGCCCGGCCACGCGCCCGTGTCTGACCCCGCTGGACCACCCCGCCCTGCAGTCCGTGGTCCGCGCCATGGGCCGAGCCTTCGAAGGGCCCGTCCGCTTCACCCGCGAGGGCGGCTCGGGACCCGCCGCCGACCTGCAGGAAGTCCTCGGCGCCCCGGTGCTCTTCCTCGGCATCTCCGTCCCGTCGGACGGCTGGCACGCGCCGAACGAGAAGGTCGAGCTGGATCTCCTCCTCAAGGGCGTCGAGACCACCGCGTACCTCTGGGGCGACCTCGCCGAGAGCTGGCGTCATGCGCCCTGACACCCCCGATCGGTCCGGAGGGGACACGCGCGCGGGGCACACTGGACAGACCGCCCCGCACCGCGACACCGCACCGGAACCGGTCGTCCTCTGCCGTACGTCCCGCTGAACCGCCCGCCGAAACAACCGTTCCACCGGGGGAGTTGGAAGTACCCGTGACCACCTGGACCGACCAGAACGCCGATCGACCCATCTCGCTGACCGCACCGAGCGGCCTCGACCGGGCCGCCCACCACCGGCTCGACGAGGCATGGCTCGCCGCGGCGTGGAGCCACCCGACTACGCGTTGCTTCGTCGTCTCCGGCGGCCAGGTCCTCATCGACGAGACGTCCGACGGCCGCACCGAACTCGTCATGACGCCGTCCTTCGAGGCCCCCCTCACCGAGGCACACCGCTACTTCCTGGGGACCGACGACGACGGCGTCAGCTATTTCGCCCTCCAGAAGGACACGCTGCCCGGCCGGATCGATCAGTCCGCGCGCTCGGCAGGGCTGCGCGAGGCGGGCCTGCTGTTGTCGCCCCGGGACGTGGGCCTGATGGTGCACGCGGTCGGCCTGGAGAACTGGCAGCGCACCCACCGCTTCTGCTCCCGCTGCGGCGAGCGCACGGTCATCGCGGCGGCCGGCCACATCCGCCGCTGCCCCGCCTGCGGCGCCGAGCACTATCCGCGCACCGACCCCGCGGTGATCATGGCGGTGACCGACGACGAGGACCGCATCCTCCTCGGCCGCCAGGTCCACTGGCCCGAGGGGCGCTTCTCCACCCTCGCCGGTTTCGTGGAGCCCGGTGAGTCCATCGAGCAGTCCGTGCGCCGCGAGGTCTTCGAAGAGGCCGGCATCACCGTCGGCCAGGTCGAGTACATCGCCAGCCAGCCCTGGCCGTTCCCGTCCAGCCTCATGCTGGGCTTCATGGCCCGCGCCACCTCCACCGACATCGACGTCGACGGCGACGAGATCCACGAGGCCCGCTGGTTCTCCCGCGACGAACTCGGCGCCGCCTTCGAGTCCGGCGAGGTGCTGCCGCCCTACGGCATCTCCATCGCGGCCCGGCTGATCGAACTCTGGTACGGCAAGCCGCTGCCGACCCGCACCTTCATCTGACCCGGCGCACACAGATCTGACCCGGCGCATACAGAAGGGCGGCCCCCGCAACTGGGGGCCGCCCTTCTCCGGGTGCGCCTACGCCTACGCGCCGACCTTCTGCTTCACCTGGGCCAGCGACGGGTTCGTCAGCGTCGAGCCGTCCGGGAACAGCACGGTCGGCACCGTCTGGTTTCCGCCATTCGCCTTCTCCACGAACGCCGCGGACTCCGGGTCCTGCTCGATGTTGATCTCGGTGTACGCGATGCCCTCGCGGTCCATCTGCTTCTTCAGCCGCTGGCAGTAGCCGCACCACGTGGTGCTGTACATCGTCACAGTGCCCAGCATGTCTCTTGTGCTCCTTCGGCGGGTCCGGGGGTCGAGCGGTCAGGTGGTCGCAGAGGGAGAACGTACTTGAAAGGGCCACCATTCCCGGGACGCCCCCGAGGAGCGAACGGCCGGAGGTGACGTCCGCCGCATTAGTACGACTGCAAGGGCCCGCCTGTGGACAACCGTCCCGCCCGTCTCCGCCGACCTGGCAGCATGGCCATGTGACAGCAGCAACGCACTCCCCCCTCTTCCCGCAGGCACCGGACTCGGCCGACGCGGTGCTCGACGGGCTCGACCCCGAGCAGCGCGAGGTGGCCACCGCCCTGCGCGGTCCGGTGTGTGTGCTGGCGGGAGCCGGTACCGGCAAGACCCGGGCGATCACCCACCGCATCGCCTACGGTGTGCGCGCCGGCATCCTGCACCCCTCGAGCGTGCTCGCCGTCACCTTCACCAACCGTGCCGCCGGGGAGATGCGGGGCCGCCTGCGTCAGCTCGGGGCCCAGGGCGTGCAGGCCCGCACCTTCCACTCCGCGGCCCTGCGGCAGCTCCAGTACTTCTGGCCGAAAGCGATCGGTGGCACCCTGCCCCGGCTCGTCGACCGCAAGTTCCAGCTCGTCTCCGATGCGGCCGCCGCCTGCCGCCTCCGTCTCGACCGGGGCGAGCTGCGGGACGCGATCGCGGAGATCGAGTGGTCCAAGGTCACCCAGACCGTCCCCGCCGACTACGCGCTGGCAGCCGCCAAGGCGGGCCGCGAGATCCCCCGCGCTCCCGCCGAGATCGCCCAGCTCTACGCCGCCTACGAGGACCTCAAGCGGGAGCGCGCCGTCATCGACTTCGAGGACGTCCTGCTGCTGACCGTCGCCGTCCTGCAGGACCGGCACGACATCGCCGAGCAGGTCCGCGCCCAGTACCAGCACTTCGTGGTCGACGAGTACCAGGACGTCAGCCCTCTCCAGCAGCGCCTGCTGGAGCTGTGGCTCGGCGACCGGGACGACCTGTGCGTGGTCGGGGACGCCAGCCAGACGATCTACTCCTTCACCGGAGCCACCCCCGACCACCTCCTCGACTTCCGCACCCGCCACCCCGGCGCCACGGTCGTCAAGCTGGTCCGCGACTACCGCTCCACCCCCCAGGTCGTCCACCTGGCCAACGGCCTGCTCTCCCAGGCCCGCGGCCGGGCCGCGGACCACCGCCTCGAACTGGTCTCCCAGCGCAGCCCCGGGCCCGAGCCCGGCTACGCCGACTACACCGACGAGCCCGCCGAGGCCGAGGGCGCGGCCCGCCGCATCCGCGAGCTGCTCGGCGCGGGCGTCCCGGCCGCGGAGATCGCCATCCTGTTCCGCACCAACGCGCAGTCGGAGACCTACGAACAGGCCCTCGCCGACCTCGGCATCCCCTACCAGCTGCGGGGCGCCGAGCGCTTCTTCGACCGCCCCGAGGTGCGCAAGGCGATCGCCGCACTGCGCGCCGCCGCCCGCTTCGGCGGCAACGACACGCTCCTCGAAGACACCGTCGACCTGCCTTCCCAGGTGCGTGCCGTCCTCTCCGGCGAGGGCTGGACCTCGCAGCCGCCGGCCGGCTCCGGAGCCGTCAGAGAGCGCTGGGAGTCGCTGGCCGCGCTGGTCAATCTCGCGCAGGACTTCACCGCCGCCCAGCCCGGCGCGACCCTCGCCGACCTGGTCACCGAGCTTGACGAACGGGCGAACGCCCAGCACGCCCCGACCGTCCAGGGCGTCACGCTGGCCTCCCTGCACTCGGCCAAGGGCCTGGAGTGGGATGTCGTCTTCCTGGTCGGCGTCGCCGAGGGCATGATGCCGATCAGCTACGCCAAGACCGACGAACAGATCGAGGAGGAGCGCCGCCTCCTCTATGTCGGGGTCACCCGGGCCCGTGAGCGCCTCCATGTCTCCTGGGCGCTCTCCCGCTCGCCCGGCGGTCGCGCGAGTCGCCGTCCCAGCCGCTTCCTCGACGGCCTGCGCCCCGGTTCCGGCACCGCCGGCAGCCGCGGCGGCACCGGCAGCGCCGGAGGCGCCGGAGGCATCGAGCGCGGATTCACCGGGGCCGCCGCGGTCGGCGGCGGTGCCGCGCCGCGCCGGACCCAGCGCACCCCGGCCCGCTGCCGGGTCTGCGGGCGCACCCTCACCGACGCCGGCGAGATAAAGCTGATGCGCTGCGAGGACTGCCCCTCCGACATGGACGAGGGGCTCTACGAACGGCTGCGGGACTGGCGGGCGGTGCAGGCGCAGCGCGTCGGCCAGCCCGCGTTCTGCGTCTTCACCGACAAGACGCTGATGGCGATCGCCGAGACCGTCCCCGAGGAGGAGGGCGAGCTCGCGCGGATCCCCGGGGTCGGCATGCGCAAGCTCAACCGTTACGGAGCCGACGTCCTGGCCATCTGCGCAGGCCACGACGTCGGAGGGGACGACGAGAAGGAGTGACGGGGGACTGACGGGGGACTGACGGAGGACTGATCCGAACTCGTCGAAAAAATAGTTTGCGCATGCCCCAGCAATCCCCATAGGTTCTTAGACACGGGAACGGCGGCCTTCTCGAAGGCCCTGATTCCGTGCTGTACTTGCATATCCGACGGACTGGGTTCACCCCCGGTCCCCCGAGACGCCGAGAGGAGGCGATTCCAGTGATCATCACCAACAGCAGCTCCACCGCGAAACTGAACGATCGCTCGATCGTCTCCGCGTGCACGCTCGGCACCTCGGTCCTGGGCACCGGTCTGTCCGGCATTCGTGCCGACCGGTCGGCGTCCTCCTCCGCTGCTCCCGCGGGTCTTCCCGTCCGCGAGCGCAATGAGCGACCGACTGAGGCACTGGAAGCAGTAAAGGCAGAGGAACTGACCTATGCCTTTACGGCAGCCGGTGCCGGAAGCCGGAAGCAGACGACGCAGCACCACCTGATGTGGGCCTTCCGTGGGCCAGAACCCTGGAGTGATCCAGCCTGATCGACTCAGGCCGGCGCCTTCAGGGCCGCGGAACCCCACCCGGGATCCGCGGCCCTTCTGTTTTCCCCGAAACAACGGGGACGACGGAGCGAAGGGGCCTCGGGACAAGAAAAGAACCCGGTACCCAGCCGACAACCGGTCCCACAGGGCCGGACCGACCAGACGAGGAAGACGAACCGTGCAACTCGAAGCGCACGCCCCGTCCGTACCGCCTTCCGAAACGATCCCCCCGCCCGGCCTCACGGAGGACTCCACCTTGACCCCGCTCACGGCGCTCACCGCGCTCGACGACGCCATCGAGAACCTCGGCGTACCCGTCCCCTGCCGTTCCTATGACCCGGAGGTCTTCTTCGCCGAGTCGCCGGCCGACGTCGAGTACGCCAAGTCCCTCTGCCGTACCTGCCCGCTGGTCGAGGCCTGCCTCGCCGGCGCCAAGGAGCGGCGCGAGCCCTGGGGCGTCTGGGGTGGCGAGCTGTTCGTCCAGGGTGTCGTCGTCGCCCGGAAGCGGCCGCGTGGTCGCCCGCGCAAGAACCCGGTCACGGCATGAACACCATCGCAGGAACGATCGACCGCCCCCTCACGCAAGACCCCAAGAAGCAGGCCCCGATGAAGCCGATCACCAGCGAGCCCGCAGGCTCCGCGACCGAAGACATCACCACCACCGGCGCGTACGACTCGCGCCAGAACAGGACACGGGAGATGCAACTCATCCCAGAAGCCCTGGCTCGTGCGCATATGCACGACCGACTGCAGGAGGCCGAGCGGGAACGTCGGGCCGTGCGCCTGGCGACCGCTCGCCGGATGCAGCGCCGGGCCGAGCGCGCCTCGATGCGTGCTCGCCGGGCGCTCGCCATCGCCGTGATGCAGTAACCACGCCCACCTGAAGCGGTGGCCTCCCGACAGGGGAGGCGAAGCTCTCCCCCGCGGGGGCCGGTCCGTCCGAACGGACCGGCCCCCGCGGTGCGTTGTCCGGGCGATCCTCCGCGGAGTGGTGGTGAGGTACGTCACAGTGCGGCGAGCAGGCAACTCACGCCTGCCAACTCACGGCTGCCCACTCACGCTTGCCCACTCACCCTTGCCAACTCGCGGCTGCCGGCTCAGGCTTGCCAACTCGCGGCTGCCGGTGTCACGCCTGCCCGCTCACGCCTCCGCCACCGACTCCTCCGCTTCCAGGGCCTCCAGCGCGTCCTCCGGGAGGAACCCGGGCAGCCACTCCTCCAACTCCTCGCGCAGCCGGACCGTCGCGCCGAGCTGGCACAGCACGCCGATGGTGCTCAGCGTCACCCGGTGTATCAGCAGGTAGGCAGGAGGCAGGTTGAGCTGCTTGCCCAACTGGTGGGCGGGGGAGCGGGGGTCGGCGATCCTCGCCGCCTGGCTGCGTATCCAGCCGCGGGTGAAGGTGAACTCCTCCACCTTCGCCGGCTCGATGATCGGCAGCAGGTAGTCGAGGACCGCGTCGGGATCCAGCTCGATGGAGTCCTTGACGAAGCCCTCGGTACAGAGGAGTTCGTAGACCGCCTCCGCCTCGCCGTCCAACGTCATGCGCAGGGACTCGCCGATCGGGTCCGGCAGGCCGCCCGGGAGCCGGTCCACCGTGCCGAAGTCCAGGACGCCCAGGCGCCAGTCGTCCTCGCCGTCCGGACCGCCGGGCAGCAGGCGGAAGTTGCCGGGGTGCGGGTCGGCGTGGAGCAGGCCGGTGCGGGCCGGGCCGGAGAAGAGGAAGCGGGACAGCAACTGGCCGGCGCGGTCGCGCTGTTCCCGGGTGCCGTCGGTGATCACCTCGGACAGGGGCACGCCGTCCATCCACTCGGTGACCAGGATCTGGTCGCACTGGTGGACGACCGCCGGGACCGCGAAGTCGGGATCGTCGGCGAACTCCTCCGCATGGGCGCGCTGGGCCTGCGCCTCGAGGCTGTAGTCGAGTTCCTCGGAGACCCGGTCCTTGAGCTCGGAGATCAGCGGCTTCACGTCCATGCCCGGGATGAGCGGGCCCAACAGCCGTGCGAAACGGCTGAGTTGGTTCAGATCCGACAGCAGTGCCTCACCGGCCCCCGGGTACTGGACCTTGACCGCGACCTCCCGGCCGTCGTGCCACACCGCCCGGTGCACCTGGCCGATCGAGGCCGCCGCGGCCGGCTTGTCGTCGAACTCCAGGAACAGCTCGGACCAGTCCTCGCCGAGCCGCTCCGCGAGCACGGAGTGCACCGTGCGGGTCGGCATCGGCGGCGCCGCGTCCTGAAGCTTGGTGAGGGCCGCCCGGTAGGGGCCGGCCACCTCCTCGGGGAGGGCGGACTCGAAGACGGACATGGCCTGCCCGAACTTCATCGCGCCCCCCTTCAGCTCGCCCAGCACCTTGAAGAGCTGATCGGCGGTGCGCTGCTGCAGCTCGCGGCTGACGATCTCCGCGGACTCGCCCACGATCCTCTTGCCCAGACCCCAGGTCGCCCGCCCGGCGAAGCCGAGCGGGAGCGCGGCGAGCTTGGCGGTCCGGGTGACCGCCTTCCGGGGAAGATCAGACATGCGCCCTCCAAGTCCCAGCCAGCCGCGCCGCGTCCGTCGTACGGCGAAACCCCTTCGAATGCCGTTGCTCCCCCATTGTCGCGTGCGATGCCTGGTCCTCGGAGGTGTGTTCCTGCTTACCTTTCTCCGCGGCCCCGCACAGACAGGCGGAGTGGGGCCATACCGGTCGCGCGTGCCACTGGAGAGTGGGGACGGAGACCTCCCAGCGGGCGCCCGCGCTCGACGGGGTCCGGCCGTCGAGGAAGGCGAGCGCGTGGGCCGCCGCCAGCCCGGCGACCGTCGTGGCCAGGGTCAGGTCGCAGGCGCGGGCCGCGCGCCGCTTCCCGGAGTGCCACTGGGCGACCAGCCGAGGCCAGGCCGGGTCCCGGTCGGTGCGGTCCTGCTGCAGACAACCGGCGCAGCCCGTCTCACCCGGCAGTACGAGCGGGCCGACCACGCCCGTGCCCTCCACGACCCCGGCGTAGAGATGCGGTGTGCCCGAGGCGATCAGCGGCTCCGCCGCAGAGGGAGCGGGCGCGTGCACCGACACGTCGTCGCGTGGGGCGATGATCACCAGGGAGTGGCCCGGGGTGTCCGTCCCGGCCGGTGATCCTGTCTTCCTGCGGGGCGGGCGGCCGGGGGCGGCGCGGCGCACGACGCGCCGAGCGGCCTCGTCCCGACGCTCGCCGACCGCCTCGGCGGGCAGGCCGCCCGGCGCCACGTCCGCAGGCTCCACCAGGCCGCCGTCCCGCACGTCCACCTCGCCCACTCCCGCTCCCGACAGCAACGCGGCCAGCACCGCGCCGACCCGGCCGGCGCCCCGTACCTGGACCCGCAGCCGGCCTCGGGCTGTCAGATGCTCCATCGCGTCGCCCGGTTCCGAGGTGATCAGGGACAGCGCGGCGAGATCCGGGCGCAGCCGGTCCATGACCTCCTTCTTCTCCCGCAGCGCGCAGGCCTCCGGCCCGCCGCCGCGCGCGTCGTCGAGCAGCCCGGCCCGTGCCAGCCGTTCCACCAGCCGGTCGACATGGCCGTCGGGCAGATCCATGCGGCGGCCCTCCTCGCGCAGGAGCGCGAGGCCGCGGGTGCCGTCCAGCAGATCGAGGAAGCTGCCCGTCGCCGTGTCTACCGGACCGAGTGTCAGCGCGTGCGCCGGTGTCATACCGAACTGCACCGTGTTGAGGTCACGCCAGCCGCGCCGCAGCGCGGGCTTCACCGTCGGATGCATCAAAGGCCCCCGTATGCCTGGAATCTCCCCGTCAGGTCGGCGGAGCGGGGGCGTGGGGTTGTCCTCGCTCCGCCGACGAGTGCCAGCATGCCCGGGACCGCTCGGGCGTGCCGAAAGTTGTCCACAGGCAACGGCGTTCGTCGTACAAATCCGTCGTACGAGGCAAAGGCGGCGGAGGAGATCGGAAGCGAACCGTCCCGGAGTCGGGACTTCCCCCGTGTGCAGCGGGTAACGTCGGGGCGTGTCCGCCGACCCACTGCACCGCGCCGGAAGCCCACAGCGCAGCGCGACGAGCCAGCCGCCGAGCGGCTCGGGGGCGAGCGCGATCGAGGTCCGCAGAAGCGCCCGTCGACGTCGGACGGTCTCCGCGTACCGCGAGGGCGATCGCACCATCGTGCTCATCCCTGCCCGGATGTCCGAGGCCGAGGAGCAACGCTGGGTGAGCGTCATGCTCGACAAGCTCGCCGCCCAGGAGAGTCGGCGGGTGCCCGGCGACGCCGAGTTGGCCGAGCGCGCGGAGCGGCTGTCGGCCCAGTGCTTCGGCGGCCGGGCCCGGCCCACCTCGGTCCGTTGGGTGACCAACCAGAACACCCGCTGGGGCTCGTGCACACCGGCCGAGGGCAGCATCCGTCTGTCGCACCGCCTCAAGGGCATGCCCGAGTACGTCATCGACTACGTCCTCGCCCATGAGCTCGCGCATCTGCTCGTGCCCGGCCACGGCCCCGACTTCTGGCGGCTCCTGGAGTCGTACCCGCGCACCGAGCGCGCCCGCGGCTACCTCGAGGGCGTCGTCGCGGCCGAACGGCTGCCCCACCTGCCCGGCGCGGGCGGGGAGTGACCTGCGGCGCACGCGGAGCGAACCCGGTCGGTATCAGGTGACGCGGGTTGTGTACCGGGTCTGTACCGACATCGTGCGTTGTCAGACTTTGCCGTTAGCCTGACGCGACGCACTCGCACATCGGGATGGGGGACGGTCGTTACGCATGCCCAGGGAATTCCAGCGCGGCCACAAGGCCAAGATCAGTGACCTCACCGCGGGCACCGATCTGTACGTAGGCGTGCAGATCACCGCTCCCGGCCTGACCTTCGACATCAGCTGCTTCGGCCTCGACGCCGACGAGCGGCTCTCGGACGACCGGTACTTCGTCTTCTTCAACCAGCCGAAGTCCCCTGAGGAGTCCGTCCAGCTCCTGGGCGCCCAGGCGGGAGACACGGAGTCCTTCCGGATCACTCTGGACCGGATCCCGCAGCAGATCCGCAGACTGTCCTTCACCGCGACCCTCGACGGCGCCGGACAGATGTCGCAGATCCACCCCGGCTACATCCGCATCGTCGCCGGCGGCGAGGAGGTGGCCCGCTATGCCTTCAACGGCTCGGAGTTCACCACCGAGCGGGCCGTGATGCTGGGCGACTTCTACTTCAAGGACGTGTGGCGGTTCGCGGCCGTCGGACAGGGCTTCGACGGCGGCCTGGACGCGCTGCTGAAGAACTTCGGCGGCGAGGTCGCCGAGGAGGAGGCGCCCGCCGCCCCGCCGCAGCAGCCGCAGGCCGGGGCGGCTCCCGGCTTCGCCCCGCCCGCCTTCGGCGCACCGTCCGCACCCGCCCCGGCGCCCGCTCCGCAGCAACCGCAGCCCGCCGCGCAGGGCTTCGCGCCCCCGCCCGCGGCGACTCCGCCGCCGGCCCCGGCCCCCGCGCCGTCGATGCACGCCGCGCCGACGATCGTCGCGCCCCTGACCCCGCCCGGCGGCGGCCATGTGCCGCCCCCCGCCCCGGCACCGGCTCCGTACGGCCAGCCGCCCCAGCAGCAGCCGTACGGTCAGGGTCCCGCGCCGACCGCGCCCATGCCGCCCGGGTACGGCCAGCAGCCCCCGGCACCGCCGGCCCCGCCCGGCTATGGTCAGCAGCCGGCCCCGCCCGGCTACGGCCAGCCGCCCGCGCCGCCCGGCTACGGTCAGCAGCCGCCGTTCGGGCAGGTCCCGGGGCAGCAGGCGTACGGCGTGCCGCAGGGCGCGCCCCAGGGCGGCGCGGGTGTGACCGCCGCACTCCAGCAGTTCAAGGAGACGCCCACCGGGCAGCGCTGGACGCCGCAGACCAAGAAGATGATCCGCGTCGACCTCGCCATCGGCGGCCAGCCCGTGCTCGCCCGCCAGGGCAGCATGGTCCTCTACCAGGGCAAGGTCGACTTCAGCTACAAGGGCGCCGGATTCGCCGGCCGGATCGTCGGCAACGCGACCGGCCAGGAGATGCAGCTGATGCGCTGCACCGGCCAGGGGCAGGTGTTCCTCGCCGAGAACTCCACCCAACTGCACCCCATCGAGCTCCAGGGCGACGCGATCTGCGTCTCCGCCGAGAACGTCCTCGCCTTCGACGAGAGCCTCCAGTACGAGGTCCGTCGCGTCGAGGGGCACGGGATCCCCGGCGGCGCGCTGTTCACGATGCAGTTCCAGGGCACCGGCACGATCGTCGTGAAGACGCACGGCACGCCCGTCGTCCTGCCCGTCACGCCCACCACGTTCGCCGACTGCAACGCCGTCGTCGCCTGGTCGGCCGCCTCCCAGGTGGTCGTCTCCAGCCAGGTGCGGATGCGCCGCAACGCCTACCCGGGCGACACCGGAGAGAGCGTCAACCTCCAGTTCCGGGGAGCTCCCGGCAACTTCATCGTCGTCCAGCCGTACGAGGTCTGAGGGAGCCCGTCATGAACCAGCCGCTCGCGGGCTACGCCCCCGCACCCGTCACCGCCCGCATGGAGAACCACGGCAACCACATGCTGAAGGTCGCCATGCAGACCGGGAACGACCTCTTCGCGCGCGTGGGCTCGATGGTCGCCTACGAGGGCTTCGTCCAGTACGAGCCCAACCCGCCGGCCGTCCGCCAGATCGCCCGCGACTGGATGACCGGCGAGGGCGCGCCCCTCATGAAGTGCACCGGCGACGGCCTGCTCTACCTCGCCGACTACGGGGCGAACGTCGTCGTCATCCAGCTCAACGGCGACGGCATCTCCGTCAACGCCACCAACCTGCTCGCCTTCGACGCGCACCTCACCTGGGGCGTCGAGCGCGTCAAGGGGCTCGCGAAGTTCGCCGGTCAGGGCCTGTGGAACACCAAGATCTCCGGGCAGGGCTGGGTCGCGCTGACCTCGCGGGGCAAGCCGATCGTCGTCGACTGCGGCGGCGGCGAGGACGAGACGTACGTCGACCCCGACGCGCTCGTCGCCTGGTCCCCGAACCTCAAGGTGAAGGGCAAGCGCAGCTTCAAGGCGCAGTCGCTCATCGGCCGGGGCAGCGGCGAGGCCTACCAGATGGCCTTCTCCGGCCAGGGCATCGTCGTCGTCCAGCCCAGTGAGGACAGCACCGACCGCCTTCGGGTCCGGGGCTGAGGGGGAGCCAGAAACGCCATGCAGAGCCCACTTTTCGCGCACAACGACTCGCAGACCCAGGAACGCTGGAGTCTGCAGAACAAGCAGATGCTCCGGGTCACCCTGGAGGGCCACGACGACATCCTCGCCCGCAAGGGCACGATGGTCGCCTATCAGGGCCTGATGGAGTTCGACGCCGAGTACCAGAGCAACAACCAGGGACGCGCGCGTGCGCACACCGGCGAGGGCCTGGACCTGATGCGGTGCCACGGGCAGGGCACGGTCTACCTCGCCAACCTCGCCCAGCACGTCCATGTCGTGGACGTGGAGCAGGACGGTCTGACCGTGGACAGCAGCTACGTGCTCGCCATGGACTCCGGGCTGCACCACGAAGTCATCGCCGTCGACAGCCTCTACGGCATCTCCGGCTCGGGGAAGTACCAGCTCAACATCACCGGCCGCGGCAAGGTCGCGCTGATGACCTCGGGCGCGCCCCTGATGATGCAGGTCACGCCCGACAAGTACGTCAACTGCGACGCCGACGCCATCGTCGCCTGGTCGACCGGGCTGCGGGTGCAGATGCAGGCCCAGACGCACACCTCCGGCGTGTGGCGCCGGCGCGGCAACACCGGTGAGGGCTGGGAGCTGAGCTTCATGGGCAGCGGCTACGCGCTCGTCCAGCCCAGCGAACTGCTGCCGCCGCAGAACGCCCAGCTCGGCTCCGGCCTGGCCGCCCAGTACGGCATGGGGCAGCAGGGGGCACGCGGACAGAACCAGGGCAACGTCTGGAGCTGACCCTCCGCAGAGCGAATGTAAGGGGCGACCACCTGGTGAGTCGCCCCTTACCCGTTGCGGCCGTCGCCGCTCACAGCCGCGCGCGGGTCGCTTCCAGCAGCCGTACGACCGACCCGTCGGCCACGCCCGCCACCTCGTCGTAGGCGAACCAGCGCAGGTCGAGGGATTCGTCGCTGATGGCCTCCACCGCCCCGGCCGGAGCGAGCGCCGCGTACTGGACGTCGTAGTGCCAGGCACAGGGCGTGAGATGCCGGTCGAGCCGGACCGGGCCGCCGGGCAGCAGGCTCAGCCCCGGGACGCCCGACTCCTCGGTCCCCTCCCGCAGGGCCGCGGCCGCCAGCGTCGCGTCGGCCGGCTCGCAGTGGCCGCCCGTCTGCAGCCACATGCGCAGCTTCTTGTGGAGCGTGAGCAGCACCCGCCCCCGCCCCGGGTCGATCACCAGCGCGCTCGCCGTGAGATGGCCGTCCCCGCAGGCCTTGCGCATGCCGTCCGGATGCGCCGCGAGATGGTCCAGATAGGTCTGGCGCAGCTCTTCCTGGCCCTCGTACCCCTTCAGGACGAGGACCGCGTCGTCGTACAGGCTCACTCGGTGTCGTCGCCCCTGGAGTCGTTCTCGTCGTCCTTCTTCAGATTCGGCTTCTCGGTGTGGCCGCCGCCGCTCGCCGCCTCGCCGAGCATCTTGTCCAGCTCGGAGAAGTCCAGCTGCTCGCGGTGCACGAAGCCGTCCGGGTCGTCCAGGTCGGACGCCGTGGGCAGCATGTCCGGGTGGGCCCACAGGGCGTCACGGCCGTCGACCCCGCGCGCGTCCGTCAGCGAGGCCCACAGCCGGGAGGCGTCGCGCAGTCGGCGTGGGCGCAGCTCCAGACCGATCAGCGTCGCGAACGTCTGCTCCGCGGGACCGCCCGTGGCACGGCGGCGGCGCAGCGTCTCGCGCAGCGCGTCGGCGGACGTCAGGCGCGGCTTCGCGGCCGCGTGCACCACCGCGTCCACCCAGCCCTCGACGAGCGCCAGGGCCGTCTCCAGACGGGCCAGGGCGGCCTTCTGCTCCGGGGTGTCCTCCGGCTGGAACATGCCCTGCTGCAGTGCGTCCTGCAACTGCTCGGGGTTCTGCGGGTCGAACTGGCCGACCACGTCCTCCAGCTTGGCGGTGTCGACCTTGATCCCGCGCGCGTAGCCCTCGACCGCACCGAACAGGTGCGAGCGCAGCCACGGCACATGCGCGAACAGGCGCTGGTGGGCGGCCTCGCGCAGCGCGAGGTAGAGCCGCACCTCCTCCTTCGCCACGCCCAGGTCCTTGCCGAACGCCTCGATGTTCACCGGCAGCAGTGCCGCGCGCCCGGCCGGGCCGAGCGGCAGGCCGATGTCGGTCGAGCCGACGACCTCGCCCGCGAGCACGCCCACGGCCTGGCCGATCTGCGAACCGAACATCGCGCCGCCCATCGACCGCATCATGCCGATCAGCGGGCCCGCCATGGCCTGCATCTCCTCCGGCAGGACGTCGCCCATGGCCGCGCCGACGCGCTCGGCGACCGGGTCGACGAGCTCCTTCCACGCGGGCAGGGTCGCCTCGACCCACTCCGCGCGGGACCACGCCACCGCAGTGCCGGCGCCGGACGGCAGGGAGGTCGCGTCGTCCAGCCACAGGTCGGCCAGGCGGACGGCCTCCTGGACCGCGGTGACGTCGGAGGGGCCGACGCTCGCGTCCTTCACGCCGTCGGAGGTGCCCTGGGAGACCTGCTGGCGGGCGATCTGCTTGGCCATGTCCCAGTTCACCGGGCCGCCCTCGTAGGAGAGCATCTGGCCCAGCTGCTGGAACGCGGCCCCCAGGTCGTTGGGGTTCAGTGAACCGAACATCGCGGCGAGCGGATTGTCCGCGCCGGGGCCGCCAAAGCCGCCGGCGCCGGGCATCCCGCCGAAACCGAACGGGTTGGCCGGTCCCTGACCACCGCCGCTCTGCGGGTCCTTCTTCTTGCCCTCGTCGCCGTCTTCCGGCTCCTCCGGCGGAAGGCCGAATCCGAATGGGGTGTCACTCACGGGGTTCCTCGGCTGGTAAGGCCACCGGTTATCGGCCGGCGGCGACTGCCCTGCAACACCACCCAGCGTAGACACCCCGGCTCGATCGGGCCTCGGTGCTTCGCCGACTCCTGGCCTGCGGCAGGATGGATGCCACCTGGTACGTACGCGTCACTCACGCCCGTATGCCAAGACAACCGCTGGAGACACCTGGTGAGTTCCCCAGATCCGCAGGTTCGCGCAGCGCGAAACCACGCAACCCCGAGCGGTGCGCGCGGGCCCGTCGTCGCCGTGACCGGTGCCGCGACCGGGGTCGGCGCGCTGCTCACGGAGCGGCTCGCCGCATCGGAGGAGGTCAAGCAGGTCGTCGCCATCGACGAGCGGCGAGGCGAGTGCGACGCGGCGCAGTGGCACATCCTCGACGTCCGTGACCCGGCGATCGCCGAGAAGCTGCGCGGGGCGGACGTCGTGGTCCACCTCGCCCTCGACCTCGACCTGGGGAGTGACGCCGCCGCCCGGACGGCCTACAACGTGCGCGGAACGCAGACCGTGCTGACGGCCGCCGCGGCGGCCGGGGTGCACCGCGTCGTGCTGTGCACCTCCGCGATGGTCTACGGAGCGCTGGAGGACAACGAGCTGCCGCTCGCGGAGGACGCGGAGCTGCGCGCGACGGCCGAGGCGACCGGCGTCGGCGACCTTCTGGAGATCGAACGGCTCGCACGGCGTGCGCCCCGGGCGCATCCGGGACTGAACGTCACCGTGGTGCGGCCCGCGATCCTGGTCGGCGGCACCGACACCGCGCTGACCCGGTACTTCGAGTCCCCGCGGCTGCTGGTCGTCGCCGGTTCGCGGCCGGCCTGGCAGTTCTGCCACGTCGAGGACCTGGTGGGCGCTCTGGAGTACGCCGTCCTGGAGAAGGTCGACGGGGAGCTGGCCGTCGGGTGCGACGGGTGGCTGGAGCAGGAGGAGGTCGAGGAGCTCAGCGGGATCCGGCGGATGGAGCTGCCGTCGGCGGTCGCGCTGGGCGCCGCCGCCCGGCTGCACCGGATCGGGCTCACGCCGTCCCCGGCGGGCGACCTCGCGTACACGATGCACCCCTGGGTGGTGAGCGGGAGCCGGCTGCACGACGCGGGGTGGCGGCCGCAGTGGACCAATGAGGAGGTCCTCGCGGAGCTGCTGGCGGAGGTGTCCGGGCGGCACACCGTCGTCGGCCGGCGGCTGGGCCGCAAGGACGCGACCGCCGCGGGCGCGGCAGGCGCGACGGTGGCTCTGTTGGGTGCGGCGGCAGTGGTGCGCAGGGCCCGTAAGGCCCGGCGGCGATGAGCGCGGGGGCTTCCCGCCGCCGGGAAGCCCCCCCCGGGGACGGGCCGCCTCATACCGGAGGCCTACTGAAGCCTGCTGAGGCCTGCCTGGGCAGGCTCCTGTAGGAGGCGCCGAAGCGAGGCCTGCTTGGGCATCCTCCTGTAGGAGGCTCCGAAGCGTCACACGCGCGTACCGGGCGATGACGCTATTCCCCCTGGTCTCAGGCGTGCGGCACGATGGGGGCATGGCAGCCACCAACGAGCACCCCGGCGAGCAGGCGGCGCAGGATCCCGTCAAGCTGATCGCCGTCCGCGACACCGCCCTCTCCCTGGACGAGGTCTTCCGCGCCGTCGGAGACGACGCGGCCGGCGGGACGGCGCTGTTCGTGGGCACCGTGCGCAACCACGACGGGGGCGCCGACGTCGACGCGCTCGGCTACTCCTGCCACCCCAGTGCCGAGGCGGAGATGCGGCGGATCGCGGAGAAGGTCGTCGCGGACTACCCGGTGCGCGCGCTCGCGGCCGTGCATCGCGTGGGGGACCTGCGCGTGGGCGACCTCGCCGTCGTCGTCGCCGTCTCCTGCCCGCACCGCGGGGAGGCCTTCGAGGCCTGCCGGAAGCTGATCGACGACCTCAAGCACGAGGTGCCGATCTGGAAGCACCAGAAGTTCTCGGACGGGACGGAGGAGTGGGTCGGCGCCTGCTGAACCGGTCCTGCCGAACCGGCCCCGTCCCCCTCCCCGGGGCATTCCGCTTCGCGGCCCGTTCCCGGGGCCACCCGTCCGGTTGCGTAACCGGACCCCTGCCATGAGCGTTGTCAGTGCGGATGGTTAATCTGCTGATCAGTCAGTTGTGGTAGCTCATCGGGGTTGGGAGGTCGGCATGGCTGCGCTCGCCTGGTTGCTGATTCCGCTTGCCACCGGGATCGGTGCCGGCCTGTGGGGCAGTTGGGCCAACCGAACCCGCAAGGCTCGCAGCGACGGCCCTGAGCTGGACGGATACGCGCGCTTCCGCGCGGCCATGGAGAAGCCCCACTCGCATACCTGACCCGGGTGGCAGCCCTGACGGTGCGCTGACAGACGCGTCACGTAATGTCGAGTCATGCCACGCCGCACCGCGACGATGCTCGCCTCCACCCTGATGCTGATCGCGCTCCTGTGCGCGGGAGTACTCATCCCCGTGCCGTACGCGGAGATGTCCCCGGGGCCGACGGTGAACACACTCGGCGACCACGACGGCGAGCCGGTGCTGCAGATCTCCGGGCGCAAGACCTACGCGACCAGCGGCAACCTCAACATGACCACCGTGCGGGTCACCAGCGCCGACTACCGGATGAACCTCGTCGAGGCCGTCTACGGATGGCTCGCGCACGACAACAAGGTCGTGCCGCACGACACGCTCTACCCGGACGGCAAGACCGAGGAGCAGTCCACCCAGGAGAACGCCGAGGAGTTCAGCCAGTCCCAGGAGAGCGCCAAGGTCGCCGCCCTGAACGAGCTGGACATCCCGGTGACCTCCTGGGTGATCGTCTCGACCGTGGTGAAGGCATCCCCGGCGGAGGGCAAGCTGCACGCCGGTGACGTGATCAAGGCCGTGGACGGCACCGCGGTGAAGGAGCCCGGCGACGTCGCGAAGCTGGTGACGAAGCACAAGGCGGGGGAGAACGTCGTCTTCACGATCGTTCCGGCCAAGGAGCAGGCGGCCGCCGAGAAGGCGAACAGGACGGCGACCAAGACCCAGGACGTCACCATCACCACCGCGGCCTCCGACGACACCGGCGAGAAGCGGGCCATCGTCGGGATCTCGGCCGGGACCGACCACACGTTCCCGTTCACCATCGACATCAAGCTCGCCGACGTCGGCGGGCCCAGCGCCGGTCTGATGTTCGCGCTCGGCATCTACGACAAGCTCACCCCGGACAGCCTCACCGGCGGCAAGTTCGTCGCCGGCACCGGGACGATCGACGACGCCGGCAAGGTCGGGCCGATCGGCGGCATCGAGATGAAGACCGTCGGCGCGCGCAGCCAGGGCGCCCAGTACTTCCTGACGCCCGCCGACAACTGCGCGGCCGCCGCCAAGGACACCCCCTCGGGGCTCAGGCTCGTCAAGGTGAACACCATCGACGACGCCCTCACCGCCCTCAAGGACATCCGCAGCGGCGACACCGCCGACCTGCCGAAGTGCACGAAGTAGCCGCAGGACCGACCACCGCGCGAACCTTCCTCAGGAGCTACTCCGCGAAGGTCGCCGACAGCGCCTCCGCGAGGCCCGGCACCAGGCCCGCGCCCGTGAGGACCTCCGTCGGGGCGTCCTTCTCGCGCAGCCGGAGGGCCGAGTCGCGGGTGCCGTCGCGCAGCACGCCGACCGTCATCCGGACCTCCTGACGGTCGGGGTGGTCCGCCACCCACTTCGTGAGCTTCGCCCCGCTCAGCCCCTGCGGGACCTGGGCCTCGGCGGACGGGGGCAGCATCAACCGCTCCACGGTGAGGGCGCAGCCGACCACCGCGTCGGGCCAGGCGATCGTGGCCAGGAACTCGTCGAGCGGCTTGTCCGTTGGCACTTCGTCCTGCTCGATCGGGGTGAGACCGGTGGTCTGGGGCTCGTCCTGAAGGCCGAGCTGGGCGGCGAGCGACGGTTCCTGGGCTCGCAGCCGAGCGGTGTCTACGAGGGCGAAAAGGCGGGCGGGCTGGTCCCAGCCGAGGCCGGAGGCGTACTCGTCGATCTCGAGTACGGCCCGGGTGAGCGGGCTCGCCGCCATGGGAGTGTTGGACATGGTCACAATCCTCTCTCGTTCCTGGCCGGAATCGGGAACCGAGTAAACGGTGAGTAAGTTGCATAGATGTGGGCTCGCGATCACGGGGGGCCACGAACGGTCCACGAACACGCGGGCCTGACGGATCAATTTCGACTTCGAGGTGCGCACCTTGGCTTTCCAGATGCCGGACCGCGGCGGAGGCCCGACAGGGCCGCGGATGAGAGTGGGCCGCCCGTCCCGGCGCGTCCGGACCCTGCTCCTGACACTGGGCGTCCTTGCCGTTCTCGGCATGGCGTTCACCATGTTCGCCGGGTTCTGGACGGACTGGCTCTGGTACCGCTCGGTGAACTACTCGTCGGTCTTCACCACCACGCTGTGGACCAAGATCGGGCTGTTCTTCGTCTTCGGCCTGCTGATGGCACTCGCGGTCGGCTTCAACATCTGGCTGGCCCACCGGCTGCGGCCGCCGCTCAGCGCGATGTCGGTGGAACAGCAGAGCCTGGACCGCTACCGCATGGGCATCGCGCCCTACAAGACGTGGCTGCTGCTCGGCATCACCGCCCTGGTCGGCCTCATCGCCGGCGCCTCGGCGGCGGGCCAGTGGCGGACCTGGCTGATGTGGGTCAACGGTGTGTCCTTCGGACAGAAGGACCCGCAGTTCCACCTCGACGTGTCCTTCTTCGCCTTCGACCTGCCCTGGTACCGGTTCCTGCTCGGCTTCGGCTTCGCCGCCACGATCCTCTCCCTGATCGCCGCCGCGCTCACCCACTACCTGTACGGCGGGCTGCGGGTCACCAGCCCGGGCGCGCGCGCCACGGCCGCGGCCACCGGGCACCTGTCGGTGCTGCTGGGCATCTTCGTCACGCTGAAGGCGGTCGCCTACTGGCTCGACCGCTACGGACTGGCGGTGAAGTCCAGCGACTTCAAGGCGACGGACAACTGGACGGGCCTGAGGTACGTCGACGCCAACGCCTACCTGCCGGCCAAGACGATCCTGTTCTGCATCGCCGTCATCTGTGCGCTGCTGTTCTTCGCCACCCTGTGGCGGCGCACCTGGCAGCTGCCCGTGATCGGCTTCGGCCTGATGGTGCTCTCGGCGATCCTCATCGGCGGGCTGTACCCGGCGATCGTCCAGAAGTTCCAGGTCCAGCCGAACGAGCAGGCCAAGGAAGCCCCGTACGTCGAGAAGAACCTCAAGGCGACGCGCGAGGCGTACGGCATCGAGGACGCGCAGGTCACCGAGTACTCGGGCACCGGCACCACCAAGGACAAGACGAAGCTGCGCGACGACGCCGACGCCGCCGCGAGCATCCGGGTCCTGGACCCGAACATCGTGTCCCCGACGTTCCAGCAGCTCCAGCAGATGCGGAAGTACTACGCCTTCCCGACCAACCTGGACGTGGACCGCTACAACATCAAGGGCACGGACGAGGACACGGTCATCGGTCTGCGCGAGCTGAACCTCGCGGGCGTGGACAAGCAGAACTGGATCAACAACCACTTCCGCTACACCCACGGCTACGGCGTGGTCGCCGCCAACGGCACCACCTCCGACGCCGAGGGCCGGCCGCTCTTCACCGAGTCCAACCTGCCCTCCGTGGGCGAGCTCGGCACATACGAGCAGCGGGTCTACTACGGGGAGAAGACGACCACGTACTCGATCGTCGGCGGTCCCCAGAAGGAGATCGACTACTCCGACGACCAGGGTGAGAAGACCACCAGCTACACCGGCAAGAGCGGGGTCAACCTCTCCAACCCGATCAACCGGGCCGCGTACGCGGTGGCGTTCGGGGAGCCGCAGATCCTGTACTCCGGTGCCATTGGCGACGGTTCGCGGATCCTGTACAACCGCACGCCGAAGGAGCGCGTCGAGGCGGTCGCCCCGTGGCTGACCATCGACGGCGACGCCTATCCGGCCGTGGTCGGCAACAAGATCCAGTGGATCGTCGACGCGTACACGACGACGAACGGCTACCCGTACGCCTCCCGTACGACCCTGGGCGACACGACGGCCGACTCGCTGACCGCGACCAACGACAACCGCGCGGTGGTGGCCCAGCAGAACCAGGTCAACTACATCCGCAACTCGGTGAAGGCGACCGTCGACGCGTACACGGGCGAGGTCAAGCTCTACCAGTGGGACACCGAGGACCCGGTCCTGAAGACCTGGATGAAGGCGTTCCCCGGCACGGTGAAGTCCAAGTCGTCCATCTCGAGCGACCTGATGGCGCATCTCCGGTACCCGCAGGACCTGTTCAAGGTCCAGCGCGAGCTGCTCACCCGCTACCACGTGAAGGACGCCACGACGTTCCTCAGCGGCAGCGAGGTGTGGCAGGTGCCGGACGACCCGTCCAACAAGTCGGGCGACGCGGTGCCGCCGTATTACCTGAGCATGAAGATGCCCGACCAGGCGGCGCAGGCGTTCTCGCTCACGACGACGTTCACGCCCAACGGCCGGGACAACCTCAGTGCGTTCATGGCGGTCGACTCCGAGGCGGGCACTCCTGACTACGGCAAGATCAGAGTGCTGAAACTGCCGACCAGTACGACGGTCGACGGACCCAAACAGGTGCAGAGCCAGTTCAACTCCGAACAGGACATCGCCGAGTCCATCAGACTCCTGAAGGGCGGCGACTCCGACATCGAGTACGGCAACCTGCTGACGGTGCCGTTGGACGGCGGCCTGCTGTACGTGGAGCCGGTCTATGTGCGCGGTGGCGGGCTCAAGTACCCCCTCCTGAAAAAGGTGTTGGTGACCTACGGAGGCAACACCGCCTTCGAGGACACCCTGGACGAGGCCCTCAACAAGGTCTTCGGCGCGGAGAGTACGACCACGCCGCCGGCTGACGAGGGCGACGGCACCACGACACCGCCGACGTCCACCAACCCGACGGTCAGAGAGGCGCTCGCCGACGCCCAGAAGGCCTTCACCGCGGGCCAGGAGGCGCTGAAGAAGCCCGACTGGGACGCGTACGCCAAGGCGCAGAAGGATCTCGAGGCCGCGCTGAAGCGGGCCGAGGCCGCGCAGGCGGAGGCCGACAAGGGCGCCAAGGCCAGCAGCACACCGAGTCCCACCGGCTCGGCGAGCCCCGGCGGCGGCTCGGGCTCCGGCTCCGGCAGCAGTGCGAGTCCGAGCCCGAGTCCCAGTCCGACCAGCGGCTGATCATGCTCCACCCCGCGTCGTGGTACGGTTGTGGAACACGACGCGGGGTGGAGCAGCTCGGTAGCTCGCTGGGCTCATAACCCAGAGGTCGCAGGTTCAAATCCTGTCCCCGCTACTGAAAAACGAAGGCCCGGATCCAGAAACGGATCCGGGCCTTCGTGATGTGCGAACGCATGTGCCGGGGGACGTGATGGCCGCGCCGCTGTGGGGAGTTGAGGGATCTGTGTTTGACTTGTCTCTCTGTGGGCATGTCGACAAAACGCTGAAGTGACCTTACGGGCCGCGGTATACCAGGTGTACCCGGGTTGCAGGTGGTGCGACGATGGACGTTATGGGGGACAAGGCAACTCTGTTCGAGACAGGGCGGTTTGTGCAGCCTTCCGGCGAGGAAGCGACCCCGGACGAGAGCCGGGACGAGGCGGCGGACGCCGTCGAGACGGGTGAGGCCGTCGAGGAGATGCGCCTGCGGCTCGCGGCGGAAGCCGGCGACGCCGAGGCCATGAGCGTCCTCGGGGCCATGCTGCTGCGCCGCGGCGACCTCGACGGTGCCGAGCCCCATCTGCGTGCCGCCACCGCCGAGGGCGACCGGGCCGCCGCCAACAACCTGGGCGTCCTCCTCCACCAGCGCGGTTACCCCGACGACGCCGCCGGCTGGTGGCGGGTCGCCGCCGTCGCCGGCTCCGCCGCGGCCGCGCACGCGCTGGGCCGCCACCGACGTGAGTGCGGGGACGAGCCGGCCGCCGAGTACTGGCTGCGCCAGTCCGCCGAACAGGGGCACGCGCTGGGCGCGTACGCCCTCGCCGACCTGCTGGAACACCGTGGCGACGCGGGGGCCGAGCGCTGGATGCGGGCCGCCGCCGAGCGCGGGCACCGGGAAGCGGCCTACCGGCTGGCCCGCGCCCTCGACCAGAAGGAATACGAGCAGAGCGGGGAGCGCCGAAGCGCCGTCACGGACGGCGACCGGGACGGGCACGGCCACGACAACGGTGTCGCCGCGGGGGCCGAGGCCGAGCAGTGGTACCGGCAGGCCGCCGCGCGCGGACACCGGCGGGCCGCCCTGCACCTTGGCACCATCCTGGAGAAGCGGGGTGACCTGAAGGAGGCCGGGCGCTGGTATCTGACCTCCGCCAAGGACGGCGAGGCACGGGCCGCCTGCGCGCTCGGCTTCCTGCTGCGCGACGCCGGCGACACCGAGAACGCCGCCATCTGGTGGCTGCGGGCCGCCCAGGAGGGCGACGGCAACGCGGCGAACGCCCTGGGCGCGCTGCACGCCGAGCGGGGGCAGACCCAGACCGCCGAGCGCTGGTACCGGGCCGCCATGGACGCCGGTGACGACAACGGCGCCTACAACCTCGCCCTGCTCTGCGCCGAGCAGGGCCGCACGGCGCAGGCCGAGCAGTGGTACCGGCGCGCGGCCTACGCCGGGCACCGGGAGGCCGCCAACGCGCTCGCCATCCTGCTGCTCCAGGGCGGCGACACGGCCGGCGCCGAACCGTGGTTCTCCAAGGCCGCGGAGGCGGGCAGCGTCGACGCCGCGTTCAACCTCGGCATCCTGTTCGCCGGACGGGGCGAGGAGCCCGTCGCGCTGCGCTGGTACGAGCGGGCGGCCGCCGCCGGGCACACCGAGGCGGCGCTCCAGGTCGGCATCGCGCGGCTGCGGGACGGCGACGAGCAGGAGGCCGAACGGCATCTGCGGTGCGCCGCCGGCGGCGGGAGCGCGGAGGCGGCCTACCGGCTGGCGTCCGTGCTCGACGCGCGCCGGCCGCAGCAGCCGGCGCACGAACTCGGGGAGATCGTGCACGAGAAGACCGAGTGCGAGGAGTGGTACGAGCGGGCGGCCACGCAGGGTCACCGCCGGGCGCAGGTGCGGGTCGGGATGCTGGCCGCCGCTCGCGGCGACGTCGTCGAGGCGGCGCGCTGGTACCGGACGGCCGCGGAGGCCGGATCGCGCAACGGCGCCTTCAACCTCGGGCTGCTGCTCGCGCGGGAGGGCAGCGAGCCCGAGGCCGCTGTGTGGTGGACCCGGGCGGCCGACGCCGGGCACGGGCGGGCGGCGTTGCGGCTCGCCCTGGTCTACGCGCGTCGCGGCGAGCTGGCGGAGGGGCAGCGCTGGGCGGACCGGGCGGTGTCGCTCGGGCCGGCGGAAGTCTCCGAGCGGGCGGCGCGGCTGCGGGACGCGCTGCGCGAAGAGCTCTCGGCCTGACCTCGTCCGACCTGCGAAGACGGGCGGCCGTCCAATGGATTTGCCTTCGTCGTCCCCCTTCACGTAACGTTGCATTCATCGCCGCGGGGTGGAGCAGCTCGGTAGCTCGCTGGGCTCATAACCCAGAGGTCGCAGGTTCAAATCCTGTCCCCGCTACTGAAGGCCGAGGGCCGGAATCCAGAACATGGATTCCGGCCCTCAGTCGTTGTCGCTCTCGGGAATTTCAGCCGCTGCGGCCGACCGCCTCCTCGTCCGGGATGCTCAGTGCGGCCGCGGACCTGCGGTGGTGACGGAGAGTGCATGATCCCCGCAGACGGTTCGGTGAAGCTGAACCCGAAGTCCGGCAGGCAGGTCATGGGCCGCTCGGTGGTCGAGCGGAAACCGCCACCCTCCCCCAGAGCCCAAAGGGCCTGGGGGGACCCCCAGCGCATCCCGCCCGGGAGGGTCGCCGGGTAGGCGTCCGCGAAGCCCGCCAGGCCCATGCGGGCCAGCCAGTCGTCGCCGCGGGCGGTCGCCGCGCGGCGCGGGACGCGCTGGACGTCCAGGCCGAAGCGGACGTCGGCGCGGACGGTCTTCCAGTCGTAGATGCCGTAGTCCTGGAAGATCATGGCCGCGGGGCGGGGGTTGGAGGTGCGGATCTCCAGCGTGCCGGTGCTCGGGCGCAGCAGCCCCGCCGCGATGCGCGGCAGGGTCGACTTGCCGCAGCCCGAGGGGCCGACGGCACAGGTGAACTCGCCGGGGGCGACGGCCGGTTCGAGGGGACCGAGGGCGTCGACCGCGCCTGGGCCCCGGCCGATGGTTCGGGTCAGATCACGTGCGCTGAGTTTCGGATACGGCTCTCCCGCAGCTCCCGACGATGTGACGGGTCGTCAGATTCGGGAACCCCGCGTGCTGGAGCGTGCCGGAGCGGGCGGGTGTGCGGGTGGGCGGAAGGGGTTACGCCGCGGCGCAGTTCGGGCAGATCCCGCGGTATGTGACCTCGACGTCCGAGACCTTGAAGCCGAAGCGCTCGGAGTCGGGGAGGTCGGCCAGCGGGTTGCCGCTCGGGTGCACATCCTTGATCGCGCCGCACTGGGCGCACACCAGGTGGTGGTGCGGGCGGTGCGCGTTCGGGTCGTACCGCTTGGCGCGCTTGTCGGTGGCGACCTCGAGCACCTCGCCGAGCGAGACCAGTTCGCCGAGCGTGTTGTAGACGGTCGCCCGGGAGATCTCCGGCAGCCGGACGACGGCCCTGGCGTGCACCTCGTCGGCGGTCAGATGGACGTGATCGCCGTCGAGCACCTCGGCCACGACACGCCGCTGCGCGGTCATTCGCCATCCGCGTCCGCGCAGTCGTCCCAGAAGGTCACTCATGGAGCCCAGCCTAACAGCCAGCGGGAACAGGTCCCGAACGAGTGTGACTTTAGAGTCCAACTTGACTTGGACAAAGTCCATTGTAGGATCAACCCAGAGACTGCGGCAAGCGGCTGGAGGTCGCGGTCCAGGCCCTGCGCGGCTGACAGCACTGGACCGCTTGTCGTGAGCGAACGGGCCGGGTTCCCCCTCGGGGGCCCGGCCCGTTCGTCGTCCGGGCCGGCGTCCTCAGGCCGGTACCTGCTGTCGGGCCGGCGCCCAGCAGCGGATGATGTCGCGGACCGAGACGATGCCGACCGGCTCGCCGCGGTCGAGGACGATCAGATGGCGGAAGCCGCCGTGTGCCATCGCCTGCGCCGCTTCCTCCAGGGTCCAGGTCGGTGCGGCGAAGACGACGTCGTTGGTGGTGTGGGCGTGGGTGTGTTCGCTGTCCGGGTCCTGGCCCAGGCCCACGGAGTTGAGGATGTCCCGCTCGGTGAGGATGCCTATGCCGCCGGCGTCCGGGTCCAGGACGATGGCCGCACCGACGCGGCGTGCGGACATCAGGGCGGCGGCCTGCCGGAGGGTGTGTGCGGGGCCGATGGTCAGGACCACCGTGCTCATGGCGTCGCGGACGAGCATGGGCTGAGCACCTCCTATGAATCCGTGACTTGTCGGTTCATGGATTAGTTCATGAATTCACAAGTTCACAAGTGGGGGTGGTGTCAGCGTGGCAGGTAAAGCGGGGGTCAACAAGAGGGCGCGCGCGTCCAATTGAGGGCGCGCGCGCTCATCTGTGGTTCTCGGGCGTGATGTTCAGGAGCGCTCGTTCAGATAGCCCAGCAGCTCGTCGTGGAGCAGCCCGTTCGACGCGGCCGCGTCGCCGCTGTGCGGGCCCGGACGGCCGTCGAGGCCAGTGAAGACGCCACCGGCCTCCGTCACGACGATCGCGGTGGCCGCCATGTCCCAGAGCGAGAGCTCCGGTTCGGCGCACAGGTCGACCGCGCCCTCGGCGACCAGCATGTACGGCCAGAAGTCGCCGTACGCGCGCGTACGCCACACCTCGCGGGTCAGGTCGAGGAAGCCGTTCAGCCGCCCGCGCTCCTCCCAGCCGGTGAGCGAGGAGTACGCGAAGGAGGCGTCCGACAGCTTCGAGACGCGGGAGACGTGCAGCCGGCTCGCGGCGGAAAGACTGCGGCCGGTGAACGCGCCGTACCCCTTCGCGGCCCACCAGCGGCGGCCCAGCGCCGGCGCGGAGACCACGCCGACGACGGGCTGATAGCCGCCCTCGCCCGCCTCCATCAGCGAGATCAGCGTGGCCCAGACGGGGACGCCCCGCACATAGTTCTTCGTGCCGTCGATCGGATCGATCACCCAGCGGCGGGGGCCGGTGCCCTCGATGCCGTACTCCTCGCCCAGGATCGCGTCCCGGGGCCGGGCCCGCTGGAGATGGCCGCGGATGATCTCCTCGGCGGCCTTGTCGGCCTCGCTCACCGGGGTCATGTCCGGTTTGGTCTCGACCTTGAGGTCGAGGGCCTTGAAACGGTCCATGGTCGCGGCGTCGGCTGCGTCCGCGAGGACGTGCGCGAGTCGGAGGTCGTCCAGGTAGTCCGGCATGGAACGAACCGTATCCGGCGGGGCCGAGCAGGGGCCACAGGGGACCGGGGTGTGGACGCCGTCCCCCTCGCGGACCCTTGACAGTGCCGTCGTGCGCGTCAAACCTGGGGCGCAGAGCCGCTCGTTCCAGGGAGGCGATGATGCCTGCAGCGCGGGAATCCCTACTGGACGCCGCCTTCGAGGCACTTGCGCTACGGCCGTGGGCCGCGGTGCGGATGGTGGACGTCGCCGCGGCGGCCGGGGTGTCCCGGCAGACGCTGTACAACGAGTTCGGCAGCAAGGAGGGCCTGGCCAGGGCACTCGTCAGACGCGAGGCCGACGGATATCTGGCCGGGGTCGACCGGGCGCTCGCCGTGCGCGGGGACGCCCGGGACCGGCTCACCGCCGCCGCCGAGTGGACCACCGCCGCCGCCCGCGACAACGTCCTCGTACGGGCCGTCCTCACCGGGTTCTGGAGCGAGCGACTGCCCGCGCCGACGCTCTCGGCGGTGCCGTCCTCCTCCGCCGTTCCGGCGCAGCGGCGGGCGGACGGGCCGCTGCCCTCGCCCGGCGATCTGGTGGGCGCCGTCCGCGACCGGGCCGTGGCCGTGCTCTCGGGACCCGGCGCCGTCCGGGCCGACGCCGCCGACCTGGCCCGCGCCTGCGAACTCGCCGTCCGCCTCGCCCTGTCCTGCGTGGCCGCGCCGCCGCCGGGGGAGGACGGGGTCGCCGAGCTGGTACGGGGAGCCCTGCAGCGCCAACCGGCCGTCTGACCGCCGATGCCGCGTCCTACTGCGCCGACCCCGACAGCTGCAGTCCGATCACTCCTATGATCACCAGGCTGATCGAGACGATCTTCAGGATCGACACCAGGTCGCCGAGGAAGATCATGCCGTAGATCGCGGTGCCCGCCGCGCCGATGCCCGTCCACACGGCGTAGGCGGGGCCCACGTCGAGTTTCTTCAGGGAGAGGGTCAGCAGGCCGAAGCTCCCCAGGGCGAAGATGCAGAACGCGACGGTGGGCCAGAGCCTGGTGAAACCGTGGGACAACTTGAGGCACACGGCGAAACCGGTCTCGAGCAATCCGGCTACGACGACCAGCAGCCACGCCATGAGCTGTCCCTCCGTGTGTCCGGCTCGGTGCGATTATGCACTTACCGGACTCGGGTGTACGCAAACAACGCGGTGGTCAACAGCCTGTTCGTCGGCTGCCCGTCTGCTGTTCAGTCGCCTTCCGTGCGCTCGCGCGTGGACAGCAGCCGTCGCAGGGAGTAGAGCCGCGCCGGGTCGGCGTGGCCCTCGGCCACCCACGCGTCCAGCGCGCAGTCCGGCTCGTCGTGACTGCACGCGCGCGGGCAGCCCTCGGTGCCCGGCACCAGGTCGGGGAAGGCGAGGATCACCCGGGACGGGTCGACGTGATGCAGGCCGAAGGACCGTAGGCCCGGAGTGTCGATCACCCAGTCGTCCGTGCCCGCCAGCGGCAGGGCCAGCGCCGAGGTCGTGGTGTGGCGGCCGCGGCCGGTCACCGCGTTCACATGGCCGGTCACCCGCCGCCGCTCCTCCGGGACCAGCGCGTTGACCAGGGTCGTCTTGCCGACGCCCGAATGCCCGACGAACGCCGTGGTCCGCCCGGCCAGCAGCTCGCGCACCCGGCCCACCGCGTCGCCGTTCTCCAGTTCCTCGCGGCTGGTGACGACGTACGGGATGTCGAGGTGGCCGTACAGCTCCAGCAGCTTGTCCGGGGACGCCAGGTCCGACTTCGTCATGACCAGCAGCGGGGTCAGACCGCCGTCGAACGCGGCCACCAGACAGCGGTCGATCAGCCGGGGGCGCGGCTCCGGGTCGGCCAGTGCGGTGACGACGGCCATCTGGTCGGCGTTGGCGACGATCACGCGCTCGAACGGGTCGTCGTCGTCCGCGGTGCGGCGGAGCACCGAGGTGCGCTCCGAGATGCGGACGATGCGGGCGAGAGTGTCCTTCTTGCCGGACAGGTCGCCGACGATGTCGACCCGGTCGCCCACGACCGCGGCCTTGCGGCCCAGTTCACGGGCCTTCATCGCGAGGACGATCCGGTCCTCGACGAGGCAGGTCAGCCGGCCCCGGTCGACGGTGAGGACCATGCCCTCGGCGGCGTCCTCGTGCTTGGGCCGGATGTGTGTACGAGGCCGGTTGCCCTTGCGGTTCGGGCGGCTGCGGATGTCGTCCTCGTCGGTGTGCTTGCCGTAGCGGCGCATGGCGGAAGTCCCTATACCCCGGACGTCCCGAGCATCCCGGTCCACAGGTCGGGGAAGTCCGGCAGGGTCTTCGCCGTCGTCGCCACGTTCTCGATCTGCACGCCCTCCACCGCCAGGCCGATGATCGCACCGGCCGTGGCCATGCGGTGGTCGTCGTAGGTGTGGAAGATCCCGCCGTGCAGCCGGCGCGGACGGATGTGCAGACCGTCGGCGGTCTCCGTGACGTCCCCGCCGAGCTCGTTGATCTCCTTGGTGAGGGCCGCCAGCCGGTCCGTCTCGTGCAGGCGCAGATGGGCCACGCCGCGCAGGGTGGACGGGGAGTCCGCGAGGGCGGCGACCGCCGCGATGCCTGGGGTCAGCTCGCCGACGTCGCTCAGGTCGACGTCGATGCCGTGGACCGAGCCCGAGCCGGTGAAGACCAGGCCGTAGTCGGCCAGCTCGCAGGAACCGCCCATCTCGGTGAAGATCTCCCGCAGCCGGTCACCCGGCTGGGTGGTGCGGGCCGGCCAGTCCGGGATCAGCACCCGGCCGCCCGTGACCAGCGCCGCCGCCAGGAACGGCTGGGCGTTGGACAGGTCCGGCTCGATCGTCAGGTCCCGGCCGAGCAGGGCGCCCGGAGTGACCCGCCAGACGTTCGGCTCGCCGCCCGACTCCGGGGTGTCCACCTGGGCGCCGACCGCGCGCAGCATGTCCACCGTCATCCGGATGTGCGGCACGGAGGGCAGGGTCGAGCCCGTGTGGCGGACCTCCACCCCCTGGTTGAAGCGCGGGGCGGAGAGCAGCAGCGCGCTCACGAACTGGGACGACGAGGACGCGTCGATGGCCACCGGCCCGCCGTCCAGCGCGCCCGAGCCGTGCACGGTCAGGGGCAGCGCGCCCCGGTCGTCGTCGTCGATCCGCGCGCCCAGGACGCGCAGCGCGTCGATGACGCCGTTCAGGGGACGCTCGTACGAACGCGGGTCGCCGTCGAAACGGACCGGGCCGTCGGCGAGGGCGGCGACCGGCGGCAGGAAGCGCATCACCGTGCCGGCGTTGCCGACGTCGACCGTGGCCGGTCCGCGCAGTCCCGCGGGCAGCACACGCCAGGCCTCGCCGGTGCCGTCCGGGCCCACGCCCTCCTCGATGCCGACGCCCATCTCGCGCAGCGCGCTCGCCATCAGCAGGGTGTCGCGAGAGCGGAGCGGGCGGCGCAGCCAGCCGGGTTCGGAGGCGAGGGCGGCGAGGACGAGGGCGCGGTTGGTGACGGACTTCGACCCCGGCACATGGACCGTCGCGTCGACGGCCTCGCTCGCGTGCGGTGCGGGCCAGAGGGCGGTGGTTGCGGCGGGGTTCACGGGCATGCGCCCACTTTAGTCTGCGGCCGTGGTTCGGGTGCGGCGCGTAAGCCTGGCCGGCGCGCAAGTCCGGGGCCGTGGTTCGGGTGCGGCGCGTAGGCCTGCGGCCGGTCGTGGTCGGGTGCGGCGCCGTCGGGGCTGGTCGCGCCCCGCGGCGGAGCCGCATATGGACGCAGCCCCGCGCCCCTTAAAGGCCTTAAAGGCAGGGCGTTTCTACAACCCCAGGAGCCAGCGTCCCCCGCCCAGCAGTGCGCACAGGCTCACCGTGTGGAACAGGAACAGCCACAGTGCCGCCGGGACGTGGGTCAGCCGGGAGAGCTGGTCGGCGTCCGAGTCGCCTGCGCCGCCCCTCGATCGCTTCATCTGCAGCTCGAAGGCCGGGCGGACGCCGCCCAGGAGGAGGAACCAGACCACCGCGTACGCGAACGCCGCCTGCACCTGGGGGCCCGCCAGCCAGGAGACCAGGAGGAACGTGCCGCCGGAGAGGACCACCGTCAGGGCGCCGTACGCGTTGCGGATCATCACCAGCATCGCCACCAGCAGGGCCGTCGCCAGCCACAGCAGCAGGGTGATGCGGCCGGCGCCGAGCAGGGAGGCGCCGCCCAGGCCGAGGAGCGGGGGAGCGGTGTAGCCGGCGGCCGCCGTGAGGATCATCCCGAGGCCGTGCGGCTTGCCGCGGCTGACGGTCAGGCCGCTGGTGTCGGAGTGCAGGCGTATCCCCGTGAGCTGGCGGCCGGTGAGCAGCGCTATCAGGCCGTGACCGCCCTCGTGGGCGATGGTGATCGCGTTGCGGGAGACGCGCCACAGGCTGTGCGGCACGACGACCGCGAGGGCCGCGACCGCGGTGGCGATCACCACCCACAGGTCGGGGTCGGGCTGGGTGCCGACGAGACGGTCCCACAGGTCGGGCAGCGCGGTGGCGGCGGTGCTGTCCATGGTGTGCGGTGGCTCCCAATCGACGTACGGAGTCTGGCAGTGTGGCACGTATGTGCGGACGGTATGCAGCGAGTCGCAGGCCCGAGGATCTCGCAGGAATCTTTGAAATCGAGAAGTGGGAGCCCGAGGAGACCTTGGAGCCCGACTACAACGTGGCGCCGACCAAGGAGGTCTACGCCGTCCTCGACCGTCCGTTGAAAGACGCCGACGACCGCCGACCGGTTCGCCAGCTGCGCACACTGAAGTGGGGGCTCGTGCCCTCCTGGTCGAAGACGCCCGAGGGCGGCGCCCGGATGATCAACGCGCGCGCCGAGACCGTCCACGAGAAGCCCTCGTACCGCCGGGCCTTCACCGCCCGGCGCTGCATCCTGCCCGCCGACGGCTACTACGAGTGGGTCACCGCCAAGGACGAGCGCGAGCTGGAGGTCGAGGGCAAGAAGAAGCGGGCCCGCAAGCAGCCCTACTTCGTGCTCCCGGCCGACGGCTCGGTCTTCGCGATGGCCGGGCTGTACGAGTTCTGGCGGGACCGCACCCTCCCCGACGACCATCCGGGGGCCTGGTGGGTGACGTGCTCGGTCATCACCACGGAGGCCGAGGCGTCGCCGCTCGCGGTGGCCCCCGCCGACGGGCCGCACGCCCTGGCCGACATCCACCCCCGGATGCCGCTGATGCTCACCCCGGACCGCTGGGACGCCTGGCTCGACCCGGCGCGGACGGACGTCGACGACCTGCGCTCGCTCCTCGAACCCCCGCCGGCCGGGCTGATGCGCGCCTACCCGGTGTCCACGGCCGTCAGCAATGTCCGCAACAACGCGCCGGAGCTGCTCAAGGAGCTGGAGGGGCCCGAGGAGGGCACACTCTTCTGACACCCTTCCGACGTGAGCACCGAGATCGTTCCCACGGACGCGGGTGACGCCCGCGTCACCTGGCACCAGGCCGAGAAGGCCCGCCTCGTCCTCGCCGTCAGCCATGGCGCAGGCGGTGGCATCGAGGCCCGAGACCTCCGGGCGCTGGCCGCCGTGCTGCCCGGGCACGGGGTGAGCGTGGCCCTCGTCGAGCAGCCCTGGCGGGTGGCCGGCAAGAAGGTCGCGACCGCGCCGAAGACCCTCGACATCGGCTGGCGCGGGATCTGGCCGGCCGTCGGCGCACCGGGACTGCCGGTGATCTCCGGCGGGCGGTCGGCGGGCGCGCGGGTGGCCTGCCGTACCGCCGTCGAGCTCGGCGCCCACGCCGTCCTCGCGCTCAGCTTTCCGCTGCACCCGCCGGGCAGACCCGAGAAGTCCCGCGCCGACGAACTGCTCGCCGCCGGGGCGCCCACCCTCGTCGTCCAGGGCGCCAACGACCCCTTCGGCAGGCCGGACGAGTTCCCCGAAGGCGCCTACGAGCTCCTGGAGGTGCCGTACGGCGATCACGGGCTCGCCGTGCCCAAGAGGGCCGCGACCACCCAGGAGGAGGCCCTGGAGGCCGTCACCGCCGGTGTCGTCCGGTGGATCACGTCACTCGGGTAAAGAGCGGGGAATGTCGAGGGGCGGGTCGCTGTTGAGGCGGACAGAAGTGCTGAACGCCCGGCACCGACGCCAGTGGGAAGGAAGTCCGCCGCATGGGTTCGACCGTATGCCCGAGCCGTAGCAGCCGTACCGACCTGGACTGGACGGTGCTGCACGCGGCCAAGGCCGCTCCTATTCGAGCGGCGGCAGGCACGGGTAGTCGTCTATCCTCCGATTCGAGTGGGATCGGTTTCGTTCCCACCCGCGATCTTGAGGAGGTGGGTCCGGTCACCGGTACCGACGCAGGGACCGACAACGGCCAGGCGGAGCTGCCCGAGGGCCAGGGCGTGAGCGCGGAGACGGGCACGGAGTCCACCGTGGAGCGCAGTGCGCGCTTCGAACGGGACGCGCTCGAATTCCTCGACCAGATGTATTCGGCCGCGCTGCGCATGACGCGCAACCCGGCGGACGCCGAGGACCTGGTGCAGGAGACGTACGCCAAGGCGTACGCGTCCTTCCACCAGTTCCGCGAGGGCACCAATCTCAAGGCCTGGCTGTACCGGATCCTCACCAACACCTTCATCAACTCGTACCGCAAGAAGCAGCGCGAGCCCCAGCGCAGTGCGGCCGAGGAGATCGAGGACTGGCAGCTGGCGCGCGCCGAGTCGCACATGTCCACCGGTCTGCGCTCCGCCGAGTCGCAGGCGCTGGACCACCTGCCCGACTCGGACGTGAAGGCAGCGCTCCAGGCCATCCCCGAGGAGTTCCGCATCGCCGTGTACCTCGCGGACGTTGAGGGCTTTGCGTACAAGGAGATCGCGGACATCATGGGGACACCCATCGGTACGGTGATGTCCCGGCTGCACCGGGGCCGCCGTCAACTGCGCGGCATGCTCGAGGACTACGCCCGTGAGCGCGGGCTGGTTCCGGCGGGCGCCGGAGAGTCGAACGAAGTGAAAGGTTCGGGCTCATGAGCTGCGGAGATCCGCACGAGACGGACTGCAGTGAGGTCCTCGACCACCTGTACGAGTATCTCGACAGCGAGATGCCCCCTCTCGACCGGGACAAGTTCCAGCACCACTTCGAGGAATGCTCGCCGTGCCTGGAGAAGTACGGGCTCGAGGAGGCCGTGAAGAAGCTGGTCAAGCGGTGCTGCGGGCATGACGACGTGCCGAGCGACCTGCGGGCCAAGGTCATGGGCCGGCTCGATCTGATCCGTTCCGGTCAGACCGTTCCCGAGCATGACGTGTACGAGGCGGCGCCGGCCGAGATGCCGGGCGCGACGGCCGCCGAGGGCTGAGCCCCCCGGCTGCCGTCGCGGCGGTATCCGAACCTGCCTGCCGGGTCAGACCTCCAGCGTGCTCTCGATCTTCTTCAGGCTGTGCCGGGCCAGCGCCAGGTTGCTGCGCGAGCGGTCGAGGGCCAGGTAGAGGAAGAGCGTTCCGGTGGTGCTCGAGAGCGGCCGGATCAGGTGGTACTGCCGGCCCAGGGTGATCAGGATGTCCTCGATGGTGTCGTCCATGTGCAGGGACGCCAGCGTGCGCATCTTCGAGCGCACCACCTCGGTGTTGCCCGCCGCGGCGAGCTCCAGGTCGAGCTGCGGACCGCCGCCGAGCGTGCCGAGCGACATGCCGCTTTCGTAGTCGACGAGGGCGACGCCGAGGGCGCCGTCCACAGTCATGGCTTCTTTGAGTGCTGTCTCGATGTTCATGGTGTTGCCTCAATTCCCCAGTGCCGCTGACTGGTCGCTGCACGTACAACTACGATCGAACGTAAGCGACTTCTGAGTCACGGAACATCAACTTTGTTGCTTGTTCTGAAAGATGACGTTCAACGTACTGTGTGACGTCTGCACGTGAAGGGGGAAACGCGGAAATGACGACCGCGCTCCAGGCTTCCCTGGCCCGGCTCCTCGACTCCCCCGGGGTCACCGGCGTGGCTCTGGTCGACGCCGTCACCGGTCTCACCTACGGGGAGGCGGGCGACGCCGGGGCGGTCGGGGACGGGGCGGCCGACGCCGCACTGGCCGCTCTCATCGCCGAACGGCTGGGACAGGCGGGCGCCGAGGGGGAGCTGGAGAGCGTGATCACCACCAGCACGCGGCGCCACCAGGTCCTGCTCGCGGTGGCGCGACCGGGCGGGGACCCCCTGCTGCTGGCCGCGGGCCTGGACCGGGAGCGGGCCAACCTGGCGCTCGCCGCCCGCAGTCTGGACTCGCTGGCCGCCGAGGTCCTCGGATGACGGCCGGCGCGCGCAATCTTCCTGCGCTGCTGCAGGGGCTGCGCGACGAGGGCTTCAGCGGCACGGTCCGGGTCTCCGGCACCCCGGGGGGAACGATTCATCTGCGACAGGGCCTGATCGGCGCGATCGAGACCCCCGGCGCGCCCCCCGCCACCTCGCTGCTGCTCACCCCGGGCCGGGTCGACGACGAGGCCTGGCTCGCCGCCCGCGCCGCCCAGCCCGATGTGGACCTGCTGGGCGGACAACTGGTGGCCGCCGGTCTGATCGGCGCCGCCGAACTGGAGGTGGTGTGCGTCGCCGCCGTGTTCGACGCCGCCTTCGCCATGGGGCTCGGCGCGCCCGGAAGCTGGCAGCTCAGCGGCCTCGAACCCACGCTCCGCGCCGAACCGGGCGTGGAGCCGAGGAAGGTGACCGAGGAGACCACTCGGCGCATCGCGCTGCTGGCCGAACAGTGGGGTCCGCCGGGCGAACTCGTCCGGGTCCGGCCCACCCCGTCCCCGGACGCCGCCGACGGGCCGCCCGAGTGGCTGTCGCTCCGCCACCGGTCCGTGCTCGGCGGAGTCAACGGCCGCCGTACGGCGCGGGACATCGCCTTCACGCTCGGCCGTGGGCTGTACGCGGTCATGCTCGACCTGATCCGGTTGCGGACGCTCGGGCTCGTGCGATGGGAGCCCGGTGAAGGACCCCGCGAACGGCCCAGCACCGCGCCGCGCGTGCTGCCGGGGAACGGGGCGGTGCCCGAGACGGCGAGCCGGCCGGTGAGAGCCGTGCCGCTGCCGAGACGCACACCCGGCGGCAATGCCTGGCGGCGCGGGAACGCCCAGGGAGAGGACCCGACGAGCCCGACCGGCTCAGAGAGTTGGGGCGGTCGGTGAACTCACGCCAACGCCGTGCGGAGCTGCGCAACAGACGGCGCGAGAACGCCGAAGCGAAGCGGACCCAGCGGCTCCGGGCCCGGGAACCGGACCGGTACCGAGACCCGCCACCGACGCCCGAGCAACCCCTGACACCCCTGCAACCCCTGACGCCCGATCAACCCCCGCCGACGTCCGATCGACCCCCGACGTCCGAGCCGGACCGACCGCCGCCCGACCGACCGTTGCCCCACCGATCGCCGCCTCTTCGACCGACGACCCCGCAGAAGCCGCCGTTGCCCGTGCGAGGCGCGTCGCCGTCCACAGACTCCGCCGGTGCCCTGCCGTTCGTCCTGCCGATGCTGTCGGCCGAAGCCCTGGCCGCCGATCAGCCCTCCCTCGACATCCTGCGCCGAGTCCGGCGGGGCCTGGACGCGCTGCCGGAATCCGACTGAGGCGACTCGGCCGGCACAGTCGAAGAATATGCCAACAGCAAGGTACCAAGGAGTAGTTCATGAGTGAAGACCCGTCACCGCAGCCGCCGCCGAACCCCTTGACCGACATCCTGATCTCGCTGCGCGACCGGGTGATGGGGGTCTCCGAAAGCGTGCTGTCCACGGTGGACGGTCTTCTCGTCGTCGCCGACGCGGACTCCGCCCACCCCGAGTCCGTGGCCGCGCTCGCCGCCGCCACCCTCGGGGTCGCCAGCCGCATGGCCGAGCAGGCGGGCACCGGCACACTGCGCGAGGTGGTCGCGAGGTGCGGCTCCGGGCACGTCATCGTGGTGGGCGTCGGCGAACGGGCGCTGCTGACCGTCATCGCGGACGACGGCCTCGACCTCGCCGCGTTCCAGCGCGAGTCGCCGGCCACGGTGGAGCAGCTGAACCGGACGCTGGCGGCGGACGTGCCGAGGTGACACGTGTGAGGCGGACCGGCGGACACCCGGGTCGCTCACTCGAACGGGCTAATCTCACGCCGCTGGGACCGCGGAAACGTCCATTGCCTCCCCGGGGTCCCCGCCGGCCGTCCTATTCTCCAACTCCCGAGCATGTCCCGTAATCCGTACCGGGCTTGAGCCCGAGCAGGTCCGCACGGCCGGCCGAGGCCTCGGGCCACCGGGGAGGAGAGCGATGCGGTCGGTTCCGCCGCGGGCGTGGGGCTACGTCGCCTGTGTCGTGGTCGGCGCCGCGTCCTGCCTCTGGGGGCTGCCGTCCGTCCGGACGCCCTGGTGGGCGGTAGCCCTGCTGGCCGGGCTGTACGTCGGCTGCGAGCAGGTCACCCGGTACCGCCCGGCCGGCCGAGCCGTCGCCGGGGACCTGGGCGCCTTCTACCCCGTGCTGCTCGCCGGGGCCTTTCTGCTGGCGCCGCCCGCCGCCGCGCTCGTACCGCTGCCAGGGGCGTTGCTCGCGCGGGTCGAGCAGCGCCCCCGGGGGCTGCGGCGGATCTGGCGGGCCGCCCAGCTGGCCGTCGCCGTCTGGGCGGCGTCCCGCACGCACGAGGCGCTGGGCGGGCGGGCCGCGATCGGCGACTCCGACTTCCCCGCCGCCCTCGGGCCCGCCGGGGCCGCCGTGCTGGTGTTCTGCCTGGTGCTGAGCGTGCTGGACGGCGGAGTGCGCACGCTCGCCGAGGGACTGCCGGCCCGGGCCGCCGGGCGCGGGCCGTTCACACGGTCGCTCGCCCCCGTCGCCGTGCACGGGCTCGCCGGGCTGATGATGGCGGTCCTGTGGCGCAGCCCGTACGGGCCGGTGGCCGCGCTGCTCGTGCTGTTCCCGATGGGCGTGTCCTGGTGGGTGTTCGCGCAGTACCACCGCGAGCGCGCCGCGCACCAGGCGACCATCCGCGCCCTCGTGCAGGCCGTCGACATCAAGGACGGCTACACGCGCGGCCACAGCGAACGCGTCGGACAGGCCTCGATGCTCATCGGGCGCGAACTGGGCATGGACGAGAGCCGGATCGAAGTGCTCCGCTTCGCCGGGATCCTGCACGACGTCGGCAAACTCGGCGTCCCCACCCGCCTGTTGCGCAAGGACGGGCCACTGACGCCCCAGGAGCGGCGGGTGATCGAACTGCACCCCGAGTACGGGCACGAGATCACCCGCGGGATCTCCTTCCTCGGCGACGCCCGAGCGGCGATCCTCCACCACCACGAACGCATCGACGGCACCGGCTACCCGTACGGCCTGGCCGGCGGTCAGATCCCGGAGTCCGCACGGGTGGTCGCCGTGGCGGACGCCTTCGACGCGATGACCTCCACCCGCTCCTACAGCCGGGCCCGGCCGGTGGCGGCAGCCCTGGCGGAGCTGCGACGGTGCGCGGGCGCCCACTTCGACCCCCGGATGGTCACCGCGCTGACCCGGGTCGTCGAGCGGGACGGCTGGCATCCGGTCGTCACCGCCGAGGAGGCCCGGCCCTCCGCCGTCCCGACGCCCGCGCAGGCCCCCGACGACGACCGGTCCGAGGCACGCCGATGATCGCCCGCCGCCCCTTCCTCGCCCTCTACACCGCCGCTGCCCTCCTCGTCGCCGGCTCCCTCCTCGTGACGTTCATGACCGGCGTCGAGGAACGCCCCGTCGCGCTCGCCTTCGGGATCCTCGTCGCCGTCGGCGAGCTCATCCGGTGGAACGGGCCGGGGCTGCGCGAGGCCGCGCCGCTCGGCGCCGCCGGGTCGCTGTCCTACGCGCTGGTCGGGGAGCACGCCGGGCACCCCACGCACCACGGGGTCGCGCAGGTCGTGTCGGTCGTGGTCGCCGCCTCCCTGCTGGGCAGCGTGCCGCGGCTGGCCCGCGGCGAGGGACCCGTCCTCGACCACCTGGTCCGGCGGGTGCTGGCCGTCGGGTTCGCCGCCGTCTGCTTCCAGCCCCTCTACAACCGCGGTGCGTTCGACGGCTGGAGCGGCCCCGCCTACGCGCTGCTGCTGCTCGCGCTGCTCGTCCTGACCGTGCTGTGCGACGCCGTGGTCGCCGCCGCGCTCGCCCGCTCCCGCACCGGCTGGCCGTTCGCCCCGCTGCTGCGGGACGAGCTGCGGGCGGTGCCCGGCATCGGGTCGGCGGTGTGCGCGACGGGCGCGGTGATGGCGCTCGCGGTCGCCGTCGTCGGCCTGTGGGCGCTGCCCGTGTTCTCGGTGCCGCTGCTGCTCACCCAGCTGTCCCTGCGCCGGTACGCGGCCGTGCGGGCCACCTACCGGCAGACCATCGCCTCGCTGGCGCGCGCCACCGAGATCGCCGGGTACACCCCGGCCGGGCACGCGCGCCGGGTCGCCGCCCTCAGCCAGGCCGTGGGCCGCGACCTCGGGCTGCCCGAGCCCGAGCGGGCCGTCCTGGAGTACGCGGCCCTCATGCACGACATCGGGCAGCTCAGCCTCGTCGACCCGGTCCCGGCCGGGGCCACCGCCGGACTCCCGGCGGCCGAGCAGCGGCGGATCGCGCTGCTCGGCGGGGCCGTCGTCCGCCAGACCGGGGCCGGCGCCCAGGTCGCGACGGTCGTCGAGCGGCAGGCCGACCCCTACCCGGAGCAACCGGTGGCCGCGCGCATAGTCCGGGTGGTGAACGCCTACGACGAGAAGGTGCGGGGCGCCGGTCCGGGCGGGCCCCTCACCGCACTGGAGGAACTGCGTCTGGGCACCGGCGGGGAGTACGCGCCCGAGGTGGTGGAGGCGCTGGCCAGGGTGCTTTGGAATTTAGGGGGGCGCGCAGCGCCTCAGGCAGGGTGGTGGTGGGCGACGGGTGGGGGCGTCTGACCTTGCCTGTGGGTGGGTAACCCATGGGTAATGAGCGGCCCTCCGGCGTCACGTGGTTGGATGCGAGGGAGAGAGTGTCCGGGGGCACTGGCCAGCCCACAGAACGGAACTGGCAGGCGGGAATCGTGAGGATCTTCGGCAAGGGACGGCACCGGCCCTCCGCCTCCTGGCGGCAGGCCACCGACCGCGCGTTCACGCTGATCGGCGACGGGCGGTACGAGGACGCGGGCGCGCTGCTGACACGTGCCGCCGACCTGGAACCCTGGCTGTCCGAGTCCTGGTTCAACCTCGCCCTGCTGCACAAGTTCCGGCACGACTGGGAGCAGGCCCGCACGGCAGGCCTGCGCGCGGTCGCCCTGCTCGACCGCGAGGCCGGGGCCCCCGACTGGTGGAACGTCGGGATCGCCGCCACCGCCCTGCAGGACTGGCCGCTGGCCCGCCGCGCCTGGCAGGCGTACGGGCTGCACGTCCCGGGCCACGCCACGGGCGCAGGCGAGCCCGTCGGCATGGAACTGGGGAGCGCGGCCGTACGGCTGTCGCCCGAGGGCGAGGCCGAGGTGGTGTGGGGGCGGCGGCTGGACCCTGCCCGTATGGAGGTGCTGTCGATCCCGCTGCCCTCCTCCGGACGGCGCTGGGGCGAGGTCGTCCTGCACGACGGGGTGCCCCACGGCGAGCGGACCACCTCCTTCGGCCACTCCTACCCGGTCTTCGACGAGATCGAGCTGTGGGCGCCGTCCCCGGTGCCGACCTGGGTGGTCCTCCTGGAGGCGGCCACGGAGGCGGACCGGGACGCGCTGGAGCAGCTGGCCGCCGACGCGGGGTTCGCGGCGGAGGACTGGTCCTCCTCGGTGCGGCTGCTGTGCCGGATGTGCTCGGAGTCCCGGATGCCCTCCGACGAGGGTGACGGCGAGCATCTCGATCCGCATGATCACAGCGAGCCGGGACATCCGGGGCCGCTGGGGCATCGGACGGACGGGCAGCTGTGGGTGCCGGAGCGTGAATGTGGCGTGGCCGCCCCGGCGTCGCTCGTCCGAGGGCTGCTGGACGGGTGGGTCGCGGACAGCCCGGACTCTCGTGACTGGCGGGATCTTGAAGAGGTCTGCTAGGCCGGTGGCCGACTGCGGGCTCGTCGTGGTTGCTCGCGCAGTTCCCCGCGCCCCTTAGGGGCGCGACCCCCCGTACCCTGTATCGAGCATTCACCCCATGTTTTTCCAGGAAGGCGTACGTCGGTCATGGCGCAGCAGGACACCGATCAGCAGCACGCGGGCGTGCTCCCCGTGGACGACGAGGGCTTCGTCATCGACACCGAGGAGACGGAGGCGCGCGAGCTGGCCTGGCGTGAGGCCGGCGCCTCGCGGCCGATCACCGTGGTCGGGAACCCGGTGCTGCACAAGGAGTGCAGGGACGTCACCGAGTTCGACGACGAGCTGCGGCAGCTGGTCGCGGACATGTTCGCCTCGCAGCACACCGCCGAGGGCGTGGGCCTGGCCGCCAACCAGATCGGCGTCGACCTGAAGGTCTTCGTCTACGACTGCCCCGACGACGAGGGCGCCCGGCACACCGGTGTCGTGTGCAACCCCAGGCTCGTCGAGCTGCCCGCGGACCGGCGCCGGCTGGACGACAGCAACGAGGGCTGTCTGTCGGTGCCCACCGCCTACGCGCCGCTCGCCCGTCCCGACTACGCCGAGGTGACCGGGCAGGACGAGCAGGGCAACCCGATCAAGGTGCGCGGGACCGGCTACTTCGCTCGGTGTTTGCAGCACGAGACCGACCACCTGTACGGGTACCTGTACATCGACAGGCTGTCCAAGCGCGAACGCAAGGACGCCCTGCGGCAGATGGCCGAGAACGAGCCCCGTTACCCCGTGGTCGCCAACGACTGAGCCCACCCGCACGAACTACGACGCCTGGCCGGGATGCCTCCCGGCCAGGCGTCGTTCGTGTGTCCGACGGACGTTCGATCGCTTACGCACATCTACTGCACATCTGCTGATCCGTAATCAGTCAGGCGGGGGTGGATTCTCAGCATGTTGGGGTAGTGAATGAAGCAAATCCGTTCCCATAGTGGTCAGTTGTAGTGCTGAATAGGAAGTGCGGGGATACGCAACGGCGCACGCCCGGCACGGCGGGAGGGGTGTGTGCCCACTGGCGGCTGAGAGGGGTTGTTCGTGCCAGCTTTGCCATGCAGCACCACATACAGCACCACAGCGACGGTGGCCGCGCCCGCGGTTCCTCCCTCGCTCTCTCTTCCGGTCATCGAGGCGGCGTTTCCCCGGCAACTGCATCCGTATTGGCCCCGGTTGCAGGAGAACACGCGCTCCTGGCTGCTGAAAAAGCGGTTGATGCCGGCGGACAAGGTCGCAGAATATGCCGACGGTCTTTGCTATACGGACCTGATGGCGGGCTACTACCTCGGCGCACCCGACGAGGTGATGCAGGCCATCGCCGACTACAGCGCGTGGTTCTTCGTCTGGGACGACCGGCACGACCGTGACGTCGTGCACGCCCGGTCCTCCTCCTGGCGGCAACTGCGGTTCCGCTTACATGCGGCCCTGGACGCCCCGGCCGGGTATCTGCGGCACCCGGATCCGCTGGTCGCCGGACTCGCGGACAGCGTGGGCCGGCTGTACGCCTTCCTTCCCGGCACCTGGAACGCACGGTTCGCCCGGCACTTCCACACCGTGATCGAGGCGTACGACCGGGAATTCCGCAACCGCGTCGAAGGACGCATTCCCGGCGTCGAGGAATACCTCGCACTGCGTCGGCTGACCTTCGCCCACTGGATATGGACCGATCTGCTCGAACCGAGTGCGGGCTGTGAACTCCCGGACCCGGTACGGAAACACCCCGCGTTTCGGCGTGCGGCCCTGCTGAGTCAGGAATTCGCCGCCTGGTACAACGACCTCTGCTCGCTCCCCAAGGAATTGGCGGGCGATGAGGTGCACAATCTCGGAATCAGTCTCATCACCCATCAGAGGCTGACTCTGGAAGAAGCGGTCGAGGAACTACGGCGACGCGTCGAGGAATGCATATCCGAATTCCTTGCCGTCGAGAAGGACGTCCTCCTGCTCGCCGACCGCCTCACCGACGGGACCGTCCGCGGAAGGGAACTCGGCGCCGCCGTGCGGTCCTGCCTCGGCAATATGCGGAACTGGTTCAGTTCCGTCTACTGGTTCCACCACGAGTCCGGCCGATACATGGTCGACAGCTGGGACGACCGGTCCACGCCCCCGTACGTCAACAACGAAGCGGCAGGTGAGAAATGACCGTCGAGTCGGTGAAGCCCGCGACCCCCGGGACATCCGAACCGGGTGAGGCGCCTTTGGCCGGTGGCGGGGTTCCGCTGCTCGGACACGGCTGGAAGCTGGCCCGCGATCCGCTGGCCTTCATGGCCCGGCTGCGCGACCACGGCGACATCGTGCGTCTGCGGCTCGGCCCCAAGACGGTGTACGCCGTCACCGCGCCGGAACTCGTCGGGGCCCTCGCGCTCAGCCCGGACTACATCATCTCCGGCCCCCTGTGGGAGACCCTGGAGGACCTGCTCGGCAAGGAGGGCGTGGCCACGGCCAACGGTCCGCTGCACCGCCGGCAGCGACGCACGATCCAGCCCGCGTTCCGGCTCGACGCCATCCCCGGCTACGGGCCGATCATGGAGGAGGAGGCGCACGCGCTCGTCGGGCGCTGGCGGCGGGGCGAGGTCCTCGACGTCACCGCCGAGTCCTTCCGGGTGTCCGTGCGCATCTCCGCCCGCTGTCTGATGCGCGGCAGCTATATGGACGCCCGGTCCGAGCGCATCACCTCCGCCCTCGCCACCCTGTTCGCCGGTATGTACCAGCGCATGGTGGTACCCCTCGGACCGCTTTATCGGGTACCGATTCCGGCCAACCGCGTATTCAACCGGGCACTGGCCGATCTGCATCGGCTGGTGGACGAGATCATCGCCGAGCGTCGCGCATCCGGTCAAAAACCGGACGATTTGCTGACGGCTTTGCTGGAGGCGAAGGACGAGAATGGCGAGCCCATCGGGGAACAGGAGATCCACGACCAGGTCATCGCGATACTCACCCCGGGCAGCGAAACCGCGGGCTCCGTGGTCATGTCGCTGCTCCACGTCCTCACCGAGCACCCCGACCAGGTGGACAAGATCCGCGAGGAGGTGAAAAGCGTCGTCGGTGACCGGCCGGTCGCATTCGGCGACGTCCGAAAGCTGCGGCACACCGCCAATGTCGTGGTCGAGACCATGCGGCTGTATCCCGCCGTATGGATATTGACCCGGCGCGCGGTGACCGACACCGAGCTCGGCGGATACCGCATTCCCGCCGGCGCCGACATCGTCTACAGCCCCTACGCGGTGCAGCGCGATCCGCGGTCGTACGAGCGGCACACGGAGTTCGATCCCGACCGCTGGCTGCCCGGCGGCTCCCCGGAGGTGCCGAAATACGCCATGACGCCGTTCGGCGTCGGCAACCGGAAGTGCCCGAGCGACCACTTCTCGATGGCCGAGCTGACGCTGATCGCCGCCGTGGTGGCGTCCGCGTTCCGCTTCGAGCCGGCGCCCGGCTCCGACTCCCGGACGCACGTCGGCATCACGCTGCGGCCGCGCAGGCTGCTGCTGCGGGCGATACCCGGGTGAGAGCCGCGGCTCAGGCGACTGCCTGCGGGCCGCGGAACGTGCGTCGGTAGGCGTTGGGGGTCGTCCCCAACGCCTGCACGAACTGATGGCGCAGGGCTCCCGCGGTGCCGAAGCCGGCCCGCCAGGCGATCGCGTCCACCGTCTCGTCCGTCGCCTCCAGCAGGTGCTGTGCCAGCAGCACCCGCTGGCGCAGCAGCCACCGGTAGGGGGTGGTGCCCGTCTCCTGCTGGAAGCGGCGGGCGAAGGTGCGCGGGGACATGTGGGCGCGCTCCGCGAGCTGCTCGACCGTGATCTCCTGGTCGAGATGCGCCTCCATCCACACCAGCACCCCGCCGACCGTGTCGCACGCCGACCGGGGCAGCGGCCGTGCGACGTACTGCGCCTGTCCGCCGTCCCGGTGCGGCGGTACGACCATCCGCCGCGCGATGCCGTTGGCCACCTCGGGCCCCTGCTCCTTGCGCACGAGGTGCAGACACGCGTCGATCCCGGCGGCCGTGCCGGCGGAGGTGATCACCGGGTCCTCGTCGACGTAGAGGACGTCCGGCTCGACGGTCGTCCGCGGATAGCGGCGGGCCAGCAGATCGGCATGCCGCCAGTGCGCCGCGCAGCGCCGCCCGTCGAGCAGCCCCGCCGCGCCCAGCACGAAGACGCCCGAACAGACGCTGAGCACCCGGGCGCCCCGGTCCACGCCCCGGCGCAGGGCGGCGAGCAGTTCGGGCGGATACTCCCGCTCGACGTTCGCGTCCGAGGCCGGCACGGCGATCAGGTCGGCCTCCTCCAGCCGGTCGAGGCCGTACGGCGTGGAGACGGTGAGTCCGCCGACATGGGTGCTCAGGACCGGGCCCTCCGCCGACACGACGGCGAAGTCGTACGCCGGCAGCCCCCCGTCGCTGCGGTCGAGGCCGAACACCTCGCACAGGACGCCGAGCTCGAAGGGATGCACACCGTCTAGGAGGACGGCGACCACGTTCTTCAGCATCTTGCCAGTGTGCCACTGGAGTGGCAGGAATTTGAAGGTGTACGGCAGTCCTGCCACTCCCGGTCAGGAGTCTCAGGCAGGACAGTGGTGTCCATGAACACAAACCAGCTGGAAAGCCTGATCGGAATGCTCATGGTCCTCGGGATCATGGTTCTCCTGATCCTCCCGTCCGTGGTCGGCATCGTGCGCGACAGGCGCGCCGACCGGCAGATCCGGGAGGCTCAGGAGAACCGCGAGAGCCGGGAGACCCGGAAGAATCAGAAGTCCTCGTCCAGGTCGACGGTGCCCTCCACCGCTACCTGGTACGCCGACGGACGGCGCTCGAAGAAGTTGGTCAGCTCCTGAACGCCCTGCAGCTCCATGAAGGAGAACGGGTTCTCCGAGCCGTACACCGGGGCGAAGCCGAGCCGTGCCAGACGCTGGTCGGCGACGCACTCCAGGTACTGCCGCATGGAGTCGGTGTTCATCCCCGGGAGGCCGTCGCCGCACAGGTCACGGGCGAACTGCAGCTCGGCCTCGACGGCCTCCCGCAGCATGTCGGTGACCTCCTGCCGGAGCTGGTCGTCGAAGAGCTCCGGCTCCTCCTTGCGGACCGTGTCGACCACCTCGAAGGCGAAGCTCATGTGCATCGTCTCGTCGCGGAACACCCAGTTGGTGCCGGTCGCCAGGCCGTGCAGCAGGCCCCGGCTGCGGAACCAGTAGACGTACGCGAAGGCCCCGTAGAAGAACAGGCCCTCGATGCACGCGGCGAAGCAGATCAGGTTGAGCAGGAAGCGGCGGCGGTCGGCCTGGGTCTGCAGGCTGTCCAGCTTCTCGACCTCGTTGATCCACTTGAAGCAGAACTCGGCCTTCTCGCGGATGGAGGGGATGTTCTCCACCGCGTCGAAGGCGGCCGCCCGGTCCTCGGGGTCGGGGAGATAGGTGTCCAGCAGCGTCAGATAGAACTGGACGTGGACGGCCTCCTCGAACAGCTGACGGCTCAGGTAGAGCCGCGCCTCGGGGGAGTTGATGTGCTTGTACAGCGTCAGCACGAGGTTGTTCGCCACGATCGAGTCGCCCGTCGCGAAGAACGCGACCAGCCGGCCGATCATGTGCTGCTCGCCCTGTGACAGCTTCGCGAGATCCGTCACGTCCGAGTGGAGGTCCACCTCCTCCACGGTCCAGGTGTTCTTGATGGCGTCCCGGTAGCGCTCGTAGAAGTCCGGGTAGCGCATCGGACGCAGCGTCAGCTCGAAGCCCGGGTCGAGCAGGTTCTTCTCGGCCTTTTCGGTCTTTTCGGGGGCGGTGGACATTACTGGCAGGCCTCGCAGGACTCGGGGTTCTCAAGAGAGCAGGCGACCGCGTCTTCAGGGGTCGCCTGTACGGGAATCGGGGCTTGCGCCTGGGCGGCGCGGGCGATCCGGGTCGCCGGACGCGAGCGCAGGTAGTACGTCGTCTTCAGGCCCGACTTCCAGGCGTACGCGTACATCGAGGAGAGCTTGCCGATGGTCGGCGTCTCCAGGAACAGGTTCAGCGACTGCGCCTGGTCCAGGTACGGGGTACGGGCGGCCGCCATGTCGATCAGGCCGCGCTGCGGGATCTCCCACGCCGTCCGGTACAGGGCGCGGACCTCGGCCGGGATCCACGCGAACTCCTGCACCGAGCCGTTGGACTCGCGCAGCGCCTCACGGGTGCGGGCGTCCCAGACGCCGAGCTCCTTCAGCTCGTTCACCAGGTAGGAGTTGACCTGGAGGAACTCACCGGACAGCGTCTCGCGCTTGAACAGGTTGGACACCTGCGGCTCGATGCACTCGTACACGCCCGCGATGGACGCGATGGTGGCGGTCGGCGCGATGGCGAGCAGCAGCGAGTTGCGCAGGCCCGTCGCCGCGATCCGCGTCCGCAGCGCCGCCCAGCGCTCCGGCCAGGTGAACTCGACGCCGTAGTGGTCGGGGTGCAGCACACCGCGAGCGGTACGGGTCTTGTCCCAGGCGGGCAGCGGGCCGCTGCGCTCGGCCAGGTCGGCGGAGGCCTCGTACGCGGCCAGCATGATGCGCTCGGCGATCCGGGTGGACAGGGCCTTGGCCTCGGCGGAGTCGAACGGCAGCCGCAGCTTGAAGAAGACGTCCTGCAGGCCCATCGCGCCGAGACCGACCGGCCGCCAGCGGGCGTTGGAGCGGCCCGCCTGCTCGGTCGGGTAGAAGTTGATGTCGACGACCCGGTCGAGGAAGGTGACGGCGGTGCGGACGGCCGCGTCCAGCCGCTCCCAGTCGATGCCGTCGCCGTCCTCGGCCGCCGGGTCGACGAACGCGCCGAGGTTCACCGAACCCAGGTTGCACACGGCCGTCTCGCCGTCGTCCGTGACCTCCAGGATCTCCGTGCAGAGGTTGGAGGAGTGCACGACGTGACCCGGCTCGGCCGTCTGGTTGGCGGTGCGGTTGGCGGCGTCCTTGAAGGTCATCCAGCCGTTGCCGGTCTGCGCGAGGGTGCGCATCATGCGGCCGTACAGGTCACGGGCCGGGATGGTCTTCTTCGCGAGCCCGTCCCGCTCGGCCTTGCGGTACGCGGCCTCGAACTCCGCGCCCCACAGGTCGACCAGCTCGGGCACGTCCGAGGGCGAGAACAGCGACCACTGCTCGTCCGCGTTCACGCGCCGCATGAACTCGTCCGGGATCCAGTGCGCGAGGTTCAGGTTGTGCGTACGGCGGGCGTCCTCGCCGGTGTTGTCCCGCAGCTCCAGGAACTCCTCGATGTCGGAGTGCCAGGTCTCCAGGTAGACCGCGGCCGCGCCCTTGCGCCGGCCGCCCTGGTTCACGGCGGCGACCGAGGCGTCCAGGGTCTTCAGGAACGGCACGATGCCGTTGGAGTGCCCGTTGGTGCCGCGGATCAGCGAACCGCGGCTGCGGATCCGGGAGTACGACAGCCCGATGCCGCCGGCGTGCTTCGAGAGACGGGCGACCTGGTGGTAGCGGTCGTAGATGGAGTCCAGCTCGTCCAGCGGGGAGTCGAGGAGGTAGCAGGACGACATCTGGGGGTGCCGGGTGCCGGAGTTGAAGAGCGTGGGGGAGGACGGCAGGTAGTCCAGGCGGCTCATCAGCCCGTACAGCGCGGCGACCTCGTCCAGCGCACGCGTGCTGTCGTCCTCGGCCAGGCCGGCGGCGACGCGCAGCAGGAAGTGCTGGGGCGTCTCGACGACCTTGCGGGTGATCGGGTGCCGCAGCAGATAGCGGCTGTGCAGAGTGCGCAGCCCGAAGTAGCCGAAGCGGTCGTCGGCGGTCGTGTCGATCAGCGCGTCGAGACGGGCCGCGTGGACGCGCACGAACTCGGCGGTGCGGTCCGCGATCAGACCCTCGCGGTGGCCGACGGCGACCGAGGCGGTGAACGACGTGACCCCCTGGGAGGCGGCCTCCGCGGCGATGCTGATGGTCAGCAGCCGGGCGGCCAGCTTCGAGTAGGCGGGGTCCTCGGAGATCAGACCGGCGGCCGCCTCCGTCGCCAGCTCGCGCAGCTCCGCCTCGTCGGCCCGCGAGGACCGGCCGCGCAGGGCGGCGGCGGCGACCCGGCCGGGGGCGGCGTCGGGAAGGTCGGCGGTCAGCTCGGTCAGGGTCCGCAGCAACGCGTTCCCGGGACCGTCGGTCTCCAGCTCGAAGACTGAAACCGGGTCGGCTGGCGCGATGGTCACGTGAGGCTCTCCCTCGCTCGGCAGGGGGCCTGGCGGAGGGCAGGGCAGCACACGAGCGCACGGGGCGTCGCGTCCACCGGCCCACTCCGCGAGGCCCGGACGTCAGGGCACCCGGACCGGGACGGCCGGGCGCGCTGTCGGCAGGACCTCGGACTGAACAGGCGTGCACATATGGGTGGACATGCACGCGTGTACACCGTTGCGGGACAGTTCCGGATTCGCACCGGATTCCCCTGCGGCGACAGCGAGCATGAGCATACATCTTGTGCCCGGCTGTCGTGTCACCCCCAGATGTTGTGTCGCGCTGGTTTCAGAGCGTCAACTTGTAGGCGAGGAGAGTGATGTCGTCCAGGTGCGGCAGGGGATTCCAGTCCCGCTCTGGTGTGCGGACGAAACCGAGACGTTCGTAGATGCGGTGGGCGGCCGCCATGGTGCGCTGGGTCGACAGGACGACGGCCGTGCAGCCCTCCGCGGCCCGCGCCCGGTTGAGGCAGGCCCGCACGAGGGCCTCGCCCGCGCCGCGGCCGCGCGCCTCGCGCGCGACCGCCAGCATCCGTATCTCGGCCTCGCCGGGGCGCGCGATGTCGGCCATCGCACCCCCCGAGGGGACGAAGGTCACTCCGCCGAGGACCGCGTCGCCCTCCACGGCGACCAGCACCTCGGCGGCGGCCGTACGTTTCGCGACGTCCCTCAGCTCGTGGAGGTACTCGTCGCTCTCGCCGAAGTCGAGCAGCCCGTCGTCCAGGTAGGCGCGGGCCGTGAGTTCGCCGAGGGCGTCGTGCTCGGTGGGTCGTACTGCCCGGATGTGGATGTCCATGCCAGGCAGTGTGCGACACGCACAGGGCGGAGGGCCGCCGGATGTCTCCGACGGCCCTCCGCGTGCTTCGCCCGGTTCCTCGGGTCAGTGACCGGCGTTCGCCGTCGCCGGGGGCAGTTCCTTCTGGACGCCCGGGTCGCCGGCGTCCGCCGTGTAGTCCTCCGGCTTGGTCTCGTCGATGCCTTCCGGAGCCTTGAGCGCCTTCAGGGCGAAGGTCAGGACCACCGTGACGGCGACGTTCAGGACGAACGCCGTCAGGCCGATGTAGCCGATCTCGCCGAGGCCCGGGATCTCCTTCGACGAGCCGCCGAAGTGCTTCTGGGTCGGGGAGGCGACGCCGTACGCGGCGACCGTGCCGTAGAGCATGCCGACCGCCCAGCCGGCGAGCAGGGCCCAGCGGTGGAACCAGCGGGTGAAGAGGCCGCCGACCAGGGCCGGGAAGGTCTGCAGGATCCAGATGCCGCCCAGCAGCTGGAAGTTGATGGCGACGGTCTTGTCCATGGTGAGGACGAAGACCAGGGCCCCCACCTTCACCAGGAGCGAGACCAGCTTGGAGACCCTGGTCTCCTGCGCGGGCGTCGCGTCCGGCTTGATGAAGTCCTTGTAGATGTTGCGCGTGAAGAGATTCGCGGCCGCGATCGACATGATGGCCGCCGGCACGAGCGCGCCGATGCCGATCGCCGCGAACGCCACGCCCGCGAACCAGGCCGGGAACATGTCCTCGAACAGCTGCGGGATGGCCAGCTGCCCGTTGGTGACCTTGACCCCGGCGGCGATCGCCATGAAGCCGAGCAGCGCGAGCAGGCCCAGCATCAGGGAGTACAGCGGCAGGATCGTGGTGTTGCGGCGGATCACCTCACGGCTGCGGGAGGAGAGCGTCGCCGTGATCGAGTGGGGGTACATGAACAGCGCGAGCGCCGAGCCCAACGCCAGCGTCGCGTAGGTCCACTGACCGGGTTCGCCCGGCGCCAGCGCGCCGCGCGGCTTGCCCGTCGCCGGGTTGGTCTGGCTGAACGCCTCGCCCGCCTTGGCGAAGATGTCGTCGAAGCCGCCGAGCTTGATCGGGATGTAGATGATCGCCACCGCGATGACGATGTAGATCAGCGTGTCCTTCACGAACGCGATCAGCGCGGGGGCCCGTAGGCCCGAGGAGTAGGTGTAGGCGGCCAGCACGCCGAACGCGATCAGCAGCGGCAGGTCCTTCACGAACCAGTTGGTGTCCTCGCCGCCGCCGACGCCCATCACGTCGAGCACCGCCTGGATGCCCACGAGCTGCAGCGCGATGTATGGCATCGTTGCCAGGATGCCGGTGACGGCGACCGCCAGCGACAGGCCCTTCGAGCCCCAGCGGCCGCGCACGAAGTCGGAGGTCGTCACATAGCCGTGCTTGTGGGAGACCGACCACAGGCGGGGCAGGAACGTGAAGATCAGCGGGTAGACGAGGATCGTGTAGGGCACCGCGAAGAAGCCGGCCGCGCCCGCCGCGTAGATCGCCGCCGGGACGGCGACGAAGGTGTACGCGGTGTAGAGGTCGCCGCCGAGCAGGAACCAGGTGACCCAGGTGCCGAACGACCGGCCGCCCAGGCCCCATTCGTCGAGGCTGTTCTCGTTCTCGGCCTTGCGCCAGCGCGCGGCCAGGAAGCCCATGGCCGTGACGGCCAGGAAGAAGAAGATGAAGACGGCGAGTGCCACGCCGTTCACGCCGTCGTTCATTCCGCCGCACCCCCGCTCCGGGTCCTACGGCCGCGCTGGTCGATCTGCCACAGCTTGTACGCGGTCACCGTGAGCGCGGTGGACAGCAGCACCCACAGCATCTGGTACCAGTAGAAGAAGGGGATCCCGATGAACGCCGGATCGACCTTCGCGTACGAACCCACCCACAGCATCGCCACGAACGGCGCGAACAGACACAGGGCGATGACGACGCGCACAGGCGTCACCACCGGCTCCTTCGGCACTTCCGGGGCATCTGACATCGGCGGCTCCATCCCCTCGCTGATCGCCTTGATCACCGTTGTAATGCGCAGGCAATGTAAGGGACGAATAAGCGCAGCGGAAGACCGCCTCCGTATACGACTACAAGATCCTCACTCGGTGGGCCGCTTCAGGCGTGCGACGAACTTGTACCGGTCGCCCCGGTACACCGACCGGACCCACTCCACCGGCCGGCCCTCCTTGTCCAGCGAGTGGCGGGAGAGCATCAGCATCGGCAGACCCACGTCGGTGCCGAGCAGGCCGGCCTCGCGCGGGGTGGCCAGGGAGGTCTCGATGGTCTCCTCGGCCTCGGCGAGATGGACGTCGTAGACCTCGGCGAGCGCGGTGTACAGCGACGTGTACCTGGCGAGCGACCTGCGCAGGGCGGGGAAACGCTTCGCCGACAGATGGGTCGTCTCGATCGCCATCGGCTCGCCGTTGGCCATGCGCAGCCGCTCGATGCGCAGCACGCGCCCGCCTGCCGTGATGTCGAGCAGCTCGGCGAGCCGGTCGTCGGCGGTGATGTAGCCGATGTCCAACAGCTGAGACGTCGGTTCCAGACCCTGGGCGCGCATGTCCTCGGTGTACGAGGTGAGCTGGAGCGCCTGGGAGACCTTCGGCTTGGCGACGAACGTGCCCTTGCCCTGGATGCGCTCCAGCCGGCCCTCGACGACCAGTTCCTGCAGCGCCTGCCGGACGGTCGTGCGCGAGGTGTCGAACTCGGCCGCCAGCGTGCGCTCGGGCGGCACCGGGGTGCCCGGGGACTGTGTCTCCGTGATGTCCAGCAGGTGCTTCTTGAGGCGGTAGTACTTGGGCACACGCGCGGTACGGACGGTCGCCCCACCCTCGTTCTCCGCACTGCTGACGTCGGTGCTCATGGCCTGCCTTCCCGGCTGCGGATGCGGTCACATCGTGGCACGGCAGCCTATCGGGCGGCCCGCGCACTCCGTGATCCCTTCTGTATACCGTCGCCGCCTCTTCTGGTCTAGTCCACCAGGGCAAGTGGTCTACCGGAGCCGTGTCTTCCGGGGGTGATGTTTTCGACGGCTTCTTACTTAAAGGTTCCTGCATATGTAGGTCCCATAACGGCTGGTCAAAGGCGTTTCGGCCACCCTTGACAGGCGTATTGGTCTCAGCCAAGCTCTGCGCACTGGTCTACACCATTGGTCCAGGTCCCGGCTGGTGGGCGGGGGGGTGTGGGCATCCCTGAGGAGGATGGCGTGAAGCGCAAGCTGATAGCCGCGATCGGTATCGCGGGCATGATGGTGTCCATCGCGGCGTGCGGGGACGACGGCGGCAGCGGGGACTCGAAGGGCTCCGACGCGAAGGAGCTCACCGTCTGGCTCACCGTCGACGCGCAGAACAACTGGCCCGAGCTGGTGAAGGCGGCCGACGCGGCGCTCGTGAAGGCGCACCCCGGCGTCAAGATCACCCACGAGTACTACGGCTGGCCGGACAAGAACGCCAAGCTCGACGCGGTCCTCGCCACCGACAAGGCCCCCGACGTGGTCGAGATGGGCAACACCGAGATGCTCGGCTACATGGTCAAGGGCGCGTTCGCCCCCCTCGACGCCTCGAAGTTCGACAACTCCTCCGCCTGGCTGGACGGCCTCAAGGAGTCGGTGACCTACGACGGCAAGACCTACGGCGTGCCGTACTACGCCGGCGGCCGCGTCGCCAACTGGCGCAAGGACGTTTTCGCCGCGGCGGGCGTCAAGTCCACGCCGAAGACCTACGCGGAGCTGACCGCGGCCCTGGACAAGGTCCAGAAGAAGGAGGGCGACAAGTTCTCCGCCTGGTACCAGCCCACCCGCGACTGGTACGCGGCCATGTCCTTCGTCTACGACGCCGGCGGCTCCATCGCCAAGGAGGACGGCGGCCAGTGGAAGGCCAGCCTGTCCTCGCCCGAGTCCATCAAGGGCCTCACCGACTTCAAGAACGTCGTCGACAAGTACATGCACGGCGACAAGACCAAGGACGAGTCCGACCGTTACATCGTCTACGGCCAGGGCAAGTCCGGCATGATCTTCGCCCCCGCCTGGGAGGGCGCGACCGCGGCGGCCAAGGAGAACGACAAGACCGGCAAGCTCGCCGGCAACGTCGAGAACTTCGTGATGCCCGGCCCGTCCGGCAAGAACCTCCCGGTCTTCCTGGGCGGCTCCGACCTCGCCGTCCCGGTGAAGTCCAAGGCGCAGGACCTCGCCGCCGAGTGGATCAACGCCTTCACCGGCCCCTCCGGCCAGAAGGGCCTGATCGCCAAGGGCAACCTGCCCAACAACAAGACCGACCTCGCCACCCTCAAGAACGACCCGGCGACCGCCGTCCCGGCCACCGCCGCCGAGTCCAACTGGTTCGTCCCCATGGCCCCCGGCTGGGGACAGGTCGAGAAGGCCCAGGTCCTGCAGACCATGCTGCAGAGCATCGGCACCGGCAAGCAGACGGTCGAGGCCGCCGCGAAGGAAGCGGACGCCGCCATCGACAAGGTCATCAACACCAAGTGACCTGAGGGCAGGGCCCCGCGACGCGCCGGGCCCTGCCTCCCCCCCCGAACGACTTGAACGACCTGAACGACCCGACGACTCGAACGACCCGAACGACTCGTACGGGACTTCGCCTTCGTACGACCCGAGGGACCGCTGAGGAGCGCGCGGATGAGTGCCGCAGACACGACCACCCCTGCCAAGGCGCCGCCGACGCGGCCGTCGCCCCCACCGCCCGCGCCACCCAGAAGACCACGGGCGAGACGTTCACCCGCCGGCACTCCCTGGCTGCTCCTCGCCCCCTGTCTGCTGATCCTCGCCCTGGTCATGGGCTATCCGCTGATCCGGCTGGTCACCCTCTCCTTCCAGAAGTTCGGGCAGTCCCAGCTCTGGGGCTTCCAGCCGGCCGAGTCGGTCGGGTTCGACAACTTCGCGGGGGTGCTGGGCGACGGCGAGTTCTGGCAGGTCGTCGTCCGCACGATCGTCTTCGCGGCCGGCTGTGTGATCCTCACGATGGTCCTCGGCATGCTGATCGCCCTGCTGCTCCAGCGGGTCTCCGGCTGGGTGAAGACCCTGATCAACATCGCGCTGGTGGCCAGCTGGGGCATGCCCGTCATCGTCGCCACCACGGTCTTCAAGTGGCTGTTCGACTCCGACTACGGCATCCTCAACGCGGTCCTGAGCAAGCTGCCCGGCGTCGAGCTGATCGGCCACAACTGGTTCGCGAGCGGACCGCAGGGCCTGGCCGTCATCATGCTGCTGGTGATCTGGGGCGCGGTCCCCTTCGTGGTCATCACCCTCAGCGCCGGCCTCACCCAGGTCCCGGCCGAACTGGAGGAGGCCGCCCGCCTCGACGGCGCGGGCTCCTGGGGCGTCTTCCGGTACGTCACCCTGCCCATCCTCAAGCCGATCATCGTGATGCTCACGACCCTGTCGGTCATCTGGGACATGGGTGTGTTCCCGCAGGTCTTCGTGATGCGCAACGGGCATCCCGAGGCCGAGTTCCAGCTCCTGACGACGTACTCCTACGACCGCGCGTTCGTGGTCAACGACTACGGACAGGGCTCGGCGATCGCCCTGATCACCGTGCTGCTGCTGCTCGGGGTGGTCGCCGTCTACATGCGTCAGATGCTGAAGATCGGAGAGGTCGAATGAGCAGCACGGTTTCCGCTCCGCGGCGGTCGAAACTCGGCTGGAACCTCGTCGGTCTGCTGGTCTTCGCCGTCGTCGGCTTCCCCGTCTACTGGATGCTCAACACGGCGTTCAAGCCGGCGAAGGACGCCATCGACCCGGACCCGAGCCTGCTGCCGACGGGCTTCACGCTCTCCAACTTCAGCCGCGCGCTGAACATCGCCGACTTCTGGGGCCCGGTGGGCCGCAGCCTGATCGTCTCCCTGGCGGTCGTCGTGATCGGCGTCGTCGTCGGGATGCTGGCCGCCCTCGCCATCTCCCGGTTCGCCTTCCGCGGCCGCAAGATCGTGATCGTCGGCATCCTGGCCGTCCAGATGGTCCCGCTCGTCGCCATGATCATCCCGGTCTTCCTGCTGCTGAACGACCTGGGCCAGTACGACAAGCTCACCGGTCTGATCATCACGTACCTGACCTTCATCCTCCCCTTCACGGTGTGGACGCTGCGCGGCTTCATCGTCAACATCCCGAAGGAGCTGGAGGAGGCCGCGATGGTCGACGGCTGCTCCCGCACCGGCGCCTTCGTCCGCGTCGTCTTCCCCCTCCTCGCCCCCGGCATGGTCGCCACCTCGGTCTACGGCTTCATCCAGGCCTGGAACGAGTACCTCTACGCCCTGATGCTGCTCAGCCAGAAGAACCAGACCGCGACCGTCTGGCTCGGCAACTTCACCACCAAGCACGGCACCGAGTACGCCCCGATGATGGCCGGCGCCACGATGATGGCCCTACCGATCGTCGCCCTCTTCCTCCTCGTCCAGCGCAAGATGGCCGCGGGGCTGACCGCGGGCGCCGTGAAGGGATAACGCCCCCGATGACCACATTCGCCAGCGGCACCACTGCGTCCAACAGAGACAGGCTCACGCGCGACGCCCTGACGGTCCTGCAGCCCGGTTTCCCCGGCACCACCGCCCCCGACTGGCTGCTGCGCCGGCTCGGCGAGGGCCTGGCGTCGGTGGGACTGTTCGGCAGGAACATCACCTCACCCGAACAACTCGCCACCCTGACCGCCCAGTTGCGCGCCGAACGCGGCGACGTCCTGGTCGCGATCGACGAGGAGGGCGGAGACGTCACGCGCCTGGAGGTGCGCACCGGCTCCAGCTTCCCCGGCAACCACGCGCTGGGCGCGGTGGACGACGTCTCCCTCACGCTGGCGGTCGCCGCCGAACTGGGCCGCCGGCTCGCCGAGTGCGGGGTGAACCTCAACTGGGCCCCGTCCGCGGACGTCAACTCCAACGCCGCGAACCCGGTCATCGGGGTCCGCTCCTTCGGCGCCGACCCCGACCTGGTCGCCCGGCACACCGCCGCCTATGTCACCGGCCTGCAGTCGGCGGGCGTCGCGGCCTGCACGAAGCACTTCCCGGGCCACGGCGACACGGCGGTCGACTCCCACCACGCGCTCCCGCGCATCGACGCCGACCCGGCGGTCCTCGCGGAACGCGAACTGACCCCGTTCCGCGCGGCCATCGCCGCCGGCAGCCGTGCCGTCATGACCGCGCACATCCTGGTCCCCGCCCTGGACCCCGCCCGACCGGCAACGTTGTCCCCCCGCATCCTCACCACCCTCCTGCGCGAGGAACTCGGCTACGACGGTCTGATCGTCACCGACGGCATGGAGATGCAGGCCGTGGCCGCGACCTACGGCATCGAGCGCGGCAGCGTCCTCGCGATCGCCGCCGGCGCCGACGCCATCTGCGTGGGCGGCGGCCTCGCGGACGACGAGACCGTGCGCCGCCTGCGCGACGCCCTGGTCACGGCCGTGCGCACCGGAGAACTCCCCGAACAACGCCTGGCAGAGGCGGCGGAGCGCGTCCGCGCGCTGGCCCGCTGGACGGCGACGGAGGCCAAGGCCGACGGCGGCGCCGGCCACACGCCTGACGGCCCGGCGCACGCCGGGCGCGCCGATGTCGGCCTGGTCGCCGCCCGTCGGGCCCTGCGCCTCACCGGCGGCGATGTGTTCACGCCGCTCGTCGAGCCCCCGTTCGTCGCCGCGTTCACCCCGGTCGCGAACATCGCCGTCGGGGACGAGACCCCGTGGGGCGTGGCCGCGGAGCTGCTGCGACTGCTGCCGGGGACGGAGACGGCCGGCTTCGCGGGCGCGGACGCCGGGCACGCGGCGCTGGTCGCGGCGGGGGAGCGGCGCATCGTCGTGGTGGTCCGCGACGAGCACCGGCACCCCTGGATGACGACCGCCCTCGACACCGTCCTGACGGCCCGCCCGGACACGATCGTCGTCGAGATGGGCGTCCCCCAGGCCCCGCCGCGAGGCGTCCTGCACATCGCCACCCACGGCGCGGCCAGGGTCTGCGGCCGCGCGGCGGCGGAGGTCATCGCGGGCGCGTGAGGTCTTTGCGGGCGCGTGAGGTCTTTGCGGCACGACGAGGCGCCGGTTCCCCCGAAAGGAACCGGCGCCTCGTCGTGCCTCGCCTAGATCCCCTGCCAGCCGGGCTTGTTGACGAAGGTGTGGCGGAAGTAGTCCGCAAACTTCAGCTTCGACGCCGCCCCCTCGTCGACGACGACCGTCGCATGCGGGTGCAGCTGGAGCGCCGAGGCCGGGCACACCGCGGCGACGGGCCCTTCGACGGTCGCCGCGACCGCGTCCGCCTTCCCTTCGCCCGTCGCGAGCAGCACCAGGTGCCGCGCCTCCAGGATCGTGCCGATGCCCTGGGTGATGACGTGGTGCGGGACCTGCTCGATGTCGCCGTCGAAGAAGCGCGCGTTGTCGACGCGGGTCTGCTCGGTCAGCGTCTTGATCCGGGTGCGCGAGGCCAGCGAGGAGCAGGGCTCGTTGAACCCGATGTGTCCGTCGGTGCCGATCCCGAGCAGCTGGAGGTCCACCCCGCCGGCCTCGGTCAGCTCACGGTCGTAGCGCTCGCAGGCGCCCTGCACGTCCTCGGCCGTGCCGTCCGGGCCGAGGAACGCCTCCAGGCCGATGCCCAGCGGCTGCAGCACCTCGCGCAGCAGCACCGAGCGGTAGGACTCGGGGTGCTCGGCGGGCAGCCCCACATATTCGTCGAGCTGGGCGATCCGCGCCCGCGCGGTGTCCACCGCGCCGGCGCGCGCCTTGGCCGCGAGCGCCTCGTAGATGGGCAGCGGGGTGGAGCCGGTGGCCACGCCGAGCAGCGCGTCCGGCTTGCGCCGCAGGAGCTGTGCCATGGCCTCGGCGATGAGCTCGCCACCCGACCGGGCGTCCGAAACGATGACAACTTCCACGCTGGCCTGCCGTTCTCGTATCGCTGCGTATCCGCTATGTGGTTTAGACCAATCTAGCAGGGCTCCCCGAAATTGCCCCTCGTATCTCACTCCGTGGAGGAACCCCTACAGGCTAGGCTGCGTTGTGGACGGTAGGGCATGGACACCCCTAGTGGTCTAGTCCACAATGGATGGTGCGGAAACAGCACAAGAACCTCCGTCTTCCCCGCACAGGAAGGCGGATCGAGGACCCGGAGCTCTCTGCCCTGACTGCCCCGGCTCCTCACCTTCGGCCTGTGGGACCGCACACCCCGCTCGCCGTATTGCTCCGGGCTGCGGTGCCGGGAGGGCTGAGGGTCCCTCTCAGGCGCCGCGGCCCGCGGGTGTTTCCGGGCCTCTTCCCGGACCGCTTCCCGGGCCGCTGAGCGGATCGCGCGCCGTTCGGCGCATTTAGGCCCCCGACAAACCCACAGGTACGCTCGCAGACGTGCCCTCCATGAACGAACTCGTACGCCAGCACACCGCACTCGACGACTCCGACCTCGAGTGGCTCCACCTGCTGGTCTCGGAGTGGCAGCTGCTCTCCGACCTGTCCTTCGCCGACCTGGTCCTGTGGGTCCCCACCCGCGACGGCACCCGCTATGTCTCCGTCGCCCAGATGCGCCCCAACACGGGCCCCACCTCCTACCAGGACGACATGGTCGGCCACCTCGTCCCGCGCGGCCGCCGCCCCCTGCTGGACGCCGCCCTGGACGAGGGCCGGATCGTCCGCGAGGGCGACCCGGAGTGGCGCGAGGAGGTCCCCGTACGGGTCGAGTCGATCCCCGTACGGCGTGAGGGCCGGGTCCTCGGCGTCATCGCCCGCAACACCAACCTGCTCACCGTGCGCACCCCGAGCCGCCTGGAACTCACCTACCTCCAGAGCGCCTCCGACCTCGCGCAGATGATCGCGGCCGGCTCCTTCCCGTTCCCCAACCAGCAGATGGACATGGACGCGGCCCCGCGCGTCGGCGACGGCCTGATCCGGGTCGACGGCGAGGGCATCGTCCAGTACGCCTCCCCGAACGCGCTGTCCGCCTACCACCGGATGGGCCTCGCCTCCGACCTGGTCGGCCAGCACCTGGGCCTGACCACCGCCGAACTCGCCCCGACCCGGGGTCCGGTGGACGAGGCGCTCGCCAAGGTCGCCAGCGGCTGGGCGCCCCGCGAGTTCGAGATCGAGGCCAAGGACGGGGTCATCCAGTTCCGGGCGATCCCGCTCAAGCCCAAGGGCACCCGCATCGGCGCGCTCGTCCTGCTCCGTGACGTCACCGAACTGCGCCGCCGCGAGCGCGAGTTGATCACCAAGGACGCGACCATCCGGGAGATCCACCACCGGGTGAAGAACAACCTCCAGACGGTGGCCGCCCTGCTCCGTCTGCAGGCCCGCCGTATCGAGTCCGAGCGCGGCCGTGAGGCCCTCGAAGAGGCCGTCCGCCGGGTCGGCTCGATCGCCATCGTGCATGAGACGCTGTCCCAGAACCTGGACGAGCGGGTGGAGTTCGACGAGATCGCCGACCGGGTGCTGGCGATGGTCGCCGAGATCTCACCGGGCAAGGTCGCCGGCCGACGCACCGGACGCTTCGGCATCCTGGACGCCGAGGTCGCCACCCCGCTGTCCATGGTCCTCACTGAGATCCTCCAGAACGCCCTGGAACACGGCTTCCGCGAGGGCGAGACCGGCACGGTCGAGGTCTCCGCGGTCCGCGGCGGCGGCACGAAGGAGGCCCGCCTCCTCGTCACCGTCCAGGACGACGGCGTCGGCCTCCCCGAGGGCTTCGACCCGCACACCTCCGGCAACCTCGGCCTGCAGATCGTCCGGACGCTGGTGGAGGGCGAGTTGGGCGGCACCTTCGACATGGTCCCGGCACCGGACCGCGGCACGCAGGTGATCCTGGACATCCCGGTGGTCTCGCAGAAGTGACCCGCAGAAGCAACTCGCGGAAGCAACTCGCGGAAGTGAGCAGAGGTAAGAGGTCCGTAAGGCCGGCTGCGCACAGCAAGAAGCCCCGGACCGTTCAGGGGTCCGGGGCTCGAATGCTCGTTGCCAGCTTGTGCTGCGCATCGGGGGTACTGCGCGCTGCGGCTCGGGGGCGGGAGATGCGTACTCGCTGTACGCGCCGCCAAGCTCAGGCTTGTGGGGCGGGTGTTGTCAGGCGGTGGCCTGACGGGCCCGGTTGCGGGCGGCGCGACGCTTCATGGCACGGCGCTCGTCCTCGCTGAGACCACCCCAGACGCCGGAGTCCTGGCCGGACTCGAGCGCCCACTGCAGACACTGCTCCATAACCGGGCAGCGACGGCAGACGGCCTTGGCTTCCTCGATCTGCAGCAGCGCAGGACCGGTGTTGCCGATGGGGAAGAAGAGCTCGGGGTCTTCCTCGCGGCAAACGGCGTTGTGACGCCAGTCCATGGCTGCTACCTCTCCTTGGTATTACGTGCAGGTTGCTTGTGAATGTGAACGCTTTCACGAATCCCTCAACAAGTGAAGGGCCAACCCGCCAGCATGACTGGCGTGGTCCTGTGTGTTTGAAGAGGGGTTCCGGTGATCAGTGGATGCCGGTGTTGCGGGCTGTCCCGATCGCCACGTAGAGACTCGCAAACCTCAGCGGCGGATACAACCCCTACCGGAAAGTTTTTTTTGATTCCTCGGTGTCGACTAGGTCACAGCCGTACTTCCATGGGGTGGATCCTGGCCTAAACGTTCGAGTGAAAGGACTTCAGCCCTTTCTGCTCACACAATCACACGCAGTGCACGGCGTACGCCTGTGAACGTCACGCTCGTTCGCAGCCCCAGGTGGTCGCCGTCCATCTGGAGGGGCAACGGGACCTTCGAATGCAAGGTGAACTGGTCCAGGTCGTGCAGCGACACGGCATGCCTGCCGTGCGGTCCCCGTTCGGGGGACGAAGTGAGCATCTGGGTGCCATATCGGGCAACCGCGACGGTGGACAGACGGCTGAGACCGAGTACGTCGAGCCCTGTATCGAACGAGGCCTTAGGCGACGCGTACACCGGGCGATTGCCCAGATAGGTCCACGGAGCCGTGTTGCAGACTATGGACAGCACCAAATCGGTCACCGGCTCCTCACCCGCCCGCTCCAGGGTGATCGACCCGTGCCGGCGCTGTGATTCGCCCAACAATTGGCGGACGGCCTGCCGGAGGTAAAGAGCGTGTGTGGATTTTCTGCCGCGCTCCCGCTGCTGCTCCACCCGGCCCACCACTCCGGCGTCGAAACCGAGCCCGGCGTTGAAGGTGAACCAGCGCGAGGGCACCGCCTCGTCCTCCGTGCCGGGCGTGCCCGAGGTCAGACCGAGCCCGACCGTGCGCTCGCTGTTCTCACGCAGAGCGTCCAGCAGGGCGCCGGTGGCCTCCACCGGGTCGTTGGGCAGACCCAGGGCGCGGGCGAAGACATTGGTGGAACCGCCGGGCACCACCGCGAGGCCGGGCAGGTTGCCCGGATCCGGGCCGTCGTGCAGAAGGCCGTTGACGACCTCGTTCACCGTGCCGTCGCCGCCGAGGGCGACCACCAGGTCGACGTTTCCGCTGTCCGCGGCCTGCCGGCCCAGGTCACGTGCATGACCGCGGTACTCGGTCGTGACCGCCTCGAGCTTCATCTCGCTCGCGAGCGCGTGGATGAGGACGTCGCGCGTCCGTGCACTCGTAGTGGTTGCCGCCGGATTGACCACGAGAAGTGCACGCATGAGTTGCAGCGTACCTACTGGGTGGTACCGGGCACAGGCCGAGGTGGGGATCGGGTAAGACATCACGGAGTGAGGCTGGACACGAGCGCCGTGCACCCGCGCGTGGGCGGCCCGAGGTCCGCCGGCGGGTGCGGGCTACCCTTCAGGGGTGAGCAGTGAGCAGACCCCCGCCGCCCCGGAAACCGCAGAACCCCGCCCCCGCCGGCTGACGTACGCCGCCGCGCTCGTCGCCCTGGAGGGGCTGGCGCTGGTCGTCGGCGGGGTGTGGATGCTCGCCCTGGGGATCACCGGTGAACCGGACGACCGTCAGCAGGCCGTCACCGGCGGGATCACGCTGTTCGTGCTCGCGCTGCTGCCGCTGCTCGCCGCCCGTGGACTGCTGGGGCTGCGCGGCTGGAGCCGGGGGCCCGCCGTCATCACGCAGATCATGGCGCTGCCGGTGGCCTACAACCTGTTGCAGGCCGACAGCATGGCGATCCCGGCGGGCATCGCGCTCGCGGCCGCGGCCGTCGCCTCGCTCGTGCTGCTCGTCAACGGGGAGACGACGCGGGCCCTCGGGATCCGGGGGCCCGGCCGCACATCGGAGTGAGCGTTGCTCTTCGGCTGCCTCTCGACCACTCCTCGACCGCTCTCGACTACTCCTCGACGAGGAGCTTCTCCCGCAGCTGGGCCAGCGTGCGCGCCAGCAGCCGGGAGACGTGCATCTGCGAGATGCCGACCTCCTGCGCGATCTGCGACTGGGTCATGTTGCCGAAGAACCGCAGCAGCAGGATCCGCTTCTCGCGCGGCGGGAGATCCTCCAGGAGCGGCTTGAGCGACTCCCGGTACTCGACGCCCTCCAGCGCTTCGTCCTCCGCGCCGAGGGTGTCGGCGACCGCGGGCGACTCGTCGTCGGTGTCGGGGACGTCCAGGGAGAGCGTGGAGTACGCGTTGGCGGACTCCAGGCCCTCCAGGACCTCCTCCTCCGAGATCGCCAGCTTCTCGGCGAGCTCGTGGACCGTGGGGGAGCGGCCGTGCTGCTGAGACAGCTCGGCCGTCGCCGTGGTCAGCGCCAGGCGCAGCTCCTGGAGCCTGCGCGGCACCCGCACCGCCCAGCCCTTGTCGCGGAAGTGCCGCTTGATCTCGCCGACGACCGTCGGGGTCGCGTACGTGGAGAACTCCACGCCCCGCTCCGGGTCGAAGCGGTCGACCGACTTGATCAGGCCGATGGTGGCGACCTGGGTCAGGTCGTCCAGCGGCTCGCCGCGGTTGCGGAAGCGGCGCGCGAGATGCTCGACCAGCGGCAGATGCATCCGGACCAGCTGGTTGCGCATCTCCGCGTACTCGGGACTGCCGTCCCTCAGGCCGCGCAGCTCGACGAACATCGCCCGTGCCCCGCTGCGGTCCCCCGGTGCGGGGGGCGCCGGGGTCGCCGGCGGCGCCGGTGGTGCCGGTGGGGGTGGTGGTTCGTGCTGCGTGCCCGGCACGCTCTGTTCGCCGTCTCGCTCGTGCTCGCTCATCGTCCCGCCCGTCGCCCTCTGTCGAGCCCTCGCCTCTGCTCGGCCTGGGGGCGAGCCCCCGTTACGCCTCTCCTGAAGCGAGCCCTGCACGGCGCCTTCCGGCAGCTCCGTCCGTACGCAGGCCGAGTCGTCCTCCGGATGCGGCCGGGCCTGCTCGGGGATGCCGTCGACACCGTCCGCCATACGTCGGGAACCGTCCGGAGAGGCTGGCATCTCGGCGTTGTCGGCCGGCAGCTCCCGTGTGCCGCGCTCTTCGTCCCGCACCGGCCCGTCCCCGTTCCTCACGCCGGCCCGGGTCCCGCGCCGCGTTGTTTGTAGAGGCTGATCGTCACGGTCTTGTCCTCGTCGACGGCGGAGGACACCTTGCCCGCGAGGGCGGACAGGACGGTCCAGGCGAAGGTGTCGCGCGAGGGGGCGTGTCCGTCCGTGGTCGGCGCCGAGACGGTGACCTCGAGCGAGTCGTCGACGAGTCGGAACACGCAACTGAGAACCGAGCCGGGCACGGCCTGCTGGAGCAGGATCGCGCAGGCCTCGTCCACCGCGATGCGCAGGTCCTCGATCTCGTCCAGGGTGAAGTCCAAACGGGCCGCGAGGCCGGCCGTGGCCGTCCGCAGCACCGACAGGTAGGCACCCGCAGCCGGCAGCCGGACTTCCACGAAGTCCTGGGTCGCGGGCTCGCCTGCGATCTGGGACACCCTCACCTCCAAGGTGGTACAAGCTTTTCGGGGCCGAGGGTCGCCCCCCGGGGTAACGCGTGTGTGGTGCAGCGGTGACGCTATCGCGCTCTCAAGTTTCCTGTTCCCGGGACCCCAACCCCCTGGTCGTCACTCACAGTAAAGCTGTGAACACGCTCCGTGTCTAGAGGTCTGCGGGCCCAAATGGGAAGAGGGCGCGCCGGGTTGACGTACCCAGGCGTCAGATGGTCGAACCGTACCCGCCGGACGGCCGGGGCGTCTCATGAGTTCAACGGTCGCACCACCTCAGAAGTTCACGCGAGCACGGTCAAACCAGGACGTGGTCGACGAAGCACCAGCGCCAGTTCTCACCGGGTTCGAAGGTGCGCATCACGGGATGGTCGGACTCCTTGTGGTGCTCCGTGGCGTGCCGGCTCGGCGAGGAGTCGCAGCAGCCGACGTGCCCGCACGTCAGGCACAGCCGCAGTTGTACCGGGTGGGTGCCGTCTCGCAGACACTCCAGACACGTCTCGCTCAGCGGGACGGGTTCGGGGTGGGGCAGCGCGTCGGAGTGCGTGCACTGTTTCATGATTGCCAGATTACGACGGCCGTGCGGACGACCGCGCGAAAAGACGAGGGCGGGGGAGACATGGACGTGATGCCACTGCTGTTGCTGGTGGCCGGCAGCGCCGCGATCGCGGCGGCCGCCCGGCGCACGCCGGTGCCCGCGCCGCTGCTGCTGGTGGCGGTCGGCCTGCTGGTGTCGTACGTGCCCGGGGTCCCGGACTACACCCTGGACCCGGACGTCGTCCTGCCGCTGCTGCTGCCGCCGCTGCTCTACACGTCGGCCACCGACAGCTCCTACCTCGACCTGCGTGCCCAGATGCGGCCGGTGGCCCTGCTGTCGGTCGGCTACGTGCTCTTCGCGACCTTCGCCGTCGGCTGGGCCGCCTACCTGCTCGTCCCGGGGCTGCCGCTGACGGCGGCCCTGGTGCTCGGCGCGGTGGTGGCGCCCCCGGACGCCGTCGCGGCCACGGCGGTGGCGCGCCGGGTCGGCCTGCCCTCCCGGATCACCACGATCCTCCAGGGCGAGTCCCTGCTGAACGACGCCACCGCGATCACCGCCTACAAGGTGGCCCTCGCGGTGGTCGTCGGCGAGGGCGCCTCCTGGGCCGGCGGCATCGAGGAGTTCCTGGTGGCGTCGGTCGGCGGTACCGCCGTCGGCCTGATCCTGATGGCCCCGCTGCACTGGCTGCGCACCCACCTCAAGGAGCCCCTCCTCCAGAACACGCTCTCCCTGCTGATCCCCTTCGTCGCGTACGCGGCCGCCGAGCAGTTCCACGCCTCCGGCGTCATCGCCGTGGTCGTCGTCGCGCTGTACCTCGGCCACCGCGCGTGGGAGGTCGACTTCGCGACCCGCCTCCAGGAGGAGGCCGTGTGGAAGATGGTCGCCTTCGTCCTGGAGTCGGCGGTCTTCGCGCTGATCGGCCTGCAGCTCCCGGTCGTCCTGAGGGGCCTCGGCGACTACGAGGGACCGGACGCCGCCTGGTACGCCGTCGCCCTCTTCCTCGTGGCCGTCGTGGTGCGCTTCCTGTGGGTGTACCCGGCGACCTTCCTGCCCCGGCTGTCGGCACGCGTGCGTGCGCGGGAGGCGAACCCGACCTGGCGGGGGCCGATCGTGATCGGCTGGGCCGGCATGCGGGGCGTGGTCTCGCTCGCCATCGCCTTCTCCATTCCGCTCACCGTGGACGACGGCGAAGCGCCCTTCCCGCACCGCAACCTCATCCTCTTCCTCACCTTCACGACGGTCATCGGCACCCTGGTGGTGCAGGGCCTGACGCTGCCCCCGCTGATCCGTCTGCTGAAGTTCCCCGAGCCCGACCCGCAGGCCGCGACCCTCGCCGAGGCCAACGCCCAGGCACAGGCCTCCCGGGTCGCCGAGGAGCGCCTGGACGCCCTCCTCGCCGACGAGCGCAACGCCCTGCCCCCACCCCTCGCCGACCGCCTGCACAGCGTCCTGGAGCGCCGCCGCAACGCCGTCTGGGAGCGGCTCGGCCAGGTCAACCCGATCACCGGCGAGACCGTCGACGACACCTACCGCCGCCTCTCGCGCGAGATGATCAGCGCCGAGCGCGAGATGTTCGTCCGGCTGCGCGACGGCCGCTACATCGACGACGAGATGCTCCGCACCCTGCTGCGCCGACTGGACCTGGAGGAGGCGGCGGCCTACCGGGAGACGACGTGAGCGGCGCTCACGCGGTGCGGCTCACGCGGTGAACGGTGAGCCCGTCACGACGGCCGCGAGGCGGGTGCCGGGCGGGAACGCGCCCTCCTCGGCCAGGGAGACAAGGGCGTAGAGCGACTTGGCGACATAGAGACGCTCGACGGGGATGCCGTGGCGTCGCTCGAAGTCCGCCGCGAAGGCCTCCAGCTCGGGGGTGACGCGGGCGTATCCGCCGAAGTGGAAGCGCTCGTCGAGCCGCCACTGGCCCCGCCGGCCCCCGAACGCCTCCTCCTGGAGCGCCTGTATCTCCGCGCCCAGGAAACCGCCCCTGAGGACCGGGACGCCCAGCGCCCGCTGGTCGGGGGCGAGACCGGCGGCCAGGCCCGCGAGCGTGCCGCCGGTGCCACAGGCGAGGGCGACCACGTCCGCGTGGCCGCGCAGCTCCGCCCCGAGCGCCCGGCAGCCGAGGACCGCCGCCGCGTTGCTGCCGCCCTCGGGGACGACGTACGCGTCCGCCGCGTCGGCCGCGGCCGACAGCCTCGCCAGCACGTCCGGCTCGGCCTTGCGGCGGTATGTCGAGCGGTCCACGAAACGCAGCCGCATGCCGTCGGCCGCGCAGCGGGCCAGGGACGGGTTCAGCGGCCGGTCGGCCAGCTCGTCGCCGCGCACCACGCCCACGGTGGGCAGCCCCAGGAGCCGGCCGGCGGCGGCCGTGGCCCGCAGGTGGTTGGAGTAGGCGCCGCCGAAGGTGAGGAGCGTCCGCCCCGCCGCCCGTTCCAGGTTGGGCGCGAGCTTGCGCCACTTGTTGCCGATCAGCTCCGGATGGATCAGGTCGTCCCGCTTCAGCAGCAGCCGCACGCCGTGCCGTCCGAACCGGTCGTCGGCCACTTCCTGGAGGGGGGAGGGGAGGCGGGGGCGCAGGTCGGTCACCCGCTCATTGTCGAACACCGTTCGGGGAAACGTGCCTCTTCCCAGCCCTGCGGTGATCCATTCCCGCTCTTTCGGGTAATAGCACGAGCACACTCCGTGATGGAAGGGTTGCCCCCGTGAAGTGCACCGGCGCAGTTCGGCGCCCGTGCATGATTCGGGAGGCAACTTTCATGTCGGTAGGCGAAGAGGTCCGCACGGATTCGGGCAAGCCGCAGCAGAGTCTCGGCACCGCAGCCGCGCGGAACCTGGCCACCACGACCAAGTCCGCACCGCAGATGCAGGAGATCAGCTCCCGCTGGCTGCTGCGGACTCTGCCCTGGGTGGATGTGCAGGGCGGTACTTACCGGGTCAACAGGCGTCTGACGTACGCGGTGGGCGACGGCCGCATCACGTTCGTCAAGACCGGCGACCGGGTCGAGGTCATCCCGGCCGAGCTGGGCGAACTGCCCGCGCTGCGCTCCTACGAGGACGAGGAGGTGCTCGCGGAGCTCGCCCAGCGCTGCCGGCAGCGGGAGTTCGGCCCCGGCGAGATCATCGCCTCCTTCGGCAGTCAGAGCGACGAGGTCTACCTGCTGGCGCACGGCCGCGTGGAGAAGGTCGGCAGCGGCCCCTACGGCGACGACCAGGTGCTCGGAGTCCTCGCCGACGGCGCCTACTTCGGCGACCAGGCGCTGCTCGACCCGGACGCCATCTGGGAGTACACGGCCCGCGCGGACACCGCCTGCACGGTGCTGATCCTGGCCAGGCAGGACGTCGAGCAGGTCGCGGAGCGCGCCGACACCCTGGGCGAGCACCTCCGGCAGCTGCGCGCGATCCCCGAGCAGCGCACCAACAAGTACGGCGAGAAGGAAGTGGACCTCGCCGCGGGTCACGCGGGCGAGCCGGACATCCCGCACACCTTCGTGGACTACGACGCCCGGCCGCGCGAGTACGAGCTGAGCATCGCCCAGACCGTCCTGCGCATCCACTCGCGCGTGGCCGACCTCTACAACAAGCCGATGAACCAGACCGAGCAGCAGCTGCGGCTGACGGTCGAGGCGCTCAAGGAGCGCCAGGAGCACGAGCTCGTCAACAACCGGGAGTTCGGGCTGCTGCACAACTGCGAGTACGACCAGCGGATCCAGCCGCACGACGGCGTCCCCAGCCCGGACGACCTGGACGAACTGCTGTGCCGGCGGCGCGGCACCAAGATGCTGCTCGCCCACCCGCGCGCGATCTCCGCGATCGGCCGTGAGCTGAACAAGCGCGGGCTCGTCCCCGAGACGATCGACGTCGGCGGGAACCGGATCCCCACCTGGCGCGGGGTGCCGATCTACCCGTGCAACAAGATCCCCGTCACCGAGGCCCGCACCAGCTCGATCATCGCGATGCGGCTCGGCGAGCAGGACCAGGGCGTCATCGGCCTGCGCCAGTCCGGCATCCCGGACGAGATCGAGCCCAGCCTGTCCGTGCGGTTCATGGGCATCAACGAACAGGCCGTCATCAACTACCTGGTCACGGCCTACTACTCGGCCGCGGTCCTCGTGCCGGACGCGCTGGGCGTCCTGGAGAACGTCGAGATCGGCCGCTGGCGGTGACCTTCGCCACCAGGCGGACGCAGGTCAGGGGCGGGGCGCGCGAAAGGCGGAGGTCCATCGGGAGTCAGGGCGGCAGCGGTCCGGGGCCGGTCGACGGGCACGAGGCGGCGGCGATCCTGGCGGGGTCCCGGGCGTCGGTCGACCCCGCACTGCGGGCGGCGATCGACTCGTTGCCCGGCTCGATGCGCCGCATCGCGCTCTATCACTTCGGCTGGGAGCACGCCGACGGCACTCCGACGGCGGGCAACGCGGGCAAGGCGATCCGCCCGGCCCTCGTGCTCGCCGCGGCCGCCGCGCTCGGCGGCCCCGCGGCCCGCGAGGCGGCCGTCCGGGCCGCCGCGGCGGTCGAACTGGTCCACAACTTCACGCTGTTGCACGACGACGTGATGGACCGGGACACCACCCGCCGGCACCGCCCCACCGCCTGGACGGTGTTCGGCGACGCCGACGCGATCCTCGCCGGGGACGCCCTGCAGGCCCTTGCGCTGGGTCTGCTCGCCGGGGATCCGCACCCCGCGTCCGCGCAGGCCGTCGGCCGGGTCGCCGCCTGTGTGGTCGAACTCTGCGCCGGCCAGCAGGCGGACACGGCCATGGAGAGACGCGGCCCCGCCGAGATCACCCTCGACGAGGTGCTCGCCATGGCCGAGGCCAAGACCGGCGCGCTGCTCGGCTGCGCCTGCGCGGTGGGCGCGCTGTACGCCGGGGCGGCCGAGGAGGACGTCGACGCGCTGGACGCGTTCGGCCGGGAGGCCGGGCTCGCCTTCCAGCTCATCGACGACGTCATCGGGATATGGGGCGACCCCCGGCACACCGGCAAGCCGGCCGGCGCGGACCTCGCCGCCCGCAAGAAGTCCCTGCCGGTGGTCGCCGCGCTGACCTCGGGCACCCCGGCGGCCGGCGAACTGGCCGAGCTGTACGCGGCGCCCTACGAACCGGCCGACCTGGACCGCACGACGCTGGCCGTGGAGCGGGCCGGCGGCCGCGAGTGGGCCCAGGAACAGGCGGCCGACCGCATGTCCCGCGCCATGCACGAACTGGCCCGGGCGATCCCGGACCCGGAATCGGCGGGCGGCCTGCTCTCCCTGGCGGAGTTCGTGACCCGACGCAGCAACTAGCCCGACGCAGCAACTAGCCCGACGCGGCAATCAGCCCCTCTCGGCGACCGGCGGTTCCCGGCTCCGCGCGGTCGTCGGGGCGGGTCCTTCGGGGGCGGGGCCGGTGGGTCCCGCGCATCCCCACGGTGGGCGGGGCCCGCCTCCGGTCGCCGCTGCCCGCGGACCGGCCCGTTCAGGGGGCCTGCGGCGCCTCCGGCACCACCGTCGCCACGATCCGCTCGACCAGGCCCTCCGGGACGGAGACTCCCGGCAGGGCGCCGTCCAGGACGTCGGGCAGGGTCAGGTGTTCCAGGATCAGGCCGAGCATCGCCAGATACAGCACGACGACGGTCTCGTCGCCGCCGGGCAGACCCGCCTCGCGGTGGAAGTCCATGCCCTGCTGGAGGTCGCCGCGCACCGACGTGGTGAAGGAGGCGCGCAGTCCGGGGCGCCGGGTCGCTTCCAGGCGCATCTCCAGCAGGGCCAGATAGCCCGTCCGGTCGCGGGTCGCGCGGGTCGTCAGGTCGTGCATGAACGCCGCGACCAGCGAGCGGTCCCGCGGCCCGGTCAGCAGCGCGCCGAACACCTCGGGGTCGGGCGCCAGCCGTACATGCAGTCGGGCGTCGATCTGGCGCAGCAGGTCGTCACGTCCGGTGAAGTAGTTGGAGGCGGTGCCCACCGGCACCCCCGCCGCCGCGTCCACCGCGCGGAAGGTCAGCCCTCGCGCCCCTTCGTGTGCGAGCACCTCGACCCCGGCGTCGACCAGGGACGCCCGGCGCTCCGGATTTCCGGCCATGCGGAACCCACTCCCTCACTTGGCTCCGTTTCCCGAAACACCGGGAAACCCTCTTGCAACCACTACAACCGAAGTACTACAACTGGAGTGGTTCAAGCGCAGCCTACGGAAAGAGCCCTACTTGCGAAAGCTCACGTACTTCATCGCCTGCTCCCTCGACGGCTTCATCGGGGACGAGACCGGGGACGGCTCCGCGATGATCTCCTTCGTCGACGAGGAGTTCCTCGACTTCCTCAAGACGGAGTATCCGGAGACCCTGCCCACCCACGGCCGCCGCCCGCTCGGCATCGACGACCTGGCCAACCGGCGGTTCGACACGATCATCCAGGGCCGGGCCAGCTACGACATCGCGCTGAAGGAGGGCGTCACCAGCCCCTACGCCCATCTGCGCCAGTACGTCGCCTCGCGCACCCTCGCCGAGTCGCCCGACCCGGACGTCGAGATCATCGCGGACGATCTGCTCGGCAGGGTCCGCGAGCTGAAGGCCGAGGACAGCGACCTCGACATCTACCTGTGCGGCGGCTCCCGCCTCGCGGGCGAGCTGTTCGACGAGATCGACGAGCTCGTCATCAAGTCGTACCCGATCGTCTACGGCACCGGCATGCCCATGTTCGGCGCCCGCTTCGACATCGCCCGCTTCGCCTTCGGCGGCCTGCGCACCTTCGGCAACGGCGCGGTGGTGCGGACGTACGCCAGGGAGCGCTGAGGGGTATCGGCGCACGGCAGGGGGCGCTCGCGCCCGGCCCGGCCTACCCTGAGGAGATGGACAGGGAACAACGCGTCTGTCCCACCTGTGGGCAGCCCGTGCAGTCCGTCATCCAGCGCTACAAGACGCTGGGGGCGTGGGTTCCGCGCTGGGTGCCGGGGCCGTGCCACAACCCGAAGTGCGACGCGCATGTGGGGCCGGACGCCGAGCCCGAACAGGCGCCCGACGCGCACACCGCCCCGGCCTCCTGACATTCGGCCCCGCACGGCCGCCCGCGCGGCTACCGTGACGCCATGGGGAGCAGTCGGCGTCGGATGTGGCAGTGGGCCGTGGGAGCGTGGCTGGCGGCCGTGGTCGTCGCGGGCGGTCTGACGCTGTGGCTCCAGGATGCCGCCGCACCCCCGGCGCAGCAGCCTCAGAGCGGGTCCGCGCCCGGCGAGTCCGCGGCGCCGCTGCTGCACATGGACGCCGACGACACGGACGACGATCCGTGCCCGAGCCCGGGCGGACAGGGGTCGTCGACCGACGGCCGGCGGGTCATCTGCGTGTACGCGACGGGCCCGTAGCCGTCAGGCCGTCACGAAGCCTGCCGCGGCAGGCCGCCCGTCTCCGCGTCGCGCCCGGTCAGGCAGTACAGACCGCCGGCCGGGTCGCGCATCACCGTCCAGTGGGGGTGGCGGGCGACGAGTTCCGCGCCGAGCCGCTCGTGCCGGACCCGCACGGCGTCGACGTCCGGTCCGCAGGCCAGGTCGAGATGGGCGGCGGCCGCACCTGCGTCCTCGGGCCGTTCCTCGTCGAGCCGCTGGAGCAGGATCCGGACCGGAAGGCCGGACGGCGGTTCGACCACGTGGAACTCGGGCCGGGAACCCGGCCGGGCCGACCAGTCGGGCAGCAGGCCGCTCCAGAAGGCGACTTCGGCGTCGTACGCCGACGGCGGGAGGTCGACGCACACCTGGTCCAGGCGGCTGTCGGCCACCACGGGCGGCCGCACCGACTCCCCGTGCCACGGCACCGCGCAGAACGCCAGCCCGGCGGGGGAGCGCAGCACGGCCCACCCCTCGTGGGCGGCGGCCGTCTCCGCCCCCAGCCTCCGCGCCGCCTCGACGAACGCGGGCACGTCCACGACGGCGAAGTCGAGATGCGCGCCGCCGTCGCCGCCCGCGACCCCCTGGACCTTCACACAGGCGTCGGCGCCCTCCGCCAACAGGGTGACGAACTCCCCGTCCTCGCCCCGGAGGTCGGAGAGCGAGGTGTCCGTGACGGCGGTCCAGAACGCGCAGGCCCGCTCGAAGAGCGCGGCGGGCCGGTCGACGAAGGCGTACGTCCAGCGGACGGGAGTGTGGACGGAGGTGTGGGCGGGGGTGTGGACGGAGGTGTGGGCGGTCATGGCGCGATCGTAGGCGGCGCCGGTCGTCACGCGTCCTTGCGTTCCATGAACCGCAGCAGGTTTCCGGCCGGGTCCCGGAAGGCGCAGTCGCGCACCCCGTACGGCTGGTCGGTCGGCTCCTGGAGCACCTCGACGCCGGCCTCCTGCACACGCGCGTGCAGCGCGTCGCAGTCGGCGGTGGAGAAGATGACCCCGCGCAGCATGCCCTTGGCGAGCAGCCGGGCCAGCGCGTCCTTGTCGGCGGGGGAGGCGTCGGGGTCGGCGCCCGGGGGTTCCAGCACGATGCTGACGTCCGGCTGGAGCGGCGAGCCGAGGGTCACCCACCGCATCCCCTCGAAGCCGACGTCGCCCCGGACCTCGAGCCCGAGGACGTCGCGATAGAAGTACAGAGCCTTGTCGTGGTCGTCGACGGCGATGAAGCACTGGTGCAGTCTCAGGTCCATGGTGTCCAGCCTCAGGAGGAGCGTCGGGGCAGCTTCGGGCGGGTGAACTTCCGGGCGACGCACGGCGGGATCACCGCGCTCGGCTCGTGCGACCGCGCCCGGTACGCACTCGGAGTCTCGCCGACGAGTTGGGTGAAGCGGGAGCTGAACGAGCCGAGCGAGGTGCAGCCGACCGCGAGGCAGACCTCCGTCACGCTCAGGTCCCCGCGGCGCAGCAGGGCCTTGGCGCGCTCGACCCGGCGGGTCATCAGATAGCCGTAGGGCGTCTCGCCGTAGGCCTCGCGGAAGCTGCGCTGGAAGTGTCCCGAGGACATCAGCGCCGTGCGCGCGAGCGCGGCGACGTCGAGCGGTTCGGCGTACTCACGATCCATGCGGTCACGCGCCTGCCGCAGCCTTACCAGGTCCTCCCGTTCCATCACGCCAGGATTGCACGATCCTCACCCCGCGGGCGCGGGGACCTGGAACAGCCTTTGCCTCCAGTTCGCTTCCTGTACGGAAGCGCTTGTTCCCATGAGGCAATGGACCACATCACGATCCTCGTGGCGGTCGTCATCGTCACGGCCCTGTCCACCACACAGGTGGCCTCCGGCAGCATCCTCGGCGCGAGCCTGGGCAGGCGGCCGGCGGAGGTGCGGTGGGGCGTCGCAGGACACATGGTGATCGCATGGCTGGTCACGCTCCCCGCCGCCGCGCTGGTCGGCGGCCTCGCCGCGAGCGCGGTCACGCACGGCGGGAACCTCGGCACCACGGTCGTGGCCCCGGTCGGCGTAGCCATGAGCATCGACCGGACCGCACTCGGCGAGGTCGCCGCGGTGAGCGTCGGCGTCACCGTCGCCGTGGTCACCGTCTTCGCCCGATCGTGCCGCAGTTCCACTGAGATCCGACACCGGGAGCAAGGATGACCATGCCGCCTCTGCTGTCCGAGTCGACCGACCTGACGGTCGACTACACCGACGCCGACGACCCCGTACTCGTCCGGCCGGACGGAAGTCCGATCGACACCTGGCGGGAGAACTATCCGTACGCGCACCGCATGGAGCGCAAGGAGTACGACTGGCACAAGCGGCTCCAGCAGATCGAGCTGCTGAAGCTGCAGCGCTGGATCAAGGAGACCGGGCGCCGGCTCGTCATCGTCTTCGAGGGGCGGGACGCGGCCGGCAAGGGCGGCACCATCAAGCGCTTCACGGAGCACCTCAACCCGCGCGGCGCACGGGTCGTGGCGCTGGAGAAGCCGACCGAGCGCGAGCGCGGGCAGTGGTACTTCCAGCGCTATGTCCAGCACCTGCCGACGGCGGGCGAGATCGTGCTGTTCGACCGCTCCTGGTACAACCGGGCGGGCGTCGAGCGGGTCATGGGCTTCTGCTCGGACGACGAGTACCGGCGCTTCATGCGCCAGGCGCAGATGTTCGAGCGGATGCTCGTGGACGACGGCGTCGACCTGCTGAAGTTCTGGTTCTCCGTCTCCCAGGGCGAACAGCGCACCCGCTTCACGATCCGTCAGGTCGACCCCGTACGACAGTGGAAGCTCAGCCCCATGGACCTGGCCTCCCTCGACCGCTGGGACGACTACACGGCCGCGAAGGTCGCCATGTTCCGGGAGACGGACACCGAACACGCGCCCTGGACCGTGGTCAAGAGCAACGACAAGAAGCGGGCCCGCGTCGAGGCCATGCGCAGCGTGCTCGCCCGTTTCGACTACACGGACAAGGACGACGAGGTCGTCGGCACCCCCGACCCGCGCGTGGTGGGCGCGGCGGCCGGCCTGCTGGAGGTCGGCGAGGACGACCCGGCCGACGGCGGCGACGCCACCGCCACGACTGCCTGAGAGCACCGGGTGCCCGAGTGCCCGGATGCGACGCAGCCCGCCTGAGTACGCGTACTCAGGCGGGCTGCGTCGCTCGGCCCTGGCCCGGTCGGTCCGTGCTCCGCACGATGGAGTGCTTTCCGTGCCGAGTCGGTTGCTCGAGAGGTGCCCATGGGCCGTGATCTGCAGGTGCGCATTGCCACTCCGGAGGATTTCGAGTGGATCCACGAACTACGTCACCGGGTGTACGCGGCAGAGCTGGGCCAGCATCCGCCGCATCCGGCCGGGCGGCTTCGCGACGGACTGGACGACGGCGGCAACGTCTACCTGGTCGCGGCGCGAGGACCGGCCCGCATCGGCTTCGTCAGCCTGACCCCGCCCTGGTCGGGGCGGTACGCGCTGGACAAGTACCTGACCCGTGACGAACTGCCGCTGCTGACCGACGAAGACCCGTTCGAGGTACGCATCCTCACCGTCGAGCCGCGCTGGCGGGCCACCGCGGCGGCGCCTCTGCTGATGTACGCGGCGCTGCGCTGGATCGCCGCCCGGGGCGGTCGCCGGGTGGTGGCGATGGGGCGCACCGAACTGCTCGACATGTACCTGGCCGTCGGCCTGCGCCCGGTCGGCCGCACGGTCCACAGCGGTGCGGTGACGTTCGAGGTGCTGACCGGCGAGGTGATCGAGCTGACGAGGCGGGCGAGGGAGCGGTACGGGCCCGCGCTGGAGCGGCTGCGGTCCGCCGTGGACTGGCGGCTGGACATGGCGTTCGCACCCCGGCCGGACGGCTGTGAACACGGCGGCGCCTCGTTCACCGCCATCGGCACGGACTTCCGCACCCTGCACCGGCGCGAGCAGGTCGTCGCGGCCGATGTGCTGGACGCCTGGTTCCCGCCGGCCCCCGGGGTGCGGGCGGCGCTCGCGGAGGACCCGGCCTGGGCCGCCCGGACCTCGCCGCCGTCCGGCGCCGAGGGCCTGCTGGCGGAGATCGCCACGGCCCGGGCGCTGCCCGCGGAGACCCTCGCCGTCGGCGCAGGCTCGTCCGACCTGATCTTCAGGGCGTTCGGCCAGTGGCTGACCCCGGAGAGCCGGGTACTGCTGACCGACCCGTGCTACGGCGAGTACGCCCATGTCACGGAGCGGGTGATCGGCTGCCGGGTGGACCGGCTGCGGCTGCGCCGCGAGGAGGGCTGGCGGATCGACCCCGACCGGCTGTCCGCCGCCGTCGGATCCGGCCGCTACGACCTCGTGGTGGTCGTCAACCCGAACAACCCGACCGGACGCCACGCGCCGGCCGCGGAGCTGCGCTCGGCGATCGCCGCCGCGCCGGCCGGCACCCGCTGGTGGATCGACGAGGCGTACCTGGGATACGTCGACCCGGCCGAGTCGCTCGCCGAGCCGGCCGCGACGGACCCGCGGGTGGTCGTCTGCACGTCGCTGTCCAAGATGTACGCGCTGTCCGGCCTGCGGGCCGCCTACCTGGTGGCCGAGCCGGGCACCGCGGCGGAGCTGCGCCGACGGACCCCGCCCTGGCCGGTCAGCCTGCCGGCGCAGCTGGCCGCCGTGGCGGCCCTGCGCGACCCGGAGCACTACCGCGACTGCTGGCGTCGCACGCATGAGCTGCGCCGCCGACTGGCCACGGCCCTGGCCGGGGCGGACGAGAACCTGGCGGTCGAGGAGTCCGTGGCGAACTTCCTCACCGTGACCCTGCCCCCGGACGGCCCGAGCGCCGCCCAAGTGGTGGCCGAGTGCCGCCGCCACGACGTGTACCTGCGCGACCTGTCGCCGTTGTCGCCCCGGTACCAGGGGCGCACCGTGCGGATCGCGGTCAGGGACACCGCCGAGAACGCGCGCATCGTGGCCGCGTGGGGCGCCGCGCTGGAGGCGCTGGGCGCCGGGCCGCGGACGGGGCCGGCGGCGCGCGCAGAGACGCCCGCCGTCGCCGCCGTCGGATCCGTTTGATGGTCACCGTGGCATCGCTGGCGCCCTACCTCGGTGGGGCGTTGGTGCTCGGCGGCATTGCGGTGGCGGTGTCGCGGCGTCGTGAGCTGATGGTCCGGTGGTGCGCGTGGGCGGTCGGAGTGCCGCTGGTCACCGGGGCGTTCTGGTGGGGCCGGCCCGGTGCGGCGGCTGTCGCCGTCGCCGTCGGGGTGATCGCGGTGATGGAGTTCGGCGGGCTGCTGCGGCTGGGCCGGGCGGACCGGCTGGTGCTGGCCGCGGCGGTGGTCGCCGTGGTGCTGACGGCCTGGGCGGCGCCCGGACAGGTGTTCCGGGCGGTCGGGATCGGGGCGCTCGCGGTGGCCGCGGTGCCGTTGCTGGCCGGCGACGCCGACCACGGCCTGCGCCGACTCGGCGCCGGTCTGCTCGGGCTGGCCTGGCTCGGTCTGTCGGCCGCGCTGGTGCCGCTCGGGGCGACCGCGCTGGCGCTGTTCGCGGCGGTCTCGATCGCCGACATCGCGGCGTACTTCGCCGGCCGAAGGCTCGGCGGGCCGCGTCTGTCGCCGCTGTCGCCGGCCAAGCGGTGGAGCGGGACGCTGGCCGGGGCCGCGGCGGGCCTGGCCACGCTCGCCGTGCTGTCCGCGCTGAGCCGGCCGACGGCTATCGCGGTGGCGGTCGGCGGCCCGGCCGGGGACCTGCTCGAATCCATGGTCAAGAGAGGTGCGCAGGCCAAGGACGCCGGGCGCTGGCTGCCCGGCTCGGGCGGGCTGCTGGACAGGATCGACTTGCTGCTCGTCGCCCTGGCCGTCGTGCTGGTCCTGAACTGAGCCCGCTTCCGGAAACTCCCATGCGGGGATGAGCAGGCGTACTCATCCCCGTTCGAGGCCCCTGGTTCACCGTGGAGATCACGAACCGGACCGACCCGAACTCGAAGGAACCCAGATGCCGAACGCCTCCCGCCCGCGCCGCCTGCCGCGTCGGCTCTTCGCGCTTGCCACGGACAACTGGCTCGCGCGCGGCTACCTCGCCGTGGTCGCGGCGGCACTGGGCTTCTTCCTGGTCGCCGTCCACGCGCTGCCGGACCCGGGGTTCGCCGGCATCTGGCCGCTGATGACCACGGCGCCGTTCAGCTTCCTCGCCCTCCTGCCGGCGGTCGCCACGGAGGACTCCGCGCTCGGCTGGCTGAACTCGCTGACCTTCTCCGCGGGCGTGGCCCTGTGCGGGCTGTTCAACGCCGTGCTGCTCGGCCGCCTCGCCCGTCGGCTGCGGGTACGGGAAGCGCGTACGGCGGCCTGAGCGAGACGCCGGACCGGACGGCCCGGGGGAGGGCGGTGCAGTGGCGTCGCCGGGGGGACAAGACCGCACCCGGACCCTCCGGACGCCGAGTTCGGCGGCCTGCGGGCCCGGGTGCGGGCTGGTGCAGCGGTACGCGGAGATCAGGCCTTCTTGGTCTCCCAGAAGATCCTGTCGATCTCGGCGATGAGCTCCAGGGCCTTCTCGCCGGTCTTCGGGTCAGTCGAGGCCTTGGCGGCCGACAGGGCCTTCAGGGTGTCGTTGACCAGGACGTGGAGCTCCGGGTACTTCTCGAAGTGCGGGGGCTTGAAGTAGTCGCTCCACAGGACCGACACGTGGTGCTTGGCGAGCTCGGCGCGCTGCTCCTTGATGACAACGGCGCGAGCCTGGAAGTGCGGGTCGTCGTTGGCGGCCATCTTCTCCTGCACGGCCTTCACCGACTCCGCCTCGATGCGGGCCTGGGCCGGGTCGTACACACCGCAGGGCAGGTCGCAGTGTGCGCTGACCTTGACCTTGGGGGCAAACAGGCGGGAAAGCATGGAGCATTCCTTCCTCGTGATCGTCTTCTCAGGTGGGACATTACTCCCTGAGGGACGGGTTTTCGCGAGTGCCCCCATGGGCTTAGGACAAAAGTCCGGGGTCAGACTGAGACTGGTGGAGGAACGACCGGGGAGGTGCCGGCGATGCCGGAGCTGTCGCAGGAGACCGAGCGCGCGCGGGCGTCCGCGCTCTTCGGACTGGCCGAGGTGACCGGTCCGTCCATGGTGCCGACGCTGTACCACGGCGATCAGCTGGTGGTGCAGTACGGCGCGCGGGTGCGGCCGGGGGATGTGATCGTGCTGCGGCATCCGTTCCAGCAGGACCTGCTGGTCGTCAAACGGATCGCGGAGCGTCGTGACGGCGGGTGGTGGGTCCGCGGGGACAACGCCTACGCCGGCGGCGACAGCACCGACTACGGGACGGTGCCCGACGAGCTGGTCCTGGGCAAGGTGCGGCTGCGCTACCGTCCGCGCAGGCCGGCTCAGCGCTCGCCGCTGGCGTTGGTGCGCTGGGCGCTGTCGGCGGCCAGGCCGGTGCCGAGGGTTCGGTCCGTCCGGTCCGTCCGGTCCGCCTCCAGGCGCTTGCGGGCGCGGTAGGCGGCCACGTTGGCGCGGGTCGCGCAGCGGTCGGAGCAGTAGCGCCGGGAGCGGTTCGTGGACGTGTCCAGGTAGGCGTTGCGGCAGGGGGGCGCCTCGCACAGGCCCAGGCGGTCCACGCCGTACTCGGTGAGGTGGAACGCCAGGCCCATGGCCGCGATCGCCGCGTAGCCCGCCGTCGCGTTCGACGGGTGGTCGGCCAGGTGCATGTGCCACAGCGGGCGGCCGTCGTCGTCGCGGAAGTCGTGGCCGGAGATCTGCGGGCTCACCGGGAACTCCAGGAGGAGGGAGTTCAGCAGGTCGACGGCGAGGGTCTCGTCGCCGTCGTCGGCCGCCTCGAACACCGCGCGAAGGCGGGCCCGGACCGAGCGGAAGCGGGTGACGTCCGCGTCGGTGGCGCGACGGCCCGCCGACTGGTTGACGCCGAACAGGGCGCGCACGGCATCGACCGAGGTCAGCGCGTCCTTGGCCCGGGCCGGTTCCTCGCTGTTCACGAGACGCACGGCGTAGTCCGAGTAATAGGCCAGTTCCACTTGTAGTCCTTACGGGGGCGCTCTAGTGTCGGGATGCGGGCGGAGTAACGGCCGTTCGTACTTCCAGGGTATTACGGGACATACGCGGTGGAGGGTTGCGATGACGGACGCGCAGACGGCCACGACCGGTACCGACTGGGCTGCCTGGCAGCGAAGCTGGGACCGCCAGCAGGAGTGGTACATGCCCGACCGCGAGGAACGCTTCCGGGTCATGATCGACATGGTCGAGGCCGTCGTCGGCCCGGAGCCGCGGGTGCTCGACCTCGCCTGCGGGACCGGGACCGTCACCGCCCGGCTGCTCGCCCGCCTCCCCGGCGCCACCAGCATCGGCGTCGACCTCGATCCGGCGCTCCTCGCCATCGCCGAGGGGACCTTCGAGGGCGACGACCGCGTCACCCTCGTCACCGCCGACCTCAAGGACCCGGACTGGGCGACGGCGCTGCCGTACGACTCGTACGACGCGGTGCTGACCGCCACGGCCCTGCACTGGCTGCACAGTGAACCCCTTGCCGCCCTCTACGGATCGGTCGCGGAACTCGTCCGCGACGGCGGTGTCTTCATGAACGCGGACCACATGATCGACGACACGACGCCCAGGATCAACGCGGCGGAGCGGGCGCTGCGGCACGCCCGCATGGAACAGGCCAAGGCGGACGGGGCGCTCGACTGGGCCCAGTGGTGGCAGCTGGCCGGCCGGGATCCCGTCCTCGCCGCGCCCACCGCCCGCCGCTTCGAGATCTACGGCGAGCATGCGGACGGCGACATGCCCTCCGCCGCCTGGCACGCGCGCGTGCTGAGGGAGAAGGGCTTCGGCGAGGCCCGGGCGGTGTGGTGCTCGCCGTCGGACACGCTGTTGCTGGCCGTGAAGTGACCTGATCGCCAGGACGCGGAAGGGGCGGTACGGGAACCCCGTACCGCCCCTTGCGCGTTGCCGGGTTACAGCACCTTGGACAGGAACGCCTGCGTCCGCTCGTGCTGCGGGTTGGTCAGGACCTCGCGCGGGTTGCCGGACTCGACGACCACGCCGCCGTCCATGAAGACCAGGCTGTCGCCGACCTCGCGGGCGAAGCCCATCTCGTGGGTGACGACGACCATCGTCATGCCGGACTCGGCCAGGTCGCGCATGACGTCGAGGACGTCGCCGACCAGCTCCGGGTCGAGGGCCGAGGTCGGCTCGTCGAACAGCATCAGCTTCGGGTCCATGGCCAGCGCCCGGGCGATGGCCACGCGCTGCTGCTGGCCGCCGGAGAGCTGCGAGGGGTAGCTGTCGGCCTTGTCGGCCAGGCCGACCCGGTCCAGCAGCTCCCTCGCCCGCTCCTTGGCCTGGGCCTTGCTGACGCCCTTGACCTGGATCGGGGCCTCGATGACGTTGTCCGCCGCGGTCATGTGCGGGAACAGGTTGAACCGCTGGAACACCATGCCGATGTCCCGGCGCTTGCGCGCGACCTCGCTGTCCTTGAGCTCGTACAGCCGGTCGCCCTTCTGGCGATAACCGACCAGCTCCCCGTCGACGTACAGCCGGCCGGCGTTGATCTTCTCCAGGTGGTTGATGCACCTCAGGAAGGTCGACTTGCCGGAGCCGGACGGGCCGATGAGGCAGAACACCTCACCGTTCTTGACCTCCAGGTCGATGCCCTTGAGGACCTCGACCGCGCCGAAGGACTTGTGGACGCCCTCGGCCTTCACCATCGCGGTCATGCCTTGCTCCTCGAGGATCCGAACAGGTTCGCCCTGATCTTCTGGAAGACCGTGGGCGGCAGGCTGCGGCTGCTGCCGCGGGCGTAGTAGCGCTCCAGGTAGTACTGGAAGACGCTGAAGACGCTGGTCATCACCAGGTACCAGATGGAGGCGACGAAGAGCAGCTCCATCACGGCGAACGACGACGAGCCGATCACCGAGGTCGAACGCAGCAGCTCGTTGTACGTCACGACGTACACCAGCGACGACGTCTTCAGCATGTTGATGAACTCGTTGCCGGTCGGCGGCACGATCACCCGCATCGCCTGCGGGATGACGATCCGGCGCAGCGTCTTGCCGTGGCTCATGCCGAGCGCGTGCGCGGCCTCCGTCTGGCCCTCGTCGACGGCCAGCAGACCGGCCCGGCAGATCTCCGCCATGTAGGCCGCCTCGTTCAGACCGAGGCCGAGCAGGGCGCACATGAACGGCGTCATGACGTCCGTCATCTCGTCCTTGTAGATCGGACCGAGGTTCAGGACGGGGAAGATCAGCGCCAGGTTGAACCACATCAGCAGCTGCACATACACCGGGGTGCCGCGGAAGAACCAGATGTACAGCCACGCGACGGTGCTGGTCACCGGGTTCTTCGACAGCCGCATCACGGCCAGGACGACGCCCAGGACGACGCCGAGCACCATGGACAGGACGCTGATCAGCAGGGTGCGTCCGGCGCCCGCGATGACGGTCGAGTTGAACAGCTGGTCGCCGACCGTGTCCCACTGGATGTCACCGTTGGCGAAGGCGTTGACCAGCAGTGCCAGCAGCGCGATGACGACCACGGCGCTGACCCAGCGGCCCCAGTGGCGCACCGGGATGGCCTTGATGGCCTCCGGCGGGCCGGAGAACGCCGAGTCCTTCGCGACCGGCGGGGTGTCCTCCGGTGGTGAGCCCGCGGAGGACTTCTCGAGCTTGTCAGTCATGGGGAGTGCCCTTCGAAGGCTGAGAGAGGTGCGGGTGGATCACTTGCCGCCGTTGACCGCGGCGGCCTTGATCGCGCCGCTCTCGGCGCCCCACTTCTCCAGCACCTTCTGGTACGAGCCGTCCTTGATGATCGCGTCGACGGCCTCCTTCAGGGCGTCGCGCAGCTGGGTGTTCTTCTTGTCCACGACGATGCCGAACGGAGCGGCCTCGTACTGCTCGTCGAGGACCTCGAAGGTGTTGCCGCCGCCGGCCTTGCGGGCCATGTCCACGGCGACCGGGTAGTCGTTGACGCCGGCCACGGCGCCGCCGGACTTCACGCGGGTCTGGGCCTCGGTGTCGTTCTCGAAGGACTCGATCTTGAGCGCCTTCTTGCCGCCCTCGGTGCAGGTCTTGGACTGCGTCTGCAGGGCCTCTTCGTAGGTGGTGCCCCGCTGCACGGCGACGGTCTGACCGCAGAGGTCGTCCAGCGTCTTGATGCCCTTGGGGTTGCCCTTCTGGACGTAGATGGCGGTGCCCGCGGTGAAGTAGTCGACGAAGTCGACGCCCTCGCCGAGCTTCTTGCCGCTGTCGTCCAGGCCTTCCTGGCGCTGCTTGTTGTCCGTGATCGACGACATGGCGACGTCGTAGCGGCCGGTGTTGACCGCGGTGATCAGGGTGTCGAAGCCGCCCGAGGTGAACTGGAAGTCGACGCCGAGCTGCTTGCCGAGCGCGGCGGCGATGTCGGGGTCGACGCCCACGATCTTGCCGCCCTCGACCGACTCCATGGGGGCGTACTCGGCGTTGGTGCCGACCTTGATGACGCCCGCCTTCTGGATGTCGGCCGGCAGCTTGGAGAAGAGCGGCGCCGCGTTGGCGCTGCCCGAGGTCTCGGAGGAGCTGCCGTTGCTCTCGGTCTGGTCGCCGCAGGCGGTGAGCAGCAAGGCGCCCGCGACCGCGAGGGATCCGACCGCTGCCAGGCGGGTGCGCGCGGCGGTCGAGCGTCGGGTGATGCTTGCGGTCATGGTGGGTTCCTCCGGCGGATGGATGGAGATGCCGATGGGTCGACAATGCCGATGGGTCGACGAGAACACACACCTTTGGGTGTCGCGACCTCGTGTGATTACGGCATCTTGCCATTCGGACTACGCCAATCAGGGGCCCACCCATGTCAAAATCGGATAACGGGCGACCCCCGAACCCCATCAGTCCGGTACATCACGACCGGACGGAGCCGGACCATCTGCGGGAATCCCCCGTTCCGGCCGGAAGATCTTCGGTTCATCTTGTGATGTGATCGTTTGGCGTGCGCTTCATACCTTGACTTGACTCCATGTGAGTCCATGTCAAGCGGTTTCAGGACCTTGGCGAGTCTTCGCGCATGACGCATGTCACTCCCGGTGACCACTGTCGAAGGTCCACAGGTCGCGGGATGTGACCTTGCACGAATCGACTCGTCGGCTGTGGTCTCCGTCCGGTAAGAAGGTTTTTTACACCCCTCATCCGGGGCTCAGGGCGCGTGTGCGGCGCGCCCGACGCGCAGGCGCCCGTCGCATCACCTCTGGGGCCCGCGCGATGCCCGCCCACTTCTCAATCAGGAGTGGCCACCCTCAAGCCAATGAAGACCTAAGGGGTAAGACACAGTGGCAGCGGAGATCGTCAATCCTCGCAGCAAGAGCGCCGACGGATCGGGCCAGGAGGGCGGTGCGGAGCCCCTCGACTCGTTCGACCCGGTGTTCGCGCTGCACCGTGGCGGCAAGATGGCCGTGCAGGCCACCGTTCCCGTCCGTGACAAGGACGACCTGTCCCTCGCGTACACGCCCGGTGTGGCGCGGGTGTGCACCGCGATCGCGGAGCAGCCGGATCTGGTCAACGACTACACATGGAAGTCGTCCGTCGTCGCCGTCGTGACCGACGGCACGGCCGTGCTCGGGCTCGGGGACATCGGCCCGGAGGCCTCCCTTCCGGTGATGGAAGGCAAGGCGATTCTGTTCAAGCAGTTCGGCGGCGTGGACGCGGTTCCGATCGCGCTCGCCTGCACGGACGTGGACGAGATCGTGGAGACGGTGGTGCGCCTCGCACCCTCGTTCGGCGGAGTGAACCTCGAGGACATCTCGGCGCCGCGATGCTTCGAGATCGAGCGCCGGCTCCAGGACGCGCTCGACATCCCGGTCTTCCACGACGACCAGCACGGCACCGCGATCGTGTCGCTGGCGGCGCTGCGCAACGCGGCGAAGCTGAGCGGGCGGGACCTCGGCGAGCTGCGGGCGGTCATCTCGGGCGCCGGCGCGGCCGGTGTCGCCATCGCCAAGATGCTGGTCGGGGCCGGTATCGGGGACGTCGCGGTCACCGACCGCAAGGGCATCGTCTCGGCGGACCGCGAGGACCTCACCGACGTCAAGCGCGAGCTGGCCGAGATCACCAACAAGGCCGGACTGAGCGGTTCGCTGGAGGACGCGCTGGCCGGCGCCGACGTGTTCATCGGCGTCTCCGGCGGCACGGTCCCGGAGGAGGCGGTGGCCTCGATGGCGAAGGGCGCGTTCGTCTTTGCCATGGCCAACCCGACCCCCGAGGTGCACCCGGACGTCGCCCACAAGTACGCGGCCGTCGTCGCCACCGGACGGTCGGACTTCCCGAACCAGATCAACAACGTGCTGGCGTTCCCGGGCATCTTCGCCGGTGCGCTGCAGGTGCGGGCGTCTCGGATCACCGACGGCATGAAGCTCGCGGCGGCGGAGGCGCTGGCCGGGGTCGTCGGCGACGATCTCGCGGCCGACTACGTCATTCCCTCGCCGTTCGACGAGCGGGTCGCTCCCGCGGTGACCGCGGCGGTCGCCGCGGCTGCCCGCGCCGAGGGCGTTGCCCGTCGCTGACGTTCGGCTGAATGGCCCCGCCCGTCAGGGCGGGGCCATTCTTCTGTCCGCAGGCCCGCCTGTTCGGGTGAGCTGCTTCGGCGCCGTCCCCGGGGGCTTCGCCCCCGGACCCCCATCGGCCCCGAAAGGGCCTCGTCCTCAAACTCCCCCAGAGGGGGTGCCCCCAGACGGGCTGAAAGGCCACTGTTCGGCCCTCGCCATCGAAAGTCACCGCCCGACGTGGCCGAAGCGCAAGAGGGCGTGTCTCACAGTCGTCTCCGGTTTCGCCTGTTCCTCCCCGCCCCTATCGTCGACGTCATGTTCGCCGTCTACGCCGCCCGAATCGATCGCGACCAGCCGCTTTCCGGCCTGGAGTTGGGGGAGCGTCCGGCCCCCGAGATCCGGCCCGGCTGGAGCACCGTCGACGTCAGGGCCGCCTCCCTCAACCATCACGATCTCTGGTCGCTCCGCGGCGTCGGCCTCCCGGAGGGCCGGCTGCCGATGATCCTCGGCTGCGACGCCGCCGGGGTCGACGCGGACGGCAACGAGGTCGTCCTGCACTCCGTGATCGGGCAGACCGGGCACGGTGTCGGGCCCGACGAACCCCGCTCCATCCTCACCGAGCGCTACCAGGGCACCTTCGCCGAGCAGGTCGCCGTGCCGACCTGGAACATCCTGCCCAAGCCCAAGGAGCTCTCCTTCGAGGAGGCCGCCTGTCTGCCCACGGCCTGGCTGACGGCGTACCGGATGCTGTTCACCAACGCGGGTGTGCGGCCCGGTGACTCCGTCCTCGTCCAGGGCGCGGGGGGCGGTGTCGCCACGGCGGCCATCGTGCTGGGCAAGGCGGCCGGCCTGCGGGTCTTCGCCACCAGCCGCGACGAGGCCAAGCGGAAGCGGGCGCTGGAGCTCGGCGCCGTCGAGGCGGTGGAGTCGGGCGCCCGGCTGCCGCAGCGGGTGGACGCCGTGATCGAGACCGTCGGCGCGGCCACCTGGTCCCACTCCGTGAAGTCGCTGCGCCCCGGCGGCACGCTCGTCATCTCCGGCGCCACGAGCGGCGACCGGCCCTCGCACGCCGAGCTCACCCGGATCTTCTTCCTGGAGCTGAAGGTCGTCGGCTCCACCATGGGCACCAAGGACGAGCTGGAGGACCTGCTCTCCTTCTGCGCCGCCACGGGTGTTCGCCCCGTCATCGACGAGGTGCTCCCGCTCGACCGGGCCCGCGAGGGCTTCGAACGGCTCGCGTCCGGCGACCAGTTCGGCAAGATCGTGCTCACCCACTCCTGACGAGGACGGGACGCCAGGGTCGTCAACCTCGGTTGACGTTGCCGCTCATGTCAATGTAAGTTGACAGCATGACCGAAGCAACGGATCTCGCCGAGCGCGCCGGCGACCGCGATCCACGGGTCGGACTGCGCGCCGTCGCCGCACTGCGCCGATTGCTGGAGCAGCTGGAGTCGGTGCAGGTGCGCAGTGCGCGCAACCAGGGCTGGTCGTGGCAGGAGATCGCCGCGGAACTCGGGGTCAGCAGGCAGGCCGTGCACAAGAAGTACGGGAGGCAGTGATGTTCGAGCGGTTCACGAAGGACGCCCGAGCCGTGGTCCAGGCGGCGGTGGTGCATGCCGAGCGGGCGGGGGCCGAGCGGGTCGAGGAGACCCATGTGCTGCTCGCCCTCCTCGACCGCGAGGGCAGCCGCGGCTCGTTCGCGCTGGCCTCGCTCGGGCTGCCGCCGGGCCGACGCGAGGGACTCGTGCGGGATCTCGGCGAGGTCCGCCGCCGGGGCGGTCTCTCCCGCGCCGACACGGACGCCCTCTCGGGGCTGGGCATCGATGTCTCGGAGATCGTCTCGCGGGTCGAAGAGGCCCACGGGGAAGGCGCGTTGGCGGCTGAGGGCAACGGCGGGCGGGGCGGTTCCGGCGGGCGCCTCTTCGGCGGGCGGCCCTTCGGCCGCGGGGCCAAGGAACTGCTCACCGACACCCTGCGCATCGCCCTCAGCCACCGCGAACGGTCCATCGGCGACGAGCACATGCTGCTCGCGCTCACCAGCCGCCGCGGCGTCCCCGCCGAGATCCTCGCCGACCACGGCGTCACCTACACCGCCCTCACCCGGGTGCTGTACGGCCATGGTAGGGAAGGCGAGGCCAAGGCCGGCTGAGGGGAGCCGTCAGGGCCTCGGGGCGCGGAGTATCACTCCGATGTGCGCCGCCGCCGTGGACAGATGGCGGCGGGCCTCACGGAGCTGGTCGCCGGTGACGCCGTGGTCGCGCGCCGCGTCCCGGATGTCGTCCCGGAAGCGGTCGAGCAGACGGTCCAGGTCACGGGCCGGGTCGCCGCCGGATTCCTCGTGCGCCCAGGTCGGCTCGTATGCGGCCGGGAAGTCCTCCGGGGTGCGGGAGTACTCCGGGCGCTCGGTCGCCGAGGAGCCCGAGGTCTTCGCAGAGTCCGTGGTCGTCGCAGAGTCTGTCGGCGTCGGCGGCGTCGGTCCTGTCGTGCCGGGGCGGCCGAAGCCGAAGTCCTTGCCGTACTCCCTTCCGAAGTCCTTGCCGAACTCCCCGAACTCCTTGGCGAGTTCGGTCAGGCCCTCCCGGACCCCGGTCGGCCAGTCGCCACGGGTGAAGTGGTCCTGGACCTGTTCCTGGACCCGGCGCGCGATGCGCTGCACCTCTTCCTGGGCCTGTGTCCGGGCCCGCTCCTGCGCCTCCTTGGCCTGGCGGCGGGCCCGCTGCGCTTCGTCCCGCGCGCGGCGGCTCTCGTCCTTCGCCCGGCGGGCCTGTTCCTTCCACTCCTGTTTGGCGCGGCGCATCTCCTCCTTGGCGGCGCGCCAGGCGTCCTTGTCGCCGTACTCTCCGTACTCCGCGGAGTCGCCGTGCTCGTCGTGTTCTCCGTGCCCGCCGTGTTCTGCGGAGCTCGCCCCGGCGCCCCTGCGGGCCTCCGAGGCCGCGGCCCGCATCTCGCGGCGCAGATCGCCCGCCGCGCCGCGCACATCGGCCCGTATCTCCGCGGCCAGCTCGGCCACCGACTCGCCGATCTCCAGCTCCAGGTCGACCAGTTCACCGCTGCGGTCCGCCAGTTCGGCCCGGCCCGCGTCGGTGATGGAGTACACCTTGCGGCCGCCCTCGGTGGTGTGGGTGACCAGACCCTCGGCCTCCAGCTTGGCCAGCCGGGGGTACACCGTGCCCGCCGAGGGCGCGTAGAGCCCCTGGAAGCGTTCTTCGAGGAGGCGGATCACCTCGTAGCCGTGGCGCGGTGCTTCGTCCAACAGCTTCAGCAGGTAGAGGCGGAGACGGCCGTGGGCGAAGACGGGAGGCATGTCAGAGCACCTTCTTGTCGGTCGTGCTGTCGGCCGGGTCGTCGCAGGAGCGGTCGCTGCCCGGGCCGGAAACGGCATTGTCCCCCGAGTCGGAGTGCGGGCCGGATCGCTCTTCACCCTCCGGTCCGGCTGCGGGGGCCGAAGCCGACGCCGAAGCCGGGGCTGACGGCGGGGCCGAAGCCGGTTCGGGCGCCGGTTCCGGGGCCGGTGCTGTGGCTGGTGTCGTGGCTGGTGTCGCTTCCCGGGTCTTGTTGCGCGCATCGCTTCCCGCCTCGTCCGCCGGAGGACGCCGCAGCAGGGCGATCGAGCCGGAGACCGTCGTCGCCTTCAGACGGCCGGTGCCCGCGCCGAGGCGGCCGGTGATCCGCTTGGCGCCCCACTGGCCGCTGACCCGGAGATCCTCGAAGGCGTTGGAGACCGAGCCGCTCGCGGTGTTCGCCTCCACCCGTGCGTCCGCCGGGTGGGGCAGCCGGATGGCGATCTCGCCCGAGACGCTGGTCAGGTCGATGTTCGTGGGGCGGCTCGTGGGGTCGAGGTCGACGATCATCGACCCGCTCACGGAGTCCGCCTTCACGGAGGAGCCGGCCTCGACCACGGTCAGGTCCCCGGAGACGGAGTTGAAGCGCAGGTCGCCGGTGAGGGCTTGGGCCTCCACGTTCCCGGAGACGGTGTCCGCGCGCACCGGGCCCGCGAGCCCGACCAGGGTCGTGTCGCCGTTGACCCCCTTCACCTCGGCGCGGCCGTCGATGCCCGAGACCACCGCCCCGGCGCTCACCACGCCCACTTCCACCCGGGTGCCGGCCGGCACGGCGAGCGAGACGACGGCGCTGCGCCGCCAGCCCTTGCGGTCGAGCCACTTGAGGAAGCCCTTCCAGGGCAGATCCTCGTACGCCACCGTCAGGTTCCCGTCGCGGTGGCTCACCATCAGGGGCGGTCCCTCGATCCGGGAGACTTCCAGGCGGGCGGAACCTTCGTCCGTACCCACCACGTTCACAGTGCCGTCGACGATGCGCACGTGCAGCTCGTGCACGGGCTCGTCGAAAGAGAGCTTCTTCGGCTCGGCGACGGACCACTCGGACATGGTGCGGACCTCCTCCTCGACAGCGACACGACACGCCATATCGCGTCTCACGTAAAACACGATATATCGCGGCCGTCGAAAGTCAAGACACCCGTTCTGGTGATCACCTCCGCCCAAAGGTGACGAACTGACCTAGCGTGTGATCATGCCGAGCGATGACAAGGAAGCCGGGGAACAGGGCGGCGCCCTGCTGCTCTGCCGGGCGGAACCCGAGGCCGTCGCCCCCGCCGCCCATCTCCTGCGCGCCCGCATGCTGCTCACCGGGGCCGGTGAGGCCGGCGGCGAGTGGAGCGTCCTGGTTCCCGAGGGCGGGCTGTGGCAGAGCGGCGACGAACCGGTGGACCGCGTCCTCACCGGCTGGGCCGGCGCCCTCGCCGTCGGCGCCCCCTGGCCGGTGCTCGCGCTGTGGTGGGACACCGACCGCGCCGGATTCACCCTCGCCTCAGGCTTCCGCCGTCCCGTCGGCTACGTCTGGCTGGCCGACGGCACCCCGGCCGGCGAGGACGAGGCCATGCGCACCTTCGCCGCCCGCCTCGGCCTCGACCCCGTGCACGACATGGAGTCCCTGGAACGGCTGACGCGGCCGGACAGCGGAGCCGACGCCCACGCACGCGTACATGCCCTGGTCGCCGTCCTCGCCCGCACGGGCCTCGCGCTCCCCGACGGCCTCGCTCCCGGCGCGTCCGCCGACCGGCTGCGCGAAGTCGCCCGCGCCCGGCCGGACGTCCGGCAGATCGCCTGGCTGGGCTGGCGGGAGACGCTCCGCGTCGAACTCGACGCCGTGGAGGACAGGGTCGAGCACAGTCCCCTGGGCCCCTGGCTGCCCTGGTCGGGCAGCCCACGCGCGCGTGCACTCGCCCTCGCCCAGGTGGCGGCCGGACTGCCCCTCACGGCCTGGGGCGCGCACCGGCGCAGCGCGGGCTGGATCGCGGCGGGCGCGCTCCTCCTGGCCCACGGCGCGCTCGGACTGTCGTACGAACTGGTCCGCCCCCGCGACTGAGCGCCGCCCGGGACGACGGCCTCTTCGCGCTCCGGAACGGCTTGCTCGCCGCCCGGAGCGACTGCTCTGCGCCCCCGTCGCCGGCCTGCCAAGCGGGTCGCGGGAAGTCGGCGGGCGGTTCGGCAGCGCCCTGAAGGGGCGCGGGGCGCTGACGTGTGCGGCTCCGCCGCGCGGGCGCGACCGGCCACGATGGCGCCGCAGCGGAACGACGGCACATCGCGGCACTTCCAGCGGAGCTACTCGTCGTCCTCGTCGTCCAGGCGTGCCAGCCACGTCGCCAGGCGCTCCACCGGCACCTCGAAGTCCGGGTTCAGGTCGACGAACGTCCGCAGCTGCTCGGCGAGCCACTCGAAGGTGACCTCCTGCTCGCCGCGACGCTTCTCGAGTTCCTCGATTCCGCGATCGGTGAAGTACATGGATCGTGCTCCGTGGGTGGGTCGCAGGGATAGGGATCCTCCCTCGGGGGAAGGACCTTTGTTCCTGTGAAGGGGAAAGGTTCCGCTCTCCGGTGGGGAGGGGACAGGAAAAGGATAGGCGTACGCACGGGCGGGACCAGGGGGACTGGGGAAGCGGGGGAGTGCAATGAGCGGTGACGACGTGACGCGGGTAGCGCGTATCGCGCTGCCGGACGGGACGCCGGTGTGGGCCCGGATCTCGGGGGCCGAGGAGTTGTCCGCGCCGGCCGCGCCGGCCGGACGGCTGTCGTACAGCGACACCGGGTTCACCGAGCGCGTGGAGGCGAGCGTGGAGAGCCTGCACGCGCTCGTCACGGGGGTCGCGCGGTCGCTGGCGGAGCCGCTGCGCGCGGTGCGGCCCGACGAGGTGAGCGTCGAGTTCGGCATCGAGCTGACCGCCAAGGCCGGGAAGGTCGTGGGCCTGCTCGCCGACGGCGAGGCCAAGGCCGGCATCACGGTCACCCTCACCTGGAACAGCGGACCGCCGGACCTCGACGCACCGCCCCCGGCCGCCGACCCGCACGCGGCCACGACGTCACGCGCGCGTGACGGATCGTCCTCCACGGCGCCACACGCGCGCGACGGCTCATCATCCGACGCGGGCGCGGCGCGGCGCGCGGGCGCGTCCCCCGGCGCGCCGATGCACGGGGGCGGCGACGGCACCCTCGGCGGGGGCGGAGCGTGACGGGCGGGCACGCCCCGGGCGCATCGAACGCGTTCGATGCGGCCCGCCGTGCACTGCGTGGACTCGTCGTGGCGGCCACCGTGCGCATTCATCGCCCGGTCGTCGGGTATGCCCTGGAGGAGCCCGGCACGTTCCTCGGAAGCGGCTTCTTCGTCGCCCCGAACTGGGTTCTGACCTGCGCACATGTGGCCTGCGGCGGGGAAGGGGGCGAGGTCGCGGTGGTGTATGAGACGGCTCCCGGGCGGGGAGTCTCGACCGCACCCGGCAGGGTGGTGGCGACCCTCCCCGACCGCGCCGAACAGGCCGTGCCCGCGGCCGGCAACTGGCCGGCCCCGGACCTGGCCCTCGTCCAACTGACCGAACCCGTGGACGACCACGAGTGCGTCTATGTCTCCGAGCGCCCGGCCGCCTACTACGGCGAGGGCCGGGTGCTGTACGCCGGCTGGACCGAGAACGAGGGGCGCCTCCAGGTCCTGGACGGCACCCTCACCGTGCAGGGGACGATCGGCGGCTGGTCCTCGGACGTGCAGATGCGGCTGGGCGACAACGATCTGCCGTACGGCGTCTCGGGCGGCCCGGTGATCGACCCCGCGCGCGGTGAGGTGATCGGCGTGCTGAAGGCGCGCTCGGACCACCGGCCCGGCGGCACGTCCACCGGGATCGAGCAGCTGCGCACCCTGCGGGTCCCCGTGGAGGGGGTGTCCGCCGAGCACAGCGACCTCTACCAGGCCGTCTTCCACGCCCATGACCGCTACCACCGCGACCGGCAGCGCCACCCGGCCTCCCGCCGCCAGACGTGGACCGATGTGCAGGGCCGGCTCGGCGCCCGTCCGGGCCGCACCCTCAGCCCGGACGAGCGGATCCAGCTGCTCGGCCGGCTCGCCGAACTCCCGCCGCCCGAGAGCACCCGCGGTCTGCTGGACATCCTCGACTCCCTGCCGGACTTCGAGGCGCCCACCCCGCTGCCCGCGCCGCGCGGCTGGCGCGACGGCCTCGGGGCCCTGTACGAGAGCGCGAGTGACGACGGGGCGCTGGAGCTGGTGCTCGACTACGCGATGCGGGCGATGTCCGCTCCGCGCCCGTTCCTCGTGCCCAGCACCCCGGATGCCGAGAAGGCCCTGTGGGTCTGGGTCTGGCAGGCCGCGCAGCGGCTGAGCGCCCGCTACCGGTCCGGCCTCGCCGAGCAGCGGATCGAGCGCCTGCGCCGACGGGACGAGGCGGAGCACGAAGCGCACCCACGCCCGCACCACGACATCCCCGAGACCCCCGACACCTTCTCCGGGACCCGTCCGGCCCCCGGCTCCCACCGTCCGGCCCCCGGCGGCGCCCACGCGCCGACCGGCCGCACCGGCCACGTCGACCGGACGACCGTCGACGCCGAACGGACGCCCGCCGACCGGACGCCCGGCCTCGACGGGCGCAAGCCGCACCGGCGCGGCGGATCCGACGCACACGCGCGTGCCGGCGCCCGTGCCGTCGGCAGTGTGGCCCGGCCCTCCGCGCTGCTCGAACTCGTGCAGCGCGGCTGGGAGCCGGACCGCTGCGACTGGTCGGTCTCCGTGTCCGCGCCCGGCGGGGACGCGGTCCGGCTGCACGAGGCCGAGCGCACGCCCCTGGCCGAGCTGCCCGCCCATGTGGCCGGTCCGCTCGCGGAGGCCTTCCGGCACTGCGACGAGCCCGGCAGGCCCGCGCTGTTGCAGGTGGCGCTGCCCCACGCGCTGCTCGGCCTGGAGGTGGACACCTGGCTACTGCCGCCCGAGACGGAGTCGTTGGGCACCCTGCGGCCGGTCGTCGTGCGCTGCGCGGACCGCGACCGGCTGCCCGACGAGGCGTTCGGCGCGTACGACACCGACCGCTACGACGACCCGTACGGCATGGACGACTCCGGCGACGTGGACGAGGAGCGCCGGGCCCGCTGGCGCTGGCTGCACGCACACCGCGCGCGTGCCGAAGTCCTGGACTGCGACGAGGGGTTGCGCAAACCCGTGCCGACCGTGGAGCAGTTGCGCGCCCTGTCGCACGGCACCGTCCCGGTGCTCTGCCGGTACGGCGACCTCCGCTTCGAGGACGACGCGGCGGCGCTCGCGCGGATCGTGCTCGGGGGCTACGGCGTGGCCCTGTGGCGGCGCCGGCGCGGACAGCCCGACGACGTGTGCGGGGAGTTCCACCGCGGCACGATCGACGAGATCGCCGAACCGCCCAGCGCGCAGGCCCTTCCCGAGGCCGTGCACGATCTTCGGATGCGCCTGCGCGCGGGCCGCACCGAGTCCTTCTGGGCGGACGGGGTCGCCCTGTTGTACGACGATCCCCACCAGCCCCTCCCCGGAACCGGCGACCTGCTGGAGGCCCCTTGAGCCCACCCGCGCGCGGGCCGGTCGGCCCCTTACCAGGCACCCGCAGGATGGATAACGTGATGCACGTTCGGACGGCCGCGGCGGTGGACGAGTGACGAGGACCGGATCATGACCGAATCCAGTGAGTGGCTCATCTACCGAGGCGCCGGCGAACCGCACGACGGGATCGAGCGGCTGCCCGATCCGCCCCCGTGGCGGGACTTCACCAGCCGTGACGCGGCGGGCTCCGGCGACGGATCCGAGGACCGCAGGCTCGGCGCGCACCGGCATCTGGCCGAACTGCACCGGCCGGGCGCCGAGGAGCTGGAGATGATCAACGCGGCGCTCTATCTGCGCCGCCCGCTGCTCGTCACCGGCAGTCCCGGCGCGGGCAAGAGCACGCTCGCCCACTCGGTGGCGTACGAACTCGGTCTCGGCAATGTGCTGCGCTGGTCCATAGTCAGCCGGTCCGCGCTCCAGGACGGGCTCTACCACTACGACGCGATCGCCAGACTGCAGGACGTGCAGATCGCCGCACAGGGCGGGTTCGGGTCGGCGGCGGGCACACCGGGCGCGGTCGAGGGCATCGGCAGCTATATCCGGCTGGGGCCGCTCGGCACCGCGCTGCTGCCCTCCGACACCCCGCGCGTGCTGCTCATCGACGAGCTGGACAAGAGCGACATCGACCTGCCCAACGACCTGCTGAACGTCCTGGAGGAGGGCGAGTTCGCGATCCCCGAGCTGGAGCGGATCGCCGACCGGCTGCCGGACGGCGAGGCGGAGGTGCTGACCGCCGACGGCGTGAAGGTCCGGGTGCGCGACGGCCGGGTCCGCTGCCGCGCCTTCCCCTTCGTGGTGCTCACCAGCAACGGGGAGCGGGACTTCCCGGCCCCGCTGATGCGCCGCTGCATCCACCTGGAGCTGGGGCGCCCCGACCACAACCGGCTCGCCACGTTCGTCCGCGCCCATCTGGGGGACGAGGCGGCGCGTGCGGGGGACGATCTGATCACCCGGTTCCTGGAGCGGTCGCGCAGCGAACTCCTCGCGGCGGACCAGCTGTTGAACGCGATCTACCTCACCGACGCGGCCGCGCCGCCCAGTCGTGACCGCCTGGCAGACCTGCTCATCCAGCGACTCGACCGCCCGAGGTGAGGGCCTGATGCCCGACGCAGCGGCCCGCCACGGCCCCGTACCGCCCGACGGCGATCCGCTCGCCGAACTCGTCGTACGGCTGCGGGAGGTCGGGCTCGATCCCGACGTCACGCAGTTGTGCGACGCGCTCTGGCTGGCGCGGTGGACCCGGCCGGTGGAGGCGGCGGAGCCGGAGGAGCCGCACACCGCGACCGGCGGGACCCCCGGACGCCGGCTCACCGGGACGCGCGACCGGGACCCGGGCGGCCGGGACGCGGGGGAGCGGACCGGGCGGCCGGAGCGGCCCCCACAGGACGTGGTGGCCGACGGGCGCGTGAACCTGTACCCGATGCCCCAGGACGGGCTCCCGCGGGCCCGCGGCGCGGGCCGGGCCGCCGCGCTGCCGGTCGGCGTACCCGCTGCCCCCGCGCTGCCCGCCCCACTCGAACTCCAGCGCGCATTACGCCGGTTGCAGCGCTACCGGAGCCCGGCGCCGCCGCTGCGCACCGTGCTCGACGAGACGGCCACGGCGGAGCGCAGCGCGCAGGCGGGCGGCCTGATCCTGCCCGTCCACCGCGCCGTCACCCGGGGGGACGCCCGGCTGCAACTGGTCCTGGACGCCTCGTCGTCGATGCGCGTGTGGGACCGGCTGTTCGTCGAACTGCAGCAGGTTTTCGGTCAGTTGGGGGCCTTCTCCGACATCCAGGTCAGCCATCTGCACCAGGGCCCGGACGGCGAGCCCGCCGTCAGCCGCAGCCCCGACACGTTCGCGGCGCCGCTGCACTCCACGGACCGGCTCAGCGACCCCACCGGCCGCCGGATCGTGCTCTTCGTCAGCGACTGCGCGGGCCCGCTGTGGCACAGCGGCCAGGCGCACCGGCTGCTGCACCACCTCTCCCGGCAGGGCCCGGTCGCCGTGCTCCAGCCGCTGCCGCAGCGCCTGTGGAACCGCACCCGACTGCCCGTGATCAACTGCGAGTTGAGCCGCGGCGACACGCTCGGCGGAGCCTCCGCACTGCGCGTCCGCACCCCCGCCGGCGTCCCCGTGGAAGCCCGCCGCGGCGCTCTGCCCGTGCCGGTGCTGCCACCCGAGCCGGTCGCCCTGGGCGCCTGGGCCAGGCTGCTGTCCGGGGCCGGCGCCGGGCCCGTGCCGGGCACCGTGGGCTGGGTGCGCGCCGACCAGCCGCCCGCCCCGACCGCGCGCGCGGACCGGCGACGCACCCCGTTCGAACGGGTCAGCAGGTTCAGCTCCACCGCCTCCGCGGCCGCCGCCCGGCTCGCCGTCTACCTGGCCGCCGCGCCCCTGTGCCTGCCGGTGATGCAGCTCGTCCAGCGCACGATGCTGCCCGACTCGGGCCCGTCCGAACTCGCGGAGGTGCTGGTCGGCGGCCTGCTCACCCGCGCCACGGAATCGGCGGAGTACGCCGACGACGGCGCCCAGTGGTACCGCATCGAGCCGGACGTCCGCGACGCCCTGCTGTCCCGGCTCGGCCGTGACGAGGCCATGCTGGTGCTCAAGCACTGCTCGGAGTACATCGAGCAGCGCTTCGGCAAGGGCGGCCCCAACTTCCCGGCCCTCGCCCTGGCCCAGCTCGGCGACGGCGGCGCGGGCCGCCCCTACACGCCCACCGCCCGCCCCCCGGGCAACGGCGATCACGGCGACCACGGGGACAACGGCGGCAACGGCGACGAAGCGCCCGTGCCGCAGCCCTTCGCCGAGGTCGCGGCCCGGGTCCTGCGCCGCTTCATGCCGCTGCCCGAGCAGTTCGAGACGCACGGCGGGCGCGGCGGCCCCGGGCAGCCCGCGGACCGGCCGACGCATCAGGCGGTCCGCAGGGCCCGCATCCTGATCGAACGCTTCGACGACGAGGGCATGATCCAGGACGTCATCGACGCGGTGCAGCTGCTGCGCGGTGCCACCGAACGCGAGCGGCCCACCGGCGCGGACCCCGAGCTGTGGGCCGAGTACGCGCACTGCACGCTGCGCCTGTGGGAGGTGCAGGGCGGCGACGACCTGCTCCAGGAGGCGGAGGCGGCCGCGGAGCGGGCCACCGCGCATCCGCGCCGGCTGCACGAACGGGCCGTCCTCGCCCGGGTGTTGCACGCCGCCGCGACCGACCGCAGGCGCCGCGGCGACCGGACCGGCGCCCTCGACCTGCTGCGCCGCGCCGACCGCGAGTACGCCGTGGCCTGCGCGGCGCCCGACCTCGACGAGAACCAGGCGCTGAAACTCACCCTGGAGCGGGTGCGCGCCCTGGAGGCGCAGTGGCGGCTCGGCGGGGACAGCGCGCTGCTCCAGGGCGCCGTCGGCATGCTGGAGGCCTTCGCCGACGTCTGGCCCGACCGCCGGCTGCGCCCGCCCGAACTCCCCCTGGAGCACGGGCGGATCCTGCTGCGGCTGTCCGGCGCCACCGCCGACGCCGTCCAGGCCCGGCTCTACGCCGAGCAGGGCGCGCAGTCCCTGCGCAACGCCCTGGACACGGCCGAGCAGCCGTCCACCGCCGAGTCGGTACGCGCGCGTGTACGGATCCTGCTCGACCTGGTCGACGCGCTGCTGCAGGCCGGCGGCCCCCTGGACGACGCCCAGACCCGGGTCGACGAGGCCCTCGCCCTGGTGCGCGAACAGGGCCGGCGGGCGGCCGTGCTGGCGCGCGCCGGGCGGATCGCCCTGGCCCGCTACGCCGAGTCGGGCGAGCCGACGGAACTGGAGACGGCCGCGGACCACTTCGCGCAGGCCGCCCAGCGCATGTCACGCGACGCGCCCGCGCACGCCGACGTCCTCGCCGAGTGGGGCGAGGCGCTGCTGCGGCTGGCCGGACTGCAGTCCGGGGCACGGGCGCAGGGCACCCTCTCCCGGGCGATCCGCGTCCTGCGGGACTGCCGGATGGAGACCCCGGCGGGCAGCGCCCAGGTCGCCCACCGGCTGCTGCTGCTCGGCCGCGCGCTGATGCTGCGCTACCGGGCCCGCGGGGACCGCGTCGACCTGCGCGAGGCCGAGCACCTTTTCGGCCTCGCGGCGGCGGACGCGGAGGACCCGCTGCTGGCCGCCCGCTGCCGACTCGACCTCGGCCAGGTCCAGTTCGAGGCCTACCGCAGCCTGCGCCGCCCGGCCCGCCTCGACCTCGCGGTCGACGCCTTCCGGGACGCGGCCGAGGCGGCCCGGGAGGCGGAGGGGGTGGCCGAAACCGATCGTCGGCGCCATGAGGCCGTCGAACTGTGCGCTCAGGCGCACCACTGGCGGGGTAGGTCCTATGAAGCGGCCGCTCGGCCGCGTGCCGCACGCGAGGCCTACCGCCTCGCCCGCGCGGAGTGGTCGAGGCTGCCGGACGACCATCTGGGCACGGGCGAGCCGACGGCGGAGCAGACGGCGCGGCGGCTGGCCGAGCTGGGCTGAACACGCCGGCGGGGCGAGCGGGCGACAGGGCGAGAGGGGAACGCAATGGACGCACACATCGGGCCGACGGACGCCACGGAGCGCGCGGAGGCCCTGCCGGATCTCACAGACCTGCCACCCGTCACAGACTCTCCGGACCCGACGGACCCGACGGACCCGACGGACCCGACGGACCCGACGGACCTGCCGGATCTGACGGAGCTGAGCCTTGCCGAGCTGGGGACGATCCAGAACCCGTTGCTCCAGGAGGTGTTGGCCGATCTGCGCGAGCGGGCCAGGCGGCCGAGCGAGATGCTCTGGGGCTGGAACAGCTCGTTCTGATCCCGTCGGGCCGACTTCCACAAGCCTGACTCGACATCGACACGGGGGTGCTGATGTGTCCGGACAGCGCGTGCCGTTCCGGCAGTTCATCGTCAAGGTCCACGGCCGCTGCAACCTCGCCTGCCGGTACTGCTACCTCTACGAGGGCCCCGACGCCACCTGGCGGGACCGCCCCGCCGCCACCTCGCCCGAGGTGCTGGACCGCACCGCCGACCGCATCGCCGAGCACGCCCGCAGCCATGGCCTGACCGCCCTCTCGCTGATCCTGCACGGCGGCGAGCCACTGCTGGCGGGCGCCGAGACGCTCGGCCGGTTCACCGCCCTGGTCCGCGAGCGGGTCCCGGCCGGCTGCACGGTCCGCGCCGTCGTCCAGACCAACGCCACCCTGCTGACCGAGAAACGCCTCGCGACCCTGGCCCGGCACCGGATCGGCGTCGGCATCAGCCTCGACGGAGGGCTCCCCGCCCACAACGCCCGGCGCGTCGACCACGCCGGACGCCCCTCCTGGCCCGCCGCCGCCCGCGGGGCGCGCCTGATCGCCGAGCGCTTCCCGGAGTCGTACGCCGGAATCCTGGCCGTTGTCGACGTCACACAGGACCCGCACGAGACGTACGAGTCGCTGCTCGCTCTGCGCCCGCCCGCCCTCGACCTGCTGCTCCCGCACGGGAACTGGTCCGCTCCGCCGCCCCACCACGGCGGTACGGGGACGGCGTACGGCGACTGGCTGTGCGCCGTCTTCGACCGCTGGTGGGAGGCCGGGCGGCGGGAGACGCGCGTGCGGCTCTTCGAGGAGTGCATCGCGCTGCTCCTGGGGCTCCCGGCGATCACGGAGACACTGGGGCTCGAGGCCTTCGACGCCGTGGTGGTCGAGACGGACGGCTCGATCGAGCAGGTGGACGCCCTGAAATCGGCCTACGACGGAGCGGCCCACACCGGCCTGGACGTCTTCCGGCACGGTTTCGACGAGGCCCTGCGGCACCCGGGGGTGGTCGCCCGGCAGGCGGGCGCGGCGGCCCTCGCCGGGCAGTGCCGGGCCTGTCCGCTGCTCCCGGTCTGCGGAGGCGGTCACTACGCCCACCGCTACCGGGCGGGGCACGGCTTTCGCAACCCCTCCGTGTACTGCGCCGACCTCCAGCGCTTCATCCGCCATGTGTCCGTCCGGCTCGCCGACGCCACTGTCACCGCCACTGCCGCCGCCACGCCCACCGCCATGGCCCTGCCCGGATCCACCCGCGAAGGGGGCGCCCCGTGATTCTCCCGGCGATCTGGGACCGGGCCCTCGCCGAGCTCGGCAGGTCCCAGGGCGGCGCGGACACCCTCGCGCTCCTGGTCCGCGATCAGGACACCCGGCGGCTGCTTCTGCTGCGTGCCGTGCTCGACGCGGCCCAGGCGGCCGACCGGGCCGTCTGCTCCACCGGAGAGAAGTCGCGGCTGCGGGACGACTGGACGCTGCTGGTCGAGGCGGACCGGTCCGCACCGGCCGGCCGCCCTGCCCCCGGCGGAACCGGCGGAACCGGCGGGACCGGTGCGATCGGCGGGACCGGTGCGATCGGCGGGACCGGTGCGATCGGCGGGACCGGCGGGACCGGTGCGATCGGCGGGACCGGTGCGATCGGCGCGATCGGCGGGACCGGTGCAACCAGCGCGACCGGTGCCACCGGCGGCCTCGCCGACCGCTTCGCCGACCGGTTCGCCCGCGCCCGGCTGCTGCACCCGCTCACCGGACCGTGGGCGCTGAGCGCCCTGCGCGGCCTGGACCCGGCGGGGCGAGCGCCTGCCCGGGACGGCGAGCGGGAACTCCGGCGCGCCCTCGCCCACTTCAGCGCCCTCGCCGCCGTGGCCGCCGCACGCGCCAAGATCCCCTTCACCGTCGAACTGACCGCCCACGACGGACAGCTCAACCTGCCCTCCCTCGGCACCCTGCACACGGCCACGTCCGGCGACGTCCCGGTCCGCGCGGCCTACGCCCGAGGCCGGGTCACGCTCCGGCAGCCCGCCGCCCCGGACGTGATCGTGTTCCTGGAGCGCGGGTACGGCGCGTGGTCCGGCGCACTCGCCTGGACGCCCGCCTACGCGCTGCCCGGCCTGGTGCCCGAGGCCGCCCCCATGCCCCTGGACGACCTCGACCCGTTCCGCACCGCGCGGGGCGACCCCCGCCACCGGGCGCTGAGCGCGCCGACGACCCTGGACGACCCGGAACGCAAACGGTGGCTGCAGGCCTGGTCCGGCACGGCCGCCGCCCTGCGCACGGGCGGCGAGCACCGGGTGACGGAGGCACGGGCGTTGCTGCGCTGCCTCGTCCCCCTGGAGATGCCGCCGGACGCGGACGGCAGCGGCGGCTGCAGCGCGACGCGGCGCGACGCGTTCGGCGCCCTGCTGTGCAGCACCCCGCCCTCCCCGGTGGCCTTCGCCGCGACGCTCGTCCATGAGCTGCAACACGCCAAGCTGGCGGCCCTCAGCGATATGACGACGCTCCATCAGGCAGGTCCGGAGGCCCGGTACTTCGCGCCCTGGCGCCCGGACCCCCGCCCGTTCGACGGACTGCTGCAGGGCGCCTACGCGCACCTCGGGCTCGCGGACTTCTTCCAATGCCGCGCCCTCACCGCGGACCCCGCGCACCGGGAGTCGGCCTGGGCCCAGCACGCCCGCTACCGCGCCCAGGTCGGGGCCGCGCTGCCGGCGCTCGTCGGAGCACCGCATCTCACCGTGCGGGGACGGCGTTTCGTCGACGCGATGGCCGCCGCCTACGAGGGCATGGACGCGCATCCCGCCCCCCGCGGCCACACGGCCCGTGCCCAGGCGTATCTGAAGGCCGCGCGAACGTTGTGGACGCAGCGTCAGACTCCGTCCCCGCCACGGCTGAATGAGTGAAGATACCCGCGTCGAGCCCCCCACTGCGGAAAGATCGTCGCGCCGAGGTGTCGTTCGCGGGCCCGCCACACTTACCAGCGATGCGCCGAGGTTCTAGGATTTTTGTGGACTACGCGCTGGAGGCCGCTGCATGTCTGGAGCTCGTACGCCGGTCGGGACGACCGTGGGGGAGGCGGCGAAACAGACCGTCACGATCAGCTTCGCCGGGTTCAACCGCGCCTGGGCGGCATGGATCGGGGACCGGCTGGAGCGCCGGGGGCTGCGCGTGGTGTTCCAGCGGTGGGACTCCCCGGCGGAGGTCCCGCTCGCGGACCTGCTGCGCCATCTCAAACTGGCCGAGGGCCGGATCCTCGTCGTGGTCAGCGAGTGGTACTTCCAACTGGGGCCGCGCACCCGCGAGGAGTGGAACGCCGCCCTCGGCGAGGTCGTCGCCCCCGACCCGTCCCGGTTCGCGGGCGTCTCCGTCACCACGGCGTCCGTGCCGACCGCCGCCGCCGTGCTGGCCCCGGTCGAACTGATCAACGTCGGAGCCGACGAGGCCGAGCGCCGCCTGGTGGAGCGGCTCGGCCTGGCCGCCGGACCGCTCCCGGAGCCCGCGGAGGTCGAGCGGCGCTCCCCGCGCTTCCCCGCGTCCATGCCCGAGGTGTGGGGCGGGGTACCGCGCCGCAACACCCGCTTCACCGGCCGCGAGACGATCCTCAACGACGCCTACCACCAGCTGCAGGGCGCGGCGCCGGGCGCGGGCGTGGTGACCTTCCACGGCATGTCCGGCGTGGGCAAGACACAGCTCGCCGCCGAGTACGTCTACCGCTTCGGCTCCGAGTACGACGTCGTGTGGTGGGTCAACGCCGAGAAACGGGTCACCTACCGACGGCTGCTGGCCGAACTCGCCCCCAAACTCGGCCTGCGCACCGGACAGGAGTACGGCGAGCGGCTGCGCGCCGTACGCGACTCCCTGCGCCGGGGCGACCCCTTCGCACGCTGGCTGCTGATCCTGGACGGCGCGGACGAGCCCGACCAGATCTGGGACCTCGTCCCCACCGGCCCCGGGCACGTGATCATCACTTCGCGCAACCCCGAGTGGAGCGAGCACAACAGCATGCTCCTGGAGGTGCCGGTGTACGACCGCTTCGAGTCGGTGGCGTTCATCCGCCGCCGCGCCCCACGGCTCACCGAGGCGGAGGCCGACCAGCTCGCGGACGCGCTGGAGGACCTCCCGCTGCTGCTGGACCAGACGGCGGGCTGGCTCAACGACTCCGACCTGTCGGTCCAGGAGTACATCGGGCTGCTGGAAGGCGGCATCGACCAGGACGTCGTGAAGGTCTCGGCGGACTTCCCGCTCGCCTTCCAGACCGCCTGGTCGATACTGCTGAACAAGCTCCGCGAGACCGTCCCCGAGTCCGTGGACCTCCTCAGGCTGTGCACCTTCTTCGCGCCCGGCTTCATCCCGGTACGCCTCCTCAAGGAGATGCCGAGCGGCGATCTGCCCGAACAGATCGCCGGACTGCTCAACGACCCCCTGCTGTGGAACAAGGCGATCAGCCAGCTGCGCCAGTACTCCGTGGTGCGCCTGGAGTCCCACGAGACCCTCGGCGACGAGGGGGCCTCCACCGGCGAGTCCCTCTACCTGCACCGCATGGTCCACCAGATCGTCCAGAAGGACATGCCGGACGCCGACCGGGCCGAGTTCATCGACGTCGTACGGCGGGCCCTGGCCGCGGCCGATCCACGCCGGCCCACCGACACCAGCCTGTGGCAGCGGTACGCCGAGATCGTGCCGCACCTCAAGTACGCGGACGTCCTCAAGAGCACGGACCCCGGCGTCCAGGGCATGGTGCTCAACTGTCTGCGCTACATGTACTTCTCCGGCGAGTACACGGCCGGCATCAAGCTCGGCGAGCGCGCCATAGAGGCATGGCCCTCGGTGCTCGGCGAGAGTCACCCGAGGCTCTGGGAACTGACCTTCCACTACGTCAACGTGCTGCGGGCCGGCGGCGAGTACACGCGCACCGAGGCGATCAACCGCGCGACCGTCGAGCAGCTGCGGGAGGAACGCGGACCGCAGGACCTGGAGCACCTGCGCGCCGCCAGCGGCCTGGCCGCCGACCTGCGCGGCCTCGGCCGCTACGACGAGGCGCTCGAACTGTCCCGCTGGATCCAGCTGGCCTACCACGAACTCCTCGGCGAGCAGGACTCACGCACCCTGAACGCGCGCAACAACGTCGCCGTCTCGCTGCGCCTGCTCGGCACCTACCAGGAGGCCCTGGCCATCGACCGGCAGGTCATGGAGTCACGGCGGCTGGTGCTGAAGGGGCGTCACCCGTGGACCCTCGACTCCCAGATCTCCTACTCCATCGACCTGCGTCTGCTGGGCCGGTACACCGAGGCCGAGTCGATCCAGACGCAGAGCGTCCGCGACAACCGCATCGTCATGGGCGACAGCAACCCGCAGACCCTGAAGGCCGAGTACAACCTCGCGCTGTGCCACTACCGCAACGGTGAGCGCGCCAAGGCGGGCGAACTCTTCACCACCGTCCTGGAGAGCGGCGAGCGGGTCATGGGCGAGACCCACCCGTGGACCCTCATGTTCGCCTGCGCCCAGAGCTGCTTCGCCCGGGAGCACGGCGACATCGACCAGGCCCGGGAGCTCAGCGAGGCCGTCGTCGCCCGCTACGAGGTGATGCTCGCCGACGCCCATCCCTTCGTCGCCGGAGCCCGCGCCAACCAGGCGCTCATCCTGCGCAACGTGGGGGAGCGGGAACACGCCCACGTCCTCATCGAGCAGGCGCTGGCCGCCATGACGGAGGCCGTCGGGGAGAGCCACCCCTGGACCCTGGGGTGCGCCCTCAACGCCTCGGCCCTGCGCAACCTCGTCGGCGACACCGAGAGCGCGGCGGCCCTCAGCCGGGACACCGTGACCCTGGCCACCGAACTGCTGGGACGCACCCACCCGCTCACCCTCTCCGCCCGTGTCGCGCACGCGGCCGACCTGCGCGGACTGCGGGACCGCCGACAGGCGGAGAAGGTCGAGCAGGAGGCCCTCTCCGACCTGGAGGCGACCTTGGGCAAGCAGCACGTCCACACCATCTCGGCCCGCTCCCGCAACCGGCCGTACTGGGACTTCGAACCCCAGACGACCTGAGCGACGACCCGGTTCGCAACGCTGAAGGGCCCGCCCCCGGAAACCTCCGGGGGCGGGCCCTTCGACGTCAAGCGCGTTCAGCGGGCGGCGAGGCTCAGGCCTCGAACACCTCACGCACCAGCTGTTCCTGCTCCGCCTGGTGGCGCTTCGCGGAACCGACCGCCGGGGACGAGCCGTGCGGGCGCGAGATGCGCCGCAGCCGCTCGCCGTGCGGGACGTCCGCGCCGACCGCGAGGTCCAGGTGGTCGATCAGGTTCAGCGCGATGAACGGCCACGCGCCCTGGTTGGCCGGCTCCTCCTGCGCCCAGATGTACTTCTCGGCGTTCGGGAACTTGTTCACCTCGGCCTGGACCTCCGCGCCGGGCAGCGGGTACAGCCGCTCGAGGCGGATGATCGCCGTGTCCGTGACCCCGCGCTTCTGCCGCTCGCCCTCGAGGTCGTAGTAGACCTTGCCGGTGCAGAAGACGACCTTCTTGACCGCGTTCGGGTCGACCGAGGCGTCACCGATGACCGGGCGGAACTGGCCCGTGGTGAACTCCTCCGCCTTCGACGCGGCGGCCTTGAGGCGCAGCATCGACTTCGGGGTGAAGACGACCAGCGGCTTGTGGTGCGGGTTGTGCACCTGCCACCGCAGGAGGTGGAAGTAGTTCGACGGGAGCGTCGGCATCGCGACCGTCATGTTGTTCTGGGCGCAGAGCTGCAGGAACCGCTCGACGCGGGCCGAGGAGTGGTCCGGGCCCTGGCCCTCGTAGCCGTGGGGGAGCAGGAGCGTGACGCCGGACGTCTGGCCCCACTTCTGCTCCGCCGCCGAGATGTACTCGTCGACGACCGTCTGCGCGCCGTTGACGAAGTCGCCGAACTGCGCCTCCCACATCACGAGCGCGTCGGGGCGGGCCAGCGAGTAGCCGTACTCGAAGCCCATGACCGCGTACTCGGAGAGGAGGGAGTTGTAGACGTTGTAGCGCGCCTGGTCCTCGGCGAGGTACTGGAGCGGGGTGTGCTCCTCGCCCGTCTCACGGTCGATGAGGACCGCGTGACGCTGACCGAACGTGCCGCGCTGGGAGTCCTGGCCGGACAGCCGGACCGGGGTGCCCTCGAGCAGCAGCGAGCCGACGGCGAGGGTCTCGCCCATGCCCCAGTCGATCGTGCCGTCCTCGACCATCGACGCCCGGCGCTGCAGCTGCGGCAGCAGACGCGGGTGGACGTGGAAGTAGTCGGGGATGTTGACCTGGGACTCGGCGATCCGCTTCACGGTCTCCGTGGAGATCGCGGTGTTCACGGCGACCGGGAACTCCGCCTGCGGGTCCGACACCGGGCCGGTGGCGGGCTGCGCGGTGACGGCCTCGCGGACCTCCGTGAAGACCTTCTCCAGCTGGCCCTGGTAGTCCTGCAGCGCCTGCTCGGCCTCTTCCAGGGTGATGTCGCCGCGACCGATGAGGGACTCGGTGTAGAGCTTGCGCACCGAGCGCTTCTTGTCGATCAGGTCGTACATCAGCGGCTGGGTGAAGGCCGGGTTGTCCGACTCGTTGTGACCGCGGCGGCGGTAGCAGATGAGGTCGATCACCACGTCCTTGTTGAACGCCTGACGGAACTCGAAGGCCAGGCGCGCGACGCGCACGACGGCCTCGGGGTCGTCGCCGTTCACGTGGAAGATCGGGGCCTCGATCATGCGGGCCACGTCGGTGGCGTACATCGAGGAACGCGACGACTCGGGAGCCGCCGTGAAGCCGACCTGGTTGTTGATGACGATGTGGACCGTGCCGCCGGTGCGGTAGCCGCGCAGCTGCGACATGTTCAGGGTCTCGGCCACCACGCCCTGGCCCGCGAAGGCCGCGTCGCCGTGCAGGGCGACCGGCAGGACGGTGAAGTCCGTGCCGCCCTTGTTGATGATGTCCTGCTTGGCGCGGCTGATGCCCTCGATGATCGGGTCGACCGTCTCCAGGTGGGACGGGTTCGCGGCCAGCGAGACCTTGATCTGCTCGCCGTCCAGACCGGTGAAGGTGCCCTCGGCGCCCAGGTGGTACTTCACGTCGCCGGAGCCGTGCATCGACTTCGGGTCGAGGTTGCCCTCGAACTCGCGGAAGATCTGCGCGTACGACTTGCCGACGATGTTGGCGAGCACGTTCAGCCGGCCGCGGTGGGCCATGCCGATGACGACCTCGTCCAGGCGGGACTCGGCGGCGCTGTCCAGGACGGCGTCCAGCAGCGGGATGACGGACTCGCCGCCCTCCAGGGAGAACCGCTTCTGGCCGACGTACTTGGTCTGCAGGAAGGTCTCGAAGGCCTCCGCCGCGTTCAGCCGGCGCAGGATGCGCAGCTGCTCCTCGCGCTCCGGCTTGCTGTGCGGGCGCTCGATGCGGTCCTGGATCCAGCGGCGCTGCTTCGGGTCCTGGATGTGCATGAACTCGACGCCGGTGGTGCGGCAGTACGAGTCGCGCAGCACGCCGAGGATGTCGCGCAGCTTCATCAGGGACTTGCCCGAGAAGCCGCCGACCGCGAACTCGCGCTCCAGGTCCCACAGGGTGAGGCCGTGCTCGGTGATGTCGAGGTCGGGGTGCTTGCGCTGGCGGTACTCCAGCGGGTCGGTGTCGGCCATGACATGGCCGCGGACCCGGTAGGAGTGGATCAGCTCGAAGACGCGCGCGGCCTTGGTGACGTCGTCGTCGTGGCTGGCGTCGATGTCCTTGAGCCAGCGGACCGGCTCGTAGGGGATGCGCAGCGCCTCGAAGATCTCGTCGTAGAAGCCGCTCTCGCCGAGCAGGTAGTTCGCGACGATCCGCAGGAACTCGCCGGAGGCGGCGCCCTGGATGACCCGGTGGTCGTAGGTCGACGTGAGCGTCATGACCTTCGCGATGCCGAGCTTGTTCAGGGTGTCCTGGCTGGTGCCCTGGAACTCCGCGGGGTAGTCCATCGAGCCGACGCCCATGATGACCGACTGGCCGGGCATCAGACGCGGCACGGAGTGGACGGTGCCGAGGCCGCCGGGGTTCGTCAGCGAGACGGTGACGCCGGTGAAGTCGTCCATCGTCAGCTTGCCCTCGCGGGCGCGGCGGACGATGTCCTCGTAGGCCTGCCAGAACTCGAAGAAGTTCAGCGTCTCGGCCTTCTTGATGCCGGCGACGACGAGCTGGCGGTCGCCGTTGGGCTTCACCAGGTCGATGGCCAGGCCGAAGTTGACGTGCGCCGGCTTGACGAGGGTGGGCTTCCCGTCCTTCTCCGCGTAGTGCCAGTTCATCGACGGCATGGCCTTGATGGCCTGCACCATCGCGAAGCCGATCAGGTGCGTGAAGGAGATCTTCCCGCCCCGGGCCCGCTTGAGGTGGTTGTTGATGACGATGCGGTTGTCGAACAGCAGCTTCACCGGGACCGCGCGCACGGACGTGGCCGTGGGCAGCTCCAGCGAGGCGTTCATGTTCTTGGCGACCGCGGCGGACGGGCCGCGCAGCGTCACGAACTCCGGGCCCTCGGGCGCTGCGGGAGCCGCAGCGGCGGGCGCGGGCTTCGCGGCGGCCGGGGCCGCCTTCACCGGAGCGGGAGCCGCAGCCGCAGCAGCCGCCGGGGCGGCCGCGGGCTTCGGCACGGCGGCCGGGGCCGGCGCGGGGGCCGGAGCGGCGGGCGCGGCCGGGGCCGCAGCAGCCGGGGCGGCGGGCGCCGGGGGCGTGCTGGTGGTCGCTGCGGCCCCCGCGGCCGCAGTACCCGCCGGAGCCGAGGGAGCAGCAGCCCCCGGCTTGTAGTCGGCGAAGAAGTCCCACCAGGCACGGTCTACCGAGTTCGGGTCCTGGAGGTACTGCTGATAGATCTCGTCGACGAGCCACTCGTTCGGTCCGAACGCGGCCGCGGGATTCTTGCCCGCTTGGTCTGCGTCGGTCGAGATGCTCGATGCGTTACTGGGGGACTGTGGCGACACGGCGGCAACCGCCCTCTTCCGCTTCACAAGGTTATGGACAGCGGGAATAAAGGCTACGCCCCCGGGAGGGTGAAGGTCAGGTCGAGCCGGGCCATCGTCGCGTAAGTCACATCGGAAAGCGCGTTTCGCGGGTGGAAATGGCGGGAAACAAGCGCGGTTGCGCTGCAAAAGGGAAAGGTTGATGCAGGTCGCGCACGCCGAACGTGCGAACCCGTGCCGACCTGGGCCGGTCCTCTGCCTGATCACACGTGTCCGACTGTGCGAACGCCCGTGGATCTTGTGGCTCCGGTTCGAACTTTACGTCAACTTGGGACGGATGACTCTCCCGGAAGGGTGATAAGAATCCGGCAACCCCGCTCGGATTCGGCCACTCCGATCCGGCCGCCGTGAAGATCGACCGCCCAGCGGGCGATCGCCAGCCCGAGGCCCGTGCCGCCGTCGCTGCCCGGGCCGTGCGGCCGGCGGACGGCTCCCCGGTTGAACCGCTCGAACACGCGGTGCCACTCCGAGCGCGGAATGCCGGGCCCCTCGTCCAGCACCTCCAGCGCCAGCGACTCCGGCTGCGGCCCGCGCCGCGCCTTCACCGTCACCCGTCCGTGCGGTGGGCTGTGCTTGACGGCGTTGTCGATCAGGTTGGCGACGACCTGGTGGATGCGCTCCGGGTCCGCGTGCGCGGTCAGCTCCGGCGGGGAGACGTCCAGGTGCAGATGGACGTCCGTGCGCGTGTGGTTGCCGCCCGAGCCCATGGTGGCGCGCGCGGAGGCGACCATGTTGGCCTCCTTGAGCACGCCGGACAGATACGGCCACACCTCGAAGCGCCGCCTGCGCAGCGGGACGACGCCGTTGTCGAGGCGGGACAGGTCCAGCAGGGTCTCCACCAGCCGCCCGAGCCGCTCCGTCTGCTTCAGCGCCGTGCGCATCGTCTCGGTGTCGGCCTCGGCGATGCCGTCGACCACGTTCTCCAGGACGGCGCGCAGGCCCGCGATGGGCGTGCGCAACTCGTGCGAGACGTTGGCCACCAGCTCCTTGCGCTGCCGGTCCTGCGCCTCCAGCTCGTCCGCCATGACGTTGATCGTCTGGGCCAGGTCGCCCAGCTCGTCACCGCGGTTCTCGCGCACCCGGCGGGTGTAGTCGCCGTGCGAGATGGACCGGGCCACCGTGTTCATCTCGTCCAGCGGCGCGGTGAGCGAATGAGCCACGAACTGCGTGATCAACAGTGTGGCGATCATCGAGAAGACCGTGATGAAGCGCAGCTCCGTCGCCGTGCGCATGGCGATCATCATCAGACCGGTGGTGATGAGCACCGCGATGACGACCAGCGCGCCCAGCTTGGTCTTGATCGAGAACGGGCGTACGCGGCCCCAGGGCTCCCCGGGGCTTCTCGGTCCGTCCGGCCCGGAGCTCATGGCGTCGGGGTCTCCAGCGCGTAGCCCACGCCGTGCACCGTGCGGATCCGCTCGGCGCCGATCTTCCGCCGCAGCGCCTTGATGTGGCTGTCGACGGTGCGGGTGCCGGAGGCGTCCGCCCAGTCCCAGACCTCGGCGAGGAGCTGCTCCCGGGAGAGCACCGCGCGCGGGGTGTTCGCCAGGCAGACCAGCAGGTCGAACTCGGTGGGCGTGAGGTGCACGTCCTCCGAGCGCACCCGCACCCGGCGCTGTGCGTGGTCGATCTCCAGCTCGCCGAGCCGCAGGATCCCGCTGCGCGGGGTCGTCGCCGCGATCGCGGCCCGTTCCACCCGGCGCAGCAGCACGTGCACGCGTGCCGCCAGCTCCCGCATCGAGAACGGCTTGGTCATGTAGTCGTCCGCGCCCACGCCGAGCCCGACCAGCATGTCGGTCTCGTCGTCGCGCGCGGTGAGCATCAGCACCGGCACCGGACGGGCGGCCTGCACACGACGGCAGACCTCCAGACCGTCGAAGCCGGGCAGCATGATGTCGAGGATCAGCAGATCGGGCTGCCAGGCCTCGGCGGTGTCGACGGCCGCCGGGCCGTCCCCCGCCGTTTGCACGAGGAATCCCTCGGCGCGCAGGCGGGCCGCGATGGCGTCGACGATCGTCGGGTCGTCCTCTACCACCAGGACGCGCCGCTGTGCGCCTGGCGTCGCCGTCGCCGTGGTGTTGTGTGCGGTGTGTGTCTGCTCCATCGCCCGCCCCTGAGTGTGCTTTCCGGAACCAGTGGGGTGATCCCTTGTCTGCGCATGACTGCGGTTGACGCATGAATGATCGGCGTCAGGGGTGCAGCGTACGGGGAGTCACCGCGGGTTTGCTATCCAGGTCGGACGGCGAGGTGCACCACGTCCGGCACTCCCCGGGCAACCTGGATCTCTTCGGTACGCACCTGTTGGAACCCGGCATTCCTCATGGTTCCCTCGAATTCCGGAGAGGGCCGGGCCGACCATACGGCCAGTACTCCACCGGGTCTCAACACCCGTGCGCAGCTTGCGAGTCCGGCCGTCGAGTAGAGGCTGTCGTTGCCCTCGGTGACGGTCCAGTCGGGCCCGTTGTCGATGTCCAGGCACACCGCGTCGAACGTGTCGCATGTCTCATTGACGTAGTCGAGGAGGTCCGTTTCGACGATCTTCGTACGGGGGTCGGCGAGCGCCGGTCCGGAGAGCGCGGCCAACGGGCCGTCGAGGTGCCAGTCGATGACGGCGCGTTCGCGCTCCACGACCGTGACCTCGCCCCAACGGGGATCGGCGGCGGCGTGCGCGAGCGAGAAGCCGACGCCGAGGCCGCCGATCAGCAGGTCCGGGGCCGGACGGTCGTCCAGCGCGTCCCGTGCCGCGTCGACCAGCAGGCGTTCCGAGCGGCCGTCCGAGGTGTCCATCAGGAAGCAGCCGTTGGCGATGATCTGGAGCAACTCCCCGTGCCGGCGCAGGACGACCTCACCGTAGGGGCCCTCGCGACGGTCCAGTACCTGCGGCGCGTCGGGGATGTCGTACGGGATGGGCATCGGTCCATCCTGGCAGTTCCCTGACGGTTTGTTGAGGGAATTCCGTGTGTGACGAGTGGGGTTGACGCACACCTGTTCGGAACAGGCTCTGAGCGGCCGGGAATCAGCAGGGAGAAGCCTCGGAGCTTCCTGTGAATCGGCTTCGACGTGGCCCCCGTCACAGACAGCGGTCAGCCGCGACCCGAAAGGTGGAGTGAAACGGAAGGAGCGCCTCACGGTGGAACGTACGGTCGCCCCCACGGGCCCGCCCCTGCCCGAAGTCTCCGCACTGCTGGACGGCATCCCGGGCCAGCGCGCTCCGCGCCCCGCCCGGCCGCCCGCCGCGCCGCCCGCCGCTGCGGGCTCTCCACCGCGCTTCCGGCTCCCGGTGCCCTTCACCCTGGCCTACGCGGCCGTCCTCGCCCTCACCTCGTACGTCACCGAGCAGCTGGACCCCACCCTCGTGCACACCCTTCACCAGGGGTTCAGCACCGACGTGGCGCACCTGGTGCAGACCCCGGTGCTGGTGCTGGTGGGCAGCGCGCTGTGGGTGGCGGGCGGCTTCGCCTCGCTCTTCACGCTCAGCTTCCTGGTCGTCCTCACCCTGCTGGAACGGCGCATCGGCGGGGCCCGCACGGCGCTCGTCTTCCTGATCGGGCACGTCCTGGCCACCCTCGCGACCGAGGTCCCGGTCGGTCTGGCCGTGCTGGTGGGCCGGCTGCCCGACAGTTCGCTGCACCGCCTCGACTACGGCATCAGCTTCGGCGTCGCCGCGTCCGTCGGCGCGCTGGCCGGGCTGCTCGCACCATGGCTGCGCTGGCCCCTGCTCGCCGCCTTCGGCGGGATGCTGCTCCAGGACCTGATCGCCTTCACCGACCCGCTGACGAACTGGGGCCACCTGATCGCCCTGACGACAGGCATCGCCACCTGGCCCTGGGTCCGTCGCTGGGCCGAGGCCGCACCGGGCCTCGGACCGGACAGGCCCTAGTCCTCGAACTGGACCGTTCCGTCCTCGTGCAGGGTCGGGTGGAGCTTCATCGGGCCGTACTCGTCGACGTCCGACGGGCGGGGCGGCTCGGGGCCGTCCGGGCCGAGGCGGACCATCCGCTCGACACGGCAGATCCGGAACAGCCGGTCCTCCACCCGCGCCTCGTCGGCCCGGCCCGCGTTCCTGAACGCCTCCGCGGCCCGCGCGTACAGGGCCTTCTTCCGCTCGTCGAAGCGGTACAGCATCGCCCACACGCGGGACATCCCCTCGTACAGCGTGCGGCGCGCCTCGTGCGGGGTCGCCGTGAGCGACCCGCACGGGGTCCAGCCCGAGTCGTCGCGTTCGGCCACCGAGAAGCCGACGGGCAGCCGGACCACGTCCGGGTGCGTCCTGGTCGCCCGCGCCGAGTCGGCGCGCACGTCGGCCGGGAACCGGGCCCCCGTGTACGTGAAGTCGCGCAGACCCAGTCGCAGGGCGCCCGCCATCGGGCCCTCGTCCCGGCCGGGGTCGAGGACGAAGCCCACGTCGGGTGACGGGGCGGCGCTCTGGTCCTCCCAGGACGGGGCCGTGGTCTCCGGGTCGGTGGGCCGGGGCGGCTCCAGGCCGTCGTCGCCGGTGCGGGCGAACTCGTCGCCGCGCACCACCCGGTAGCGCACGCCCAGCGCCTCCACCTCGTCGGCCGGCGCCCGCTCCAGCACGGCCACGGCCGCCAGCAGCTCACGCCGGGCCGCCGGGCCGCCGGCGCCGTCCTTCGCCTTGAACCACAGATGCGAGTTGAGCCCGTCCCGGGCCTGCTGGGGCATGCCGTCCACCATCGGTTTCAGCAGCCGCCAGCGCGGCTCGGCGGCCGGGTCGCGCGCGGCGATGCCGAAGACGGGCCCGCGCAGCGCGATGTGCGGATAACGCCGGGAGGCCTCGACGGCGTCCGCCTCCGTCACCCAGGCGACGGGGTCGTCGCGGCGGACCAACTCGGCGTGGAGGGCGTCGAGACGTCGCTTCCAGTCATCGGTCATATGCGCATTGTGGTCGCGGGAGGGGACGCTTCGGGGCGAATGCCGGAAGTGAGCGGGGTACGGGGAGGGGGCGTGAGGGGCGTGCCCCGTCGTGCGGCACCGCAGGGTGCGCCCTCTCGGCCGCCGGACGTCACCCGCGTGTGCTTCCGCCGGGCTTCGCGCTGGTCAGCGGCGCCCCGACGGGCCGGCCCGGCGACCCGTACGCCGTCGGCCCCTCCGGTGTGGCCCCCGGTACGCCGGTGCTCGCGCCCTGTGCGACCCGCAGTGCGCCGGAGCGTGCGCACGACGAGGCGCCGGACCCGTTGTGATCGCCCACAGCGAACGGGCGGCCCCGTGGGGAACATTCAGGGGCTCAGGTGCATTGAGTCGGCATAGCTCAACTTGACTGCCTAAGGGGAGATCATGGCATCGACGTCCGTACTGCTCACCCTGCCCGTGCTGCCTCTCGATGACGAGGTCGTGCTCCCCGGCATGGTGGTTCCACTGGACCTCAACGACACGGACGTGCGCGCCGCGGTCGAGGCCGCCCAGGCCGCCGCCCGTTCAACACCGGGCAAGCCTCAGGTACTCCTGGTGCCGCGCATCGACGGGACGTACGCGAGCACGGGTGTGCTCGGCACCGTCGAACAGGTCGGCCGCCTCGCCGACGGCGACCCGGGCGCGCTGATCCGCGGCCGCGGCCGGGTGCAGATCGGCGCCGGCACCACCGGCCCCGGCGCCGCCCTGTGGGTCGAGGGGACGCGGGTCGACGAAAGCGTGCCCGAGCCGCTGCCCGGTCAGGTCGCCGAACTCGTCAAGGAGTACAAGGCGCTCGCCACCGCGTGGCTGCGCAAGCGCGGCGCCTGGCAGGTCGTCGACCGCGTCCAGGCCATCGACGACGTCTCCGCGCTCGCCGACAACTCCGGCTACTCGCCGTTCCTGACCACCGAACAGAAGGTCGAGCTGCTGGAGACCGCCGACGCGGTGGCCCGGCTGAAGCTCGCCACCCAGCAACTGCGCGAGCACCTCGCCGAGCAGGACGTCGCCGAGACCATCGCCAAGGACGTCCAGGAGGGCGTCGACAAGCAGCAGCGCGAGTTCCTGCTGCGCCGCCAGCTCGATGCCGTCCGCAAGGAGCTGCGCGAGCTCAACGGCGAGCAGGAGGGCGAGGAGTCGGACGACTACCGCGCCCGCGTCGAGGCCGCCGACCTGCCCGAGAAGGTCCGCGAGGCCGCCCTCAAGGAGGTCGACAAGCTGGAGCGGTCCAGCGACCAGTCGCCCGAGGGCTCCTGGATCCGCACCTGGCTGGACACCGTCCTCGAACTGCCGTGGAACGAACGGACCGAGGACCGCTACGACATCCAGGGCGCCCGCGCCGTCCTCGACGCCGAGCACGCCGGTCTCGACGACGTGAAGGAGCGCATCACCGAGTACCTGGCCGTGCGCAAGCGACGCGGCGAACGCGGCCTCGGTGTCGTGGGCGGCCGGCGCGGCGGCGCCGTGCTCGCGCTCGTCGGCCCGCCCGGCGTCGGCAAGACCAGCCTCGGCGAGTCCGTCGCCCACGCCATGGGCCGCAAGTTCGTCCGCGTCGCCCTCGGCGGCGTCCGGGACGAGGCCGAGATCCGCGGCCACCGCCGCACCTACGTCGGCGCGCTGCCCGGCCGGATCGTGCGGGCGATCAAGGAGGCCGGGTCGCTGAACCCGGTGGTCCTGCTCGACGAGATCGACAAGGTGGGCTCCGACTTCCGGGGCGACCCGGCGGCCGCCCTGCTGGAGGTCCTCGACCCGGCCCAGAACCACACCTTCCGGGACCACTACCTGGAGGTCGAGCTCGACCTGTCGGACGTGGTCTTCCTGGCCACCGCCAACGTGCTCGAAGCCATCCCGGAGGCCCTGCTCGACCGCATGGAGCTGGTCCGCCTCGACGGCTACACCGAGGACGAGAAGGTCGTCATCGCCCGCGACCACCTGCTCCCGCGCCAGCTGGAGCGGGCGGGCCTGGACAAGGACGAGGTGGCGCTCGACGAGAGCGCGCTGCGCAAGCTCGCCGGCGAGTACACCCGCGAGGCGGGCGTGCGCACCCTGGAGCGGTCCATCGCCCGGCTGCTGCGCAAGATCGCGGCCCAGCACGAACTCGGCGAGCGCAAGCTGCCGTTCACCGTCCGGGACGAGGACCTGCGCGCCCTGATCGGCCGGCCGCACCACGTCCCCGAGTCCGCCCAGGACCCGGCCGAGCGCCGCACCGCCGTGCCCGGAGTCGCGACCGGCCTCGCGGTGACCGGAGCGGGCGGCGACGTCCTCTTCGTCGAGGCGTCGCTGGCCGACCCGGAGACGGGCGGGTCGGGTCTGACCCTGACCGGTCAGCTCGGCGACGTGATGAAGGAGTCGGCGCAGATCGCGCTGAGCTTCCTGCGCAGCCACGGCGCCGAACTGGAACTGCCCGTGGGCGACCTCAAGGACCGGGGCGTGCACATCCACTTCCCGGCGGGCGCGGTCCCCAAGGACGGCCCGAGCGCCGGCGTCACCATGACGACCGCCCTCGCGTCCCTGCTGTCCGGCCGGCTCGTCCGCACCGACGTGGCGATGACCGGCGAGGTCTCGCTGACCGGCCGGGTGCTGCCCATCGGCGGCGTGAAGCAGAAGCTGCTCGCCGCGCACCGGGCCGGCGTCACCACCGTCGTCATCCCCAAGCGCAACGAGCCCGATCTGGACGACGTCCCCGCGGAGGTGCTGGACAAGCTCGACGTCCACGCCGTCACGGACGTCCGCCAGGTCCTGGAGCTGGCGCTCGCGCCCGCCGCCGAAGGCGCGAGGTCGGAGGTTCCCGTGGCGGCGTGACGGACGCCGTGGGAGGGGCGGGGCCCGGGTTCCCTGAGGGAGACCCGGGCCCTCGCCATACCCGAGCCGCACCCGCCGCGCGCCCTGGGAAGCGCCGCCGGTCCGTGCCTTGCGAAATACTTGAAGTGCTGCGCCGATGGCGGCGAGGCGGCGAGATCAGGGGTGCTGACGTGCACGAGGACACAGACGGCAAGACGTCGTCGCGTGGTGTGGAGCAGGGCGACCGGGAGTTCCTCTCCCTGGAACGGGAGCTCACGGTGCTGCTGCGCCGCGCCCGCGCCAACCAGGGCGAGATGGCCCGCGAGGTCCATCCGGACCTGGAGTCCGCCGCCTACGGGCTCCTCGTCCGGCTGGAGGAGTGCGGCCGCCAGCGCGCCACGGAGCTCGCCGCCTACATCGGCGTCGGCAAGGCCACCATGTCCCGCCAGCTGCGCGCCCTGGAGGAACTCGGCCTGGTCGCCCGCGAACCGGACCCGGCGGACGGCCGCGCCTGGCTGGTCGACCTCACCGAGGAGGGCCGCACCCGGGTGCGCCGGGTCCGCGAGGCCCGCCGTGAGCGGTACGTCAGCCATTTCTCCGACTGGGACCGCGCCGAGGTCTCCGAGCTGGCCCGGCTGCTGAACCAGCTGAACCGGGGCATGGAGAAGTAAGAAGTAAGCGGAGAAGCAGAGGGAGAAGTAGCCGGCAGCGGCCCGCGGCCTACGGCTCCACCCACACCACCGTCGCGTCGTCGTGGGTCTTCGCCCGGCCCAGGAAGGCCCGCCCGGCGGCGTCGTCGGCCCGTTCCAGCGCCCGGACCCGCTCCACCAGCGACCGGGCCCCCTCCTCGCGGACCACGGCGAGCAGGTCCGCCCAGTCACCCTCCCGGAAGAGCTCGGTCCAGCGGGCGGCCCCGTCCGACAGGGCGGCCAGGGAGCGGACCTGCGCGCGCGGCAGGGTTCCGGTCACCGCCCGGGCGGCCACCGAGGGGTCGGCCGCGGCCGTGAAGAACCCGCCCTCCCTGTTGCGGAGCGTGCCGTCGACGACCTCGGCGCTCCTCAGCAGCTCACGCGGCAGCCGGGCCAGCCGGTCGTCGTGGACGGGGACGACCGTGCCGTCCGGGGACACCAGCAGCAGCGTCGCGTCGCACAGCACCAGGTACTCGACGAGCTCCGGCGACCAACGCGCGAGAACCACGGTGGCCTGAGGGGTGCGTGGGTGAGAAAGGTCACAGGTTTCGGCATGGGCCTCGGCGGTACGCGCGATGGCGAGGGCGAGCGCCTCGGCCAGCGGAACATCCATGAGTGAAACGGTCAGTTCGGTCAGGGCGCCGCCCAGTCGCGCGGTGAACCAGGGGACCGGATGCAGACAGCCCGCGTCGCCCTTCGGCGGCGTCACCCCGTCCAGGACGACGAGCGAACCGCCCTGTCCGGAGGCGGAAAGCCCGACGCTCGCGAAGTCCTCGTCGGGGCGCGCCCGATCGCCCGCCTCCGACACAAGTTCCGTACGCATTCGGCCAGTCTGCACGACCCCCTCACAGTCTTCGCAAAAGGCTGGCATCGTTCGCCGAACGGTTGCACCGCCGCAGGTCAGACGGGTGCTTTGGGTAGGAATGCAGCACTCCGGGAAGACGTGGCGGCGAATACTGTCAAAGCCCGCCGCCCACGTCCAACCGGCCTGCCGCACAAGGCCGCTGCGCACGCCAGAGGAACTTGCCCGCCAACTCCCCTCCGATGTTCACTCCTTCGGGTGGCGGGGCAAGCGATGCGCGGCCCCTGCCCACCGGCACTGGGAGGGTCGGGAGCCGTACCGGACGTACGCGCCAGTTGACGGAGCGTCACATCCGGCCCATGGGTACACGAGTCAGGAATGCGAGCACCGGTGCAGAAGACGCGGCCTCGGCGTACAGGCAGGCAGACAGCCTCCGAGGGGGGCGCGGAGCGCACCCCCGTCGGCAAGGGCCGTCCGACCCACGTACGCAACCGGCTGATCGTCGGGGTGGCCGTCGTGGCCGCCGCGATCGCCGGGGCCGGCGCCCCCTCGATCCTGGCCGCCTCCGGCCAGTTGAAGGACGCCCAGGACCTGGTCACCCTCGCCGAACAGACCCAGGACGCCCTCGCCCTCGCCCAGTCCCTCGCGGACGAGCGCGACGAGGTCACCACCTATGTGGCGGCCGGCCGGGTGAAGTCCAAGGCGCCCACCACCGAGGGCAGCGCCCGGGTGGACCGGCAGGTGCGCGAGCTGACCACCGAGACGGAGGTCTCCGCCGCGCTGCGCGAGGCCCTCGGCTCCGTCCCGACCGTGCGGCAGGCGGCCCTCACCGGCAAGAGCTCGGCACTCCAGGCGCACGAGGCGTACTCCCGGGCCATCACCGCCCTCCACGTCCTCGTCGACCGGCTCGCCGAGCAGATGCCGCCCCGCGCGGGCTCCGGCGCATACGCCCTCGCCGAACTCGACACCGCCGTCCAACAGGCCTCCGCGGCCCGGGGACTGCTGCTCTCCGCGCTGAACGTGCCGACGCGGATCGAGACCGAGTACGACCCCCTCACCGGGCGCTCGACCACCGAGAAGGTCTCCTCCAGCGCCGGCACCAAGCTGCGCGACGCCCTCACCACCGCCGCGCAGCAGGCCCGGCTGCGCTCCGACGCGGCCCTCGCGGACTTCCGGGAGGGCGCACCGCAGGAAGCGGTCGCCTCCTACGACTCCACGGTCACCGGCGGCGACGTCGACGCCGCCGAGGCATACCTCGCGGCCCTCACCGACCAGCCGGAACTCAGCGGCGCCGACCTCGACACCAGCGTCAAGAAACTGGACGCCGCGCTCTCCGCCCGGGTCGACCTGATGCGCGGCGTCGAGTCCTCCCTCTACGGCAAGCGCACCGAGGACCTCGCCCAGCTGCGGGACGACGACGTCACCGACCTGGAGCTGCGGGTCACCCTCCTCGGCGCGCTGATGCTGCTCGCCGTCGTCGTCGCCACCGGCATGGCGCGCAGCCTCACCCGCCCGCTGTCCGTGCTGCGCCGGGGCTCGGCGCGGCTCGCGGAGGCCGAGAACCCGGCGGCTGAGGAACCCGTCAGGTTCACCGGCCGCAACGACGAGTTCGCCCAGGTCGTCCGCTCCGTCAACGCCCTGCACCAGCACGCCGTCGCCCTCCACGAACGCGTCACCACCCTGGAGTCCGACCGCAAGCACCTGGTCGGGCAGCGCCAGCGGATGGCCGACGCCCGCGAGGAGCTGCGCGCCGAACTCACCGACTCGGCCACCCAGCTGGACGGCCTGCGCGACAGCATCAGCAGCACCTTCGTCAACCTCGCCCTGCGCACCCTCGGCCTGGTCGAGCGCCAACTCGCCGTCATCGAGGGCCTGGAGGAGCGCGAGCAGGACCCCGACCGGCTGGCCACCCTCTTCAAGCTCGACCACTTCGCCACGGTCATGCGCCGCCACAGCGAGAACCTGCTGGTCCTGGCCGGCACCGAACACGTCCAGCAGCACGCGGGCCCGATCCCGCTGGTGGACGTGGTCCGCGCGGCGGTCAGCGAGATCGAGCGCTACGAGCGCGTACGGATATCCGCGCTGCCCCCGCACGCGCACGTGGCCGGCTTCGCCGCGGACGACCTGAGTCATCTGCTGGCCGAACTCATGGAGAACGCCACCTCGTTCTCCCCGCCGGACCTGCCCGTCGAGGTCTCCGGCTGGCTCCTGGAGAGCGGCGAGGTCATGCTCTCCGTCCAGGACGAGGGCATCGGCATGACCGACGAGCGGATGGGCCGCCTCAACGCCCGTCTCGCCGAGTTCGACCCCGAGACGCCCTACGACCAGGAGGGCGAGGAGGGTCTCGGCCTCGGCCTGTACGTGGTGGCCCGGCTCGCCCACCGGCACGGGGTGCGGGTGCGCCTTCGCGAGCAGAAGCAGGGCGGGGTGGCCGCGGTCGTCGTCCTGCCGATCCCGCTCCTGGCAGCGGCCCCGACCGCCGCGATCCCCTCGGCGACCCCGGCCTCGGCCGCCCACCACACCTTCACCCTGCCCGGCGCCGACGCGGAGGCCAACTCCAACGTCCTGCCGGGCCGTGCCAAGTCCACGGACCCGCTGATCGCCCTGGCGGAGAAGACGGCACGCCAGGCGCAGACTCCGGAACCGGCCCCGGAACCCGCCCCGGACCGGGCCCCGGAGACGGCAGCCGAGACGACGATGGAACTCCTGCTGCCGACCCCGCAACCGGCGCCCGAACCCGGACCCGAAGAAAGCGGTGACGACAGCAGCGCCGAGCACAGCCGCGTCCCGGACGTCCTGGACGCACCGGACGCAACCGTGGAACCCGTCACCGACAAGGGCCTCCCCAAGCGCACCCCCAAGATCACCGCACCCGCACAAGCCCCGCGCCAGCGGACCGGTTCCGTCGACGCGGAAGCCCTCCGCCGCCGTCTGGGCGGATTCCGTCAGGGGGCGCAGGCCGGCTACCGCGATGTGGAAGCGGAGATCGCCGAACGGACGGGCCAGAACAAGGTCCCGTCAGCTCCGGCGCATCAGGCATCCCACAGAGCTCAAGAAGCACACGCACACGCCGAAGATGACACGGGGGGCACAGTCGAGGAGGCAAGCAGTTGACCGCGCCCAGTACCTTCGGACTGAGCAGTGAAGCCCGAAACCTGCACTGGCTGTTGACGAACCTCGTGGAGGAGGTGCCCGGCATCCAGTCCGTCGCGGTCGTCTCCTCCGACGGTCTGCTCCTGCTGTCCTCGGACCCAGGCCGCAACGACGAGGCACGTCAGGCCCGCGAGACGAAACCTTCCGGCCCGCGCGGATCCTCCGCCGACCTCGCGACCATCGTCTCCGGCATCGGCAGCCTCACCATCGGCGCCGCCAAGCTCATGGCGTTCGGCGGGGTGAAGCACACCATGATCGCGATGGCGGAGGGCAGCCTCTTCGTCATGTCGATCAGCGACGGCTCGCTCCTCGGCGTGCACGGCTCCGCCGACTGCGACATGAGCGTGGTGGCGTACCACATGGCCCTCTTCGTGGGCCGCGCCGGACACGTCCTGACCCCGGAGCTCCGCAGCGAGCTGAGGAAATCCCTGGAGGCCGCGGAGTCGGGGTCCGAACCCGAGTCGGAGTCGGCCGGGAGCGTCCGATGAGTACGCGCCCCGAGAACGCCAGGCAGCAGCTCCCCGTCCGCGGCGGCGACCGCAAGCCCGCCCGGGTGCGCCCCTACTCGCTCACCGGCGGCCGCACCCGCTTCGGGCACGTCCTGCTCGTCGAGACCTTCGTGGCGGCCCTCGAAGCGCCCGAGGAGCGCAGGGAGCTGACTGGGGGCACCTCCCATGTGTTGAGCTATGGGGGAGGCTCGCTCAGGTCGGCGGTCATGCCGGAGCTGCTGGCCATCGTCGAACTGTGCCGCCGGATGCGCACGGTGGCCGAGATCGCCGCGCTGCTGAAGATGCCGCTCGGCGTGGTCCGGGTGCTCCTCAGCGACCTCGCGGACCAGGGAAAGATCCGTGTGTACGGCACCGGTACCGCTCACGGTACGGGCCGTCCCGACCGCGCTCTGCTGGAAAGGGTGCTGAGTGGACTCCGTCGTCTCTGACGCCGCCTCCTCCTTTGGCGTCACCCCGCCCGTCGAACCCGACGAGCCCCTGCAGCCCTGGCAGCTGGACCGGACCCGCGCCCCCATCGCGACGAAGATCGTGGTGGCGGGCGGCTTCGGCGTCGGCAAGACCACCCTCGTCGGCACTGTCTCGGAGATCGAGCCCCTCCAGACCGAGGCGCTGATGACCGAGGCCAGCGAGGAGACCGACGACCTCACCGGCACGCCCGAGAAGATCACCACCACGGTCGCCATGGACTACGGCCGCCTCACGCTCGACGACGACCTCGTGCTCTACCTGTTCGGCACGCCGGGCCAGCAGCGGTTCTGGTTCATGTGGGACGACCTGGTGCGCGGCGCGATCGGCGCGGTCGTCCTCGCCGACACCCGCCGGCTGAAGGACTGCTTCCCCGCGCTGGACTACTTCGAGAGCTGCGGACTGCCGTACATCGTCGGCGTCAACCACTTCGACGACAGCGAGCGGTTCGAGCCGGACGACGTGCGGGAGGCGCTCACCATCCCCCCGCACATACCTGTCATGATCATGGATGCGCGGCGCCGGATCTCGGTGATCGAGACCCTCTTGGCCCTGGTGGGCCACGCGCTCGACGAAACCCCCGAGTAGGAGACGTTCCCCGCATGCGGAAGATACTCGTCGTCGGAGCCGGCCAGTCCGGTCTCCAACTCGCCCTCGGCCTCCAGTCGCACGGGTACGAGGTCACCCTGATGTCCAACCGGACGGCGGACGAGATCCGCGCCGGACGGGTCATGTCGACGCAGTGCATGTTCCACACGGCGCTGCAGCACGAGCGCGATCTCCAGCTGAACTTCTGGGAGTCCCAGGCCCCGAAGATCGCCGGAGTCGGCATCTCGCTCGCGGCGCCCGGCTCGCACGACCCCGGCCCCACCCAGCGCGTGATCGACTGGGTCGGCGCCCTCGACGGCTACGCGCAGTCCGTCGACCAGCGGGTGAAGATGGCCGGCTGGATGGAGACCTTCGCCCAGCGCGGCGGCCAGCTCGTCATCCACGGCGCGGCCGTCTCCGACCTCGACTACTTCTCCCGCGCCTACGACCTCGTCCTGGTCTCGGCCGGCAAGGGCGAACTGGTGTCGATGTTCGCCCGCGACCCCGAGCGCTCCCCGTACGCCGAGCCGCAGCGCGCCCTCGCCGTCTCCTACGTCCACGGTCTGGGCCCGCGCCCCGAGCACCCGGACATGGAGGCCGTCCGCTGCAACCTCGTCCCCGGCGTCGGCGAGCTCTTCATCATGCCGACGTTCACCACCTCGGGCCGCGCCGACATCCTCTTCTGGGAGGGCATACCCGGCGGCCCGCTCGACGTCTTCAACGGCGTCAAGGACCCGGCGAAGCACCTCTCCCTGACCCTGGAACTCATGGAGAAGTTCACGCCGTGGGAGTACGCGCGCGCGACGAACGTCGAACTGACCGACGCGGGCGGCACATTGGCCGGCCGCTACGCGCCCACCGTCCGCAACCCCATCGGCCGGCTGCCGGGCGGCGGCCTGGTGCTGGGCGTCGCCGACGTCGTCGTCGCCAACGACCCGATCACCGGCCAGGGCTCGAACTCCGCCGCCAAGTGCGCGGCCGCCTACCTCGCCTCGATCCTGGAGCGCGGTGAGAAGGAGTTCGACGAGGAGTGGATGCGGGCGACCTTCGACCGCTACTGGGACACCGCCCAGCACGTCACCAAGTGGACCAACGCCATGCTGGCGCCGCCGCCGGAGCACGTGGTGAACCTGCTGGGCGCGGCCGGGCAGCTGCCGCCGGTGGCGAACCGATTCGTCAATGCCTTCAACGACCCGTCCGACCTCGAGAACTTCTTCTACGAGCCGGAGAAGACGGGGGCCTACCTGGCGGAGGTCGCGGGCGCGTAGCGCCTCTGCGGCCTGTCCGGGATGTCCGGGCTGTCCGGGCGTACGGCCCCCAGCACCGGGAAGGACGCGACCGGGGAGATCTTGACCTTCTCCCCGGTTCGCGGCGCCTGGACCACCTTGCCCTCGCCCAGGTACATCGCCACATGCGTGGCCTCGGGGAAGTAGATCACCAGGTCGCCGGGGCGCAGCTCCGTCAGCGGGATCCGGCGCAGCCGGGCCCACTGCTCCTCGCTGGTCCGGGGGATCGGCGTCCCGGCATGCCCCCAGGCCTCGGACGTCAAGCCCGAGCAGTCGTACGTCCGCGGGCCCTCGGCGCCCCATTCGTACGGCTTGCCGATCTGCCGCAGGGCGTACCGCACGGCCCGCCCGCCCTCCTTCGACGGCTTGCGCGGCTTGCCGTCCTCGCCGATCGCGCCGGACGCCAGCAGGTCTTCCTGCGCCTGCGCGACCCCCTTCTTCTCCAATGCGGCGAGGGCGGCGAGCTGGTCGGCGGTGAGCGAGGCCAGGAGTTCCTCGACGTCGTCCAGACGCCGGCCGACGTCGTCGCGCTCCTTCTTCCTGCGTTCCGCGAGGGTGAGCTGGTCGTCGAGGGCGGCGCGGGCCGCGCGCGCCAGCCCGCCGGCCCTGCGCTCGCCGCTCTCCAGCCGTCCGACCGTCTCGGCCCGGGAGCGCGCCAACCGGCCGATCACATGCCCCTGGTCGAGTGCGTGCTGCGGATCGCGCGCGAGCAGCAGCCGTACATAGGAGGAGACGTCGGTGCCGGTGCTGCCCTGGTACTGCTGGCGGGCCAGCCGGCCGGCCGCTCCCCGGCTGTCCTGCAGGGAGAGCCGCGCCTTCGCCAGCTCGGCGTCCAGCCGCCGGGTCTCGGCCCGCTGCTGCTTCAGCCGCTCCTCGGTGGCGTTGTAGGCCTCGGTGGAACGTTCCGCCTCCCGGTACAGCTGCTGAAGATCCGTCAGCAGCTCGGCCACCGTGCGCTCGCCGGGCTCCGGCGGCTCCGGCACGGCCATGGCGAGCCCGGGGGCCAGGACGGCCTGTGCGGCGAGCGCCGCCGCCCCGACCGTACCGACCAGACGCAGCAGTCTTCCTGACACGTCATCACCTCCGCTGCGGGGTGGCCCCTCCATCCCGCAGGGCGAGCATCAGGCGCGGCTGCTCGGCCCGCGCGCCGAGTGCGCGGTTCGGCGCAACCACGTCACTCGTCGGCGTCGTCCCGCCGCCGGCCCGGCGTGGCGTCGGGCGTGGCGCCGGGGGTCGTGTCGGGGGTGGCCCCGGGTGTGGTGTCCGGTTTGGACCAGGGCCAGCGCAGACGGCCGGTGTTCCGGTTCCCCTCGGGGTCGAACTCGTACTTCCAGCCCTGCGGCAGTCCGAGCTTCTTGCTGTGGCCGCGGGGCACGCGCCGGTAGACCAGGACGGTGGGCGGCCCGCCGGCCGCGTCGGGGACCGGGATGCGGTACGTCTTCGGCGGGTGGCCGGTGGGGCCCAGCAGCACGGACAGCACCCGGCCGTCCATGGGCCCGCCCTCGAAGGGGGTGTCTTCGCTCTTCACGCCACCAGTGTCGATCAGGTCTGCGCGGCCGACGCACCCCGGATCAGCTCGGCGGTCTGCGCGTCCCGGGCCGCGGTCACCGTCAGGGCGGCGACGAACTGGTCGACCAGCCAGTCCCGCAGCTCGTCGGCGGGCGGCTGCTTGTCCTCGTCGAGCCAGATCAGGGAGGCCGCCTCGACCGCGGTGATCCACATCCGCACGGTCATCCGCAGCCGCGGCCCGGGATCGGCGACCCCCAGATGGCTGTAGATGTGCTCGGCGGCGGCCCGCCGGACGCCGTCCACGATGGCGGTCGTCCGGGACGTCTCGACGACGCTGCCGCCCTGGAGCAGGGCGCTGAAGCCGGCGTCGTGGCGGCCGACGAACGTGAGGTAGCGGTCGAGGGCGCGGGCCAGCCGGGGCAGCAGCGGTCCCTCCCGGGGCTCGCCGAAACAGTGCTGCAGCTCCTCGGCGGCGGAGCGCAGCGCGGCCTCGTAGAGCTGCTGCTTGCCGCCCGGGAAGTACCGGTAGACCAACGGCCGGGACACCCCGGCGGCCTCCGCCACGTCGTCCAGCGAGACGTCCTCGGGGACGCGGTGGGCGAACAGCGAGAGCGCGGCGTCGAGCAGCTGACTGCGGCGCTCCTCGACGCTGAGCCGACGGTAGGCGGGCGCGGCGGGGGACATGCTTGCAGCGTAGTCCGGTGGCCCCGGGTTCGTTGTCCTGTGCAAGCAGCGTCCTGTGGCAGCAGCCCCGAGTCCCGTCCGAGCAGCCCGAGTCCTATGCAAGCAGCCCGGACGACCGCCACAGCCGCCGACCCACTCCGCGCAGCACGCCGATGTCGTCCAGGAACTCCGTCAGCCGCTTCGCCCCCGACTGCATGACCTCCCGCCGGTGCCCGCTCGCCTGCACCTGAGCGATCGCCTCGCGCCGGTCCAGTCCGACGTTCGTGTAGACCTCCGGATTCACGAACGCCACCGAGAACACCCGCGCGAACTCACCCGACGTGACCCTCGTGAACTCCTGGGACCACCGCGGCGCGGTCACCATCTGGCGGCGCAGTTCCTCGCGGGCGTAGCGCACATGCCGGGCCTCCTCCACGACATGGATCCGGGTGACGCCCCGGACCAGCGGCTGGACCCGCTCGTCGGGGAAGGTCAGCCGCTGCATCCAGTCGAGGACCTCCTCGCCGAGCAGGGTCGCGGTGAAGGAGCCGGGGGTCGTGGAGATCGTCTTGAACAGACGGCCCAGGTTCTGGTGGGCCCGGCTCACCGGATACCAGGGCGTCTCACCGCGGGTGATCAGCCGGGCGAACATCTTCGAGTGCCGGCACTCGTCCTCGATCTCGGTCAGCGCGTACCGCACATGCGCGCTCGTCGCCGCCTTGTCGTAGATGTGCCGCACGAGCAGCTGCATGAGGATGATCTCGAACCAGATCCCCAGCGAGGCGAGCGCGGCGGCCTCGTGCCGGGACAGCAGGATCCGCTGCTCCTCGCTCATCCGCCGCCATATCGGCGTGTCGTACAGCGACACCAGCTCCGGCGGCCAGAACCACTTGCCGTCCTCGAAGGGGGCGTCCCAGTCCAGCTCCTCGTCGGGGTCGAAGGAGTGCTTGGCGGAGGACGCGAGCAGCCGTTCGGCCACCTGCTCCCGGTCCTTGAGCAGGCCCAGCGCGTCCCGCAGCCCTTCCAGCGCGTCGGCATCGGTGAGGGTCGTCGTCATGGCTCTTATGAGACTGCTTGTCAGCAAGGGCGTCAATCCCTGCGGCATGATCACTCTTCGAGGTGGCGGATCGGCGCACTCCGCTGGGTACGCTGGCAGTGTCTGCCAGGCTCCACCGCATGGGAGTAATCATGAGCGCCGCACGCGAGTACGGGCTGGATGAGGACTACGAGTGGGCCCGCCCGCCGGCTGACGGCTGGACGGCGGATGACCTTGACCGGCTCCCGAACCTGCCTCCGCACACGGAGCTGATCGACGGGAGTCTGGTTTTCGTGAGTCCGCAGACCCGTTTCCACATGCGCACCCTGCGTCTGCTGGAGCACACCCTGCTGGAACAGGTGCCGGACAAGTTCGACATCTACCGCGAGTTCACCGTCAGGCTGGACAAGCGCAACCGCCCGGAGCCCGATGTCCTGGTGGTCCGCGCGGACGCGGACACCGGGCCCCTGCAGACCTGGCTCGACCCCGACGACGTCGTCCTTGCGGTGGAGATCGTCTCGGAGGACTCGCAGCCCCGCGACCGCCAGGTGAAGCCCCTGAAGTACGCGCGTGCGGGCATCCGTCACTACTGGCGAGTCGAGCAGAACGACGGCCTGCCCGTGGTGTACGTCTACGAACTCGACCCCGCCACCAGCACGTACGTGCCCATGGGCATCCACCGCGACCAGCTCAAGCTGACCCAGCCGTTCCCTCTCGCCGTCGACCTCGCCGCGGCCGACCGCCGTCACCGGTGACCGCAGACCCGCCCCCCACAGCCGCCCTCCGCGTCCGTAACTCCGGCGCGGAGTTGCTGGAGCTCGTCCTCGAGCCGTACGGCAGTGATCACTGGCTGCTGCCCGGGGAGACCTTCGTGGTCTGGACGCTCGAACCGGCCGGCGCCGAGATCCTCGAGGTCGAGCACGCGCCGGGCACGGTGACGGTGCACGCGGAGGTGGCCGCCTACGTCGGGGACACGGACGGCAACGAGATTGAGTCCGGCCACAACAGACCGCGACCCGCCGACCCGACCGGCCCGGCCGCGCTCTTCCGACTGAGGCTTCCCTAGCTCCCTAGTGCCTGATCAGACCGAGCAGCCCAGGTCCTCCGGGATCGTCAGGGCGACCGGCTCCGCGCCCTGGGGCGGGAACGAGGTGCGCAGGGTGAAGGCGTACGGGGTCGGGCCGTTGGTGCGCAGATGGAGCAGGCGGGACTCGGCCTCCGCGACCGTCGGACGATGACCGGCCGGCACCCACCACAGGGTCGCCATCGACTCCGCCACCCGCTCGAAGAACTCCCGTCGGCGGGACATGATCTGGCGGTGCCCGCCCTGGTAGATGTACGTCGTCAGGGCGTTCGCGTCCCTCCACACCGACATGTTGACGATCAGCCACTCGTCGCCGAAGAAGCTGATGTCCGTCGCGTTGCCCTCCTCGGACTGCAGTCGCCACACGAACCCGTCCGCCGTGTCGGCGTCGGCGTTGACCGGATCGAGGGCGTCCACGAAGGGCTTCAACTCGGGGGAGTCCAAAGGGAACTTGAGGCGCGAGATATTGACCTGCGCGAGCTCGAAAGCGGCCTCGGGAACGGAGTCGGGAGCAGCGTGGGAAACAGGGTCGGGAGCAGACGCAGAGGCGGTCTCAGAGGCGGCTTCCGGGACGATTTCGGCGCTGGCATCAGTCATGAGCGAACCGTAGAACGCCCCTGTACGGTCCCGGAAGCCCCCGTCTCACGAATTGAGCACCGCCTCCATCACCGCCCGGGCGATCGGCGCCGCCATCCCGCCCCCGGTGATGTCCCCGCGGCGCGCCGACCCGTCCTCCACCACCACCGCGACCGCGACCCTCGGCTCCATGTCCCGCTCGCCCTGCGCCCAGGAGACGAACCAGGCGTACGGCGTCCCGGCGTTGCCGACGCCGTGCTGCGCGGTGCCGGTCTTGCCGCCGACGATCGCGCCGGGGATCGCCGCGTTCGTGCCGGTGCCCTCCCGCACCACGTCCTCCATCAGCTCGCGCAGCCGCCGCGCCGTCGAGGGGTACATCGCCTGACGGACGGGACGGGAACCGGCCGTGGCCACCGTCGCCCCGCCCTTCCGCGTCGTCCGCTCCACCAGATACGGCGTGCGCACCAGCCCCCCGTCGGCCACCGCCGCCGACACCATCGCCATCTGCAGCGGGGTCGCCCGGGTGTTGTACTGGCCGATGGAGGACAGCGCCAACTGCGCCTTGTCGAGCGAGGTGTCGAAGGTGCTCGGCGCGACGGCGAACGGGATCCGCACAGCCACGTCGTTGAAGCCGAACGCCTGCGCCGTCCGGGTCATCCGGGCCAGGCCCGTGTCCACACCGAGCTTCGCGAACACCGTGTTGCACGACCACTGGAAGGCCTCCCGCAGCGGGGCGTCCTCACAGCCGTCGCCCTCGTTGGTCAGCCTCGTGGTCGTGCCGGGCAGCCGATAGGGGGCGGGGGAGCGGGTCGCCTCGTCGAGGTCCGTGATCACCCCCGCGTCCAGCGCCGCCGCCGCGGTGACCACCTTGAACGTCGACCCGGGCGGATACGTCTGCCGCACCGCCCGGTTCAGCATCGGCTTGTCCGGATCGCCGTTGAGCCGCGCCCAGGCCCGCTCCGCCCCCGCGTCGTTCCCGGACAGCACGGCCGGGTCGTACGACGGACTCGACACCAGCGCCAGCACCCGCCCCGTCGCCGGCTCCACCGCCGCCACCGCGCCCTTGCGCCCGCCCAGACCCTCGTAGGCGGCCCACTGGGCATGCCGGTTCAGTGTCGTCACCACGTTGCCGCCGGGCGGACGGCCGTGCGTGACGTCGTTCCACAGCGGGAACGGCGAGAGCAGCGGATCCGACCCGGAGAGCACATCGTCCCCGGCGTGCTCCAGGAACGTCGTCCCGTAGACCTGTGAGGCGAAGCCGGTCACCGGCGCGTACAACGGCCCGTCGAGGTACGTGCGCTCGTAGCGCAGCTGCTCCCCGGTGTCCCGGGACCCGGTGACCGGGTCGTCGTCGACCAGGATGTCGCCGCGCGGCTGGGCGTAACGGGCGATGGAGTCACGCCGGTTGGCCGGATTGTCGTCGTAGCTCGAGGACCGGACGATCTGGACGCGCGCGGCGTTGACCAGGAGCGCCACCAGCAGCAGGGCGCAGAAGACGGCGGCGTGCCGGATGTGCCGGGTCACGCGGGCCTCCGGGGGTTGTTGTCGAGGGGTTCATGATGAGGACCGTCGGACGATTCCATGGACGACTTCGTGGGCGACTCCATGAACGACTTCGTGGACGACTTCGTGGACGACTCCATGTGCGGCCGTCTCGCCGAATCGCTCACCCGGATCAGCAGCGCCACGATCGCCCAGTTGGTGACGACCGACGAGCCGCCCTGCGCCAGGAACGGCATCGCCATGCCGGTCAGCGGGATCAGACCGGTCACCCCGCCCGCGATCACGAACACCTGGAGCGCCACGATCGAGGCGAGGCCCGTCGCCAGCAGCCGTCCGAAGGGATCCCGCAGGGACAGGCCCACCCGGTAGCCGCGCTCCACCAGCAGCCCGTAGAGGAGGAAGAGCGCCGACAGCCCCGCCAGGCCCAGTTCCTCGCCCGCCGTCGCCAGGATGAAGTCCGACTTCGCGGCGAAGCCGATGAGGACGGAGTGGCCGAGCCCCAGACCGGTGCCGAACACCCCGCCCGCCGCGAAGGAGAACAGCGACTGTGCGAGCTGGTTGGGTCCCTCACCGGCCTCGATCGACGCGAACGGGTGCAGCCAGTCCTCGACCCTGCTGTGCACATGCGGCTCCAGCCGGCCGACGGCGACCGCGCCGAGCGAGGCGAGCAGCAGCCCGACGGCGATCCAGCCGGTGCGGCCGGTGGCGACGTAGAGCATCACGACGAACAGCCCGAAGAAGAGCAGGGACGTGCCGAGGTCCCGCTCCAGGACCAGCACGCCGACGCTCAGCAGCCAGATCGCGACGATCGGACCGAGAACGCGTCCGGTGGGCAGTTGCATCCGCGAGAAGCGCCAGATCCGGCGGCCCGAATACGCCAGCGCCGTGCGGTTGGCGGCCAGGTACGCGGCGAAGAACACCGCGAGCAGCACCTTCGCGAACTCACCCGGCTGGATGGAGAAGCCGGCGATCCGGATCCAGATGCGGGCCCCGTTCACGGCCGGGAAGAGGATCGGGAGGGTGAGCAGAGCGAGCGCGGCGACCACGCACACGTACGCGTACCGCTGCAGCACGCGGTGGTCGCGCAGCACGGCGACGACCACGATGAACAGGGCCACCCCGACCGTCGACCACACCAGTTGCGTGGGCGCGGCCCGGTCGCCCGGCGTCTCCAGGTCGAGTCGGTAGATCAGCACCAGACCGATCCCGTTGAGCAGCACGGCGATGGGGAGGAGGAGCGGATCGGCGCAGGGGGCGCGCAGCCGCACCGTGAGATGCGCCAGCAGCGCGAGCACGCCGAGCCCGGCGCCGTAACCGGCGGCGCCGGGCGGGACGGTGCCGTTCTTCGCGAGGCCGACCGCGCAGTACCCGTACACGGAGAGCAGGACGGCCAGGACGATGAGCGCGAGTTCGACGCCACGGCGCCGGAGGAGGCGCACCGCGGGTGCGGGCGCGTCTGCCGCCGCAACAGTGGTCCCGGTTGCGGTCCCGGTCTCGGGTCCGGTTCCGGGGCCTGCTCCGGCTCCCACTTTCGTCATGTCCGGAACTTACCCAAATAGGGCTCCTTGTGAGCCTTGGAAGTGTTTGCGTGTCAGCACCAGCGCGGCGCCGCCCCGATGTTGTCGATGTAGCGCGCCGCGCCCCAGGCCCAGGTGCCGTCCGTGAGGAGGTACCAGAGGGAGTTGCCCTGGACGTTCTGACCCGAGGTCTTGCAGAAGATCGAGACGATCTCGCCGCGGTACGCGACGCGGATCACCTGGCTGGCGCGGGTCGGCCTGCTGCGCAGCAGCAGCTCGTTCGCGCTCACCCGCCCGCGGTAGGTGCGGGAGTCGTTCTGGTCGTCGGGACGGCCCCCGCCGCCGGACTGCCAGTCACCGTCGCCACCCGACTCCCAGTCGCCCCCGCCGCCGGACTGCCAGTCGCCGCCATCGCCGCCATCGCCGCCGCTGGACTGCCAGTCGCCCCCGCCGCTGGACTGCCAGTTGTTCCCGCCACTGGACTGAGAGTCATTGCCACCCCCGGCCTGAGAGTTCCCGGCCTGCCCACTCTGAGTGCCTTGACCGTTCTGGCTGCTCTGGCCGGTCTGGCCACTCTGGTCGGCCTGGCCTGACTGTGTGCCCTGCCCGGTCTGAGTGCCCTGGCCGGCCTGGGTGCTCTGGCCGGTCTGCGTTCCCTGGCCACTCTGGTTGGCCTGGCCTGACTGATTGCCTTGGCCGGTCTGGGTTCCTTGACCGGTCTGACCCGTCTGCGTGCCCTGGCCGTTCTGGTTGGCCTGGCCGACTTGGGTGCCTTGGCCGTTCTGGTTGGCCTGACCGGTCTGAGTGCTCTGACCCGTCTGGTTGCCTTGGCCGGTCTGTGTTCCCTGGCCGGTCTGAGTGTTCTGGCCCGCCTGGTTGCCCTGTCCGGTCTGCCCGGTCTGGTTGCCTTGGCCTGCCTGGTTGCCCTGCCCGGTCTGCGTTCCCTGGCCCGTCTGGTTGCCCTGCCCAGCCTGTGTGCCCTGGCCCGTCTGGTTGCCCTGCCCGGTTTGATCGCTTTGGCCGGTCTGGCCGGTCTGGCCGGTCTGGCCGGTCTGGCCGGTCTGGCCTCCGCCGCCTCCCTGGCTCTGCCAGTCGTATGTGCCGCTCTGCCAGTCGTATGAGCCGTTCTGCTGGGCGGCGGTGCCGCTGCCGCTGCCGGTGGTGCCGTCACCGTCGTCGGCGAGGGCCGGGGAGACGGCCGCGGTGGCCGCGAGGGCGCCGGCTGCGGTGACTATGGCGAGGCGGGTGAGGGGGGAGCGCAGGGACGTGGCGGACATGGCGATACCTCCATGAAGAGGGTGAAGCTGACTAATCGCCACATTAGGAGCGGTTCGCGCGTGTCGCCCGTCACGCTGCGCCATCGGGGAGGACGCTCGCGGCAGGAGGCGTCTGAGGGAGCGTCAGCGTCGCCACCGCACCGCCGTCCGACGCGTTCATGAACGTCAGCCGAGCGCCCAGCACCTCCGCCTGGCCGACCGCGATCGTCAGCCCGAGCCCGTGCCCCTTCGCCCCGCCCTCGGTGCGGAACCGCTGCGGCCCGTGCGTGACGAGGTACTCCGGATAGCCGTCCCCGTGGTCCCGCACGGTGACCACAGGACCGTCCACCGTCAGCACGACGGGCGACCGCCCGTGCCGGTGCGCGTTGGCGAGCAGATTCCCCAGCACCCGTTCGAGGCGCCGCCGATCGGTCTCCACGCGCGCGTCCCGGACGACCCTGACCTCGGCGCCGGTCGTCACGGAGGCTCCCGATGCGCCGGACGCGCCGGATGCCTCCGCCGCCCGCACCACCCGCGCCGCCAGCGCGCCCAGTTCCTCGGCGTCCAGCTCCAGCCGCTCGCGTCCGGTGTCCAGCCGGGAGATCTCCAGCAGGTCCTCGGTGAGCGTGCGCAGCGCCGCCACCCGGTCGCGCACCAGCTCCGTCGGCCGTCCCGGCGGCAGCAGTTCGGCCGCCGCGTGCAGCCCGGTCAGCGGCGTGCGCAACTCGTGCGCCACATCGGCGGTGAACCGCTGCTCGCTCAGCAGCTTGCCCTGCAGCGAGGTCGCCATGGAGTCCAGCGCGACGGCGACGGCGCCCACCTCGTCCTGCGGCCCGCCCGGATCCTTGGCGCGCGGGTCGTCCACGCGCGCGTCGAGGTCGCCGGCGGTGATCCGCCTGGCCACCTGCGCGGTGGTGTGCAGCCGACGGGTCACCCGGGTCACCGCGAGGGCGCCGACCAGCAGCGTCGCCCCGATCGCCAGCGCCGACGACCACAGGATCGCGGTGTCGAGCGCCTCGATGGTGCGGGCGCTCTGCGAGTAGTCGACGGCGACCGCGAGGGCGTGCTCACCCTCGGCGGGGCCCGCCGCCCACATCGTGGGGCGCCCTTGGTTGTCGGCGACCATCGTGCCGCGTTCCCCGGCCACGGCCAGCGAGCGCAGCGAGCTGGGCAGTCCCGCCGGATCGAGGCTCGCGCCCCGCTCGAGCGTGTCCCCCGCCTCGAAGGCCGTCGTCGCGTCCGTCAGCCGGGACAGTGCGAGGTCGCGGGCCTGGCCGACGGTCTGGTTGGTCACCGAAACATGTACCAGGACGCCGAGCAGGGCGGCCAGCGCGCAGCACATCACGGTGATGAAGGCGGCGGCCTTCGCGGCGAGCGTGCCGGCCCACGAGGGAAGCGCGAGCCTCATCGGCCGCTCGCCGAGGCAGACGACGATGAGGGCGATGTGGGTGATGTGGGCGACGAGGGTGATGTGGGCGATGTGGGTGCCGAAGGCGACGTGGACGGCTGCGCGGAGTGCTTCCGACCGCCGCCGGTGCGCAGCATCTCGTCATGGGTGAGCAGCATGGCCTGCTGCTGCTGATCCCAGGTCCACTGGAGCCGGTACTCGTAGCCGGCGACCTCCGACGGAGCGCGGATGATCACGGACCGCCCGGCCAGCTCGACCCCGCTCACGGCGTCCTCGTAGGACATGACCTGCACGAGTCGGTCGCCGCGGACGGTGTAGACGCGGACGGCGGTCAGATTGCCGGGCAACTGCCGGAAGCCCAGCGTCATGTCCTCCTGGCCGTCACCGGTGAGATCGCGGTAGTACGCCTTGAGGACGGGACACCTGGCCCCTTCCTTGCCGCTCTTGCCGCAGTCGGCCATCCGGCGGGCCGTCTCGTCGTACGCGCCCTCGCTGTAGTCGCCCGGGGCGGCGGCGATCTCCGCGCGCACCACCGCGACCGGGTCCACCTTGCGGATGTCGCCGTCCGGCACGTTGACGCCCTTCACGACCTGGGTCTCCACCTCGCCGATGTCGAAGGCCGGACTGGCGGCGGGGGTCAGATCCGGCCAGAGCCGGTCCGGGCTGATCGCGGTCGGCGTCGAGCCCGCGCCTTTCAGCTCGCCGGCGTCCCCGCAGCCCGCCAGGGCCGAGGCCAGCAGAACGAAGCCGGCGACGGCGAACGCGGAACGGGTGGGACGACTGCGGAACACGGGACTCCTGTGACTCCTCTGCGGCGACGACGAGGCCGGGCCCGTACACCATATTCGTAGGGAAGTCCGTTTTACGTACCGACTGCGACGAAACGATTACTCGGCCAGTTCCTCCAGCAGCCTGGCCGTCGGCAGCCCCGCCCGCAGGTACTCCACGAACAGCTCGTTGTGCAGGGCCCACGGCGAGCGCCGTGACCGTATCAGCCGGATCGCGGCCTCGGCCGAATGCCCCTGGCGCACCAGCGCATGGGCGACGACCAGCCCCGACCGGTTGTAGCCGCTGTAGCACCGCACGAGGACCACCCGCCCCTCGTCCATCGCGTCGGCCGCGGCCTGCGCCAGCCGGATCACGCCGGCGAGCTGGGTCCCGTCCAGCGGCCCGTCCGGAATCGGCCACACATGATGTTCCACGCCGGTGTCGGGCCCGTGCCCCTGCCTGGCCCGGGTCAGGGTCTGGACGACGTCGAACTCACCCCGGACCACGGCGAGCTCCAGTTCCCCGGACGGCCCCCGGAACTCGTGTCCGCCCATCCACAGACCGGGCACGATCTCGCTCCACGGACGCTCCGGAGCCGGTACGTCGGGTTGCTTCCTGCGGGTCCGCAACGGCGCCTCCCCAAACGCGCTGCCTAGGGCCTGCCCAACTCCTCCCGAAGGTAACCGCCTTCTTGCCCCGGGAGCACCCCTCCTGTTCCCTTGGTCAAGGGGTGATGGTGCATGAACGGACTGCGCGTCATACCGACCTGGCGACATGGCCAGGAGCGGCTCTACGTCTGCCTCACCGACGGCAGGAACATCGCCTGGTACGACCGTGAGGCGGCCAGGGTCAACCTCATCGGGGACGACCGCAGAGAGGACGTCCTCGAAGCCCTCGGACCCTTCATCACCGGCCCGGTCACGGTCGGCCCGCCCCCGGTCCCCACGCCCGCGGAGCTGGCCCGGCTCTCCCTCCATCCGGACGACGACCTCGCCCCCAACCGCCCCGGCGAGGCCCTCATCGTCGACCTGGACCGCGACCCGGGCCCGGCCCGCCGCCTCAGGAGCGACCCGCGCCGACGAGCCCTCGCGGCGGAACAGGCGATCGGCGAGGCCCTGGACCGCCTCGAAGGCGCCGGCTGGCGCACGCTGCACTCGCTCCCCCTCCCGGGCGGAGACCGAGTCCACCACCTGGCGATCGGCCCGGCCGGACTGTTCGCGATCCACGCGCTGTACGCCCGCAAGCAGCGGGTCAGCATCGCCGACCCCGTGGTCGCCGTGGGCCGCCGCGACCCGGAACCCGTCCTGCGCCGGGTCCGCGCGGACGCCGACCGCGCCTCCTACGCCCTGACAGCCGAGGTCCACCCGGTCCTGGCCCTGCTGGCCCCGACCGACGTCTCCTTCAAGGCCCCGCCCCGAACCGTCCGCATCGTTACCGACACCACCCTCGCCGATCTGACCCACCCGGGCGCCGTCCTCAAACCGGCCGACATCGAAGCACTGCACGCGATGGCGAGGGACAGGGAGACATGGGCAAGGGTATGAGGCACCTGCCCGCATAGGTGTTCGCCTGTCACCCGCCGGGGCCCTCACGGCACACTCCCCGCCCGCCCCGCCTCCAGCAACGGCGCAAGCAGATCCCCTCGCTCCCGAACCCGCGCGGCGACGTCCGAGGCCAGAAAAGTCAACGCGTCCACGCCCCCACACCCCTCGACCTCCTCCCACCCGACCGGCGCCGACACACTCGGCTCCGCCCGCGCCCGCAACGTGTACGGCGTGGCCGTCGTCTTGCGCGCCGCGTTCTGACTCCAGTCCACGAAGACCTTCCCCGGCCGCAGACTCCGCGTCATCCGATGCACGACCAGCCGCGGAACAGCCCGCTCCGCCTCCACGGCCAGCCGCTTGGCGTACTCCGATACCCGTTCGGACGACGCCCCGCGCACCGCCGCCAACAGATGCAGCCCCTTCGCCCCCGAGGTCTTCGGGTAGGCCTCGATCCCGTCCTCCGCCAGCCGATCCCGAAGCCACACCGCGACCTCGCAGCACTCGACGACGGTGGCGGGCGCCCCGGGATCGAGGTCGAAGACGAGCCGGTCGGCGAGGCCGGGATCCTGAATCACCCACTGGGGCGTATGGAACTCGGTGACGAGGTTCGCCGCCCACACCAGGCTCGCCAGATCCTGCACGAGCACCATCCGGGCCGGCCCCTCCGACCGCGGCACCTCGGCGGTGGTGACCCACTCGGGCGTCCCCGGCGGCACGTTCTTGGCGAAGAAGACCTGCCCGTCGGGCCCGTCCGGATAGCGCAGCCAGGACAGCGGCCGGTCGCGCAGATGGGGGAGCAGGACGTCGGCGACGGTCGCGTAGTAGTGCAGCACCTCGCCCTTGGTGAAGCCGGTCGCCGGATACAGCACCTTCTCCAGGTTGCTGAGCGCGAGCCGCCTGCCCTCCACCTCGGTGATCGGCGTCATAGGATGAGAATCACACAAAACGGCGGAAGTCATCCGAAAACGGAAACCCGGGAGGGCGCTGCACGTGAGATCCATCTGGAACGGCGCCATCTCCTTCGGTTTGGTCAGCATCCCGATCAAGCTGGTGAACGCCACCGAGAGCCACTCCATCTCCTTCCGCCAGATCCACACGGAGGACGGCGGCCGCATCCGCTACCGCAAGGTCTGCGAGCTGGAGGAGCGCGAGGTGAGCTCCGCGGAGATCGGCAAGGGGTACGAGGACGCGGACGGCACGATCATCCCGATCACCGACGAGGATCTGGCCCAGCTGCCGATCCCGACCGCGAAGACGATCGAGATCGTGGCGTTCGTCCCGGCCGACCGCATCGACCCGCTCCAGATGGACGCCTCCTACTACCTCCAGGCGGGCGGCGCCCCGGCGGCGAAGCCGTACACGCTGCTCCGGGAGGCCCTCAAACGCAGCAACAAGGTGGCGATCACGAAATACGCGCTGCGCGGCCGCGAGCGCCTGGGCATGCTCCGTGTGGTCGGCGACGCGATCGCCATGCACGGACTGCTCTGGCCGGACGAGGTCCGCGCACCGGAAGGCGTCGCCCCGGACACCTCGGTCACCGTCCGCGACAAGGAACTCGACCTGGCGGACGCCCTGATGGACACCCTCGGCGAGGTCGACCTGGAGGACCTGCACGACGAGTACCGCGAGGCCGTCGAGGAAGTGGTCGCGGCGAAGGCGGCCGGCGAGACACCCCGCGAGGCCCCGACCCCGCCGTCCAGCGGCAAGGTGCTGGACCTGATGGCGGCCCTGGAGAAGAGCGTACGGGCGGCGAAGGAGTCGAGAGGCGAGGAACCGGAGCAGGCAGAGGTGACACGCCTACCCGCACGCAAGTCGGCCCGCACGGCGCCCAAGCGGACGGACGGCAAGAAGTCGACGTCGACGGCGAAGAAGACGACAGCGTCGAAGAGCACGACGAAGACCACGGCGGCAAAGAAGACAGCCACAAAGAAGACGACAGCGAAGAAGGCAGCGCCAACGACGGCGTCGGAGAAGCGGACGGCGTCAAAAAAGACAACAGCCCGCAAACGCCCAGCCTGACCACTCCACCGGGCGGCGACCCCGGGCGGTGCTGCGCACCATGGCGGATCAGACAGCCTCCTCGAACTCCCCGCGCCCTTCCAGATCCCCCTCCCCACCACCCTCCCCACGGGCATCACCCCATCCCGGGAAGGCCAGCAGCGCCGTGCCCACCCCCAGCCCCACCGCAGGCCACACCGGAAACGCGCCCCCGTACGCGAACCCGTGCCCGGCGAAATACGTCAGCGCCCAGACACTCACACCGAGCCCGGCCCAGATCCGCCAGGAGTCGGCCCCGCGAGCCTTCGAGCAGGGCCGCACACGCATCTCCAGCGCGACCACCCCCCGCTCCACCGGCCGCAGCACTCGCAGAACCCCCACCAGCACGCCCCCCAGCACCAGCAGCCACGGCACCCGCAGAGCCCACCAGGCCAGGGAGCCGTAGCCGGGTTCGGGAGCGAGCCCCGGCAGATAGAACGCGGCGGCGACGATCAGCACCGGCAGCATGTGCCACAGGTAGAGCGCCATGCTGCCCGCCCCAAGCACCCGCACCGCCCGTGCCACGCGGGCCCGCTCAAGCACCCGCCGCACGACCGGCGCGACCAGCAGGGCGACCCCGACCTGCGCCACGGCCCACGCCAGCATGGCCGCCGACGGCGGGTTGGTGTTGCTCAGCTCCTGCCCGGTCACCAGGATCAGACTGACGGGAAACGGCCCAGGCCCGACCAGCGCGACGAACACGCCGGCACCCGCCAACGCCATGGCAGCCGGCGCCGTCCGCCCATGAGTGCCCGACAGCCCGTCCCGCCAGCAGAACCCGAGCTGATAGACGACACCCCACACGAGCAGGTAGTTGAGCGCCCCGACGACTTCGACGCCCCCGGAACGCGGCGAGTCCGCAGCCGCAACGAGCACGCCGATGCCGAACCCGAGGACGCCCATCCCCACGGGCACGCGCACCCCCCACCGCTCGTGAAGGGCGTACAACGCCGGAGTAAGGGCGCTGAGCAGCAGATACACCGGCAGGAACCAGAACTGCATGGCCATCGCCCACCCGACCAGCGCAAGGGTGGCGGGATCCACGCCGAGCCCGGAGGACACCCCGACGGCAAGCAGCACGAGCCCGCTGTACGCCGCCGTGGGCAACAACAACCGCACGGCCCGCTGCCCCACCCACCCCGCGCCGGTCCCGCCGACCGCCCGGGCCCGCGCCCAGGACCCCCCGGCGGCATACCCCCCGGCCAGGAAGAACAACGGCATGATCTGAAACCCCAGGGTCAGCCACTGCGTCCAGGGCACGGTCGCCAGCAACTCGGGCGCGTCGATCTCCCCGCCCTGCCGCCGGACCAGCCCGGTGATCAGCCAGTGGCCCAGCACGACGAGCAGGATCGCCCACGCCCGCAGAAAGTCGACGTACCGGTCACGATTCATGCCCGAATGGTTCCGCCCCTCCCAACTCCCGTACACGGAAAACCCTTTGTCGCAACCAACCCGTGCCCACCCCGACACAAGCACGAGGACCCCAAGTGCGAGAGTCCGAAGCCCGAGAACCCCCAGTGGGAGAGCGATAAGTGAGAAAGCCCCAAATGCCCGAGCCGCAAGCCCGCGAGCCGCAAGCCCGCGAGCCGCAAGCCCGCGAGCCGCAAGCCCGCGAGCCGCAAGCCCGCGAGCCGCAAGCCCGCGAGCCGCAAGCCCGAGAACCTCAAGCCCGAGAACCTCAAGCCCGAGAACCTCAAGGCCGGGACCTTGTAGTCCGCGAGCCAAGACTGAGCCTGACCGGAATAGTCCTGCGCGGCCTGGCCTTCGGCCTGGCGACCGCCCCCCTCCTCCTCCTCACCACCCTGACCATCGAGGACCACGAGCCCCGCCGGGAGTTCCTGGGCCTGACCGGAGGCCTGGCCGCCTCCGGCGCGCTGGTCTGCCTCCTGGCCGGCGCGTCCTTCTGGTCGCTCCTGGAGGGCGACATCCGCCGCCTCCGGGACTGGCGCACGATCACCGGCCAGGCCGACAGCTACGCGGTGGCGATCCCCTTGATCATCCGCGCAGGAGCCTTCGCCCTGACCCTCTCCCCAGCGGCGTTCACCCTCCTGGCACTGGTCGGCGACGCAGCGCCCGGCACCTGGCTCCACAGCCGCTGAGCACCTCAAGGCCGCCCACCCCGGAGAGAAGGACTCTCCGCCCCCCTCTCGACGCTTGCCTCGCCCCCTGCAAAACATCTTGACGCCGCCCTGAATGTTACCGGTAACATCAATTCTCGTCGGAAGCACCACACCGCACCCCACACCGCAGTGGGCCGTCTGTCCTGGAGTCCGCGTGACCGACCACCGCACGGCACAGCGCGCTCCGGCCACAGCACCCCTGCCCCCCACCACCGTCGACGCCGACCGGGTCTTCTCCCCGCTCGCGGTAGCAGCCTCCTGCGTCGGCTTCGTCCTGATCGGCGCACTCCAGGCCCTCTACGGCCCCTCGATCCCCGCCCTCCGCGAGGAGTTCGGGCTCTCCCCCTCAACTGCCGGACTAGGCCTGAGCGCCCACTTCGTGGGCGGGGTGGCCGGAGTCCTCCTCTTCGACCGCCGCTACGGCCGAACCGGCAACCGACGCATCCTCGCGACCTCCTACCTCCTCATGGCGGCCGGAGCCGCAGGCTTCGCGCTGGCCCCGAACTGGCCCCTCGCCCTCACCGCGGCCTTCCTCGCAGGCCTCGGCTTCGGCGGCATCGACTACGGCCTCAACCAGCTCTTCGCGGTCGGCTTCGGACACCGTTCCACCGCGATGCTCAACATCCTCAACGCCCACTTCGGCATCGGCGCGATCCTGGGCCCGGCCCTGATCGGAACCGTGGGCGCGGAGCACTACCCCGCGATTTTCACAGCCTTCGCACTGGCCAACCTGCCCCTGCTCCTCTGCCTGCGCGGAGTACGCGACCATCCCCCGCACACCCCCACCCCCACCGAGAAGGCCACACCCGCCAACGGCGCCCTGCGCTCCGTCCTCACCGTCTTCGTCACGCTCTACGTCCTCCATGTCGCCATCGAGGCCGGCGTGGGCGGCTGGGAGCCCACACATCTGGAGACCGTCGGCTACGGCGCGGGCATAGCGGCCACCGCGACCTCCGTCTACTGGCTGATGATGACCGTAGGCCGCTTCCTGGTGGCCCCGATCGCCCTGCGCTTCTCGGCTCAGGCCATCATCACGGTCTCCTGCGCCGGCATGACCGTCTGCCTCCTCCTGGCGGCCGTACCGAGCCTGGCCCCCTACGCCTACGCCGGAGTGGGCCTCTTCATCGCACCGATCTTCCCCACCGGACTCCCGTGGCTCACCCGGGCGGCCCCCCGAGCCCGCCGCGCCGGCGCGCTCGTCATCGCCGCGTCCATGCTGGGCGGCGTGGCGGCGGGCCCAGCACTCGGCCAGGTCATCGAGTGGTCGGGCGTCAGAGCCGTCCCCCTCCTCCTGGCCGCAGTCTCAGCAACGTGCCTGGCAGCCACCGTCTGGCTGACAAGAGCAACCCACACGAAGACCGCGTAAGCCCGGAGCGACCACCCGTCGGAGCATCGGGACCCCGATGAAGGCGCGGCCGCCCATCCACGGGAGTGGGTCGTGGCGGTGCGGCGCAGCCCGTCGCTCAGCTCGTCACAGCCAAGTCCCACTGTGGCAGCAGGCAGCAGTACGCCCAACACGCGACGGGCTCGCCGCACCGCCACGACCCCGACCCACCCACCGCACAGCGGGCGACAGTCACCCCAACCCACCCGCACGCCCCACCCCACCCCACCCCACCCCACCGAAGGAACCCACATGCCCAGTTCCACCCCAACTCAGCCGCAGCCGCAGCCGCAGCCTCAGCCTCAGCCCCCCGCCCTGACCACAACCCCCGACGGCTTCCTCCTCCACGGCACCCCCTTCCGCATCCTCTCCGGCGCCCTCCACTACTTCCGAGTCCACCCCGACCAGTGGACCGACCGCCTCCGCAAGGCCCGCCTCATGGGCCTGAACACGGTGGAGACCTACATCCCCTGGAACCTCCACCAGCCAGAACCCGGCACCCTGGACCTGGAAGGCCTCCTCGACCTGCCCCGCTTCCTCCGCCTGGCCGCCGCAGAGGGCCTGCACGTCCTCCTCCGCCCCGGCCCCTTCATCTGCGCCGAGTGGGACGGCGGCGGCCTGCCCCACTGGCTCACCACCGACCCCGACGTCCGCCTGCGCTCCAGCGACCCCCGCTTCACGGACATCATCGACCGCTACCTGGACCTCCTCCTCCCCCCGCTCCTCCCGCACATGGCGGCAGCCGGCGGCCCGGTCATCGCCGTACAGGTGGAGAACGAGTACGGCGCCTACGGCGACGACACCGACTACCTCAAGCACCTGGAGCACGCCTTCCGCGAACGAGGCATCGAGGAACTCCTCTTCACCTGCGACCAGACCGCCGGCGACCACCTCAAGCACGGCACCCTGCCCGGCGTCCTCGCCACCGGCACCTTCGGCAGCCGCGTGGACGAGTCCCTCAAGCGCCTTCGCGAGGCACAGCCCGAAGGCCCGCTCATGTGCTCGGAGTTCTGGATCGGCTGGTTCGACCACTGGGGCGGCCCGCACCACGGCAGGGACGCCGAGAGCGCAGCCGCCGACCTGGACCGACTCCTCTCCGCGGGCGCGTCGGTCAACATCTACATGTTCCACGGCGGCACCAACTTCGGGTACACCAACGGCGCCAACCACCACCACGCCTACGTCCCCACCATCACGTCCTACGACTACGACGCCCCGCTGACGGAGAGCGGCGACCCGGGCCCGAAGTACCACGCCTTCCGCGAGGTGCTGGCCCGCCACACCCAGCTCCCGCAGGAACCGATCCCGGCCCCGTCCCCCAAACTCCCCCTGACGACAGTCGAGTTGACGACGTACACCCCCCTCCTCCCCCTGGCGCGGACCCCGGTCCACGCCAAGGACCCCGTCACCGCCGACGAGATGAGCCAACGCGCCGGCTACACGCTGTACCGGACAACGGCCCCCACCCCCGGACCCGGCCTCCTCCACTTCACCGGCGGAGTAGGGGACCGAGCCCAGGTCTTCCTGGACGGCGCCCCCGCCGGCGTCCTGGAGCGCGAGCGCTACGACGAGACCCTGCCCGTCCACGTCCCCCGCGCCGACGCCGTCCTCGAGGTACTCGTGGAGAACATGGGCCGGGTCAACTACGGCCCCCGTATAGGCGTCCCGAAGGGCCTGCTGGGCCCGGTGACCCTCAACGGAAGGCCCGTACAGGGCTGGGACTGCCACGCGCTGCCCCTGGAGACCGCCCCGGACCCGGCCTCGTTCACCAAGTCCGAGCCGACCTGCGCAGTGCCCGCCTTCCACCACGGCACGTTCGAAGTGGAAACCCCTGCAGACACGTTCCTCTCCCTCCCGGGCTGGACGAAGGGCCAGGCCTGGATCAACGGCTTCCACCTGGGCCGCTACTGGAACCGCGGCCCCCAGCGCACCCTCTACGTCCCGGCCCCCGTCCTCCGCCCGGGCGCCAACGACCTGGTCCTTCTGGAACTCCACGGCACCACCACACCCCAGGCCCACCTGACCGACACCCCCGACCTGGGCCCGAAGGGCCCCTGACGAAGGCACACGCCCCCCCACCGCACCCCCGCCCCCACCGCAGCCGCCCCCCACCCCCATCCCGCGCCCTGGAGGGCCCTGATGCCACACCACAAGATCCACATCTCCACCCCCGCTCCCTCCCCACCCCGAGGCCACCTCCCCTTCCCCGAAGCTCCCGCTCCCGCTCCCGCTCCCGCCCCCATAGAGATGACCACCCGCTGCCTGACCAAAGGCGGACGCCCCTGGTTCCCGATCTCGGGCGAGTTCCACTACTCCCGCTACCCGGCCCAGGACTGGGAGGAGGAACTGCTGAAGATGAAGGCGGGCGGGATCACGGCCGTCGCCTCGTACCTCATCTGGATCCACCACGAGGAGACGGAGAACCAGATCCGCTTCGACGGCGACCGAGACCTCCGCCGCTTCGCCCAGCTCTGCGCCCGCCACGGCCTCGACTTCATCCCCCGCATAGGCCCGTGGTCACACGCGGAGGTCCGAAACGGCGGCTTACCCGACTGGGTCCTGGCCCGCACGACGGCCACCCGCACCGACGACCCGGCGTACCTGGACGCCGTCCGCCCCTGGTTCCAGGCGATCGCCGCGCAACTCCACCACCTGGACCGGGCGAACGGCGGCCCGATCGTCGCGATCCAGATCGAGAACGAGCTCTACGACCGCCCCGGCCACCTCCGCACCCTGAAGCGCATGGCTCAGGAGGCCGGCTTGACCGCACCCCTGTGGACGTCGACGGCCTGGGGCGGAGTCCAACTCCCGGACGACGAACTGCTCCCGCTCTACGGCGGCTACTCCGAGGCGTTCTGGACCGAGGCCGACGGCGGCTGGCCCGACACCTGCCGCAAGCACTTCTTCTTCACCCACCAACGCGACGACGAGGGCATAGGCGCCGACCTACGCCCGACGACCGTCCGCGGCACGGCTCCCGAGATCTACGCGTCCAAGTTCCCCTGGGCGACATGCGAGTTGGGCGGCGGAATGGCGGTCGCCTACCACCGCCGCCCGCGCGTGGACGCCGCCGACATCGGGGCGCTCGCCCTCACGAAGATCGGCTGCGGCTCGGTCTGGCAGGGCTACTACATGTTCCACGGCGGCACCAACCCGACGGGGGAGCGGACGCCCCTCCAGGAGTCCCACGCCACCGGCTATCCCAACGACCTCCCCGTGCTGACGTACGACTTCCAGGCCCCGCTGGGCGAACACGGCCAGTACCGCCCGTCCTACGACGAACTCCGCCTGCAGCACCTCTTGTTGGCAGATTTCGGCGAGACGATCGCCCCCATGCAAATGACGCTGCCCGCCACCGGCCCACGAGACCAGCACGACCGCGAAACCCTGCGCTGGGCGGTCCGCACCGACGGCAGCGCCTCAGGCTTCCTCTTCGTCACCAACCACCAGCCGCACGAGCCCCTCCCGGACCACCCGGACACGAGCTTCACGGTCGCTTTCCCCGACGCTCCGCCGCTCACCCTCCCCAGCACCCCCGTCACCGTCCCCGCAGGCGCCTACTTCTGCTGGCCCCTGCGCCTGGAGGTGGCGGACCTCCGCCTCGACTGGGCCACAGCGCAGCCGATATGCAAGGTCAGGGACAACGACGGCCGCACGACCCTCGTCCTGGCGTCGACGGACGGCATCGACCCCGAACTGGCCCTGGACGCAAGGACGGTGACGAGGGTGACCACCCCGTCCGGCCGACCGGCCCCGGTCACCGACGGCGAGCGAATCCTGATCACGGGCCTGGTCCCGGGCACGGACGCCTTGGTGGAAGTAGAGACCGGCGAAGGCGCGAAGGTCGCGCTGCTCGTCCTGGACGCGACCACGGCCCGAACCGCCTACCGAGGCGAGGCCTGGGGCGCGGAACGCCTCGTGCTCTGCCCCGAAGGCGTCGTCTTCGACAAGGAAGAAACCAGAATCAAAGCCCGCACCACACCCCCCACACCCCCCATGCACCCCACACTCTCCCTCTCCGTACTCCCACCCCCGCACCACCCCCCAAAGGCACGGGGAGCCACGCTCAGGGAAAGCCAGGACGGAGCCCTGACCCGCTACACGCTCACCCCCGACAAGACCTTTGCCCCCACCCCCACTCCCACCCCCACCCTCACGCAGCTCCGCAAGGCAGGCCCACCCCCCACCCCCAGGACCGGCGTACTGGGCAGGGCAAGCGCCCCCGACGACAAGCACTACGACAAGACGGCGGCGGTCTACCGAGTGGACATCCCGCAGCCCCAAGCCACCGCCACCACAGGCACCACCGCCACCACCGCCACCACAGCCACCGCGCCCACCCTCCTGCGTCTGCACTGGACCGGAGACGTGGCCCGTGCCTACCTGGGAGAAGAGCTGGTGGCAGACCAGTTCTTCACAGGCGCCCCCTGGGACATAGCGCTCAACCGACTGCCACCCGGCGGCCCCCTGACGATCAAGATCCTCCCCCTGGCCGCAGACGCACGGATCCACCTCCCCGTAACCGCACCACCACCCACCGCCGCCGAGATACACCGAGCCGAATGGATCACCCCCCACACCTGGAGACTGACCACGCGCTGACCCCACCCCCCTCCGGCCTATCCTGTGGTTGGTTTCCCGCCGACCACCCCAGGCCGAAGGAAGAAGAGCCCCCACCATGACCCCAGGCGCCGCTGACGGCCCGGCGACCAAGGGACGCAGCCGTCGCAACTTCGCGGGCGCGCGCCCGGTGATGGACGACGTCGCCAAGCTGGCCGGCGTCTCCAAGCAGACGGTCTCCCGGGTGCTCAACGACCACCCGGCCGTCCGCGCGGAGACCCGGGAAGCGGTCCGGGCGGCGATGCGCACACTCGGCTACCGCCCCAGCAGCAGCGCGCGCTCGCTGGCCAGCGGCCGTACCCGGATGCTCGGCGTGATCTCGTTCGACGCGGCCCGCTACGGCCCCGCCTCGACGCTGACGGCGATCAACACGGCGGCGCAGGAGGCCGGTTACCTGGTCAGTTCGATCGCCCTGGACACCGCGGACCGGGACACCGTCGTACGCGCGGCGGACCGACTCTCGGCGGAGGGCGCGGACGGCGTGATCGCGATCGCCCCCCAGGTCAGAGTGGCCCGAGCCCTCGCCGAGGCCCATCTGGACACCCCCCTGGTCGTCATGGACAACGACCTGGGCGACGGCACCCCCATGGTCACCTCGGACGCCGTCACCGGCGCCCGTATGGCGACGGAGCACCTTCTCTCCCTCGGCCACCCCACGGTCCGACATGTAGCGGGCCCGCAGGGCTGGACCTCTGCGGACCGCAGGTCGGACAGCTGGCAGGCTACGCTCCGGGCAGCCGGAGCCGAGGTGCACACCCCCCTGATCGGCGACTGGAGCGCCGACTCCGGCTACGACCTGGGCCGCGAACTGGCGAAGGACCCGACCATCACCGCGATCTTCGTCTCCAACGACCAGATGGCGCTGGGCGTACTCCGCGCCCTGCACGAGGCAGGCCGCCATGTCCCCGACGACGTCAGCGTGGTCGGCTACGACGACATCCCGGAAGCCGCCCACTTCCTCCCCCCGCTGACCACGATCCGCACGGACTTCACCGACATCGGCACGATCGCCCTCCGCATCCTCCTGAACCACATTGACGCCGCCCCACAGCCCACCGCCCCCCACCTGACGGTCGTCCCGGTGGAACTACGCCTCCGCAACAGCACCACAGCCCCCCGCTGACCATGGCGGAGATCCGGCGTACCGTACGGTGCGGACGCCGTGAGGTGCGGACGCCGTACGGTGCGGACGCCGTACGGTGCGGACGCCGTACGGTGCGGACGCCGTACGGTGCGGACGCGGAACCGCCTCCGCAGAGCCGGGGCGGGTCGGGTCGGGGCGGGGGAGGAAGCATGAGCGAGCGGGCCGACGGTCACGGCGCCGTGGCGGACATCGGGACGCGGACGCCGGTCGGCGACATGGTGGTGGTCGAGGACCTGCGCCGCACGTACGGCAGCGGCGACACCGCCGTCCACGCCCTGCGCGGTGTCTCCTTCAATGTGCCGCGCGGCGAACTCGTCGCCCTCAGAGGCCGTTCCGGCTCCGGCAAGACCACCGTGCTCAACCTGGTCGGCGGCCTCGACACCCCGGACGGCGGCCGGATCGTCCTGGACGGCGTCGATCTGGCCGGCCTCGGCGACGACGACCTGCTGGCGCTGCGCCGCGACCGCATCGGCTTCGTCTTCCAGTCCTTCGGTCTCATCCCGATCCTGACCGCTGCCGAGAACGTCGGGGTCCCGCTGCGCCTGCGGAAGGTCCCGGCCCGGGAGCGCGAAGCCCGCGTCGAGCTTCTCCTCTCCCTGGTGGGCCTGTCCGACCACGCCGACCAGCGTCCCGGCGAGCTGTCCGGCGGCCAGCAGCAGCGGGTCGCGATCGCCCGCGCGCTCGCCAACGACCCGGCCCTGATCATCGCCGACGAACCCACCGGCCAGCTCGACGCCGACACCGGTCTCACCGTGATGGACCTGCTGCGCGCCGTCGTCCGCAGTGAATCCGTCACCGCCCTCGTCGCCACCCACGACACACAACTCCTCGCGCTGGCCGACCGCGTGCTCGAACTCCGCGACGGCCGCATCGTCGAGGACATCTGACCGGCGCAGACTTCACCTCCTAGCCTCCTAGCCCTTCAGCCTTCCAGCCTTCCAGCCTTCTGGCCTTCTGGCCTTCTAGCCTCCTCAGGGGACCGCGTGGCAGTTCACGAACAGCCCACCGGGGCACCGGACTTGGACGAGTTGCGTCGGCGGGCCGCCGCGGCCGCCGCCCCGCAACGCGAGGAGGGGCTGGTCGTCTGCGAGAACCTGGTGCGGATCTACCAGAGCGAGGGCGTCGAGGTGCAGGCCCTCCAGGGCCTCGACCTGACCGTGGCCGAGGGCGAGATGATCGCCGTGGTCGGTGCCTCCGGCTCCGGCAAGTCCACCCTGCTGGGCATACTCTCCGGCCAGGACGTGCCCACCGCGGGAGCCGCCCAGGTCGCCGGACACGATCTGCTGACGATGAAGCGCCGCGAGCGGCTCGACTACCGGCGCGGCACCGTCGGCTTCGTCTGGCAGCAGACCTCACGCAATCTGCTGCCCTACCTCTCGGCGGCCGAGAACGTGATGCTTCCGATGACGTACACCGGGATCAAGCGCTCGAAGCGCCGGGCCCGGGCCGAGGAACTGCTCGACCTGCTGTCCGTCGGCCACTGCCGGGACCGCACCCCCGACACGCTCTCCGGCGGCGAGCAGCAGCGGGTCGCCGTCGCGGTCGCCAACGCCAACCAGCCCCGGGTGCTGTTCGCCGACGAACCCACCGGCGAACTCGACACCGCCACCAGCGACGAGGTCTTCGCCGCACTGCGCCGGGCCAACGAGGACCTGGGCGTCACCGTGATCGTGGTCACCCACGACGCGCTGGTGTCCGAGCAGGTCCAGCGCACCGTACGGATCCGCAACGGCCGTACCTCGACCGAGGTGCTGCGCCGGGTCGCCACCGGCGAGGACGGCGTCGAGGTGCTCACCGCCGAGGAGTACGCGGTGCTGGACGGCAGCGGTCGGCTGCAACTGCCGGGCGAGTTCACCGAGCGTCTGCATCTGCGCAAGCGGGTGCGGCTGGCGCTGGAGAGCGATCACATCGGCGTATGGCCCGACGAGGCGGCGCGGCGGGCGAAGTCCGATGCGGAGGAAGTAGCGGAGGAAGTAGAGGAGGCGGCGGACGGCACGGGCACGGCGCGCGGCGGCCGGACGCGCTGAACAGCCCCTCGCGTGCACGGGGCAGTTGGTCCATTGGGCCGTTGGTCCGTTGTGCCGTTGTGCCGTTGTGCCGTTGGGCGGTTCACATGCGGCGCAGTTCGGCCCCCAGGCCGCGTCGGCGGGCGAGGACGGTTTCGACGGCCGCGGCGGCCAGGATCAGCGCGGTCACGCCGGCGACGAGGGCCAGGGTCAGCGAGTAGTCGGTCCGCAGCGCCGGTTGGGCCGGGCCGCCGGTGAACTGCCGCAGGTCCAGCGTCCCCGCCATGAGCCGCGGTTCGAGCAGCCCGAGCAGCGTGCCGCCCACCGCCGATGCCACCGCCGGCGGCAGCAGTTGCAGGAAGTGCACCGCCGCGGCCTCCTTGCCGCCGAGTCCGAGCGTGCGCAGGAACGAGGTGGTGCGCCTGCGCTCGTGGGAGGTGAGGGTCAGTTCCAGGGCGAGCGCGAGCAGGCCGGCCAGCGCGGCCAGGATCGAGCCGACGGTGTAGATCGTGCCGAGGCCCTGCGTCAGGCCGTCCGTGCGCAGGGTGCTCAGCGTCTCGGAGCGGACGCGGATCCGGGCCAGCGGCCCGAGCACCTCGGCCGCCGCCGACCGCAGTACTGCGGGCTCGGCGGTGGCGGGACCGTCCGCTTCGAGGAGCAGGACGGTGCTTCCCGAGGGCTGCTGGGGCATCAGGTGCTCGGCGGCGGCGGTGGTGATCAGCATCGGCGTCCCGGCGGCGATCTGCGCCGTGACCGGCCCGAGGAGGGGGTCGCGCAGCTGCGCGGCGGTGAGGGTGCCGACCGGCTTGAAGTCCAGGTTCACCGGCGGCTGTCCCTGGGTCAGCACGGTGGCGGTGAAGCCGCCGGTGCGTTCGGTCGCCCGCAGGTCGGGCGAGAGGAAGGACGGCAGCGGGGCGTTCGCGTCGACCCGGTCGCCCGGCGGGGTGGCAGGCCCGGACAGCAGAGCGTCGGCCAGCGCCGACTTCGGGGCGATGGCGGCCAGTTGCCGGGCGTCGACGGTGATCACGGCGACCCGGGAGATCACCGCGCCGTCGGCCTGTCCCACCAGGTCGAGGGTGCGCAGACGCTGGACGGCGGTCCGGATTCCGGTGGCGGCGGTGCCGTCCCCCGGCGCGGCGGCCGCGGCATCGGCGGAGGCTACGGCCCCAGCGGAGGTCACGGTGCCTGCGGGGGCCACGGTCCCGGCCACCGTCGCGCTCGCGTCGGCGCCGGCGGTCCAGGCCGCACCCGTGGCCAGGCCGTCGTCGATCGTACGGTGCACGAGTCCGCCGAACACGGCCGTGCCCAGGGTCAGGACCAGGACGAACAGGGCCGGCCCGGTCGCCGGGGCGTCGTGGGCGGCCCGGGCCGCCCCGACGAAGCCCACCGCTCCCCGGCCGCGCCGGGTCTGCCGCAGCACCAGGCGCAGCACGAGCGGGTAGATCCGCAGCAGGATCAGCACGACGGCCAACGCCACCAGCACCGGCACCGCGCCCAGAATCCCGTCGGGGCCCTGTGAGCGCAGCGCGACCACGCCCGCCGCCGCCGCGAGCAGCACCGTCAGCTCCAGGACCACGCGCCGGCCGACGGCGGTGTTCCGGCGCGAGCGCCGCGGCCGGCCGGGCCTGCGCGGCTCGCGGACCGCGAGCCAGGTCATCAGCGGCACCGTCAGCATCACCACCGCGGCAGCGAGGGCGGCGGGCACCGGCTGCGGCGATCCGGACGTGCCGGTGGGAGCGCCGATCCGTCCGACCGCCCAGCCGAGCAGGGCGGCGATCAGGACCACCGGCCAGGCCACGGCGCAGCGCAGCAGCACCAGCCGCGCGGTGGACGCGCCCCGCGCACGCTGCAGCCGCAGATACGCCTGCCTCCGACGCAGCAGCAGTCGTACGGCGACGGCGACGGTGGCCAGCGCGACCGCGGCGAGTGCGTCGACGGCGTACGTCGCCAGCGCCCGGGCCTGCCGGTCCTGAGCGGTGAACGCGGCGAGCAGCGGCGTCAGGGAGTCGGTCACCAGCAGGGACTGGGTGGCCTGGCCGCCGACCCGACAACTGGTGTCGCCGGTGACCCAGTCGCTGCCCTGGCACAGGGCGGCGCTCAGGTCCGCGCTGTAGTGGGACAGCGGCCCGGTCAGTGCGCGGGCCCGGTCGAGCGCCGCCCCGGACAGGTCGGCGTGCAGCTGCCAGGTCACCCGCGGGCCGCCCACCCCGGCGCCGGCCAGCAGGTCGGCGGCGTCGAGGCCGACGAGGCCGCGGACGGCGAGCACCGTGCCGGCGGAGCGCTCCGCCGGATAGCGCGACGGCTGGTCGAGCGTCTCCCGGCCGGTCCAGAAATCGTCGGCCGCGGCCGTGGCGCGGTAGACCCCGCTGACCAGCAGTTCCGCGTGCGGCGGTGCGTTCTGTGCCCCGGGCGTCTTGGCGAACTCGAGGGCCAGTCGGCTGCCGGCCCGGACGCCCAGCGCCTGCGCGGTGGCCTGCGACAACCCGATCTGGGGCGCGGTGCCCGGCGGCGTGCGGTCGGCCGGCGCGCGGCCGCTGACGTAACGCAGATGGGCCCGCGCGGACGGCAGATGACTGACCGTCAGCCGGGTGCCGACGATCGCCGACCCCGCCGGTTCCGCTGGTTGTGATGGCTGCGCTGGTTGTGATGGCTGTGATGGCTGCGGTGGTTGCGGTGAGATCAGGGACGCCGGGTTGTAGTCGTAGCTGCCGCCGCCGGCGAAGGTCAGCTGTCGCGCGGCGGGCCCGCTGAGCTGCTCGGTGAGGGTGCGGCCGGCGCCGAGCAGGGCGGCCATGTCCACGGCGGGCGGCGAGGTGTCGAAGACCGACGGTGTGGTGCTCAGGCTGATCAGGGGCGCCTGGGCCTGAGCGGCGTCGACGCGCTCACGCAGGGCCCGGTCCTCCTGGCGGCCCGCGAGGACGGGGGCCCAGGCGCACAGCGCCGTCACCACCAGGACGAGCACCGCCAGGCAGGCCAGCAGCGGCAGGTCGCCGCGGATCTCCTTGCGTATCAACCGCCGCGTCACCGCCCCGCCTGTACCCATGCCCATGCCCGTACCCGTACCCGCGCCCGTACCCGCGCCTCTGGCCGTATCCGTGCTACCCGTGCCCACGGGTCGGGTCACCGTCCGCGCTCCTCGGTCCTGTCCGGCCGCCCGGCTCAACGGTCTTCCCCCGCTCGCAGTACGCGTACCAGGTCCACCCGGGCCAGCAGTCGGGCCAGCGCCAGCACGACCGCGCTGATGGCCACGGCGGTCGCCACCGCGGTCAGCGCCACGGTGCCCCAGGGTATGACCAGCGGCAGCGGCGGATAGGGGGCCTGTCCGCTGTCGTCCACGGTGACCAGCGGCAGCACCGCCGACGCCAGGGCCATGCCCATCAGCGCCCCCGGGACCACCGCGAACAGCGCCAGACTCAGTTGCTCGGCGCCCAGCAGCGCGGACAGGCTCCGGGAGCGGACGCCGATCGCCCGCAGCAGGGCGAACTCCTTGCGGCGCTGCCGGGTGGAGACCACCGCGTGCACGGTGAAGGCGATGACCGCGAACCCGGGGGCCAGGTACCGGACCAGTTCCAGCACCCGCCGCAGCCCGCTGCGGAACGGGTCGGCCTGCAGGGACGCGGCGGTGCGCGCCGTGGTGGTGACACGGCCCAGCGCGGGCTGCGCCTCGACGGCGACGGCCGTGCGCGCGCTGTCGGCGCTGCCGATCCACCAGAACGCGGGATCCTGCTGGTCGACACCGGCCAGCGTCATGGCGGCGGCGAGTTGGCGCTGATCGGCGATCAGATGCCCCTGCCCGCGGCCCAGTCCGGGCAGCGAGTCGACCCGGCCCACGATCCGGGCGGTGATCCGGCCGCCGCCCAGACCGAGTGTGGTGGTGCTGCCCACGTGCAGGCGCGCGTCGCGCAGCGTCGAGGCGTCGGCGTGCACCGGAAGCGGCGCCGGCCCGCCGGCCGGGCCCGCCACGAGTCGCACCCGGGTGCCGGGCCGGGTGTCGTAGTCGCTGTCGGCCAGGTCGCCGAAGACGTCCTCGACGGCCTGGGAGGTCCGGACGCCGGTACTGACGGTGGTCCGGAGCACCTCGGAGCCGCCGGGAGCGATCGAGCACACCCCGGGGGTGCCGAGACCGAAGCCGTCGGCCGGCTTTCCGTCGCACGCCCCCGCGGTGGAGTCGGCGGCGTGGTCCGTGCCGTCGGCCCAGACCTGCCCGCCGGGCAGCCCGGTGACCCAGGTGTCCGTGTCCGTGTCTGTGTCCGTGTCCGTGTCCGTGGTGCCGCGCGCGCCGACCCGGATCAGTTCCAGATCCAGCCGCGCGGGACGCACGTCCGGCTGCGGCAGCACGTCGACGGCGGTCACCGTCAGCGGATACGTCCGCGGGTGGCCGCCGCTCAGCGGCACGTCGAGCGGGACCACGACCGTGTGCCTTGCTCCGTCGGCGGGGGGTAACCGGGCCGCCACGGTGCTGACGAGACCGGACGCGTCCTGCACGGTCAGTTCCAGGCTCGGCGCCGCCCGGCTGCCGTCGCTGCGCAGCCGCTCGTCCAGCAGCAGCGCGGTCGGCCGCCCGGGAAGCGGTATCCCGGGGACGACCGGTGACGGGGTGCGGGGAGCGGGCCCGCCGACCGTGCCGACCAGGCCTTCGGTGGCGCCGCCGGGCAGATTCACCGTCGACTGCGTCACCGGTGTCACGGCGGTCACCGCCGGCAGCGCGCGATAGGCGGCGCCCAGCACGGAGGAGGGGTACCCGGCATCCGCGGACGGCGAGATCCGCGCGTCCGCGCCGACGGTGAACGAGGCCTCCTCGGACGCCAGGCCGCCCAGGCAGGCCAGCGCGGTGGTGGCGAAGGCGCTCACCGCCATGGCCAGGCACATCAGCACCACCGGCCCCGCGTTGCGGGCGGCCCGCCGGCTCAACTGCCAGCCGGCCAGCGCCAGGACCAGGCCCCGGCTGCGCCGGCCGAACGCGTCCAACAGCAGGGAGGTCAGCGGCAGCAGCCGGAGCAGCAGGAGCGCGGCGGCGCCGGCCACCAGGGCCGGCACCAGGACCAGCACCGGGTCCGCGGACGCGCCGCCGGTGCCCACGTCGGCGATCAGCGAGCGGTGCCTCCGCAGCTCCAGATACCCCAGGGCCGCGACGGCCAGCAGCGCCAGGTCGGCGCCCAGGCGCTGAGCGGCGGCGGCCCGTGCGCCGCGGGGCGGCCGCGACGGCGCCGACGGCAGCACGGGGAGCAATACCGCCGCGGCATGCACCAGCAGGGTCAGACCCACCGCAGCCCACGCGCCGGCGCCCCGGCCGCCCGGGTGCAGCAGCCCGGCCAGGAAGGGCGCGGCGACGGCGGCCGGGACGCCGGTGAGCGCCCACTCGGCCGCCGCTCCGCGCAGCAACCGCAGGGTGCCGGCGCCTCTGGCCTGTTGGAGGGCCAGCTCACCGCTGCGCCGCACGGTCAACTGACGAGCGGCCAGCACCAGGGTGGCCAGGGCGAGGACCGCCAGCAGCACGCTCGGCAGGTACAGGGAGGACCGGGCCGCCACCATCGGCACCGTCAGATCGTCGATCGCGCCCGGCAGACCGGAGACCACCTTCAGGTCGTCCAGCGACGGTGGCCGCCCCTGGAACACCGACACGCGGCTCTGGCTGCCGGCGAAGGCACGCAGTCGGTCGCGCAGCGCGCCGAGGCTGCCCGCGTCGAGACGGGAGAGGTCGGGCTGCACACTCCAGTGGGCCGTCAGATGCCCGTTCAGGACGGCGCTGCCGTTGAGAGCCGACGCCGAGACCACCAGCAGATCCTGGCCGGCGGCCTCCCCCCGGGTCAGGTCGCCGGCCATCGCGGGCCAGAACCCGACGGCACCGGTCGCCCGGAAGACGCCGGTGATCCGCAGCGTCATGGCACGGCTGAAGGCGTCCTGCACCTGCAAGGTGGAACCGACCGTGATGTCCAGGAGTCTGGCCAGCGTTTCGGGCACCGCCGTGTCGACCGGGGCGGTGGAACCGGTGGCGACCCGGACATCGGGCAGCGAGGTGAACGCGCCGGCCGGCGCGTCGGCCGTGCCGGCGGGCCACCGCCCGGCGGTCAACTGCCCGAACCTGCCCCCGCCCTGCACCGCGACCGGGTGCAGCCCGCTGCCCCCGGGACCGCGTGGCGGGCCCACGACCCCGTCGATCCCCGTCACCGAGACCGGCGAGGTGCCCAGCAGCCCGACGTAGGTCCGCTGCGGCACCCCGGCGAACACCCGCTCACCGGCGTCCCGCACATCCCGATCGGCGACGGCCATGCCCCCGGCCCGGAAGGACGCGTGCACGCTCACCTGCGCGTCGACATCGGCAGCCAACCGCCGTACGGCCCCCGCCTGCACCGAACTCCCCGCCAACGCCGCGAGCGCGGCCAGCGCCGTCGCACACAGCAGCACGGTCACCGCGACAGCACCCAGCACCAGCCCGTGCTGACCGGCCCGCCTGGCAACGACGGGAAGCCGCCGCGTCGAAGAGGTGACAGCCGTGGCGACCACATGACCCCCCGCAGAATCGAACATGTGACGGCAACAGCGCGCCACAGTCCTACCAGGCGCCCCTCGACAACACAAAAATCACCTGAACGCGGCTGCCGACACGTCACGGCGTCGATGGTCTGGTCGGCAGCAAGTGTCCGTGTCCGCTCTATCGCAAGTGTGAATCCCGAGTATCGCGAAGGCCCTCGGCCTCGGGAGCGCACCTTCTCGGCTGCCGGCGCCAGACTTTGACGCCGGTGATCCGAGAGCCGCACAGGGCGGTCAGCCCCTCGGGGTCTGAGCCGAGGACCGACACCGGCCCGGGCTCGTCGAGGGCCGTGACGCTGAGCATGGCGTAGAGGGCGTACGTGTGACCGTGCAGACCGGCGTCGACGATGAGGCGGGCAGCTGATGGCAACGACCTCTCACCGGCCTCACCTACTCGTGGTGCGGGGCCAGGGGATGCCTCTCGTTGGAGCCCAGGGCCGCTCCTCGTTGTGGTCGTCCTTGATCGAGCCGCTGCTGCCCAAGGTTGAGCGTCGGACCCAGCACCCCGGGCGCAAGCGGCATCCGGATCGGCTGGTGTTCCAGGGCATTCTGTTCGTCCTGCACACCGGGATCGCCTGGGAACACCTGCCGCAGGAACTCGGCTTCGGCTCGGGCATGACCTGCTGGCGCCGCCTGGCCGAGTGGACCGAGGCCGGAGTGTGGCCCCGAATGCACGAGGTCCTCCTTGCCAAGCTCCGCAGCGCGAACGCCCTGGACTTCTCCCGGGCGGCCGTCGACGGCTCCCATGTCCGCGCGTCAAAGGGGGCTCCAGGACCGGACGAAGCCCCGTTGACCGGGGCAGGACGGGCAGCAAGCACCACCTGATCACCGACGCCACCGGCATCCCGCTCGCCGTCACCCTGACCGGCGGCAATCGCAACGACGTCACGCAGCTCATTCCGCTGCTGGAAGCCGTTCCACCGGTGCGGGGGAAGCGCGGCCGACCCCGGCGCCGCCCGGACAATCGTGCTCGGTGACCGTGGTTACGACCACGACAAGTACCGCCGCCTCGTCTGGGCCCTCGGCGTGAAACCGGTGATCGCCCGACGCGGCACCGAGCACGGCTCAGGACTGGGTACCCAACGCTGGGTCGTGGAGCGTGCATTCGCCCACCTGCACTGGTTTCGCCGCCTGCGGATTCGCTGGGAGATCCGCGACGACATCCACGAAGCCTTCCTGGCCCTCGGATGCGCCCTCATCTGCTGGCGGCGACTTGTCTCCCTACCCTGACAGCATCGGAACCCAGTGATCCATCACCTGGCGCAGACGCTGGCGATGATCGGCAATCCAGTCATCCGGAGGGACGAGCGGGACTCGAACGGTCACCATGGACCCGGACTCGTCCTCCACGACCACCTCAGGGCAGTCACGCTCACCCGTGAGCTGGATGAAGATGGACGGCCCGCTGCTCATCTCCATCCAGGCCACGTCTTCGCCGGCGTCAAGCTGGTCCAGTGCGTCGGCCCAGCTCTCCAACCTCGCGACATACAGCGCCAGATCGACACGGCCGGACACGAAGGGCGTCTTGACGACGATCTCCGCGTCGAGCCCGGCGGTCCATCCGGGGCTACGTCCCAGAACGTTGACCGAGACGCTGTTGCCCTCGTCATCAGCGAGCGAGATGAGCTCTCTCGGGGGACTGTCTCCCATAGCTGCCCTTTCGTCGGCGAGTACCCGTTTGCCACTGTAGAGGCCGGTCAGGAGTGCTGGTGTGTGCCCCTGCCCGCCGTCGTGGATGTCAGCCATGGATGTCAAGGACTATCTGATCCGTTGATTTATGTGGAACGGCCAGAGGCGGGCAGACCAGTCGCTGTCCCGTTCTCCCCAACGGAGGGCGGTGTTGTCTGTGGTTGCGGTACCCCGTTGCTGTGCCCCGCCGAACCGATGCTTGGCATCTCGGTATTGGACCGTTGACTATCAAGGTCTAGAGGCTGTGCTGCCATCCATCGGCGCAGGAATGCGATTCCAGACGGGGTGAACCTAAAGAGTTCATAGGGTGGCGTTTCGTCCTCCCGAAAGCGATATGTTTCGAGGTATCCGTCCTGTATCAAGTACCAAAGCAATAGGTCGGAACCGATACCCATTCGGATGGTCCTGTTCTCCGGTATCTTTCCTTTTGCTAGCAGGTTTCCAAATACCTCAATTAGGCGCCGCTCTGTATCGCCGTACCTGTGGTTCAGGAGGCCCAGGTTGGTCTTGTACTGCCGTAGGGACTTCTTGTCGATCTGATCCGGTCCGTTCCCCTTGCGTCGATGACACGTCGGGCAGATGGCGATCAGGTTCTCGAACCGATGCTCGCGAACTGTCGCCCAATCGTCGATGTGCTCGATGTCTACGGGGTGGCGACGGCAGGTCGGAATCGCACAGCGATGCCCGGCTTCAACTAGGACACGCCGTCGTAGCTCGGCAGGTATTGCAGGTCGGCCTTGAGGCATGAGGAGAAGCGTAAGGGCCCTCACTGACAGGCACTCAAGTGGAAAGGGCCACGGGGACGGGGCAGGGGGTAGCTGCACATCAGCCGACGAATGTCAGCCACGACGGCGGGTGCCTCGACCGACCACGCACGCGTGTGCCTCGCCGTGGCCCACCGGCCTCAGCCACGCTGCCATGCCGTCGCCCAGAGCAAGCCGCGTCGGCGGAAGCGTGGCAGTGAGACCTTGAGTGAGGACCTGGTCGGCTTCTCTACCTACTGGCGGGTATGGGAGGAAGCGCGGGAGTACGCGCTACCGCCTGAGCGTGTCGCCTCGCCGTTGGCCGTACGACCGTACGACCTACGGCACGCGTGCATCACGCGGTGGTTGAACGCGGGAGTGCCGATCGCTGAGGTCGCCCGGCGGGTCGGGAACTCACCCGAGGTGATCCATCGGCGCTATCACGGCTGCATCGACGGTCACGAGGAAGCGGCCAACGCGAAGATTGCAGCGGCCTTGGAGGAGGAGGGCGACTCCGTGTAGCAACGGTGCAAATGCTGGAAGGGCGGTCCGATTCGTCGGACGGCCCTTCCAGGGGTGAAGCTGGCCTAGGACAGTCCCAGAATCACCCGGACGCGGTCTCCAACGTGCTTCATCTCAGCCGGATCGAGCAGCCCGAGACGCTTCCGGAGCCTGGACTTGTCGACTGTGTGCAGGTCGGTGCAGTTGACGTAGGACTCGTCGTACTTGGTAACGCCGCATTCAGGACCGATGGGCACGTGAGTAGCCGCCGGTCCAGACGTCCCCGTGACTACGGCAACCGTCACCGCTGATAGCGGCTCGGCAATGCGATTCACCGTGAGAACGACTACGGGATGTGCACCAATAGGGCTTGGTAGAACACATCCCCAGACCTCACCACGCAATGCAGAGCCGGGGTTCACCATTCGATTTCGTCCCCTGCTGCCAGCTCCTCAGCAGTGGCAGGCAGCACACCGGCGGGAGCCGGCGCAGGAGCTCCCTGGTAGAAGGATCGAATCTCCTCAGAGGCTGCCAACTCTGCTGCCTCACGCGAGAGCAAGCGGAGTCCTTCTCGAAGCGCGTCCGAGACCGACGCCAGATTGAGAGACTGCATCACCAGCCGTAGGTCTGCCATCTCATCAGGCCTGAGCCGGACTTGAGCCACTTCGGTAGAGCGGGAATAGCTGCCTTGTTGGAGTAGGCCACGGTACTGATCAGACTTCGTTGTTTTCGTGGTCTTGCTGATCACAGGGGTCCTTGTGGTCCTGCTGCGCGTAACGCTCGCCTCGCCTCGCTTCGTGCGGGATGAGGCTGGCTCGACCTTCTTACCTCGGGTTTTAGGGGTCATCGTTCCTCCTTCCCTAGCTGCGTAGTACAGATGTCATACGCCAAGTGTCAGGGGTGCGACCCGGCTGGTCAAGGCAACAAGGTCGGACTGGTCAGCGGTGCTGGTGGCGTCCTGCCTGAAGCGTGTCGGGGGCGTGTCGCGTGTATCGCAGATGGTGCGTGAACAGTGAGAGACAACGAGAAAGAGCGGGAGTCAGTGAGACTGACTCCCGCTCTCTCAAGTCGGCATTCGCGCTGGTCAGAGCTTGATTCTTGCTGGCTGACTGGCGAGTGCCCCCGGCAGGATTCGAACCTGCGCACACGGCTCCGGAGGCCCTTTAAGATTCGGACGACCCACCAGGTCAGAGCCCTGTGCGTGGCAGATCCGCCGGTACGAGTCCACCAATAGTCCACAGCCGTTGAGAACCGTTGGAAGCACGATCGAGAGGGGGGACGCGCGGCTCGATGCTGCTGAGGGATGGTTGTGCGAAGGGCGTCTGGAGGCATCGCTGTTCGCGGTTGTCCACGCAAGCGTTGGATATATGGCAGGAGCAACTCGCCAAGCCGGACACATGATGGAGGATCGCTCAGCCGAGCTCCAGCGCAGCAGAACATGCGTAATGTGTTGCGCAGGCGTAGGGCGTTGCCGTCCACCCGGAGGAGTCAGGAGTAGCTCAGAGGTCCGTGCCCCATGGGATACGTCTCCCGGATCAAAGCGGCAAGGTCGTCTTGAACCTCCAACAAGTGCTGCCTGGTCTCCTCGGCCTCCGTCACCCACGTGCGCAACGACTCAAGGTCAGCTGCCTCAGCCGCCATGGCCTTTTCCAGGGCTGCGCGATTTGCCTCAACCCACGCTAGCCGCCGATCCGTTGCCTGTTCGAACGCGAGTAGAAGTTCGGGGCAGTACACGCGCATCATGTTGTGGAGATTGCGCCGTGCGGCCCGTTTCCTCAGTCTGTGAGTAAGCTTCTGTATCAGGGAGTCCTTCGAGGTCAGCTGCTGTGTGATCTGTCCGTAGATGCTGTGCTGAGATCCCAGGGAAAACGAAATTGGGGTCCGCCCTCGCCGTTCTCGTCTCGGCGTGCTCGGCAGGCTCGACTGCGGATCCTCAAGTCTGTTCTGGATCAAGCTCACGGTCTTGGCAGCAGCCTCGCACCAATCAGCAACGATCGCGTGCAGCTCCAAGAGCCCAGCGTGAAGAGAAGGCCACTGCGACGATGTCGTTGCCTGCCGTGCTACGCCTTGCACGATTGTGCTACTTGCCCGCACGACGACGGCTGCTTCTGGTCCAGCGAGCATGTTCCCACCTCCAGTCGAAGGCGAATACTGCTAGTTATCACCATTCTCCCGCAGACACCCCTAGGTGGCCTCGCAGCTCCGCGCTCGGCCTGGATGGCACACCAACAGGGGCCTGTTCCGCCCTTTCGGCTCAGGCCCCTGACCTGGTAGCTCTCTGTCGGGGTGGTGGAGTTTGAACAGCCGTGCAGTAACTGCAACATGGCGACACCCCAGTCATCACCCGGGGATCTCCGTCGTGCGTTCGCAGGCGGCCGAGCTTGTCCGCCGTTGCGCGTGGGCGTTGTCACGTAGTTAGACACTCACGGGGCGTATGCCCAACCTGCTGCCTGAGGCCGGGTGAGGCCGGCGCCCATCCGACGCACGGCTGTTGGCGAACGAGGCCGTGCCGTCGTTACAGTCCGTGTTGCCGTCACTTCAATCACTTCTCGGATTCACTCGACCGCAGTAGTTCGGCAGGACCTTGGCTGGCAGAAGGCGGAGTGTGGTCCCATGGGTATTCGACCTTGGGTGATCGTGGAGCCGCCGGACAGCCGCGGTCTTCGTAAGATCACTATCAACGGCAACGTAGTGGGCAGTGCTTGGTCCCTCCTCGAGCTGCGCAAGGTACTCCGTAGCCTTGGCTATCCGGACGACATGGACATGGGCGACGAGTCTTGCGTCCACTGGCGTGGTGGCGACAACAGCGCGTGGCCCGATAGGGGCTGGAGACGGCATTTGACCATCGGTCTCATGAGCGTGGGGCTGCTGATTTCGATGACCCTGCACGCCGTCATCGGTTGGCCGGATGCCGTCGGCGCCCTCACCTTCGCTCAACGTCTCGTCGGTGCCTTGTTCCTGTTGGCAGCCGCAGCGCAGGGCCTGGCGACGCTTGCGGTCGTCGACCATTGGGGCCGGCGACAGGTCAGCCTGTCTGGTGCGCTGGTCTTTCTCGGTGTGCTAATCGCTCTGGCCACGACCAGCCTTCTGCTCTTTATGTGGTCTCAGGAGCGAGAAATCGTACCTGCAGTGGCGGTTTTTGTTTCACTGTGGGTCTGGTCCATTTGGGCTCTCTACATCCTTACCCAAGAAAAAATTTGGAGACAGATACCACACCCTAAGAAGTTCGCGGCCGGTGTTACCGCCACCGCACTACTGACAGCCGTCAGCATTGGATACTCTTCCCTTTATCAGCCGACGTCCGCCCCTGTACACGTTCTCCTGAAGGAAGAATTTGGGAAACCTCAGGCGGGTAGTTCAATCTCCTACATTCAAATCCCTCTTAAGCTTTCCGCGAAAAACGATGGAGGGATTCCTCTCTACATAGTCGTGGACGACTACTCCGTCTATGGGAGGTCGTATGCAATCTCGAGTTCGGGCACAGGGATGGAAGGGTGGAAAAAGAAATGGGAGGAGCTGGGGGACACAAGGGCGGAAATGTATGTAAGCCTGCCCGAGGAGGAAGTTATTGCATCTGGACAGTTCCAAGGCCCTGGAACCACGCTCGATCCCGGGGAAGAGTTCAAAATGGAGACAGTGGTCACGCTTCCCAGGGACACAACGTACGAAACGCTCAACGCCGTTCTTAGTGTCGCCATCTTGAGGCAAGATCGCGGGAAGCTTGATGACGAATTCGAATACCCCAAGGCCTCCTGGCGGAAAGATTCGGGCAGTTATTACTGCCCACCCGAACAATGCGGAGAGCATCTCGTATATTACGGCAGGGTGCGCTATAACAATAACCTGATCAATGTAACACGTCAACCGCGATACGTCGCGGCTTTCTGGTCGCCGCTAGAGCCTCCAGATGTTTTCATTTCATCGTTCAAATTCGAAAATGAGAAGAGTGGGTCGGTTTATGCCACATATGAAGGCCTGGATCTAAAAGAATCGGAAAGAGAGCGGAACAGGTATGAGCTTTATTGGGTCTGGGGCAATTCGGAAGTGTCTGTCCCGGGACTGCTGAAGCAGTCCATGCCCTAAAATTCAGGTATCGTCGATCGAAATCTGCTGCTGAAACGCAGGTTGAGGACCTCGGCTCACGCGCCGCCCATTGTCTGGTGCCTCCGACAGGATCAGATCTGGCGACGCGCTCTTTAGGAGAGAGGCTGGGGTGTCCTGCTACTGACCCGCGGCTTCGATACCTGATGCGGTGGCTGGCAACTCGACCCCACGCCACCATTGTTGACCGTGGCTGACCCCTGGATCTGGCACGGTTGTGGCACGAACCTCAGCCGACGACAGTCAGCACGACGGCGGGTGCGCCGACCGACCACGCACGCGTGTGCCTCGCTGCACCTCCACTGGCCTCAGCTACGCTGCCATGCGTTCGACCAGAGCAAGTCACGACGGCCGGGCCGTGAAAGAGATTCCCGAGCCACATCGGTCCGGGAGCTCGTGAAGCTTCGAGACCACCCCCCTCCAAGCAGCCGTCCAGAGGTCCCGAACCGCGCGCGGATCACTTCCTGCGACGCCGGCTCGCACGCTTCTTCAGCTCGGCCTGGCCACGTTTCGTCCATTCACCCTGATGGCGGTAGCAACGTGCCGTGCCCTTCAACGTTTTGTTCTGACAACGGGCTCCGGCCGCCGTCGGCCAACCGCACTTCCCCTGCTTCCAGTCACCCACGCTGTCTCCCCCTCCCGATCGTCCGCTTCGTGCCCGGGCATCCAGGGTCTGGCACGTAGCTAACACACAGCAGGGCGCACAGTCAGCGGAGTCAGGCGATGCAAGCGCACGCGGGTCAGTACGTCGGGGGCGCTCTTCTGGGTGCACGCTTTCCAACTGTGGTGGTGCCTCGCGGGGCCGCGTACGAGGTCGTTCACCTGCGTTCATGGCCGGTCGGTCGCGGGAGCGGATACGGGTTACGGTCCCGTCTGAACGGCCGTGAACGGCGCTGAATGAGACGAAAATGAGACGGAGGGCGGGGCCGGGCTCGCTAGCATCGTCGCTGTTGAAGGGGGAGCCATGGCACTGGTCCGCAAGGGATCACGACGGATCGTTGTCGACGGCACGGCCTACCGCTGGCGGCTCCGAGGCCGGCCGACGTACTTCCAGGCGCTGGCCTGGTCGCCGTGCACGTTCGCGGTCGAGCATGCAGATATCCCGGTCATGACGCTCGTGGTCACCACGAACCAGCCGCATCCGAGCAACTGGTTCGGACGCGAGGCCACGCCTGTACTGCCGTCCGGCGTTGCCCAGGCCATTCAGCTTGCTCTCCGCGCGGGTTGGACTCCGACGGCTCCGGGCTCCCCGTTCCACCTCGACCAATCCGCTGGCCTCACGCCCTCGTCCTGAACGCCGTGACGCTGGCACGGCTACCTCTTGCAGTGCTGGCAGGCTGTGAGCCCTTGCGCCTTGGCCTGGTCCTCGGACATCGACTCTTGACTCATGTAGGTGTCCTGCTTCCCGTTCAACGACGGGCAGTCGGCGTCAGTGCGGCACTTGGTTCGTTGGTCCCCGATGCGTACGTGAACAGTGCTCATGAGGGCTCCTGAGTTGCTTGCCTGACGATGTGTAAGCCGGACACGGTAAGAAACACCCCATCTTGCCTGAGGTCCACCCCTGGGTAATAACCCGTTTGGTCGGGGGCCGTGAGCTGGGGTTTCGTCGCAGACGGCCGTGGCTGGCCTGTCACTGTCGGTCGCTGTCGAGTGGCCTCGGTCGCCCTTGCACGGCTCAGAGACCGCCCCGGGGTTGATCACCACGGTCAGCCGGTTGCCGACGACGGACACCTTCGATGCGCACCGCCTGAACCTCAGCCGACGACAGTCAGCCACGACGTCGGGCGCGCCGACCGACCAGGCGCACGTGTGCCTCGCCGTACCCCCACCGGCCTCAGCCACGCTGCCAGGCCGTCAACCAGAGCAAGCCCCACCGGCCGGCCCGTAGGCAACCTTGGGTAGTTCGCCCCTCGAAGACCTCAGCTTGGCTTGGGCGCTCTGGGAGCAATTATTGGCGATGGGCCCGCCTCCCCGTCAAATGTCGGGAGTTTGAGCTATAAAACTTGAGTCTTTTAGATTCTGGGTAGCCAGCATCATTTCTGCTGCATTCACGCGTCGCGGCACCAACTTCGAAGCCAGGTGTGGGTTCTTATGGGCAATGTCTTCAGCAGACATCATTAGTGCTTTCGCAAGTTTCTCTGGAGTGGCCTCTGGGTAAACCATCCAAGCCAGGGCCAAGATGCCGGTTACTATACAGCAAGGAAGAGAAGTCCCAGAGAGGACTCTGTAACTCCCTTCCGGCCCGGCTGAAAACACGCCAGCACCAGGAGCACTCACGCTGACCCATTCACCGTAATTAGAGTATGACGGAATTCTGTCTTCGTGATCAACTGCTGCCACACTCACCGAATGTCCGATCGACCCAAAGGATATAGGCTCGGATTTTCCGTCATTACCAGCCGGGCACACGACAAGTGCACCGAGCTGTTCCGCTCTGGCAAACACGTCTAGCCATATCTGCGATCCTTCAACGCGTCCAAAAATAGGCAAACATATCAAGCGCAGGCCATGGTCAAGAGCATGCGAAATGGCTGAGAGTAGCTGGAAGTCGCTTGTAGCTCGACCAGCCAGTACCCTGTAGAGATGGAGGGTTGCATACGGTGACACCCCGACGAAAGCGTCTTCATGCTGGCGACCAACCAGTATGCTGGCCACGGCGGTGGTGAATTCCATTTCGATGTTAGTTTCATCCTGGCCCGGCGAGTCGGTCACCTGTGTAAATTCAACTTCACGTATATCGGCATGCTGCAAGGATGGGTGACCTTTATCAATTGCCCCCGCCAGGAGTGCTACATCGCAGCTAGAGTCCTTGGGCGTCAGGGCCCATGCGCTCTGCAAATGTATTGTTTCATAGTAGTAGGAGTTACTCCCCTCCTTGCTGAATCGACTAGATCGGATCATTGCAGGGCGAATATCCGGAACTGCAAAATCTCTGCGACGTGTACTCCGCGCGAGTACCGGAGGGCTCCCTTGGGCGCCATATTTCGAAAGAGTGGGAGTCTGGTAAGTCTTAAGCTCCGTAGTTCGAATTCGGGCAAACTCATAAAGTTCTTCAACATCTATGAACCCGTCACCGTTTAGATCCGCTTCCTCCGACTCTATCCCCTCAACGAGGAACCTAGTAAAGATACTTCTGTCTCCGCTAACCCAAGATCGTTCATATGCTCCCGAACTGGTGAGTACATATTCGCCGATGCCTTCGGATGTTAGCTGTTCAAAATCCGTCGAGTCACCCTTGGCCAGACCGCTCGGCGCCTTCCCGCTGTGGCAGCAGTCCAAGATCAGAATCACCTTGCGCGAGGCGCACTCAACGAGTATCTCCTTCAAAGTCGTCCAGGGGAGCGAAGTGGAGGCTAGGGAATTTACCCTACTGTCTTTTGTTGCCAGATACAGTCGCCCGAATGTGTCAGCCTTTCCGTGGCCGGAATAATAGAGGAGTCCGAGGTCGCTGCGATGCAGTTTCGAAATGAAGCCGTGTACTGTGCGGAGTAGTTTGTTTGATGTCGGACTGTGTACTTCAGTGACGCATTCGAAGACGCCGTGAGGTGGTTCCGATAGAACCTCGTGAAGTAATGTCACGTCGTTTGTCGCGGCAGGCAAATCGGGAAGTTGGGACTTGTTGTAGGTGTATTTGGCTGACCCTATAAGCAAGGCCTGATTTCGACTGCGTACGTTACCCATTTCTATCCCTGGTCGACTCTGGCGCTCTCTATGATTTTCTGCACATCTTTAGCGGAGTATCCTTGGGTATTGGCGGTAAACTTCTTCTTCCCAATGTCAATTTGGATTTTGGCCCGCCGCTCACCCAGCATGTGAACCCACTCGTTTATTGCCCCAACTGCGCGAGTCACGGCCGGAGTTCCTGCCAGCATGACGATCAGAACTCCGATAGTAATTGGGTCTCCCTTTGCGTCGACCCCAGCATCTCGGACAGGGGGTACTTTAACGTCTACTTCGGAGTCAGCCTCCAGCATGTTTTGCAGCTCGCGACACATTAGCTCCCATGCGGGGTCGTCACGATCCATGTCCTCTGGAAGGACAGTCAAAGCCATGGTGGCAGTCATGAAGATCAACCTCTCGCGGCGGCTCCATCGCAAGCTGCACTTGCTCTTCTTCTTTCCAGGATCCGGCTGCAGCCTATGAGTAGCAAGTCAGGGCTTCCTGTTAAAGACGCGCGCAGGAGTCGGGTGGAGCACGGGTGCGTCATCCTGATTGGAACGCTGAGCTTCTGCTGCTCAACGGGCTAACGAAGGAGAGGGAACGGGCCCTTGCCGGCCTACCGCCTTGTACCCGACGTCCTGCCGTTCCCCGGAGGGAGGGCCGGGGTGTTGTGGCGGAGTTCCAGATCAATTCACCCTGCTTAGAGGGAGGTTCGAACTGCGGGCTGCGGCGCCGGAGGGGCCGTGCGCCAGAGCGGGACGCAGGCAGGAGCGGCGGCGCGCGGGCCATTCGAGCGCCGCGCGCCGCGCTTGCGCGGCGCCTTGAACCAGTAGAGAAACTTTGAATCATGGGCACGGCTGCTGGTTTGTCCGGTCCCGGGAGATGCTTGACACTTCGGTCCCAGCTGATGGTTGGCGCAGGGTGGCGTGGCGAGCAAGGTACGTGGCTGACCAGGGTGATCCATGCACAGCAGTCATCCAGAGACATCGGTGGTCGCTACCCTGTCCGCGTGATCGATACCGATGATCGGCAGTTCCCCGCTGCCCTCGCCGCCGCGTTGGCGATTCCGTTCGACTACAACGATGGCGATGGGGTCGACTTCGAACCCTTCCAAGCCTTCCTGTCTGCGCAGGAGACCACCGACTGGTTCCGGGCCTGGACTGGCAATGCAGAGCTGAGCGGTGACGGCTTCCGCGTGTTCGGCCAGGATGGATCGGGCGGATACGCGGCGTTCTGGCTGATCCGCCTGAGCTGCCCGCTCGTCGATCAACCTGTGGTCTTCCTCGGTTCCGAGGGGGAGACCGGCGTCGTGGCGCGTGATCTGGGTGCCTTCTTGTGGCTGCTGGCTGGTGGCTTCGGCCCTTGGGAAGCAGCCGCCTCGGACGAACCCGACTGGACGCCGTCCCACAACCACGAACTGGCGGCCGTCGCGGAACGATTCGCGGCCGATCGGCAGCAGTCGGCAGCTGCTGTCATTGAGCAGGCGACCCGCGAGTTCCCGGACTTCGATGGCACCGTCATGGAGCTCTGCCGCTGACTCAGCTCGCACCTCTATGAGTGATCAAGACGACCATCGTTACAGGGCTGGGCCTGGAGGGAAGATGGCCGGGTGCTCCCATCTCGACTCCTGTGGCGTGATCCCAGGCCGATCCCGAGGCTCAACCGACAGGACCCGGTGACGCAAATTGTGTGTGATCCGGACTTCTGTGAGCCAGCGAACGACGACAACTGCTCGGCGTTCTCGTACTTCTGCCAGACCCATGGCCGCTTCTACTGGTACGACGGCTGCGGTGAAGGGGCGCATCTCATCGCCCTTCATTGCGAACGGCACGGACCCGAGAACATGTGGCCTCAGCCCCTCATGATGGCGTTCCCCGACGGGTTCTCTCCTCCGCTCAGTGACGTGCAACTGGCCTGGGTGCGATCGGAAGAGGACTCTTCCTGAGACCCGTGAGGCGGAGAGGCTACGGCACATCGGGAGACCGCTGCGCCGTGGTGTAGAACCCTGGGTATGGGGAGTGAGCGACAGCAGCGGTTGAAGGCGCTTGGGGCGCGTCTTCGGGGACTTCGTGCAGAGGCCGGCCTGACGGGTGCCGTGTTGGCGCAGCGCGCCGGCGTGGGGCAACCGACCGTGTCCAAGGTTGAGAACGGGCGCATGGTCCCCAGTCTCGATGTTCTGCGCCGCTTGTCGTTGGCTCTCGACCTCGACGAGTTGACCTCTCGTGAGGTGCGTGACCTCCTGGTCGCTGTCGAAGCTGCGCCGGAGACTGTCGAGGCGTCTGGCGAGGAGGCTCCGGCCGGGGCGACCCTCGATGACGCGGTGCGGTCCGCACGGCTGGTGCGTCCGTTCCAATGTGTCGTCCTGCCCGCCATGCTTCAGAGCGCGGAGTACGCCCGTCACGTTTTCGAGAGTGCGCCGAACTCGACCCCTGAGGCGATCGGCCGGGCTGTCGCTGCTCGTGTGGAGCGGCAGAGCCTCCTGTACGAGCCTGGGCGGGAGGCGGTGTTCGTGCTGACGGAGGCCGTGTTGCGGACCTGGCCCGGCAACCCCTCGCTGATGCTCGCCCAGTTCGACCGGCTCTTGGCCGTCGAGAGTCTGACCACTGTGCGCCTCGGGATCATCCCCTGGCGTCGAGCGGTGCCGGTCATGCCTCGCCACGGGTTCACCTTGTGCGACCGGAGTGCGGTCGTCGTCGAGACCTTCCGAGGTGAGCGGGTCCTGGACGACTCCGCTGAGGTTGCCGCGTACGAGGAGACCTTCGCCCGGTTCGAAGAGGCTGCGATCTTCGGGATCGAGGCGCGGGAGATGCTGCTCCGGGTGATGCAGGAGTTCCGGGAGTTGGAGGACTTCACCACCCGCTAGAGGAATAATTCCTCTAGATGCCTGGCTCATCGGTCGTGCGTAGGAATACTCTGCTCGCAATGCCGTCTAGCCCCCTAGACGAAGAGGAGAGTTCCCATGCCCAAAAAGTGGTGCCGCATCTTTCCCGGCCTGGCCTGGCAGGTTGCGGAGGCCCGGCACTTCGTCGCCGCCCTGCTTGGGGACGAGGGGTCAGCCGTTGTGGACGACGCCGTCTTGGTCGTCGGAGAGATGGCGGCCAATGCCGTCCGGCACACACGAAGCGGCTGGTACCGCGGATGGTTCCTCGTGGTCGTCTGCTTCGACGACGACCTGGTGCGCATCGAAGTGACCGACCAGGGCGGCGACGAGGAGCCCCTGCTCCGCAGCGTGAACAGCCAGGTGGAGGAGGGCGGTCGCGGGCTGATGCTGATCGCGGCCTGCGCCAAGGACTGGGGCGTGAAGGACCGGCCCGCCGGTGGGCGTTGCGTCTGGGCAGAGCTGCCGCGGAACGGAGCGGCATGACCTCCTCTCCGGTGGTGATCCGTGGCCGTGGCTGCCTCGCGGGCAGTGGAGGGTGAGTCCTCGTGGGGTGCCTCGGCGGCGGGCCGGCTTCTATGTGATCGGAGTTCATTCGGGCAGGCGGCTCCCGCCCATTCCGTCTAGGGCCCTAGACTCCTGGGTACTTCTAGGAGGTGTGGTCATGTCGGACGAGTTGCAGCGGATCATGGCGATCGATGATCCGTACCTGCTCCTGCGTGAGGTCACGACGCGGTTGGCCGACGCGCAGCAGGAGGTGACCGAACTCGCCCGGCTCCGTCGCCGTGTGGTCCAGGACCTCCACGCGCAAGGGCTGTCGTATGCGCAGATCGCAGAGAAGGCCGGCCTGAGCCGCGGGCGGATCCACCAGATCCGGCACACCGGTCCGGCGCCCGAGGGGGCCTTCCTCGGTGCGGGGGCCGTCACGATCGTGACTCCGCTGCGATGGGACGGCGAGAAGAAGCGTCCGGTCGTCGCCATGGCTGACGTCAACTCCGGGAAGCGGCTGGAAGAGCTGGCCAAGTCGTACGGGCTCGACGTCAGCTCCGGCCATGTCCAGGTGAGCGGTGAGGTCGACCTCAACCGGGACGGCCTGGTCGTCGTCTGCGGGCCCGGCATGTCCCAGGCCATGAGCGACCTGTACGCTCAGGACCCGGTACTCGGCTGGGAGCACCCGGACGGTGAGCCATGGGCCCTGGTGGACCGGCGTACCGGCACGTCGTACCGTGCGGGAGCGGACACGGAACCGTACCGCCCGCACGACGTCGGATACCTTGGCCGGCTGCCCCGCCTGGACGGCAACGGCTCGGTGCTCGCCGTCGCGGGAATCCACACCGCGGGCTCCCTCGGCGTCGTGCAGCTGCTCGCCTCTGACCTCAGCGCGCTCTGGGGACAGGTGGGCGAGCGCAACTTCTCCGCACTGGTGGGCGTCGAGTACGACCCCGAGACCGATGAACCGCAGTCCGTCGAACTCCTCACTCCCCTCTACCTACACGACGAGGAGACGACGGCGTGAACGTCGCCCTCGCCTCCTTGCCTGCCGAACCCGGCCAGCAGAACGAGGATTTCGCCGCCGCAGCACCTGGAGCGGCCGTTCTGTTGGACGGGGCCGGCGTGGCCGGCGCTGATACCGGCTGTACGCACGGCATCGCGTGGTTCTCCTCCACGCTGGGCGGGCTGCTGCTGGCCACCATGACCGCGCACCCTGCTCGATCGCTCGCCGATTGCCTGGCCGACTCGATCCGGGCTGTTCGGTCCTTGCACGAGGACAGTTGCGACCTGTCCTATCGGGCCAGTCCGACCAGTACAGTCGTCGCTGTCCGGGCCGGCGCGGGAGCTCTGGAATACCTCGTACTCGGGGACTCGACGCTCCTCCTCGCCGACCAGGACGGGAAGACGACGGCCATCACCGACCAGCGCCTGGACGAGGTCGGCAAGCGACTTCGCGGGCCGGTCGACGAACTGGCCACCGGCTCACCCGAGCATGCCGCCGCGCTGGCCGAGTATCGAGACTCCCTGACAGGGCTACGTAACCGCCCGGGTGGCTTCTGGATCGCCGGCCCGGATCCGCAGGTGGCTGAACACGCCCTCGCAGGGGTGGTGCCGCTCGACACGCTGGCGTCCGTGACGCTACTGAGTGACGGCGCGACTCGCCTCGTCGACTCCTTCGAACTTGCCAGCTGGGAAACGACGCTGACCGTTCTCAACTCGTCCGGGCCGGATGAGCTGATCCGCCATGTGCGGGAAGCAGAGAGCGGAGACCTTGACGGTCGGCGCTGGCCGCGGGGCAAGGCGCGGGATGACGCTACGGTCCTTCATTGGTCGCTGTGAGAGCGCTCAAGCTGTTCTGAGCGCAGGACTACGGCAGGTCATCGCAGAGGGCGTGAACCAGCTCTTCAAAGCCGGTGACTTCCACTTCGGCCGCTCCTAGGACTCGTCGGTCGATCTCGACCATGCGCTCTTGGGCCTCGATTGCCGCAGCGTCCGGATGCGATTCCGCCTTCAAGTGGGCGAGCTTCGCTTCGTCTTCTGTCAGGTCTCTCTGAAGGCGATTCTTTCGCTGCTCTGCTTGCTTGAGTTTGGTTTTTGCTGCCTGGCACTGTTCGTGAGGCATGTTGCTCCCTGTAGCTACTTGTAGGGCAGTCGTCAAGGGCGGTTCCGCGTTCCTGGCGGGGCATGGATCCGGTCACTCTTGAAGGTGCCTTCGCGCGTCAGGAGCCGCATCAGCCGTCGTCGCGACGGAGCGGTGCCATGAATCCGTGCCGTCTGCACTACGGCAATCCAGATGCAAGAAGATCTTGGCGATTGACCTGCCTACGAGTGTGAAAGGCACGTTCACAGTGCCTCCGGCCGCCAGGGGCCCGATCGCGAAGCAATCTTCGTAGGACACGTCAAACGTCCCGCTCTCGATCAACATTTTCCCATGCACCCCATCGCCAGTCACGTTGACTGTGATGCCGCTCAGCGCGGGCCCGGAGGTCTGCCGCAGCGTCACGTCGCCATCCCGGGTACTGATGCGCACGCCCTCCACGGCGAACTGCGGACCGCGGTCTTCCCTGCGGTGCTTTTCCTCGCCTTCGACTTGGCGCCGCATCAGAGCGACCTGTTCCTCGGCTGAATGAGCAGCGGCTTTGGCGATGTGCGACTCCCGGTACGCGACTCCTGCAGCCCCAAGACTCACGACAGCCGAGGCGATGGCCGCGATCGTTTCGCTGTCCATTGTGTTTTCCCCTTCGGGCGGAGTGTGCACGTGGACGCACCGCATGCCGACGTGACAGTCCTGTGGGCACTGAGTTCTGTGAGTCAAGGCCCACCATCAGTCATGACAATTAGCCGTGCGACGCTGCTTCAGCCTTACGGGTCGGCAGTCGACGTGCATGTCAGCTTGGCCCAGGTGGGCGTCTCGCCGGGTCGGCCTGGGTGGAGGTCGGCGACGGGCGGCTGAAAGCCATCACTCAAGCGGTACAAGCGTCGGCGTGCCCGTCGGCGGCTCGGTGATCGACCGCCATCGAGGCCGCTGCGTCAGCCCGTCGAGATGTCGCGGCATGGCCCGCACGGAGACTCGCACGTATACCCCCCTAGACAGTTGACGGTCCGTCGGTCTACCGTAGTCGTCAACCCCCCTAGACGGTTCGGGTGGGTCACCCTCCGGATGTCTAGGGGGGTATCCAGACCTAAGCGGTGCGGACTGGCCGCTCCGCCAACCAAGTGAGGTTCACGAAATGCGTGTCATCCCCGTAGACGTCTCGGCCGCGACGCTCCTCGTCACCAAGCTGCCCGAGGTCAAGGTGAAGGACCGTCAGACCGGTGAGTTCGCCATCGACCCGGTCACCAACGACCGGCTCATGGTGCTGGAGCTGGTGTTCATCGCGGCCGGCGGTTCGGACATGATCAAGGTCACCGTTCCCGAGAAGGGCATCGGTGAAGGCCTGGTGATGGGAGCTCCGGTCATCATGCCCGGCCTCATCGCCCGGCCGTGGGAGAGCGAGTTCGGCGGACGGATGCGTCACGGCATCGCCTACCGGGCCGACGCCGTCATGGTCAACGCTCCGGCTCCGGTGCAGGGCTGAACAACATGAGCGACATCGTCTGGACGCTGACACTGTGCCTGCTGGCACTCGCCGCCCTGCTGGTCCTGCGCCGCCGCGCACCGGTCGCGTTCTGGTGGCTGGTCGGCTACCCGTTCGTCGCGCTGCGCGTGCTCACCACCTACCGGGCCACGATGGACGCGTGCGGCCTGACGGTCCCGGCCTCGGCCGTCCGTCGGGCCACGGCCCGGATGATCGGACGGGAAGCCGCACCCGTCCCGCCTCGGCGGTCGCTGCCGTGGCCGACCGGGTCCGGGCTAGTGATGCGGCTGCGCATGGCGACCGGCCAGGCTCCCGAGGACTTCATGGCCTCGGCCGACCGGCTGCGCCACGCCTGGGCCGCGCACGCCGTACACATCCACCCCACCAAGCCGGGCTGGCTCGAACTACGCCTGATCGGCTGGGACGTCCTCTCCGACGTGCAGCCCGCACGGCGCTGGAAGCAGCACGGGCCGCTCACTCTTCCGCTGGCGCTTCGGGATGACGGACGGTGGCACGTACGGGACTTCCGCGCCGTGCCGCATGAACTCATCCTCGGAGCGACGCAGTCCGGCAAGTCCGTGTACCTGCGGAACCTGGTGTGCGGCCTGGCCCGGCAACGGGTCGTCCTCGTCGGGGTCGACTGCAAATGGGGCGTCGAGCTCGCGCCGTTCGCACGCCGGTTGTCCGCGCTCGCCGACACCCCGGACCGGGCGAACGAGCTCCTTGACGTCCTGCTGGAAGAGATGGAGGCACGGTTCCGCCTGATCGGCCTCTCGTCCGCTGCGGGCCCGGACGCCGTGCTCACCTCGGACGTGTGGGGGCTGCCGGACGCGGTCCGGCCGGTGCCGGTCGTGGTCGTCGTCGACGAGGTCGCCGAACTCTTCCTCGCCGCGAGCCGGGACGACGAGAAGCGACGCGACGCCATGGTCACCAAGCTGATCCGCATCGCCCAGCTCGGCCGTGCGGCCGGCATCTACCTCGAAGTGTGCGGGCAGCGCTTCGGCTCCGAACTCGGCAAGGGCGCGACCATGCTCCGCGCCCAGCTCACCGGCCGCATCTGCCACCGGGTCAATGACGAGTCCTCGGCGAACATGGCGCTCGCCGACATCTCCCCTGAAGCGGCCCTCGCCGCCACCTCCATCCCGGCCGAACGGCCCGGCGTCGCCATCGTCGGCGACTCCTCCGGCGGCTGGTCCCGCGCCCGCTCTCCGCACCTGTCCCTCGATGAGGCGGCGGCCATCTGCCGCGACACGGCCGCCCTGGTGCCGGAACTGCCCCGCCTCGATTCCTTCCGGCCCGCCGTCGCCGTCGAGTCCTCCAAGACGCTCATCCCGGCCGCCGTGCCCACCGCCCGCCCGGTGACCGAGTAACCGCACCACCCTCCCCACGGTCGGCGTGACCGCCTCGCGCCAACTCCCTACCCCTCCCATGCCGCGAACCGGAAGGAAGCCCATGTCACGCCCCTCCATCGCCGAGGTCAGCGCACTCATCGCCGACCTGGCCGCGCTGCGCCAGAACCCGAACCGCACCTCCGCCGAGTACGCGGCGCTCATGAACCGCAAGGCAGACCTGTTGGAGCGCATCGCGGCCCGCACGCCTGGCGACGCCGACGCCGCCGAGGTGGCCCGGCTGGCCCGTGAGCGTGCCGACTCACTCAACTTCGCCAACTGACCGCACGGAAGGGATCGCGAGCCGATGCGTGCCCAGCTCGCCTGCGTAGATGCGGTGATCGTCCAAGCCGTCATCGCGGGTGCCCTGTCCTTCTCGCACCTTCACGACCTCGCCGACGCGGCCGGACAGGGCGGCTGGAAGGCGTGGGCCTACCCCGTCTCCGTCGACCTGCTGCTCGTCGCCGCCTGGCGCCGGATGCGCGAACAGCAACGCGCCGGACAACCGGCCGGGGGACCGCGGCTGTGGTTCCTCGTCGCTCTGGCCGCATCCCTCGGCGCGAACGTCGCGACCGCCGGACTCCTCGACCTGGACGACGTCCCCGCGTCGCTCCGCGTCGTGGTGGCCGGCTGGCCCGCCGTCGCCTTCTTCGGCGGAACACTGCTCGCCCACACGCCCCGAACCCCGGCGCCCGCGGTGACATCGGCCCCGGAGACGCCCCCGGCCGCTGCCGTCGAATCCCCCCGTGACGTCCTCCCGGTGTCCTCCGCCACCCCGGAGCTGGCTTCGCAGCCTGCTGCCGAACCGATCGCCGTTCCCGCCCCTGCGCCCTCTGCGCCTGCCGTCTCCCTGCCGCCCGCACTGGTCGACCGCGTCCGAGCCCTGGCCGAGGAACACCGGACCGCTACCGGCCGCCCGGCCGACCCCGACCACGTCCGCGTGCGGCTGGGCCTGCCGCCGTCCATGACCGCGTCCGTCGCCGCCCACCTCTGAGAAGGGGCCGCCCACCGTGAACCCGCGCTTCCGCAACGTCCGCCGCATCGGCCCCGTACAGGTCGCCTCCTACATCGCCCGCGGCCGCAACCGCCACCTCGCCACCTGCACCGCACCCCGCTGCGACTTCTCCGCCGAGTACGACAGCCGCGCCGCCGCCGAACTCGCCGCCCGCACCCACCGCTGCAAGGCCTGACAGGAGACCGCTGCCATGACCGTCCCGCTCTGGTTCGCCGTGCTCGTCGTCGCCGTCCTCGGCATCCAGCTCGCCCGCCCGCCGTGGTGGCTGGTCGCCCTGCTCCTCCTCGGCGGCTACCTCGTCGCCAACAGCGTCCTCGCCCCCGCCGTCGCAACCCTCCTCGACTGACCCACAGAAGGGACCGCCCCGTGTTCACCCCCAAGTACCCCCGCCCGGACACCGCACCAATCCCCACAAGCACGCCCCCGACGACCTACAGCCCGTCGGTCTACAACCCCACCGCCTATGCACCGGCCCCGGTTCCGGCCGCCCCGACCTCCAACCGGCCGGCGGTCCAACTCACCCCGGGCAGCGTGCTCACCCTCGCCGCCGGTGGGGGAGCGCTGGTCCTGGTCGTCGGCGCGGTCCTGGTCTCCATGCTCCTTGCCGTCGCCATCACGGCCGCTTCCGTGGCCGTCTGCGCGGTCGTCGTCCGCTCGATCCTCAAGAGCGACCGTCGCTGACCTCATCTGCGCAGCATCCCGGCCTGCCCACGCTGTCTAGCCCCCTACGCAGGCCGGGGTGCCCGTCCCGAACTTCCACCCCTCCGAGGAGGAACCCGCACATGCGCCCCGAGGCTCCCGCAGGAGCCATCCGCCAACTGGCCGCCCTCGCCCAGTACGGCGACCTCAGCACCTACGCACACCAGATCCAGCGTCTCGGCGGCTGCGAGCGGCCCGTACGGATGGAGGGTCACCGCGTGGACGTCCACGCCGCAACGGGGGAGATCGTTCGTGAGGTCGTCGACCGCGACCTTCCGGCCGGGCAGGTCCTCATCCGCTGCAACAACCGTCGGGCCACCCGGTGCGCGGCCTGCGCGGAGGTCTACCGCAAGGACACCTTCCACCTCGTCACGGCCGGCCTGAGCGGCGGCAAGGGCATCGGCCCGACCGTCGCCGGACACCCCCGCGTCTTCGCCACCTTCACCGCTCCCTCCTTCGGGCCCGTCCACAACCGGCCCGGCGGTGGTTGCTGCCGCTGCGGACGCATCCACCCGGAAGACGCCCCCCTCGGCACGCCCTTGGACCCGGAGCGCTACGACTATCGTGCGGCCGTCCTCTGGAATGCGCACGCAGGTGCCCTTTGGGCCCGGTTCGCCACCTACCTGCGCCAACACTCGCCTCCCGCGCGGGCATCGGCCGATCGGCGCTGCGCGACTGCCTCAAGGTGTCGTACGCCAAGGTCGCCGAATACCAGCGACGTGGGGCCGTCCACTTTCACGCCGTGATCCGGCTCGACGGTCCGGACGGTGCCGAGGACACCCCGCCGGTCTGGGCCACGACAGAACTCCTCAGCGACTCGATCCGCTCTGCAGCCCGGCTCGCCGAGGCACCCGGCCCGACCCTCGACGGCCGCGCCCACACCTTCCGCTTCGGCGAACAGCTCGACATCCGCTCCATCGCCTCGGCCGACTTCACCGGGCCCACCAACCTGACCAGCCGGGCCGTCGCCGCCTACATCGCCAAGTACGCCACCAAAGGCGCGGAGAGCGCGACGGGCACTCTTGACAGCCCGATCCGCAACCCCGTCATCGACCTCATCGGCACCGACGTCACCGACCACGCCCGCCAGATGATCCTCACGTGCTGGCACCTGGGCGCACGCCCCGAACTCGAAGCCCTGCGCCTGCGCAAGTGGGCCCACATGCTCGGGTTCCGTGGCCACTTCTCCACCAAGTCCCGCGCCTACTCGGTCACCCTCGGAGCCCTCCGCCAGGAACGGGCCGACCACAACGAAACGCTCACCCGCGAACGCGCGGCCCAGGCCGGCCACCCCCTCCCGGACCCGGACACCGTCCTCGTCCTCTCTCACTGGCGCTTCTCCGGTGCCGGGCTGACCGCCGCCGAATCCTGGCTTGCCACTTCACGGCGGCCCGCCTCCGACACGACGGAAGGAGACACGTCGTGGACCGCCGACGAGACGAACTGATAACCGTCCCGCAGATCCTCGCCGAGCTGGGCGGAGTCTTCCGCCGCACTTTCTATGGCTGGCGCGAACTGGGGCAGGCTCCGGAAGCGATCAAGCTTCCGAACGGTGAACTCCGTTTCTGGCACAGTGACTTCACCTCGTGGCTCCACGGACTCGGGGAGGCGGCGTGAAGTCGCATGACGTGAAGGTGTGGAGTATCCGCAAGCGGCCGTACAAGACGCCGTCGTACGCTGGACCGGAACGGGGGAGGTGCACGACAACCGCGGCCTCAAAAATCGACCGGCAAACGAAACCCGCATAGTTCCGATTCCGCCGCGCCTTGTGCGCATGCTCCTCGCGCATATAGAGGAGTTCGGCACGGCCAAGGACGGTCGGCTGTTCGCCAACGAACGCGGGGGAGTGGTCGCCTCGACGACGTACTGGCGTGTCTGGGACGAGGCGCGGCACCTGGCGCTCATGCCGGAACAGGTGGCTTCACCGCTGGCCTCTCGACCTACGACCTGCGGCGCTCTCCTCGTGGCTCAACGCCGGTGTGGACCCCACCGAGGTTGCGGAGCGCGCGGGCAACAGCGTCGAAGTGCTCCTCAGCCGCTACGCGAAGTGTCTCGACGGTCGGCAGGACGTCGCCAACCGTCGGATTGCCGAGTTGCTGGACGATGCCTGCGAAGAATGAAGCAGCGGAGTGCCTGAGCTCAACCTACTCACGTGAGTAGGTTGGGTTTCTCTGCGTTCCGAGTGAAGGCGCGCAGACCAATGCCTGTGGCGGCTCTCAGCAGGTGGCAGGGCGTCCCACTGCTCAGGGCTGTCCTGTAAATGATCCCTGGTGCGCTGAGTGAGCTGCTGAGGCAGACACCCGCGGGGAGCAGGTTGACATCCCGAGCGATCGCCGCCGGAAATGCGGAGTTCAGGCGACCGATGCTCGGAAGGGATCCGTGGGGATGATCTGTGCCTCGTCGAAGAGCTGTTCCAACGCCTCGTGTCCGTGTTGCCGACGGAATTCGATTTCGGCGGTGGTCACCGGCAGGGTCCACAGGATGCGGACGTGTCCTCCAGGCAGCGGGCAGTGTTCAAGGTCGGGGCCGTGGAGGTAGGGCAGGCTGAACAGCAGGTGGTCGCAGGTCGACCCCGGCACCCACGGTTCACCGATCGGCATGCTGTGCTCCAGGTCGAGTGGGTGCCCTCCGCAGTGGTCGTAGGCAATCATCGCCATGAGCTCGATGAACCGCTGGTCGCGGACGTGTGCGGTCATGACGAACTCAAGGCCGTTGCCGTGCTTCTCCGTCGGGGCCCAGCAACCGGCGGTCACATAGGCCCAGCTGTCGCTGCGAGGGCCGGGCTCCACGACGAGAACTCGCAGAGCGGGTAGTGCCGCTCGCCGTTCAGGGCCGAGGTCGTAGTCGACGGCCTCGACGGCGTGCCCTACGAAGAACGCCCGGACGTGTGACTCAACGGCCTCCACGGCCGGCAGCCTTGCATCACTCACCGCTCGATCATCCCAAACTGCGATCGACTACCCCTGACCACTTACACAACACCAGTAGGGAGACGAGTCCGGCGACGGGCCCTGATCCACACGCCCCTCACGCACACCTACGGCATGATGGCCCCTGGACTACGGTCCGGGGGTCGCGTCGTTTCCTGGGGTTGACCTGCTGATTCCTGGTCGTCGGCCAGTCCACGCATAGTCCACAGCCCCCGACATACGGCCGCTCCGAGCGGCACATGCCTGCACGTACGCCAAGACCCCGTCCTCAGCGAAAGTGCTGGTGGCGGGGTCTTTGGGCACCCAATACAAGGTGCCCCCGGCAGGATTCGAACCTGCGCACACGGCTCCGGAGGCCGTTGCTCTATCCCCTGAGCTACGGGGGCGTATCGGCCGGGAGGGTGTTGCTCGCGGCGACGGGTAGAACACTACCAGCTCGTTCAGGGTGTTCATGAACGGGTTTCTGTGGGGTGGATGAGGGTGTGTGGGTCGCCCGCACGGGGTGGAAGTGGGGAAAACCCGGACGCGGTGGCCGGTCCCGACCTACTCTCGAGTTGTGTCAGGCGCGTCGGGCCGGGTTCTTGTTGTGGACGACAACAAGGTCATCCGGCAGCTGATCAGGGTCAATCTCGAGCTGGAGGGCCTCGAGGTCGTGACCGCGTCCGATGGTGCCGAGTGTCTGGATGTCGTTCATCAGGTGCGGCCCGATCTTGTGACCCTCGATGTCGTCATGCCCCGGCTCGACGGGCTGCGGACCGCCGCTCGCTTGCGTGCTGATCCGCGGACGCGTGATCTTCCCCTTGTCATCATCAGCGCCTGTACGCAGTACGAGGTCGAGGCCGGCCTCGACGTCGGCGTCGACGCTTTCCTCGCCAAGCCCTTCGAGCCTGACGAACTCGTCTCTGTCGTCAGGACGTTGCTCGAGAGAGCGAGAGGGAGTGAAGGGGAGAGGGGTGAAGGCGGGGAGGGGAGTGGTGGTGGGGGTGCGGCCGAGTTGGATCTTGGGTTGGATGTCGGGCTCGGACTCGGGCCCGGACGTGGGTTGGGGCTTGGGGACAACGGTCTTGGGGCGGGTGAGGGTGTGAGTGAAGGCGTGGGAGCGGGGAAAGGCAACGGGGCGAGTGGCGGGCCCTCGGTCGCCGAGTAGCGTCTGCCGTCTGCCGTCTGCCGTCTGCCGTCTGCCGTCTGCCGTGTCGCTCAGTCGCCGAGTCGCCTCAGGTGTCATGGCGGCGCTGCCTGTCGGTGAGTCGTGCGTGTTGCGTGTTGAGTGTTGCGTGACGCGGTTGTCTGGTTCGGGTGTATTTGGTCCGATCCTCCGTCCGTATCCCGGACCCTCCCCAAACCGGCTCGCGTACCCACCCCCCTCCTCCCATACGCTTGTGCCGTGACCCCCGTCGAGCTGTCTCGGACCGTGCTGCGCGCGGTGCGTTGTGCTGTTGACGACGGGGAGCTCAGCGTGGCCGTTCCTGTGCGGGCCGTGGTCGGGCCGCCGGGGGCCGGCGGGCGCGGGGACTACGCGACCGGCATCGCCCTGCAGCTCGCCCGGTCCGCCGGGCAGCCCCCGCTGCGGGTTGCCGAGGTACTGCGGTCGTATCTTGCGCGGGCCGAAGGCGTCACCGGGGTCGAGATCACCGGGCCCGGGTTCCTCAACATCAGCCTTGACGGTTCTGCCGTCTCCGACCTCGTCCGGCGTATCCGGAGCGAGGGAGTGCGGTACGGGCACAGTGATCTTCTCGCCGGGCGGGTGTTCGAGGTGCGGGTGCCTTACGAGGTGCGGGCCGAGGTTCTCGCCGATGTGCTCGCGCGGATCATCGGGGCGCAGGGCGGTCGTGTCGACGTCCGACATGAAGTCCGGCATGAAGTCCGGCATGAGGTCCGGCATAGGGTCCGGAATGCACTCGGGCGTGGATCAGGCGGGGGCGGCCCCCTTCTGGTCGTTCCTGCGCCCGAGGATCCCGCGTTTCTCGGGCTCGATGCCGCTCGGTGGGCGCTGCTTCATCCTGCCCCGCATGATCGGCCCCGGATCACCGCCGACCACCTGGTCCAGCGAGAGAGCAATCCTCTCTTCCGGGTCCGCTACGCCCACGCCCGTATCCGGGCCGTGCGGCGCAACGCCGCCGACCTCGGGTTCGCCGCCGACCCCGGCCCCAGCCCCGCCTCTTGTCCCGGCCCCGGCCCCGACCCCGCCCCCGGTCCCGACCCCGCGGACGGACGTGATCTCGTCGCCCTTCTCGCGGACTACCCCCGCGTCCTCGCGACAGCCGTCCATGACGTTCCCGATGTTCCCGAAGTCCCTGCCGTCCCCACAGTGACCTCCGCCCCCGACCCCTCCGCTCCCTCCCGTCTCACCCGGCATCTCCTCGCTGTCGCCGACGCCGTCCTCCCCCTCCTCTCCGATGTGCTTCCCCGTGGTGAGGAGAAACCCTCGGCCGCCCACCGTGCCCGGCTTGCGCTTGCCGAAGCTGCCGGGGTGGTGCTGGCCGGCGGCCTGTCCCTGCTCGGCATCGACGCACCCGACCACCTCTGACATCTCTGACCTCTCCGCCATCCCAGAGACTTCTGAAAGAGCACGCCCAGATGAGCCGATCCGCCCACCCCGCCGGGCCCCGCCACGCCGATGTCCTTCCCGAAGGGCACTACTCCGCGCCGCCCGCCGATCTCAACACCCTCGACGCGAAGGTCTGGGCGCAGACCGTCGCCCGCAACGCCGACGGTGTCGTGACCGTCGGCGGTGTCGACGTCCTCAGCCTCGCCGAGCAGCACGGCACCCCGGCCTACATCCTCGACGAGGCCGACTTCCGCGACCGGGCCCGCGCCTGGCGTACCGCCTTCGGGGCCGACGCCGACGTCTTCTACGCCGGCAAGGCGTTTCTGTCCCGGGCCGTCGTGCGGTGGCTGCACGAAGAGGGGCTGAATCTTGATGTGTGCAGCGGTGGGGAGCTGGCCACCGCCCTCTCCGCCGGGATGCCCGCCGATCGCATCGCCTTCCACGGCAACAACAAGTCGAAGGAAGAGATCCGGCGGGCCATCGACGCCGGTGTCGGGCGTATCGTCCTCGACTCGTTCCAGGAGATCGTCCGGGTCGCGCACATCGCGCAGGAGCTCGGGAAGCGGCAGCGGGTCCAGATTCGGATCACGGTCGGGGTCGAGGCGCACACGCACGAGTTCATCGCCACCGCCCACGAGGATCAGAAGTTCGGGATTCCGCTCGCCGGCGGGCAGGCCGCCGAGGCCGTGCGGCGTGCTCTCCAGCTCGACGGGCTCGAGCTGGTCGGGATCCACTCCCACATCGGGTCGCAGATCTTCGACATGTCGGGGTTCGAGGTCGCCGCGCACCGGGTGGTCGGGCTGCTGAAGGACGTCCGCGACGAGCACGGGGTCGAGCTGCCCGAGATCGACCTCGGCGGTGGGCTCGGGATCGCCTACACGAGTGACGACGATCCGCGGGAGCCGCACGAGATCGCCAAGGCGCTCACCGAGATCGTCACCCGGGAGTGCGAGGCCGCCCGGCTGCGGACGCCGCGCATCTCCGTCGAGCCCGGGCGGGCCATCGTCGGGCCGACCGCCTTCACCCTCTACGAGGTCGGCACCGTCAAGCCTCTCGACGGGCTGCGGACGTACGTCTCCGTCGACGGCGGCATGTCGGACAACATCCGCACCGCGCTGTACGACGCCGAGTACAGCGTCGCGCTCGTCTCCCGGACCAGCGATGCCGCGCCCATGCTCAGCCGGGTCGTCGGCAAGCACTGTGAGAGTGGGGACATCGTGGTCAAGGATGCGTTCCTGCCGTCCGACCTGGCGCCCGGCGACCTCATCGCCGTGCCCGCCACCGGTGCCTACTGCCGGTCCATGGCCAGCAACTACAACCATGTGCTGCGGCCGCCCGTCGTCGCCGTGCACGAGGGGGCCTCGCGGGTCGTCGTGCGGCGGGAGACCGAGGAGGATCTGCTGCGGCTCGACGTCGGCTGAGTCACCCGGAGTAAAAGAAAAGAAGCGGAAAGCGTGGGCGGAGAATCTTCTGTCTGGCGCCCCTGTGAAAATGAAATAGATGTCTCACGATCCGGACCGGGGATAGAAACTCCGGTCCGGTGGGTGAGACTGGGTCAACCGGAAACAACCGTAGACGGTATGAGGAAACGAGGTCGGATGATGCGTACGCGTCCGCTGAAGGTGGCGCTGCTGGGCTGTGGAGTGGTCGGCTCAGAGGTGGCGCGCATCATGACGACGCACGCCGACGACCTCGCCGCGAGGATCGGGGCCCCCGTGGAACTGGCGGGCGTGGCCGTCCGGCGGCCCTCCCGGGTCCGGGACGGCATCGACCCCTCGCTCGTCACCACCGACGCCACCGCTCTCGTCAAGCGCGGCGACATCGACGTCGTCGTCGAGGTCATCGGCGGCATCGAGCCCGCCCGTACGCTCATCACCACCGCCTTCGAGTACGGCGCGTCCGTCGTCTCCGCGAACAAGGCGCTGCTCGCCCAGGACGGCGCCGCGCTGCACGCCGCCGCCGAGGAGCACGGTGAGGACCTCTACTACGAGGCCGCCGTCGCCGGCGCCATTCCGCTGATCCGGCCGCTGCGCGAGTCCCTCGCCGGGGACAAGGTGAACCGGGTGCTCGGGATCGTCAACGGCACCACCAACTTCATCCTCGACAAGATGGACAGCACGGGCGCCGGGTATCAGGAGGCCCTCGACGAGGCCACCGCCCTCGGGTACGCCGAGGCCGATCCGACCGCCGACGTCGAGGCCTTCGACGCCGCCGCCAAGGCCGCCATCCTCGCCGGGATCGCCTTCCACACGCGCGTGCGCCTGGACGACGTCTACCGCGAGGGCATGACCGAGGTCACCGCCGCCGACTTCGCCTCGGCGCGGGCGATGGGCTGCACCATCAAGCTGCTCGCCATCTGTGAGCGGGCGGCCGACGGGGGCTCCGTCACCGCGCGCGTGCACCCGGCGATGATCCCGCTGACCCACCCGCTCGCCTCCGTCCGCGGCGCCTACAACGCCGTGTTCGTCGAGTCGGACGCGGCCGGGCAGCTCATGTTCTACGGTCCCGGCGCCGGCGGTTCTCCCACCGCCTCCGCCGTGCTCGGCGACCTCGTCGCCGTCTGCCGCAACCGGCTCAGCGGGGCGACGGGGCCCGGCGAGTCGGCGTATGCCGCCCTGCCGGTGTCACCGATGGGTGATGTCGTCACCCGCTACCACATCAGCCTTGACGTCGCGGACAAACCGGGCGTTCTCGCTCAGGTGGCCACCGTCTTCGCCGAGCACGGGGTGTCGATCGATACCGTGCGGCAGCAGGGACGCCAAGACGGCGGCGGCGAGGCCTCTCTCGTCGTCGTCACCCATCGCGCGTCCGACGCCTCCCTGACCGGGACCGTCGAGGCGCTGCGCAAGCTCGACACCGTGCGGGGTGTCGCCAGCATCATGCGGGTTGAAGGAGAGTAACCAGCAATGACCCACCAGTGGCGCGGAATCATCGAGGAGTACCGGGACCGGCTGCCGGTATCCGACAGCACGCCCGTCGTGACGCTCCGTGAGGGCGGCACGCCCCTCGTGCCCGCGCAGGTGCTCTCCGAGCGCACGGGCTGCGAGGTCCACCTCAAGGTGGAGGGCGCCAACCCCACCGGGTCCTTCAAGGACCGCGGCATGACCATGGCGATCACGCGGGCCAAGGAGGAGGGCGCGCAGGCCGTCATCTGTGCCTCTACGGGCAACACGTCTGCCTCTGCCGCCGCCTACGCGGTGCGCGCGGGCATGGTCTCGGCCGTCCTCGTGCCGCGCGGCAAGATCGCGCTCGGCAAGATGGGGCAGGCGCTCGTCCACGGCGCGAAGATCCTCCAGGTCGACGGCAACTTCGACGACTGCCTCACGCTCGCCCGTGAGCTGAGCGACAACTACCCGGTGGCGCTGGTCAATTCGGTCAACCCGGTGCGTATCGAGGGTCAGAAGACGGCCGCGTTCGAGATCGTGGACATGCTCGGGAACGCCCCCGACATCCATGTGCTGCCGGTCGGCAACGCGGGCAACATCACCGCGTACTGGAAGGGCTACCAGGAGTACGCCGCCGACGGCATCGCCGCGCAGACGCCCCGGATGTGGGGCTTCCAGGCGTCCGGCAGCGCCCCGATCGTGCGCGGCGAGATCGTCAAGGACCCGTCGACGATCGCCACCGCGATCCGCATCGGCAACCCCGCCTCCTGGAAGTTCGCGCTGGCGGCGCAGGAGGAGTCCGGCGGCTTCATCGACGAGGTGACGGACCGTGAGATCCTGCGCGCCTACCGGCTGTTGGCCGCTCAGGAGGGCGTCTTCGTGGAGCCCGCGTCCGCCGCGTCCGTGGCCGGTCTGCTGAAGGCCGCCGAGCAGGGCAAGGTCGACCCGGGGCAGCGGATCGTCTGCACGGTCACCGGCAACGGGCTGAAGGACCCCGACTGGGCCGTCGCCGGCGCCCCGCAGCCGGTCACCGTCCCGGTCGACGCGGTCACGGCGGCCCAGCGCCTCGGCCTCGCCTGAGCGACCCACGCGTGACGAGTCCCCGACGGGCGACCTTCCGACTTCCGAAGGCGACCCGCCGGGGGCTTTCCGCAACGGGGGTGCACAGGGGGCTTGCGACACGCATCGTGCGCCTCCTGTGCGCCCTATGTCGCCGCAGAACCTTCCTTCGATAGGCTGTACTGAACCCGCCCGCCGCATATGCCGCAGTGCCGCGTCGCCGCCAGCCAGTGGCCGTCGCCCGTAGCCGTCGCGGTCCCAGGGTTCTCCCATACGCATCGAATGTCATTCGACAGTCCCGCAGCTCAAGGAGAGTCATCGCGAGATGGCCGGTCCCGCCTTCCGCGCCGCCCCCGTCCGGGTGCGCGTCCCCGCCACCAGCGCCAACCTCGGCCCGGGCTTCGACGCCTTCGGCCTCGGGCTGGGGCTCTACGACGACGTCGTCGTCCGGGTGGCCGACTCCGGGCTGCACATCGACATCGCGGGGGAGGGCAGCGAGACGCTGCCGCGTGACGAGAAGCATCTTCTCGTCCGCTCCCTGCGCACCGCGTTCGACGTCCTGGGCGGCCAGCCGCGCGGCCTGGAGATCGTCTGCGCCAACCGCATCCCGCACGGCCGGGGACTCGGTTCCTCCTCCGCCGCGATCTGCGCCGGCATCGTCGCCGCGCGCGCGGTGACCATAGGCGGCGAGAGCAGGCTCGACGACGCCGCCCTGCTCGAACTCGCCACCGAGATCGAGGGGCACCCGGACAACGTCGCGGCCTGTCTGCTGGGCGGGTTCACCCTGTCCTGGATGGAGTCGGGCGCCGCGCGGGCGATCAGGATGGACCCTGCCGATTCCATCGTTCCGGTGGTTTTCGTGCCCGGGAAGCCGGTTCTCACCGAGACCGCGCGCGGACTGCTCCCGCGCTCCGTTCCGCACGTCGACGCCGCCGCCAACGCGGGCCGGGCCGCGCTGCTCGTCGAGGCCCTCACCCGGCGCCCCGAACTGCTGTTGCCCGCCACCGAGGACCGGCTGCACCAGGAGTACCGCGCACCGGCGATGCCGGAGAGCGCGGCGCTCGTGGAGCGGCTGCGCGCCGACGGGATCCCCGCGGTCATCTCCGGCGCGGGACCCACGGTGATGGCGCTGACCGACGCGGCCACGGCCGACAAGGTCGAGGCCTCGGCCGGTGCGGACTGGGCCGCAAACCGCCTGGCCATGGACTTGCAGGGGGCGTGCGTGCTGCCTCTTGCACCCTCCGGCGACATTTAACAAGCGCACGGTTGCCGGATTTCGAGAGGGGGAATGTTTGTTGGATCCGGTAGTGTTAACCTCAAGTCTGCACCCGACCCCACCATGGCGAGGTGCTTCGTGTCCCCGTCAGGGACAGACATTCTTCCGGGAGCTCCCCAAGCCGCACTGCGTTCCGTACGTCGTACCTGGGCAGTACGCCGTGCAACGACGCTGAGCGGTCCACGGGGCACGCTCCGGAATCGGTGCGACCACGCCACGTGACACTGGGTGTCACGGCTCGTCGAGGAAGCGCCATCACCAGAAAACTCTTCCGCCGCTCCGGCGGACAACCGCCCCGGCTTCGCCACAGCAAGGACCGAAGTCGGACAGCACAACCGGTCGCCGAGCCAGACAGGCCGACGTCCGCTCCAGGGAAGGACCCTTCGTGAGCGACACCACCGATCTGATGGGCGCACGTGTCGAGGAGACCGCTGCCGCGCCCGCCACGGACGCCTCCGCGCCTGCCAGCGGTGCCGGCTCCCGGCGGCGCCGCGGCACCGGCCTCGAGGGCATGGTGCTGGCCGAGCTGCAGCAGGTCGCATCGGGCCTCGGCATCAAGGGCACGGCGCGTATGCGCAAGAGCCAGCTGATCGAGGTCATCAAGGAGGCGCAGGCGGGAGGGGGCTCCGCGGCCCCCAAGGCGGCTGCCGCCCCGGCCGGGGAGGTCGCCGAGACCAAGCCCAAGCGCCGTGCCACCTCGAAGAGCCGTACGGGCGATGCCGCCGAGAAGACGGCGGAGGCCGCTCCGGCCGAGGCCGCCGCCGAGAAGGCCGTGGCCCAGCAGCAGATCGAGATTCCCGGCCAGCCGGCCGGCGGGAACGAGGCCCCGGCCGAGCGCCGTCGCCGCCGCGCCACCGCCGAGGCGGGCAGCCCCGAGACGGTCGTCGCCGAGGCGAAGAGCGCCCCGAAGGCCGAGACGCCCGCCGCGGTGCAGACCGAGGCCCCCGCGCAGCCGCAGGGCGACGCCAAGAACGACGTCGACGGTGGCGAGGGCCGCCGTCGCGACCGCCGTGAGCGTGGCCGCGACCGTGGCGAGCGCACCGACCGCGGGGAGCGCGGCGACCGCCGCAAGAGCGAGGACCAGCAGGGCGGCCAGCCGCAGCGCGGCGGCCAGCAGCAGGGTTCGCAGCAGAGCGGTGGCCGTCAGGACCGTCAGCAGCGCGACAACGGCCCGCAGGACGACGACGAGTTCGGCGACGGCCGGCGTGGCCGTCGCGGCCGCTACCGCGACCGTCGTGGCCGTCGTGGGCGTGACGAGATCGGCGCCGCCGAGCCGCAGGTCGCCGACGACGACGTGCTGATCCCCGTCGCGGGCATCCTGGACATCCTCGACAACTACGCCTTCATCCGTACGTCGGGCTACCTGCCGGGCCCCAACGACGTGTACGTGTCGCTGGCCCAGGTCCGCAAGAACGGTCTGCGCAAGGGCGACCACGTCACCGGCGCGGTCCGTCAGCCCAAGGACGGCGAGCGCCGCGAGAAGTTCAACGCGCTGGTCCGGCTGGACTCCACCAACGGCATGGCGCCCGACTCCGGGCGCGGGCGACCGGAGTTCAACAAGCTGACCCCGCTCTACCCGCAGGACCGCCTCCGTCTGGAGACGGACCCGGGCGTGCTGACCACGCGGATCATCGACCTCGTGTCGCCGATCGGCAAGGGCCAGCGCGGTCTGATCGTGGCCCCGCCGAAGACCGGCAAGACCATGATCATGCAGGCGATCGCCAACGCGATCACGCACAACAACCCCGAGTGCCACCTGATGGTCGTCCTGGTCGACGAGCGTCCGGAAGAGGTCACCGACATGCAGCGGTCGGTGAAGGGCGAGGTCATCTCCTCGACCTTCGACCGCCCGGCCGAGGACCACACCACGGTCGCCGAGCTCGCCATCGAGCGCGCCAAGCGGCTGGTGGAGCTGGGCCACGACGTCGTCGTGCTGCTCGACTCGATCACCCGTCTGGGCCGTGCGTACAACCTCGCCGCCCCGGCCTCCGGCCGCATCCTCTCCGGTGGTGTCGACTCGACGGCCCTCTACCCGCCGAAGCGCTTCTTCGGTGCGGCCCGCAACATCGAGGACGGCGGCTCGCTGACCATCCTCGCGACCGCGCTGGTCGACACCGGGTCCCGCATGGACGAGGTGATCTTCGAGGAGTTCAAGGGCACCGGCAACATGGAGCTCAAGCTCGACCGGAAGCTCGCCGACAAGCGCATCTTCCCGGCGGTGGACGTCGACGCGTCCGGTACCCGTAAGGAAGAGATCCTGCTCGGCAACGAGGAGCTGGCCGTCACCTGGAAGCTGCGCCGGGTGCTGCACGCGCTCGACCAGCAGCAGGCGATCGAGCTGCTCCTCGACAAGATGAAGCAGACGAAGTCGAACATCGAGTTCCTCATGCAGATCCAGAAGACGACGCCGACGTCGGGCAACAACGACTGACGACGGTCCGAAAAAGGCTGGAAAGAAAGGGTCGCCCCCCGTTCTCGGGAGGCGGCCCTTTCCGCTGTTCCACGACGGGGTACGATCTCGCCTTCGGTCATGTTTTCGACCACGAACTTTCAGATCCCGAGGGGGGACTTGAGTGGGTACACCCACGTCCGGGGGACGGCGTCACAGACGTCGGATGCGGATCGTTCTGCCGGTCGCCGCGGCCGGCCTCGCCGCCGCGGTGGCCGGTGCGTTGCTGACCTCGTCGGCGCAGGCGGCCGAGGCGCCGCCGACGCCCAAGGCCAGCGCTCCGTCGGCGAAGGAGCTGCAGAAGCGGCTCGACATCGCCGTGGCCGGTGACGACGTCGCGGGCAAGACGTCGAAGGCGTCCCTGAGCGCGAGCGAAGGCGCCGCCACCACGATCAACCCGAAGATCATCGGCGGCACCACCACCACGATCACCACGGCGCCCTGGATGGCGCAGCTCTGGTACGGGGACGATCGTGGCACCCCCGACAACACCAGCGACGACATCGGCTTCTTCTGCGGCGGCGCGGTCGTGTCGCCCACGAAGATCCTCACCGCCGCGCACTGCGTCAAGGGCTACGACTGGAAGGCCAACGGCGCGATCGTCACCGGCACGTCGCAGCTGCCGTCCGAGGGCGACCTGCACGGCGGCACCGTCAGCGGCGTGTGGCTCCAGTGGAACCACTGGTCGTACAGCGCGTCGTCGCTGGACAACGACATGGCGGTGCTGACCCTGCCGAACCCGATCAAGGCCACGCCGATCCCGATGATCACGTCGGCCAACACCGGGTCGTACGTGGCGGGCACCAAGGCCAAGGTCTACGGCTGGGGCCGCACCAGCTCCACCAGCCAGGACATCTCCGACACGCTGAAGACCGCCACGCTGCCGATCCAGTCGGACACCACCTGCGCGAACTACTACGGCGCCGACTTCGTCAAGGGTCACATGGTGTGCGCGGGTGACCCCGCCACCGGCAGCGACGAGGGCACCAACTCCGCCTGCAACGGCGACTCCGGCGGTCCGCTGGTCTACGGCGGCCGGATCGTGGGCGTCGTCTCCTGGGGCGTGACGGACTGCGTCGAGAGCGGTGCGTACAGCGTCTTCAGCAAGGTCACCTCGTTCGTCGGCACGGTCTATCCGCGCATCGACGACACCAACCTCAGCGGTGACCACAACGCGGACCTGTTCGTGCGCAACTCCAGCAACCAGACCGGCTACGAGCTGGACTCCAAGGGCACCTCGCTGGCCGCGCGGCTGTCCTGGGGCACCTGGAGCGGCTACAACCTCATCGTGCAGGCCGACCTGGACCGTGACGGCTACCAGGACCTGATCGTGCGCCGCACGTCCGACGGGGACGTCTTCTGGAAGCACTACGTGCCCGCCAGCGGAACCTGGGCGAACAAGCTCATCGGCGACAACTGGAAGTCCCGGCTGGCGATCGTCGCCCCCGGTGATGTCACCGGCGACTACCTGCCCGACCTGGTCTCGGTGGACTCCGCCGGCGTGCTGTGGATCTACCCGGGCAAGGGCAACGGCAGCTTCGGCGCCGTGTCGAAGGCGGGCACGGGCTGGAACAGCTTCAACGTCGTGCGCGGCCACGGCGACTTCAACAACGACGGCAAGGCCGACCTGCTGGCCCGCAACAAGACCAGCGGCGCGGTCTACCTGTACCGCGGCCGGGGCGTCACCGGCACGGGCGCCTTCGCGCCGGGCCTCAAGGTGGCGACCTGGAGCAACACCACGTACAACGCGTTCGCCACGGTCGGCGACGTCAACGGCGACGGCAAGGCGGACCTGCTGGCCCGCACGCCCGCCGGCAAGCTGGTCCTGTACCGGGGCAACGGCGGCGCCACAAATGTGATCTTTTCCGCAGCGCTGTCCCTCGGCACGACGTTCAAGCAGTACGACATTCTCGGCTGAGTTCGGCCGAAGACGCAGGTGAGCGGTGTGCTCCACGCCCACTTGCGGAACGCTCCGTGTCCGGTCCGCAGCGGATCGGACACGGAGCGTTTGTGCAACCCTGTCCCGAGTTTCCCCGTCTGACCTGACGGAGTGACGATGGTGAGGTTGCACGAGAACAGAGGAGCACATGTCCGCCGACAGCACGCCGGAGCCCGGCATACCGGGTGAGGCCGGCACGACGAGCGGCGCGGCCGGCGGCAACGGCCCGCGCCACCGCAAGCAGCGAGGCAGGCACAAGGGGCTGCTGATCGCCGCGTGGACCGCCGCGGGCATCCTCGTACTGGGCGGCACCGGTGTGGGCTACCTGTACTTCAAGCTCAACGGGAACATCGAGAGCGTCGACATCGACCAGGCGCTGGGCACCGACCGGCCCACCAAGGTCGACAACGGCTCCGAGAACATCCTCGTCCTCGGCTCGGACACCCGCTCCGGCGCCAACAAGAAGCTCGGCGGCGGCGCCGACGACGGCAGCGCCCGCTCCGACACCGCGATGATCATCCACGTGTACGAGGGCCACAAGAAGGCCGGCGTGGTCTCCCTGCCGCGGGACACCCTCATCGACCGCCCCGCCTGCACGGACACCAAGGGCGTCACCCACGACGCCGCGTCCGACGTCATGTTCAACTCGGCGTACTCCACGGGCGGCGCCGCCTGCGCCGTGAAGACGGTCGAGTCGATCAGCGGCGTCCGGATGGACCACTACCTGGAAGTCGACTTCTCCGGCTTCGAGAAGCTCATCGACGAACTCGGCGGCGTCGAGGTCACCACGACCAAGGCCATCGACGACCCCGACAGCCATCTGAACCTCAAGGCGGGCACGCACACCCTCACCGGCGAGCAGGCGCTCGGCCTGGTCCGCACCCGGCACGGCGTCGGCGACGGCTCCGACCTCGGCCGCATCCAGCTCCAGCAGGCCTTCATCAAGGCCCTGGTCGAGCAGGTCAAGCACGTCGGCCTGTTCACCGGCGGCACGAAGCTGTACGACCTCGCCAACACCGCGACCAAGGCCGTCACGACCGACTCCGACCTCGGCTCGCTGAACTCCCTGATGTCCTTCGCGAACGGTCTGAAGGGCATCAGCTCGGCGAACATGAACATGGTGACGATGCCGGTCGTGTACGACCCGGCCAACCCCAACCGGGTCATCGTCGCCGAGGCGAAGGCGAAGCAGGTCTGGACGGCGCTGAAGAACGATCTGCCGATCCCGAAGGCGGCGACCGAGGGCAACGCGACCGGCGAGGCGGCGGGGGTCGTGAGGTCGTCCTGAGGGCGCCGGGAATAGAAATCGGCAACCCCCGGTTTTGGGGGATGCGGCCAGTCCTGGCAGACTGGTACGTCGGCCCCGGTTCACGCTGGTCGTGTCCCGCGACAGCGACCCGGAGCCCTCCCGAAACTAGGAGACACCTTGAAGCGCGACATCCACCCCGAGTACGTCGAGACGCAGGTCAGCTGCACCTGTGGCGCGTCGTTCACCACCCGTAGCACGATCGAGAGCGGTTCCATCCGCGCCGACGTCTGCTCCGAGTGCCACCCGTTCTACACGGGCAAGCAGAAGATCCTCGACACCGGTGGCCGTGTGGCCCGCTTCGAGGCCCGCTTCGGCAAGGCTTCCGCCGGCTCCAAGAAGTAGCGAGCCCCTTTTCGCCGGTCCACGGTCGTGTCCCCGCCCAGGGGCACGCCGGGACCGGCGTTTTTGGTCGCCCGCCCTTCCCCCACGCACGTCTAGGAGCCCACCATGTTCGAGGCCGTCGAGGAGTTGCTCGGTGAGCACGCCGACCTGGAGACGAAGCTGGCCGATCCGTCGGTCTTCGCCGACCAGGCCAACGCGCGCAAGCTGAACAAGCGTTACGCCGAGCTGACCCCCATCGTCGGCACCTACCGCTCCTGGAAGCAGACCGGCGACGACATCGAGACCGCGCGCGAGTTCGCCGCCGACGACCCCGACTTCGTGGCCGAGGTCAAGGAGCTGGAGAAGCAGCGCGAGGAACTCACCGAGAAGCTGCGCCTGCTGCTCGTCCCGCGGGACCCCAACGACGACAAGGACGTCATCCTCGAAGTCAAGGCGGGCGCGGGCGGCGACGAGTCGGCGCTGTTCGCCGGCGATCTGCTGCGGATGTATCTGCGGTACGCCGAGCGCGTGGGGTGGAAGACCGAGATCATCGACGCCACCGAGTCCGAGCTGGGCGGCTACAAGGACGTCCAGGTCGCGGTGAAGACCAAGGGCGGCCAGGGCGCCACCGAGCCCGGGCAGGGCGTGTGGGCGCGGCTGAAGTACGAGGGCGGCGTGCACCGGGTGCAGCGGGTGCCCGCGACCGAGTCGCAGGGGCGGATCCACACCTCCGCCGCCGGTGTGCTCGTCACGCCCGAGGCCGAGGAGGTCGACGTCGAGATCAACGCGAACGATCTCCGCATCGACGTGTACCGGTCCTCCGGTCCCGGTGGCCAGTCCGTCAACACGACCGACTCCGCGGTGCGCATCACGCACATTCCCACCGGAGTCGTCGCCTCCTGCCAGAACGAGAAGAGCCAGCTGCAGAACAAGGAGCAGGCGATGCGTATCCTGCGCTCCAGGCTGCTCGCAGCGGCAGTGGAGGAAGCGGAGCGGGAGGCCGCCGACGCCCGTCGCAGCCAGGTCCGCACCGTCGACCGCTCCGAGAAGATCCGCACGTACAACTTCCCGGAGAACCGCATCTCGGACCACCGCGTGGGCTTCAAGTCGTACAACCTGGACCAGGTCCTGGACGGCGACCTCGACGCGGTGATCCAGGCCTGCGTCGACGCGGACTCGGCCGCCAAGCTCGCAGCCGCGTAAGGCACCGCACGCACCAGTACGACACGGAGGACTTGCGTGAACCTGCTGCTCGCAGAGGTGGCCCAGGCCACCCAGCGGCTGGCCGACGCCGGCGTGCCCTCGCCGCGCAACGACGCGGAGGAGCTCGCCGCGTTCGTGCACGCCGTGAAGCGCGGTGAGCTCCACTCCGTCAAGGACTCCGACTTCGACGCCCGCTACTGGGAGACCATCGCCCGGCGTGAGCAGCGTGAGCCGCTGCAGCACATCACCGGGCGGGCCTTCTTCCGGTATCTGGAGCTCCAGGTCGGCCCCGGAGTCTTCGTGCCACGCCCCGAGACCGAGTCCGTGGTGGGCTGGGCCATAGACGCCGTACGCGCCATGGACGTCGTCGAGCCCCGGATCGTCGACCTGTGCACCGGCAGCGGCGCCATCGCGCTCGCCCTCGCCCAGGAGGTCCCGCGCTCCGCCGTGCACGCCGTGGAGCTGTCCGAGGACGCCCTGCGCTGGACGCGCAAGAACATGGAGGGGTCCAGGGTCGACCTGCGTCAGGGCGACGCCCTGGACGCCTTCCGCGACCTCGACGGCCAGGTCGACCTGGTCGTCTCCAACCCCCCGTACATCCCGCTCACCGAATGGGAGTACGTCGCTCCCGAGGCGCGGGACTACGACCCCGAACTCGCCCTGTTCTCCGGCGAGGACGGCCTCGACCTGATCCGGGGCATCGAACGCACCGCACACCGGCTGCTCCGTCCGGGCGGTGTCGTCGTCATCGAGCACGCCGACACCCAGGGCGGCCAGGTGCCGTGGATCTTCACCGAGGAACGGGGGTGGGCCGACGCGGCCGACCACCCCGACCTCAACAACCGCCCGCGCTTCGCCACCGCCCGCAGGGCGATGCCGTGAGCGCGCCCCACACTTGTGACCCGCAGCAGTACGTGTACGAGGAGGCCCGCTAAATGGCTCGGCGATACGACACCAACGACGCGACCGACCGCGTGACCGGTCTGCGCGAGGCCGCGTCCGCCGTCCGTCGTGGCGAGCTCGTGGTCCTGCCGACCGACACGGTGTACGGGATCGGCGCCGACGCGTTCTCCTCGGAGGCCGTCGTCGACCTCCTCGCGGCCAAGGGGCGGGGCCGCAACATGCCCACTCCGGTGCTGATCGGCTCTCCGAACACCCTGCACGGCCTGGTCACGGACTTCTCCGAGCTGGCCTGGGAGCTGGTCGACGCGTTCTGGCCGGGCGCGCTGACGCTCGTCGCCAAGCACCAGCCGTCCCTGCAGTGGGACCTGGGGGACACCCGGGGCACGGTCGCAGTGCGCATGCCACTGCACCCGGTCGCCATCGAGCTGCTGACGGAGGTCGGCCCGATGGCGGTCTCCTCCGCCAACCTGACCGGCCACCCCGCGCCGGAGAACTGTGACCACGCGCAGGAGATGCTCGGCGACTCCGTCTCCGTCTACCTCGACGGCGGCCCGACCCCCGGCAACGTCCCGTCCTCGATCGTCGACGTCAGCCGAGAGGTGCCGCTGCTGCTGCGTGAGGGCGCGATCACCGTGGACGAGCTGCGGAAGGTCGTACCCGACCTCGAGGTGGCGAATTGACAGCCCCTGACGCGGGGCGTGGCATAGGCAACGGGGAACGTGCCGCGGAACAGACGACGACGTTCGGGTTTCCGCGCGACACCTTCCGCATCCTCCACGTCAGCACCGGAAACGTCTGCCGCTCGCCCATCACCGAGCGGCTGACCCGGCATTTCGTGTCCCAGCGGCTCGGCCTGCTGGGCGGCGGGCTGATCGTGGAGAGCGCGGGCACCTGGGGCCACGAGGGCGCGCCGATGGAGGCCAACGCGGAGACCGTGCTGGCCGACTTCGGCGCGGACGCCACCGGCTTCACCGGCCGCGAGCTCCTCGACGAGCACGTCATCATGGCCGACCTGGTCCTGACGGCGACCCGCGACCACCGCGCCCAGGTCATCTCCATGGGCCACTCGGCGGGCCTGCGCACCTTCACCCTGAAGGAGTTCACCCGTCTGGTGAACGCCATCGACCCCACTACGCTCCCGCCGCTGGACGAGGGCGTGGTCATGCGCGCCCGCGCCCTGGTGCGCGCCGCGGCGGCGCTGCGCGGGTGGCTCCTGGCCCCCACGCTGGAGGCGGACGAGGTCTACGACCCCTACGGCGCGCCCCTCCCGTTCTTCCGCTCGATCGGCGACGAGATACACGAGGCCCTGGACCCGGTCGTCACGGCGCTGACGGGTGTGCCCGCGCGCGCTTGACGAGGGCCGCACGGAGCCGGCGGACGGTGGCCGCCGCAGCGGCCCGCTGCCCGTGAGGCCCGCAGGGCCGAGCGGTGCGAGGGGCGCGTCGGGGATCGGGTCCCGGTGGTGACAGCCCTGACGGGCGTACCCGCGCGAATGTGACGCGGCAGCGCCCCGAAGGGGCGCGAGGAACTGCGCGACCAGCCACGAAGGCGCCGCAGCAGAACGACGGCACATCGCGGCACGTCCAGCGGAGCGCGTCTTCCGCCCCGGGCCTACATTGGACGTACGTCATCGTCGACGCCCGGAGCGCATCATGTCGGTCACCCATGTCCCCGAGGCCGATGTCCTGCGCCGGCAGGACCCCGAGCTGGCCGAGATCCTGCTCGGGGAACGGGAGCGGCAGGCGACGACGCTGCAGCTGGTCGCCGCCGAGAACTTCACCTCGCCCGCCGTGCTGGCCGCGCTGGGCTCGTCGCTCGCCAACAAGTACGCGGAGGGCTATCCGGGGGCCAGACACCACGGCGGCTGCGAGATCGTCGACGTCGCCGAGCGCATCGCCGTGGACCGCGCCAAGGCGCTGTTCGGCGCCGAGCACGCCAACGTACAGGCCCACTCGGGCTCCTCGGCGGTGCTGGCCGCCTATGCCGCCCTGCTGCGGCCCGGGGACACCGTCCTCGCGCTGGGGCTGCCCTACGGGGGCCATCTCACCCACGGCTCGCCGGCGAACTTCTCCGGGCGCTGGTTCGACTTCGTCCCCTACGGGGTGGACGCGGAGACCGGGCTCGTCGACCACGAGCAGGTCCGCACGCTGGCCCGGAGCCACCGGCCCAAGGCGATCGTGTGCGGGTCCATCGCCTACCCCCGCCACCTCGACCACGCCTTCTTCCGGGAGGTGGCCGACGAGGTCGGGGCCTATCTCATCGCCGACGCCGCCCACCCCATCGGGCTGGTCGCCGGGGGCGCGGCGCCCAGCCCGGTGCCGTACGCCGACATCGTCTGCGCCACCACGCACAAGGTGCTGCGCGGGCCGCGCGGCGGGATGATCCTCTGCGGCGCCGAGCTCGCCGAGCGGGTGGACCGGGCCGTCTTCCCGTTCACCCAGGGCGGCGCGCAGATGCACACCATCGCCGCGAAGGCGGTCGCGTTCGGCGAGGCGGCAACACCGGCGTTCACCGTGTACGCCCATCAGGTGGTCGCCAATGCGAGGGTTCTGGCGGCCGCTCTGGAGGAGGCGGGGCTGGTCGTCACGACCGGCGGCACCGACACCCATCTCATCACCGCCGACCCGGCGCCCCTCGGCGTCGACGGGCGCACCGCGCGCGGGCTGCTCGCGGCCGCGGGGATGGTGCTGGACTGCTGCGCCCTGCCACACGGCGGAGCCGGATATGTCACGGCTGCCCACGTCCGCGGCCTGCGCTTGGGCACCGCCGCGGTCACCACCCAGGGCATGGGGGAGCAGGAGATGAGGCGGATCGCGGCGCTGCTCGCGGGGGTGCTGCGGGACGAGATCGAGGGCAAGAAGGCCCGTGAGGAGGTGCGTGAGCTGACCCTGGCGTTCCCGCCCTACCCGGGCTGAAACCGGGGCGTACGCACGTCGTACGCGCCCCGTGGACACCTCTGTGCACACCCCCTGGCGCTCCTTCTCACAGCCTCACGTGAAACCATCGTCACTACCCGGAAGTCCTCACACATATGCGACACATATGCGCCGAGTAGGAGTCGATCGCTAGGGTGTGGGACTGAGATGGCCAGCGAGACCTGTGGGGAAGCCCGTGCGTGAATACCTGCTGACGCTCTGCATCACGGCCGCGGTGACGTATCTGCTGACAGGGCCGGTACGTAAGTTCGCGATCGTGGCCGGAGCGATGCCGGAGATCAGGGCCCGTGACGTGCACCGGGAACCGACTCCGCGGCTCGGCGGGATCGCGATGTTCTTCGGCCTGTGCGCCGGTCTGCTGGTCGCCGACCATCTGACCAACCTCAACGAGGTCTTCGAGAAGTCGAACGAGCCGCGCGCCCTGCTTTCCGGGGCGGCGCTGATCTGGCTGATCGGCGTCCTGGACGACAAGTTCGAGATCGACGCCCTGATCAAGCTGGGCGGCCAGATGATCGCCGCCGGCGTCATGGTCATGCAGGGTCTGACGATCCTGTGGCTGCCCATCCCGCTGGTCGGCACGGTCGCGTTGACCCAGTGGCAGGGCACCCTGCTGACGGTGGCGCTGGTCGTCATCACCATCAACGCCGTCAACTTCGTGGACGGCCTGGACGGCCTCGCCGCGGGCATGGTGTGCATCGCGTCGGCCGCGTTCTTCATGTACGCCTACCGCATCTGGTACTCGTACGGCATCGAGGCCGCCGCTCCGGCGACGCTGTTCGCGGCGATCCTGATGGGCATGTGCCTGGGCTTCCTGCCGCACAACATGCATCCCGCCCGGATCTTCATGGGCGACTCGGGCTCGATGCTGATCGGGCTGGTGCTGGCCGCGGGCGCGATCTCCATCACGGGGCAGGTCGACCCCGATGTCATGAAGCTGTTCTCCGGGTCCGAGCGCAACGCGGTCCACCAGATGGTGCCGGTCTACATCCCGCTGGTGATGCCGCTGACGATCATCGCGATCCCGGCCGCCGACCTGGTCCTGGCGATCGTGCGCCGCACGTGGCGCGGCCAGTCGCCGTTCGCCGCGGACCGCGGGCATCTGCACCACCGGCTGCTGGAGATCGGCCACTCGCACAGCCGTGCGGTGCTGATCATGTACTTCTGGTCGGCGCTGATCGGGTTCGGCGCGCTCGCCTACTCCGTCAACGCGGCCTCGATGTGGATCGTCCTCGGTGTGGTGTTCCTCAGCGCGATCGGGTTGCTGCTGCTCCTGCTGCCGCGCTTCACGCCGCGTGCGCCGCGCTGGGCCGAGTCGTTCGTCCCGCCGCGCTACCGGCGCCCGACGGCCGCCCCGGGCGAGATCCTGATGTCCGCCCCCGCCGCGGTCGCCGTGTCGGCAGCCCCGTCCGAGCGCGTCGCGGAGACGGTCCCGGCCCGCGAGCCGGGCGTCCCGCGCACCCTGCACGGCAGCACGGCCCTGTCGGAGCGCACCGCCCGCCTGCGCACCCAGGAGCGCGAGCGCGCGTAGCGGCAGCTCCCGTCAGTGCGGGGACCAGGCTCGGTGCAGGGTGGTGCAGACCTCGCCCACGGTGGCTCTGGCGGCCAGGGCGTCCTTCATGGGGTAGAGGACGTTGTCGGTGCCCCGGGCGGCCTGGTGGAGGCGTAGGAGGGCCTCGTCCACGGCGGACTGGATGCGCCAGGCGCGCAGTTTGGCCAGGCGTTCGGCCTGGCCGGCCTGTAACGCCTGGGAGGCCGGGTGCGGGCGCGGGACGCGGCGGCGGGTCGGGACGGCGTGACCGAGGAGCGTGAGCGTGCCGTGCTGTCTGTGCATGCGGTCCAGCACGGCCAGCGCCGCGGCGTCGAGGGCTCTGGGGAGCGGGCGGAGCGCGGGAGCGGGCGAGCCGTGTCGGGGGTGCGGGACGTACAGCCGGGGGGTGGGCAGGCCCGGGGTGAGGTGGTCGTGTGCCGTGCGGGTCCAGACGGTGCGGGCCGCGCGCAGTTTCGCCCGGCTCTCGCGGGCCGTGGCGCCCGCGGTGAGGCAGATGGTGAGCCGGCGGGCCACCGCGCGCGGGTCCAGGCCCGCCGAGGCCGCCGCGCGCAGGTACTCGACGCCGCCCGCGACGGTGCGGGCGACCTCCAGTGCCGGGTCGGCGTCCGGTCCGGCCAGATGGTGGCCGCAGATCGACAGGCACTGCCAGCGCGGCAGCTCGGCCAGGCCGTAGGCGACCACGTTCATGGCCAGCCGCAGCTTCGGCCGGTGGGGGAGGCCGTCGGGTCCGCGGTCGAGGATCCTGCGGAAGACGTCGTTGCGGACCGCGCCGGTGAGCCGGCGGGCGGGGGTGCCGTGCTCCTCGGCGACCAGCTGGTAGAGGAGCAGCAGCGGGGCGGCCGAGACGTCGGCGGCCAGCGTGGGGAAGATCCGCTCCAGTCGGAGTCCGCCGAACAGGACCCGCATGTCGTCGATCGAGTCGACGGGCACCCCGCAGCGGCCGACCAGTCCGTGGGCCTGGGGTGCGTCGGAGTCGAGGCCGGCCCGCGTGGGCAGGTCGAAGACGACCGGCACGGTCCGGGCGCCGTCGGCCACCCGCCGCCGGAACCCGGCGTTGACCTCGGCCGCGGCGCCGGAGACGCTCATGCCACGATCGTCGTGACGATGATTCCTTGTGCCACGAGCCAGCGGCCGTGGAGGTTGCGCAGGGCGGGTTGTGCCGCGCGCAGGGCCGTGGGCAGGACCCGGGCGTGGAAGGTGCCGCCCACGGGGTCGACGTCGATCAGCGCGTCCTCGAATCCGAGGGGCAGTGCGGTGGCCGGGAACCATGCCTTGTAGACGCTCTCCTTGGCGCTGAACAGCAGCTTTCCCCAGCTGACGCCGGGGTGCCGGGCCGTGTGCTCCTTGACCTGCACCTGTTCGGCGGGGAGTGCGACGGCCTCCAGGACGCCCTCCGGGAGCGGCAGGTCGGGTTCCGCGTCGATGCCCACGGCCGTGACGGCGGGCGTACGGGCGACGGCGGCGGCGCGATAGCCGGCGCAGTGCGTGATGGCCCCGCAGACTCCGGCGGGCCAGTGCGGTGCGCCGCGGGGCGTGGCGAGCAGCGGGGCCGGCCGGATGCCGCCGAGCGCGGCCAGCGCCCGGTGTGCGCAGTGCCGGCCGGTGGCGAACTCCCGGCGGCGGCCGGCCACGGCGTCCCGGACGAGCGCGGCCTCCTCGGGGTGCAGGGCGTCGACGGGGGCGTCGGCGAACATCTCGTGGGCCGCGACCTGCGGCGGCAGGATCCGCTCGATCATGCGCCCACACCGCCCAGCCGGGCCGGCGTGGGGGCCAGGACGTCGACCGGCCACTCCCGTCGCCGTGGGTGGCGTTGCCATTCCCGTGGATAGCCGAGGGACACCTCGTGGTGGGGCACGCCGTCGCAGTGGATCAGCCGGGGGATGTGCAGATGGCCGTAGACGACCGCGGCGGCCCGGTATCTGAGGTGCCAGTCCGCCGTCGACGTGGTGCCGCACCACAGGGCGAACTCGGGGTGGCGCAGGACGTGGGTGGGTTCGCGGACGAGCGGGAAGTGGTTGACCAGGACGGTGGGCCGGTCGGCGGGCAGCGCGTCGAGCCGGGCGCGGGTCGATGTGACCCGGGCGCGGCACCAGGCCTCGCGGCTCGGGTAGGGGTCCGGGTGCAGCATGAACTCGTCGGTGCAGATCACCCCGGCGTCGTCGGCGAGGCGCAGCGCGTGGCTCTTCGACCAGGCTCCCGGCGGCAGGAAGCTGTAGTCGTAGAGGAGGAAGAGCGGGGCGACGGTCACCGGGCCGCCGGCGCCGTGCCAGACGGGGTACGGGTCCTCCGGGGTGACGACGCCCAGTTCCCGGCAACGGTCCACCAGATGCCGGTACTTGAGTTCGCCGCGCAGTTCGTCGGGGTCGCCGGGTGCGGTCCACAGCTCGTGGTTGCCGGGCGCCCAGACGACCTGGGCGAACCGGTCGCGGAGCAGGGACAGGGCCCAGACGACGTCGGCGACGCTCTCGCCGACGTCGCCGGCGACGAGCAGCCAGTCGTCGGCGGAGTCGGGGTGCAGGTTCTGGACGATGTCCCGGTTCTGCTGGTGGCGGACGTGGATGTCGCTGATGGCGAGGAGCCGGCCGCGTGGTCGATCCTGGCTCAATCCTGCCCCTTCCCGGACCCCGGCCGCCGGATGCTGTGACGGCGCTGCGTGGCTCAGCCTGAGCCACCGTCCCGGGCCGGGGAAACCCCTAATCTTCACCCCGACCGGACTTCGGCGATATTGTCCGGTACGACTCGAAAGGGAATTCGCGTCGCGGCCGCGGTGTACCGGGTCCCCCGTGTCGTGTAGGGGGGTGCGCTTCCGATTAGGGGTTGTGGGGGGAGTAAGGGGTCGCGAAGCATGGGTACCGAGACGACGGAGCCCAAGAGTCGCAGTCCGATGGTCACTTGTAGCACGAAAGGTTCTATTGTGAGTGCCAACCGCGTTGACGAGAACCTGTGGGTCCGCCAGTTCCACCCGGCGCCGACCGCGGCCACCAGGCTCGTCTGCCTCCCACACGCCGGTGGATCCGCCTCGTACTTCTTTCCGGTCTCCAAGGCCCTCGCTCCGGGGGTCGACGTTCTCGCCGTCCAGTACCCCGGGCGGCAGGACCGCCGCCACGAGGCGTGCATCGACGACATCTCCGAGCTGGCCGACGCCGTGACGGCTGAACTGCTGCCGCTGGCCGACCGGCCGCTGGTGCTTTTCGGCCACAGCATGGGGGCCAGTCTCGCCTTCGAGGTGGGCGTGCGGCTGGAGAAGGAGGGCATCGTGCCCCTGGCGCTGTTCGCCTCGGGCCGGCGCGCTCCGTCCCGGCACCGTGTCGAGACCGTTCACCTGCGCAGCGACGACGAGATCATCGCCGAACTCAAGGCGCTGAGCGGGACGCAGTCCGCGGTGCTCGCGGACGAGGAGATCCTGCGGATGGTGCTCCCGGCCATTCGCAGCGACTACAAGGCGGCCGAGACGTACCGTCACACCGACGGAGCGCGGCTGGCGGCGCCGATCCAGGCGCATTTCGGGGTGGACGATCCGCGGGTCAGTCGCGACGAGGCGGCGGCCTGGGCGGATCACACGAGCAGCGGGTTCGAGCTGGCGAGCTATCCCGGCGGGCATTTCTACCTCAATGAGCAGGCGCCCCGGGTCATCGAGGCGATCGCCCGCGTGACCTCCACCGCTGTGGCGTAGCCAATTCCCGGTCCGGGTATTTCCATCTCTCACTTCCCCTCTTACTTCATTCTTATTCAATCTTCATTTTCCTGATCATCCAGGCATGCGTGACGGTTGGCCTAATCTTGACCAAACCTGTCCGAATATTTTCGCATGTTGACATTTGCGATGAACTGATGATTGAATGTAACGGATTTTTGGCGTTTATGGAGAGGTGAACTGCCGAAGAAAGGAATTCCTCCCGCTATGCGCCACGGCTTCTGAATTGTTCTGATCGATACGGGGTGTTTTACAATTCATGGTGCTGAATGGGCGAGCCCAGGAAAAATACCGATTGCTCGCAGCCTTTTCTTCGGTTCAGGCCACCGGTAGATCGCGGACGGTGCTCGTCGAGGCGTCGGCGGGCTGCGGCAAGACCGAGCTTCTCGGGGAACTGGTACGGCATGTGGAGTCACTCGGTCTGACCGTGTTGCACACCACGGCCATCGAGGAGGAGAGGGACAACCCTCTCAGCGTGATCCACAGCCTCGTCAACGGGGCCCCCTTCCCTGACGAACTGGTGCGGCGATTCCACACGATGGGTGACGCCGCGGCGGGCCGGATCGCGGCCGAGCGCCGCGACGAGACCCGCCGGGACGCCGGCTGGTACGAGCTGATGCGGATGTTCTGCACGGAGGTCCGCTCGCTCGCCCGGCGCGAGCCCGTAGTGGTGGCGGTCGACGACGTCCACCACGGTGACGCCGACTCCCTGCGCCAGCTGCTGCACCTGGCCCGGCACTGCTGCAACGTCCCGGTGCTGCTGGCGTTCACCAGGCCGCTCGTCGGCGGACCGGCGGGCTCCGGCTTCGGCGCGGAGCTGCTCAGGCAGCCGAACCTCGACCGGATCCGACTCTCCAAGCTCGACCTGCGCGGCGTCGGCGACTTCCTCGCCGAACAGGGGTACCCGGGTGCGAGCGCCGACCTGGCCGAACGCTGCTTCGCGATCAGCGGCGGCAACCCGCTGCTGCTGCGCGCGCTGCTGGAGGACACCCGGCTGGACGCCGAGAGCTCCGCCGACGGCCCCGTGGTCGTGCTGCCGAGGGCCGGGCAGGCCTACGGCAAGGCCGTCGTCACCTGTCTGGACCGCAGCGGCGAGAAGGTGCGCGAGGTCGCCGCCGGGCTGGCCGTGCTCGGCCGGGCGTACACCCACGACCTGCTCTCGCGTCTGCTCGACATGTCGGCCGCCGAGCTCACCGAGAACCTCCAGGCCCTGTGCGGCGCCGGCATCGTGTCCGGCACGTCCTTCCAGCACCCGGCGGCCAAGAGCGCCGTCCTGGACTCCCTGGAACCCTCGCACCGGCTCGCGCTGCACCAGCGCTCCGCGGGGCTGCTGCACGCCTTCGGCGCCGCGCCCGCCGTGGCGGCCGAACACCTCCGCAAGGCGGGACACGCCGACGGCGCCTGGGCGGTCGAGGTGCTCGAACAGGCCGCGGAACAGGCGCTGCTGGAGGACAGGGCAGGCCGTGCCGTGTCCTATCTCGAGCTGGCCCACGCCGCCAGCGAGGACCCGCTGTCCCGCGCCGAGATCAAGATCAGGCTCGGCTCGGTCGCCCGGCGGATCAGCGTCACCGACGCCGAACGCCATGTCGACGACGCGCTGCGGGTGCTGCGCACCGGCCGGCTCGACCCCTCGGACGCGGGCGGGCTCGGCGAACTGCTGCTGGCCCACGGCCGGCTGGAGCAGGCGCGCACCCTGCTGGGCCACATACCTCCGCAGTCCACCGACGAGGCCAGGATCCGGGACCGGATCGCCGAGGTCCCCGACGGCCGGCTGCGGCGTCGGACCTGGCACCTCGGGGGCTGGTCGGCCCGGCTCGGCGGCTCGCGCTCCGGGCAGCGGTCCCAGCGCGTCGCCGCCACCGAGGGCATCCTGGAGATCACCCAGCTGACCGACGCCACCTTCGACCTCGTCGTCGACGCCATCTGGACACTGCTCGCGCTCGGCGCGGTGGAGCGGGCCCTGCACTGGTGCGACACCTTTCTGCGGGAGTCGGCGGCACGCAACGCACCCGGCTGGGAGGCGGCCTTCGCGGCCGTCCGCTCCGAGGCGGCCCTGCACGGCGGCGGTCTGGCCGAGGCCGAGCGGGACGCGAAGCGCTGCCTGGCGCTGCTGCCGGACCGGTACCCCTCGGCCCTGGAGGCGGCGGCGATCGCCCGCCTGGTCACCGTCCAGATCGCCCGGGGCGACCACGCGGCGGCGGCCCGGCTGCTCAGCCGCCCGGTGGCGGAGTCCCTGCCGGACACCGTCCACTGGCTGCACTACCTGCGCGCCCGCGGCCTGTACTACCTGGCCACCCGTCAGTACGACTCGGCCCTGCGGGACTTCCACGAGGTGGGCCGGGTCGCCGAGCGGTGGGACACGGACTGGCCCGCTCTGCTGCCGTGGCGCACCGACATCGCCGAGGTGCTGCTGCGCCTCGGCGAACGGGAGCAGGGGCAGCGGCTGGCCACCGAGCAGCTGGCGCTCGTCCAGCAGGGCGCACCGCGCGTCCGGGGCATCTCGCTGCGCCTCCAGGCGCTCGCCGCGAAGCCCGGCGCCCGGCTCCCCCTGCTGAACCGGGCCGTGGTGGAGCTGAACCGGGCCGACGACCCGCTGGAACTGTGCCGCACCTTGTTCGACCTGGCCGACGCCTACCGGCAGGCCCGGCAGACCAGACAGGCGGCGATGGCGCTGCGCCGGGCGCGACTGCTCTCCAAGAGCTGCGGGGCGGAGCCGCCCCGGGACCGGATCGGCTCGCACGATCCGACGGAGGAGCCGGTGCAACGGCTCTTCACCGAGGGCGAGGGCGAGGGCGAGAGTGCGGGCGGCGGTGGGAGCCGGGACCGGGAGTCCCGGCCGTCCACCGGCTGGGAGCATCTGAGCGAATCCGAGCGCCGGGTGGCGAGCCTGGCCGCCGACGGCTGCACGAACCGGGAGATCTCCGGCCGGCTGCACATCACGATGAGCACGGTGGAACAGCATCTGACGCGTGTTTACCGAAAGCTGAACATAAATGGACGTGAAGAATTGATGTCAGAAGTCCGGACGGGTGTACGGGTTTAATTTCCCCTTTACCGATCGGGCCTTTCGGGAGTTCTTTCATAGGGGGGTTCGGATTTTATAGGGGTTGGGGAAAGGGGTGGTTCCGGATAGCCTCGAATCGATCGAACAATCAGTCGAGTCGGGGGTAAACAGTGGAACTGGTGGAGCGGGCCGAGGAAATGGCGTTGCTCACGAACATGCTGGCCCGGACCGAGAGCGGCGAGGGAGGCGTCATTCTCCTCGACGCGGGGCCCGGAGTCGGCCGGACGGCATTGCTCGACGAGTTCCTGCGCCGGGCCGCCGCAGCCGGCGCCCGGGTGGGCGCGGCCACCGGATCGTCCGCCGAGAGAGACGTCGAGTACGGCATCGTCGACCAGCTCTTCCCCCCGGACGGCGGTCTGAGCGCCGGACCGCGGCTCGCGCGGGCGCTCGGCCGGGGCGCGGCCGACACCGGGTCCGGCCCCGACACGAGCGCTCTGTTCGACGCCCTGTGCCAGGAGTTCCGGCAGGGGCCGGTGGTGATCGCCGTCGACGACGCCCAGTTCGCCGACGCGGCCTCCCTGCGGTTCCTGCTCCACCTCGTACGCAGGCTGCGCACCGCCCCCGTGGTGATCGTGCTCACCGAACCCAGCGGGCCGGACTCGCTGTCCCCGTCCTTCCAGGCCGAACTCCTGCGCCAGCCCCAGTGCCGGCGGCTCGGACTGCTGCCGCTGTCCCGGGCCGGCGTCGCCCGGGTGATCGCGCCCCAGGTGCCCGCGGCCGAGGCGGCAGGGCTGGCCGCGGACTTCCACGCCGTCACCGGCGGCAACCCGCTCCTCGTCCGGGCGCTCGTCGCGGATCGCCGCGACGCCCACCGGCTGGACCCGGAGTCCGCCGTCGCCCAGCCCGCCACCGGAGTGGCCTTCGCCAAGGCGGCCCTCGCCTGGGCCTACCGCGACGACCCCGTCCTCTTCGACGTCGCCTGCGGGTTCGCCGTGCTCGGCGGGTCGGCGACCCCCTCCCTCGTCGCCTGTCTCGTCGACCGGGGCGCCGACGCCGTCGCCCGGGTCATGACCGCGCTGGACACGGCCGGACTGCTGGACGGCGGAACCCTGCGCGGCACCGTCGTCGGCCGCGCCCTGCTGGCACACGTCGACGTGGAGACCCGGGCCGAACTGCACCGGCGCGCCGCCGGACTGCTGCACGCCGACGGCGCGCCCGCGACCGTCGTGGCCCGCCATCTGCTCGCCGCCCCCGTCGTCGAGCCATGGGCCTGCCACACCCTGCTCACCGCCGCGGAGCAGGCCATGCGGGACGACGAGAACGAGTTCAGCCTCGACTGTCTGCGGCTGGCCGGACAGAACGCCGCCACCGAACACGACCACGCGGCCGTCGTCATGGCCCGGGCCCGGATCGGCTGGGAGATCGACCCCCGGCTGGTCAGCCCCTGGCTCGACGAACTCGTCGACGCGCTCGAACAGGGCAGCCTGCGCAGCGCGGACGCCGCCTGGATCGTCCGGCATCTCGCCTGGCAGGACCGGTTCCCGCAGGCCGCGGAATGTCTGCGCGCCCTCACCGAGCAGGCCGGCCGGGGCGCACCCGGCGCGGCAGCCGAACTCCACGTCGTCCGGCACTGGTTGCGGCACACCTGCCCGCCGCTGGACCCGGGCGCCCCGGACCTCGGGATGCCGCGCACCCCGCAGCCCCGGCGGATGAGCCCCGCCGCGTACGCCTCCGAAGTGCTCGGCCAGGTCCTCACCGAGGGGCCCGGCGAGCACGGCATCGGCATGGCCGAGGAGATCCTGCGGGGCTGCCGGTACGGCGAGACGGCCGTCGAGGCCCTGGAAGCGGCGCTGTTGGCGCTGCTCTACGCGGGCCGCCCCGACCGGGCGCTGCACTGGTGCGACGCACTGCTGACCCAGGCCGGCGACCGCTCCACCGGCACCTCGATGGCGATCCTCTCCGGCGTGCGGGCCGAGATCGCGCTACGGCACGGCGCACCGCACAGCGCCCAGGAGCACGCGCGCAGCGCCCTGTCGGCCATCTCACGGTCCGGCTGGGGAGTGGCCATCGGCTCTCCGCTGGCCACCCTGGTGCAGGCCGCCACGGAGTCCGGCATGAGCGGGGCGGCGGGGGCCTGGCTCAACCAGGACGTGCCCGAAGGCATGTTCCAGACCCGCCACGGACTGCTCTACACACACGCCCGGGGCCACTACCACCTCGCCGTCGACCGACCCGCCGCCGCCCTCGACGACTTCCTGACCTGCGGCGACCTCGCGAAGCAATGGGGCATGGACGTGCCCACGTTCCTGCCCTGGCGCACCTCGGCGGCCGAGGCGCACCTCGCCCTGGGCAGCACAAGCCAGGCGCGCACGCTGATCCGGGAACAGCTGGCCCGGCCCGGCGGATCCACCCCACGGGCCCGGGGCGTCTCCCTGCGACTGCTGGCCGCCACCAGCGAGGTCGGCCAACGGCCCGCCCTGCTGCGCGAGTCGGTCAGCCTGCTGGAGAACTGCTCGGACCCCATGGAGCTCATCCGCGCCCTGGCCGACCGCTGCCAGGTCCTGCACGAGATCGGCGCGCCCGCGAAGGCGCGGACGACCGCACGCCACGCCAGGAACGTCGCCGACGCCTGCGGCGGGCACGCGCTGTTCCGCAAGCTCTTCAAGGACGAGATCCCCGAGGACTCGGTCGCATCCGACGACCTCGACGACGCGGACCGGGGCTCGGCGAGCCTGACGGCGGCGGAACGGCGGGTCACCGCCCTGGCCGCCCTCGGGCACTCCAACCGGGAGATCGGCCGCAAGCTGTTCATCACCAAGAGCACCGTCGAACAGCACCTCACCCGCGCCTACCGCAAACTCGGCGTCCGCAACCGCACCGACCTGGGCGACCTCCTGGCCGGCACGAACCTCGCGGCCACGGGATAGGCGCCCGGCCGGCGGCGTGAGAACTCGGACAGCGGCTGCGGCCAGGTCCGGGGCTGCCGGACAGACGGAGAGCGTGGCCGTCCGTTCGGGACGCGGCGCCGATCGCCGCCCGGTCGGGACGGTCGCGTCCACGGCGGCCGGATGTCACGAGGCCGCTCACCCGGGGGCCGCCCCGCCGTCTTCGCCGACACCCGTGTCCCTTCGTACTCAACCAGCGGAAGACCGACACAAGAGGAGACCCTGTCCATGACATCCCCGTACCCCCTGACCGTGCCGGCCCCCCGTGAGGCCGGCTGTCCCCTCGACGTGCCGCGGGCTTACCGGCAGGCCGCGCAGCAGGGCCCGGCCGTGAAGATCGGGAGCCCCGACGGCTCGGAGTGCTGGCTGATCACGGACCACTCGGCGGCGCACGTGGTGCTGGGGGACCGGCGCTTCAGCTCGGACCCCATGCTGGCGAACTTCCCGCTCATGTCCGACGAACTCCGCAAGATGATCGGGGAGTCCCGCAAGTCCACCGCGGAGGTCGACGACCAGGAAGCCGTCCGGCGCCGGCGGATGCTGGCCGCGGAGTTCAAGGCGAAGAACGTCGAGGCGCTGCGCCCCCGGATCCAGAGCATCGTCGACGAGACCCTGGAAGAGATGATCGCCGAGGGCGGTCCGGCCGACCTGGTGTCCCGCTTCGCGGTCCCGGTGCCGTCCGCGGTCATCTGTCTCCTGCTCGGCGTCCCCTACGGCGACCGCGAGTTCTTCATGGGCCGCAGTCACATCATGCTCGACCTGAAGGCCGGTCCCGAGGCGATGATGAAGGCCCGCCTCGAACTCATGGAGTACATGAACCGCCTCGTTGCCGACAAACAGCGGGAGCCGGACGACGCGCTCATCAGTCACCTGCTGACCGGGGGTGAACTGGCCGCCGACGAAGTGGCCGGCACCGCGCTGCTGTTGCTGATCGCCGGCCACGAGACGATGTCCGGCACGCTCGCCCTGTCGACGCTGGCGCTGCTGGGCGACCCCGACCAGCTGGCCCTGCTGCGCGAGGACCCCGGGCTGGTCAAGGGCGCCGTGGAAGAACTGCTGCGCTACGTCACAGTCGTGCAGAACGGCGTGGGGCGGGTGGCCCTGGAGGACGTGGAGATCGGCGGTCAGACGATCAAGGCCGGGGACGGCGTGCTGTGCATGATCTCCCTGGCGAACCGGGATGAAGCGGTCTTCCCGCGAGGAGAGGAACTGGACCTGACGCGCGACGCCCGCGGCCACCTGACCTTCGGCTTCGGGATCCGCCAGTGCGTCGGTCAGTCCCTGGCCCGCGCCGAGCTCCAGATCGCCCTGGAGACCCTGCTGCGCAGACTGCCGGAGCTGCGACTGGCGGTTCCCGTGGAGGAGTTGAGGTTTCGCGACGGCTTCGGCTCCTTCGCAGTGGAGGAGCTGCCGATCCTCTGGTGAACGGGCGTGGACGTCGGCCCGAGCGGTGGCACGCCTGACCGGTGAGCCGCCGCTCGGGCCGTCTCGGCCCCTGCGCCCGCGAAGGCCGGCAGGTGCGTGAACTGACGGAGCGTGTGCCGGATCCCGGCTAAGGGGTCCGGTAGTGGTTGAGGGCAGGGGTGGGGCGGCGGGACAGTCGGGGAGCGTGGCGGGGGCCTGGCGGCCTCGGGACGCCCGTGGACACCGGGACCGGTGCGGAGCGTGGCCGTCCGTTCGGGACGCGGCGCCGATCGCCGCCCGGTCGGGACGGTCGCGTCCACGGCGGCCGGATGTCACGAGGCCGCTCACCCGGGGGCGCTCCGCCGTCTTCGGCGACGCCCGTCGACCACGGTCCGTGGTGTCCCTTCGTACGCGACCAGTAGCAGACCGACAAGAGGAGAGCCTGCCATGACATCCACGCATCCCCTGATGGTGCCGGCCCCCCGTGAGGCGGGCTGCCCCTTCGACCTGCCGCAGGACTACCGCAAGGCCGCGGAGCAGGGCCCGGCCGTGAAGGTCGGCACGCCCAACGGTTCGGAGTGCTGGCTGATCACCCACCACGAGGCGGCGCACGCGGTGCTGGGCGACCGGCGCTTCAGCTCGGACGCCATGCTGCCGAACTTCCCGCTCATGTCCGAGGAACTCCGCAAGATGGTCAGCGAGTCCCGCAAGTCCACCGCGGAGATCGACGACCAGGAGCACATCCGCCGGCGCCGGATGCTGACCGCGGAGTTCAAGGCGAAGACGGTCGAGGCCCTGCGCCCCCGGATCCAGAGCATGGTCGACGAGGTCCTGGACGAGATGACCGCCGACGGCTCCTCCGCGGACCTGGTGTCCCGCTTCGCGCTCCCCGTGCCGTCCGCGGTCATCTGCCTGCTGCTCGGAGTCCCCTACGGCGATCACGAGTTCTTCATGGAACGCAGCCACGTCATGCTCGACTTCAATGCGGGCCCCGAGGCGATGATGAAGGCCCGCCTCGAACTCATGGAGTACATGAACCGCCTCGTGGCCGACAAGGAGCGCGAGCCCGACGACGCGCTCATCAGCCACCTGCTGACCAGCGGTGAACTGGCCGCCGACGAAGTGGCAGGCACCGCCCTGCTGTTGCTGCTCGCCGGTCACGAGACGACGTCCAGCATGCTCGCCCTCTCGACGCTCGCCCTGCTGCGCAACCCCGACCAGCTGGCCCTGCTGCGCGAGGACCCCGCACTGATCAAGGGGGCCGTGGAGGAGCTGCTGCGCTACCTCACGATCGTGCAGAACGGCGTGGGACGCGTGGCCCTGGAGGACGTCGAGGTCGGCGGACAGACCATCAAGGCCGGGGACGGCGTGCTGTGCATGATCTCCGTCGCCAACCGGGACGAAGCGGTCTTCCCGGGCGGCGGGGAACTGGACCTGACGCGCGACGCCCGCAGCCATCTGAGCTTCGGCTTCGGCATCCACCAGTGCGTCGGCCAGTCACTGGCCCGCGCCGAGCTCCAGATCGCCCTGGAGACCCTGCTGCGCAGGCTGCCGGAGCTGCGGCTGACGGTCCCCGTGGAGGAGCTGCGGTTCCGTGACGGGGTGGGCTTCTACGGCGTCGAGGAGTTGCCGGTCGCCTGGTGAACGGGCGGTGCCGGAAGGGCGAGCGGCGGTGCGGCCGGGTCGGTGCGCCGCCGCTCCGGCATGCCCGGACGAGACCCCCTGGGCCACGGCCCCTACCCGGCCTAAGGGGTCGGGTAGTGGTTGAGGCTAGGGGCGGGGCGGTCGGATATTCGGAATGAACTGCGGGCTGTACGCCGCATTGAGCGCGCTTCGCGTATTCCTAGTGAGGTAAGGGAAACACATGGCGGGTGGATCCGAGTCAGACACTGCTGAATTCCGGGCACGATCCACCTGGCCGATAGCCGTAGTGGGAATGGCGTGCCGACTCCCCGGCGCGGCCGGACCGGACGAGTTCCGGGAACTCCTGCGAAAAGGCACGGAAGCCGTCGGCGCCCCCACCCCGGACCGGCCCTACGCACCCCGCCGGGGCGGATTCCTGGAGTCGGTCGACCGGTTCGACGCCGCCTTCTTCGGCATTTCGCCCCGCGAGGCCGCGGCGATGGACCCGCAGCAGCGGCTCGTCCTGGAACTGGCCTGGGAAGCGCTGGAGGACGCCGGCGTCCGCCCCGCCCGGCTCGACGGCACGAGCACCGGCGTCTTCATGGGCGCCGTCGCCGACGACTACGCCACCCTGTCGCGGGCCGCCGGCGCGGACGCCGCCACCCCCGAGACGTCGACCGGCCTGAACCGGGGCATCATCGCCAACCGGGTCTCCTACACGCTGGGCCTGCGCGGCCCGAGCTTCACCGTGGACTCGGGCCAGTCCTCGTCGCTGGTCGCCGTCCACCTGGCCGCCGAGAGCCTGCGCCGCGGCGAGTGCTCCGTGGCCCTGGCCGGCGGGGTGAACCTGATCCTCGCCGAGGACAGCACCGTCACCGTGGAACGCTTCGGCGCGCTCTCCCCGGACGGCCGCTGCTACGCCTTCGACGCCCGTGCCAACGGCTATGTGCGCGGCGAGGGCGGCGGTGTCGTCGTCCTCAAGCCGCTGGCCGACGCGCTCGCGGACGGCGACGACGTCCACTGCGTGCTGGCCGGCAGCGCGATGAACAACGACGGCGGCGGCGACGGCCTGACCGTGCCCGACCGCGACGGCCAGGAGGCGGTGCTGACCGCCGCCTACGAACGGGCCGGGATCTCCCCGGACGCCGTCGGCTACGTGGAGCTGCACGGCACCGGCACCCCGGTCGGCGACCCGGTCGAGGCCGCCGCGCTCGGCGCCGTCCTCGGCCACGGCCGCCCGGCCGGACGGCCGCTGCTGGTCGGCTCGGTGAAGACCAACATCGGTCATCTGGAGGGCGCCGCCGGCATCGCCGGGTTCCTCAAGGGCGTCCTGAGCGTCCGCCACCGGGAGATCCCCGCCAGCCTCAACTTCGCCACCCCCAACCCGGACATCCCGCTGGCCGAACTCGGGCTGCGGGTGAACACGGCGCTCGCGCCCTGGCCGGGGCAGCCCCGGTCGGAGGAGTCCCGGTCGGAGGAGTCCGCGCCGCTCGTCGTCGGCGTCAGCTCCTTCGGCATGGGCGGCACCAACTGCCATGTGGTCCTCACCGAGTGGACCGGCCCCGCTGCCGGGCAGCCCGCCGCCGGGCTGCCCGCCGAGCCCGGGATCCGCCCGGCCGGCACACCCGTCCCCCTGCTCGTCTCCGGCCGCGACGAGCAGGCCCTGCGCGAGCAGGCCGGCCGGCTGCGGGCCCACCTCGACGCCCACCCCGGCCTCCGGCTCACCGACGTCGCCCACACCCTCGCCGTCGCCCGGACCGCGTTCGACCGGCGCGCGGTGCTGCTCGCCGACGGGCCCGGCGACGCGTCGGCCGCACTCGCCCGCCTCGCCGACGGCACGCCCGGCCCGGACGTCGTGCAGGGCGCCGTCACCGACGGCTCGCTCGCCTTCGTCTTCACCGGGCAGGGCAGCCAGCGGCCCGGCATGACCGCCGAGCTGTACCGGACCTCGCCGCAGTACGCCGCCGCCCTCGACGAGGTGTGCGCGGCCCTCGACCCGCACCTGCGCCTGCCGCTGCGGGACGTGCTGTTCGCGCCCGAAGGCTCGCCCGAGGCCGCCCTGCTGGACCGCACCGAGTTCACCCAGCCCGCGCTGTTCGCCGTCGAGGTCGCCCTCTACCGGCTCGCCGAGCACTGCGGCCTGACCCCGCGGCTGCTGCTCGGCCACTCCGTCGGCGAACTCGCCGCCGCACACGTCGCCGGAGTGCTCACCCTCACCGACGCCTGCACCCTGGTCGCGGCCCGCGGCCGGCTGATGCAGGCACAGCCGGAGACCGGCGCGATGGTCTCGATCCAGGCCACCGAGGACGAACTGACGCCGTTCGTCACCGAGTCGGTGACCCTGGCCGCCCTCAACGGCCCGCTCTCCACCGTGATCGCGGGCGACGAGGACGCCGTACTCGCCGTCGCCGCCCACTGGGCGCAGCAAGGACGCAAGACCAAACGGCTGCGGGTCAGCCACGCCTTCCACTCCCCGCACATGGACGGGATGCTCGCCCAGTTCCGCGAGATCGCCGAGGCCCTCACCTTCCACGCCCCCCGGATCCCGGTCGTCTCCAACGAGACGGGCGCCCTCCTCACCGACGACGAGGCTCGCTCGCCCGCCTACTGGGTACGGCACGCCCGCGCCGCCGTCCGCTTCCTGGACGGCGTCCGCCTCCTGGAGGACCGGGGCGTCACCACGCTCCTCGAACTGGGCCCCGACGGAGTCCTGTCGGCCATGGCACGGGACTGTCTGCAAGGCGCCACGACCGTTGCCGTGCCCCTGCTGCGCGGCGGCGACCGCACGGAGCCGGCGGCGGCCCTCGCCGCGCTGGCCGCCCTGTACGTCCGCGGCGTCCCGATGGACTGGGAGCGGCTGGCCGGCGGGGCCGACGCCCGACGCGTGGCGCTGCCCACGTACGCCTTCCAGCGGCGTCGGCACTGGCTGTCCGGCGGTACGACGGACGAACCGACGGCCTCGCCGGTCCGCGGGCCGGCGACGCCGGAACTGGTCCGGCGGGCCACGGCCCTGGTGCTCGGCCACGCCTCCGCGGACGACGTCGCCCCGCACACACCGTTCAAGGAACTGGGCTTCAGCTCCCTGATGCTGGCCGAACTCGGCGAACGCCTCACCGAGGCGACCGGCCGCCGGGTCCCCACCACCCTCCTCTTCGACCACCCGACCCCGGACGCCCTGGCCCGCAGGCTCCGGACGGACGGGACCTTGCCGCACACCGACGACGTGACGGCGGCGCCTGCGCTCATCGATGACGATCCCGTAGTGATCGTCGGCATGGGGTGCCGTCTCCCCGGCGGGATCCGGTCGCCCGAGGATCTCTGGCGGTTCGTGTCCGGCGGCGGCGACGCCGTCTCCGCGCTGCCCGTGGACCGCGGGTGGGAACTCGCCGCGGACTTCCCCGGCGAGGGCGGCTTCCTCGCGGACGCGGCGGAGTTCGACGCGGCGTTCTTCGGGATCTCGCCCCGCGAGGCGCTGGCGATGGACCCGCAGCAGCGGCTCCTGCTGGAGACGTCCTGGGAGGCGCTGGAGCGGGCGGGCGTGGACGCCCTGTCCCTGCGCGGCAGCCGCACCGGAGTCTTCGTCGGCGCGAGCCCCTCGGAATACGGCCCCCGACTGCACGAGCCCTCGGACGCCGACGGACATGTGCTGACCGGTACGGCCCCCAGCGTGCTGTCCGGCCGGATCGCCTACGCCCTGGGCCTGGAGGGTCCGGCGCTGACGGTGGACACGGCGTGCTCGTCGTCGCTGGTGGCCCTGCATCTGGCGGCGCAGGCGCTGCGGAGCGGCGAGTGCGACCTCGCCCTCGTCGGCGGCGTGACCGTGATGGCCACCTCGGGCATGTTCGCCGAGTTCTCCCGCCAGGGCGGCCTCGCGCCGGACGGCCGCTGCAAGGCCTTCGCCGCCGGCGCCGACGGCACCGGCTGGAGCGAGGGCGTCGGCGTGCTGGCCGTCGCCCGGCTCTCGGACGCCCTACGGGACGGCCGGCCGGTGCTGGCGGTCCTGCGCGGTTCGGCGGTGAACTCCGACGGCGCGTCCAACGGCCTCACCGCGCCCAACGGTTCCGCGCAGCGGCGGGTGATCCGGCAGGCCCTGGCTGCGGCCGGGCTGTCCTTCGCCGACGTGGACGCGGTGGAGGCGCACGGTACGGGCACGGCGCTGGGCGATCCGATCGAGGCGCAGGCGCTGCTGGCGACCTATGGCCAGGAGCGGTCGGGGGAGCGGCCGTTGTGGCTCGGTTCGGTGAAGTCGAACATCGGTCATACGCAGGCGGCTGCGGGTGTGGCGGGTGTGATCAAGTCGGTGCTGGCGATGCGGCACGGTGTGCTGCCGCAGACGCTGCACGTGGACGAGCCGACGTCCGAGGTGGACTGGTCGGCGGGTGCGGTGGAGTTGCTGAGGGAAGCGCGGGAGTGGCCGCAGGGGGACCGTCCGCGTCGGGCGGGCGTGTCCTCGTTCGGGATCAGCGGGACCAACGCGCACGTGATCCTGGAGCAGGCGCCGGAGGTTCCTGAGGAGGAGCCTGCGGGTGAGGCTGTGGGGCCGGTGCCGTGGGTGGTGTCGGCGCGGTCGGCGGAGGCGTTGCGGGAGCAGGCGCGGCGGCTGGCGGAGCATGTGCGTGCGGCGGATCTGCGTCCGGTGGACGTGGGCTTCTCGCTGGCCACCTCGCGTGCGGGGCTGGAGTACCGGGCGGTCCTGGTCGGGACTGAACAGGCCGATTTCCTCGCCCAGTTGGCGGGGCTGACCGGCGGCACGGCGGTCGGTGAGGGTGGGACGGCGTTCCTGTTCTCCGGGCAGGGTTCCCAACGGGCCGGTATGGGCCGGGAGTTGTACGAGACCTACCCCGTCTTCGCCGCAGCCTTCGACGAGATCTGCGCGGGCTTCGACGGGCTGCTGCCCGGGTCGTTGCGGGACGTCGTGTTCGGCGGCGGCGCGGACCTGGACCGGACGGAGTGGGCCCAGCCGGGGCTGTTCGCCCTGGAGGCAGCGCTGTTCGAGCTGGTGGGCTCGTGGGGTGTGCGGGCGGACGTCCTGCTGGGGCATTCGATCGGCGAGCTGACCGCCGCGTACGTCGCGGGTGTGTGGTCGCCCGCGGACGCGTGCCGGATCGTCGCGGCGCGGGGGCGGCTGATGCAGGCGCTTCCGGCGGGCGGCGCGATGGTCGCCGTCGAAGCCTTGGAGGAGGAACTGCCGGAGCTGTCCGCAGGGGTTTGCCTCGCGGCGGTGAACGGTCCGCGTTCGCTGGTGCTGTCCGGTGACGAGGAGCCGGTGCTGGCCCTCGCGCGGACGCTCTCCGGGCAGGGGCGGCGGACGAAGCGGCTGGCGGTGAGTCATGCGTTCCATTCGGCGCGGATGGAGCCGATGCTGGCGGAGTTCGCCG